>NZ_JBIMES010000121.1:0-201 GCF_051262535.1 Massilia sp. CMS3.1 | reverse complement strand
TCCTTTCGTGCAGCGGCCAACGTGCTCGCCGGCATCGAGCTCATGCACATGATCCGCAAGGACCAGTTCAAGATTGAAGGCGTTGCTCGCACATCGTTCGCCGACCAATTTTATGCGTTGGCAGGACAAATCCGTCCAGTTTGAAAGCGGCCCACTCCTCGCCAGCAAATCTGAGCCTCAAATCGCTAACGCGACACAACC
>NZ_JBIMES010000120.1:0-205 GCF_051262535.1 Massilia sp. CMS3.1 | reverse complement strand
ATAGCCGGGGGCAACAAAGCTGCGGAATTGCGTGCGACGTGTTTGCTTGGACCAAATGCGATTAGCAAAGCTGACGTTTTGTATGCTGCCACGGAGCGGGCGTGGAAGTTACTCGAATCTAAGGTCGCAGCGGAAGCGCAAGCGAAAAAAGTTACCGTGCCATAACGTGTGCTAGTTCAGGCTTGGCTCTCTAGCTAGGTCCGCT
>NZ_JBIMES010000119.1:0-219 GCF_051262535.1 Massilia sp. CMS3.1 | reverse complement strand
CGCCAGTGAAAGCGTTTTCGACGCAGTCAATCGCCAGCTGTCCAAACACGGCTACATCGCGCGTGGCGGTCAGATGGTCGACGCGAGCATCGTACAGGCCCCCAAACAATCGCTGAGCAAGCAAGAGAAGGCGTTGGTTGGCCAAGGCGCGATGCCGGCGGACTGGGCGCCAGCCAAACGCCGCCAGAAGGACACGGACGCGCGCTGGACCAAGAAGCA
>NZ_JBIMES010000118.1:0-226 GCF_051262535.1 Massilia sp. CMS3.1 | reverse complement strand
GTTTTGTTTGGGCGTTAGCCCAAACGAAGCAGCCATCTGTCGCCCGTTGGAAAACTGACTCGCATCGCCAACCGTTGCCAGCAATGCTGTCGCAGTAAGGGGCCCGATACCACGCACTTGCTGTAAACGTAGAGCTACCGGGTCTTGCCGAGCAATTTGTGCGATTTCCTGGTCGAGTTCTTCGATACGCTCGTCGAAAGTTAGCAGATCTCGCCATAGCCCACGA
>NZ_JBIMES010000117.1:0-228 GCF_051262535.1 Massilia sp. CMS3.1 | reverse complement strand
ACCGACGAAGGTTGCGGTGATGTTGCCGCCTGGGTAGTTCACAGGGAACAGCTTGCCGTTGGCGTCAGCCTGGACGATGTTGAACACAGCGTGCTCGGTGAACGAGAAGCTGGTGCCGCCGGTTGGGGTGATCTGGATGAAGGCATTGCCGTTCACGTCCAGCGATTCCTTGATCGTCTGGCCGCTGGCGAAGCCGCCGCCGATTGGGTTGAAGACCCAGTTGTTCAT
>NZ_JBIMES010000116.1:0-247 GCF_051262535.1 Massilia sp. CMS3.1 | reverse complement strand
GGTTTTGTCGCGTTAGCCGAGCGGTGGCCCCGATCGAGTAGACGGCAACGCCGCACATTGACGATCCGACATGGTCAGCTTCAAAGGAATGCGTTTCCCGATTGACGTCGTCTTGGTCTGCATCCGATGGTACGTGGCCTACCCGCTCAGCTACCGGCACATCGAAGAGCTCATGGAAGAGCGTGGCGTGTCGGTGGACCATTCGACGATCAACCGTTGGGCGATTCGTTTCCTGCCGTTGATTGAG
>NZ_JBIMES010000115.1:0-248 GCF_051262535.1 Massilia sp. CMS3.1 | reverse complement strand
TTCAAGACCCTGGCCCGCGCCGCCAAGGCAGCGATCAAGGCGAACACGACCGTGTTCGTGGCGCCAGGCACCTATGCCGGTGGCTTCAAGACCACGGGCAACGGCACCGCCGCCGGCCGCATCTACTGGGTGTCGACCACGAAGTGGGGCGCCAAGATCGTGCCGCCAACGAATTCGACGAACAAGACCGCCTGGGATAACCGCGGCAATTACGTCAGCATCATCGGTTTCGAAGTGGACGGCAGCAA
>NZ_JBIMES010000114.1:0-249 GCF_051262535.1 Massilia sp. CMS3.1 | reverse complement strand
CGGTCTGGTAGGGCTGGTTGGACTCGAACCAACGACCCCCGCGTTATCAACACGGTGCTCTAACCAGCTGAGCTACAGCCCCGAAACTGTGTTCTTTGTTCAACAGTCGATAAGTGTGAGCGTTCAATGACTGGACTCTCGTCCGGTGCTACTCTAGAAAGGAGGTGATCCAGCCGCACCTTCCGATACGGCTACCTTGTTACGACTTCACCCCAGTCACGAATCCTACCGTGGTAAGCGCCCCCCTTG
>NZ_JBIMES010000113.1:0-251 GCF_051262535.1 Massilia sp. CMS3.1 | reverse complement strand
GCGGCTTTAGGTTGGTAGTCGGTTCCTTTAGTGAGCATTGCCCAAGCGATACGGGCCGTCTTGTTCGCCAACGCTACCGCGGCAATATTCGGGTGTCGCGTCATCGCAATATGCATCACCCAGATACTCAATCGATCCGTTTTCGCTTGCGCTGTTCGGATGACAGCCCGGGCGCCATGCACCAGCAAACTGCGCAGGTAAGCATCGCCTCGTTTGCTAATACCGAGCAATCGCTCCTTTCCTCCTGAGCT
>NZ_JBIMES010000112.1:0-252 GCF_051262535.1 Massilia sp. CMS3.1 | reverse complement strand
TGGCGGTCAAGTGCGAACCGACCGAGGTGAGCTTCATCCGTGCCTTCCACCTGATCCAGTTCGAACTACATTGGGCTGGCGTGACAAGGTCGTATGGAAAACTACCCGCCTTGATGAAGCATTTGCGCGAAAGGTTGGTTAGCCTGCTCAAGGACGAACGGCCCGGCCGCAAATGCGACCGGGCCGTCAAGGCAACGCCGAAGCGCTATGCCGTTCGTAAGGTGAAGAAACTACCTTAACTGAACGGCATTA
>NZ_JBIMES010000111.1:0-258 GCF_051262535.1 Massilia sp. CMS3.1 | reverse complement strand
CGACCCAAAGCGGAAGTACAAGTGAGCGTAAAGCTCAGTGTTTGGCGGCAAAGTCCCGAAGCTACTGCCCAGTCTTTTTCATTCGGTATGCAATGGCAGCATACAAAAAGGCGACTCCGGCCATTCCGGCTGCAACGCCATATTGGTGGCCCAGGCAGAGGCTAGCGCTACTCAAGCCAAACATACCTGCAACGATTGCAAAACCTTTTGATTTCTTCATCTACTTAAAATTTAGGGATAAAAATTGACGTGTCCGCT
>NZ_JBIMES010000110.1:0-259 GCF_051262535.1 Massilia sp. CMS3.1 | reverse complement strand
ATGCAATGACCTAAAAGGCCGGGTTTCCCCATTCGGAAATCTGCGGATCAAAGCGTGTTTGCTCGCTCCCCGCAGCTTATCGCAAGCTACTACGTCCTTCATCGCCTGTAATCGCCAAGGCATCCACCATGTGCACTTATTCGCTTGTCCCTATAACGTTAGCTTCTGGCGACTAACCAGAAAGCGTTTATAAGAATAAGAGTACAGCTTGTTGCATGTTTGTTGATTTGTTACTACCCAGAGTACGCATTGTCATGCG
>NZ_JBIMES010000109.1:0-273 GCF_051262535.1 Massilia sp. CMS3.1 | reverse complement strand
TAAGGGGGGCGCTTACCACGGTAGGATTCGTGACTGGGGTGAAGTCGTAACAAGGTAGCCGTATCGGAAGGTGCGGCTGGATCACCTCCTTTCTAGAGTAGCACCGGAGATTGAAAAGTCTCATCATTAAACGTCCACACTTATCGACTGTTGAACAAAGAACACAGTTTCGGGGCTGTAGCTCAGCTGGTTAGAGCACCGTGTTGATAACGCGGGGGTCGTTGGTTCGAGTCCAACCAGCCCTACCACGTTATGCCCATGGGGGATTAGCTC
>NZ_JBIMES010000108.1:0-274 GCF_051262535.1 Massilia sp. CMS3.1 | reverse complement strand
TGTCAAGTCCCGCCTGTTCATAAACCCGCTTAACGAATAATTCTGGCCGCTTCTGCTGCCATTCCTTGAGGGCCAGGATGGGCGTCTTTGCATCGAGCGCGCGTTGCGGAATGTGGTGGTTGTACAGCTTCAAATAGTTCAGCAAAGTCGTCTCGAGATCGATACGGCTGTCAAAGCGGGTCTGCTGCAGCAATTCGTTGATGCGGCCGTTGAAGCGCTCGACCATGCCGTTCGTTTGCGGGTGCCGCGGCGGCGCCAAGCGGTGCTCGGCAGG
>NZ_JBIMES010000107.1:0-275 GCF_051262535.1 Massilia sp. CMS3.1 | reverse complement strand
TGAACTGACCCCCAAAAGTTGGACACAACTTTTGGGGGTTTTTTCATGACGAAGTACGATGAACAGCTCAAGCTCAAAGTCGTCCGTGAGTATCTGGCTGGCACTTTGGGGTATCAGCGTGTCGCCGAGTTGTACAGCGTTCCACGCAAGAGCCTGGAGACCTGGGTCAAGCTGTACCGCGCCCATGGGGCCGATGGGTTGAAAAAAAAGTTCAGCCATTACAGCATGCAGTTCCGGCTTGAAGTGATACAGCGAATGCGCACAGATGATCTTTC
>NZ_JBIMES010000106.1:0-283 GCF_051262535.1 Massilia sp. CMS3.1 | reverse complement strand
CCGTTTCGATGTCTCGAAAGCGATGATCTCTCCGTTGTACAAATCCATGACGGGGGACAAATACAGTTTTTCGCCGGCGACGTTGAACTCGGTGACGTCGGTCACCCATTTCTGATTTGGCTCTATCGCGTTGAAGCGCCGCTGCAGGACATGCGGCGCTGCGTGGCCAACCTCACCTACATACGAACGGTACTTCTTGGGGCGAACCAGTGACTTCAGGCCGAGCTGACCCATCAGGTTTTGAACCGTCTTGTGGTTGACCTTCGTGCCAAGCTGCCGAATA
>NZ_JBIMES010000105.1:0-283 GCF_051262535.1 Massilia sp. CMS3.1 | reverse complement strand
GCGTTTCGATGTCTCGAAAGCGATGATCTCTCCGTTGTACAAGTCCATGACGGGGGACAAATACAGTTTTTCGCCGGCGACGTTGAACTCGGTGACGTCGGTCACCCATTTCTGATTTGGCTCTATCGCGTTGAAGCGCCGCTGCAGGACATGCGGCGCTGCGTGACCAACCTCACCTACATACGAACGGTACTTCTTGGGGCGAACCAGTGACTTCAGGCCGAGCTGACCCATCAGGTTTTGAACCGTCTTGTGGTTGACCTTCGTGCCAAGCTGCCGAATG
>NZ_JBIMES010000104.1:0-290 GCF_051262535.1 Massilia sp. CMS3.1 | reverse complement strand
AGCCAGCCAAACGCCGCCAGAAGGACACGGACGCGCGCTGTACCAAGAAGCATAGCAAGTCCTATTTCGGCTACAAGGTCTCGGCCAACGCCGACAAGCGCTACAAGCTCGTGCGCAAGATCAAGGTGAGCACGGCCAGCGAACACGACACCACGCATTTCGAGGACGTGCTCGATCCCGCCAACACGAAGCGCAACATCCTGGCCGACAAGGGCTACGTCGATGGCGAGCGCGAAGCACGACTGAGCAAAAAAGGCTGGCGCATGCACATCCAGCGCAAAGGCAGCAAG
>NZ_JBIMES010000103.1:0-291 GCF_051262535.1 Massilia sp. CMS3.1 | reverse complement strand
CAGAAACTGACTATTCCAACAGTCAGACAACCTTCCGCGATCCGTCCCCCCATCGCATCATACGACGGTGCAGGAATATTAACCTGCTTCCCATCAGCTACGCATCTCTGCCTCGCCTTAGGGGCCGACTCACCCTGCTCCGATGAACGTTGAACAGGAAACCTTGGGCTTACGGCGTGGAGGCTTTTCACCCCCATTATCGCTACTCATGTCAGCATTCGCACTTCTGATACCTCCAGCAAGGTTCACACCTCACCTTCGCAGGCTTACAGAACGCTCTCCTACCATATC
>NZ_JBIMES010000102.1:0-294 GCF_051262535.1 Massilia sp. CMS3.1 | reverse complement strand
TGGCCGAAAGCGGCCGCCGGTCAGTCCAAAGCTGAGTAGTCCGCTAGAAGGTCATCCATTTCATCACCAAGCCCGTAGCCAAAATCATGGCTGAGCCGACTTACTTCGTGAAGACGCTCTAGCAAGTTACCGCGTTTTACCGGGCTAAGTGTCGTGGTCAACTTCAAGGACTGGCTAAACATGCCCATCAACGAAACGAAAAAAGTCTCGTCCGACAAGCCCACTTCGCGGCAGAAGCCTACAGCCTGCTCGCAATAAAAAGTCATCAATTCAGCCGTCTCATCGCGTCGTCCA
>NZ_JBIMES010000101.1:0-300 GCF_051262535.1 Massilia sp. CMS3.1 | reverse complement strand
GACCCGAAGCAATGGGATGGACTCCTCCTCCCCCTGAGGGCACGTTAGTGCCAAACTGGAGTTTCCAGACAACCGGTTTGGAAAGAAGGAGTCCACCATGAAGCTTATCCGCGTTGGGGTCGATCTGGCAAAAAATGTCTTTCAACTGCACGGCGTAGACCGCTCGGAAACGACGGTCTGGCGGCGCAAGCTGGTCCGTGGTGATTGGATCAAAGTACTGCTCGACAGGATCGAGCCGGGCTGCGAGATCGGGATGGAAGCGTGTAGCGGCGCGCACCACTGGGCCCGACTGCTACAGGC
>NZ_JBIMES010000100.1:0-334 GCF_051262535.1 Massilia sp. CMS3.1 | reverse complement strand
TTTGGCCGGAAGCAGTCTACCAGCGAAGGACCGCAACCGACCCGGAGCCGACATCAGAAGAGGTGACGTCGACGTAATACCCTGGGGGTGATCAGTCAGTCACCTCTACATCGGCGTTGAACCAGACGGTCGGCTTGGCGTTCAATAGGGACACGGGGTTTGGATGCAAATTGAATTTCAGTAATTTAGGGGCGCCGCTGACTCTGATCTCACCCCTGGAATCGGCTAGCGGTTGCGGTCCGCACAGGTCAGGACAAAGTGAAATGGAACCTGGAGGCACGACACCCACGTAAGCAGTCGCAAAAGTGCTTTTGCCGCGCGCAACTGCCATCGC
>NZ_JBIMES010000099.1:0-338 GCF_051262535.1 Massilia sp. CMS3.1 | reverse complement strand
TTCCCATCTGTGCCAGGCCGGCGAACACGTGCTCAATGCGCGCACGTATCTTGGCGATGCGATGATTGCGGCGCTGCTGGGCGTCGGAGATCGGCTTGTCCTTGCTGCGTTTGCGCTGGATGTGCATGCGCCAGCCTTGTTTGCTCAGTCGCGCTTCGCGCTCGCCATCGACGTAGCCCTTGTCGGCCAGGATGTTGCGGTTCGTGTTGGCAGGATCGAGCACGTCCTCGAAATGCATGGTGTCGTGTTCGCTGGCCGTGCTCACCTTGATCTTGCGCACGAGCTTGTAGCGCTTGTCGGCGTTGGCCGAGACCTTGTAGCCGAAGTAGGACTTGCCT
>NZ_JBIMES010000098.1:0-340 GCF_051262535.1 Massilia sp. CMS3.1 | reverse complement strand
CGACCTCTCGCACGAATCGGCTCCTGACGCGACGACGCTGCTAAAGTTCCGCCGTTTGCTCGAAGAGAATGCGCTGACGCGCCGCATCTTCGATGAGATCAAGGGCCACCTTGCCAGCAAGGGCCTGACGATGCGCGAAGGGACCATCGTGGACGCCACCTTGATCGCAGCGCCACCGTCGACCAAGAACCGCGACAAGGAGCGCGATCCGGAGATGCATCAGTCGAAGAAAGGCAACGACTGGCACTTTGGCATGAAGGCACACGTTGGCGTGGACATGGCGACCGGGCTGGTTCATACCGTCGTCGGCACCGCTGGCAACGTAGCCGACGTGACGCAA
>NZ_JBIMES010000097.1:0-348 GCF_051262535.1 Massilia sp. CMS3.1 | reverse complement strand
GGACTTGCAGCGACTTTCCGCTCCAGCCCATTGCTCAGTTCATATACAAGCATGACTCGTTTCTAAGGTTCTATTCTTTTTTTGGTAACGTCGCCGATATACTTTTGGAGAAAAGTCTCGACGCGCCCCCAAAATGCTACCCGGTTCTTCGGCAGGTACCAGCCATGGCCTTCGTCTGGATACGCAATCCATTCGACCTGTTTGTTGTACGGCCTGATGGCGGAAAGGAACTGACGTCCGTGATAGATCGGTACGCGTGGGTCCAGGTTTCCGTAGGCGAGCAGCAGTGGTGCCTTGATGCGCGCGGCCTGTTTGATCGGCGAGGTCGCCTTCAGCTGGACTGCGTCG
>NZ_JBIMES010000096.1:0-360 GCF_051262535.1 Massilia sp. CMS3.1 | reverse complement strand
CATGAGAAAAATCTACGCTCTACTCCTGCTGTCGACTTCCCTGGTTGGCGCCCATGCGCAAGCTGAACATAAAGAAGACTGCGATAAAGCTGAATACGCGCAGCAGTACGCTGCCGGCTTTAATCGCGAGTTAAATGACGCGCTGGATAAATTCAAAAACCAGGATAAAAGCTCCCGAGCCAAGTTGGACGGGATGAAAGCTGCGCTGATCAAGACAGGTGCTTGGACGGATGCCGAAGCTTCGGTTTTTATGATCAAGGCGAGCATGACTGATGACGATGCCAAAGCGATAGAGGCTGAACGCAAGAAAGCTGCGAGTGATTTCAAGGTACAACTTTTGTCGCTGGAGGGGATTCCTAT
>NZ_JBIMES010000095.1:0-389 GCF_051262535.1 Massilia sp. CMS3.1 | reverse complement strand
GCTTGAGTTCTCGATAGCTTGTCTCGATTCCCCAGCGCTTGTCGTACAAGGCGACGATGTCGGCCGGCTTGTAGCGTTGACGGTCGCGCAGCGAGGTCAGCAGGATGCGCTTGCGCGCCTGGACGTCAACGACGGTGATGGCGCGCGCTTCCCAGAATTCGGGCAGCTCCGGAGATTTCTTCCTCGCTTGCGGTGACACACGCATGCGCACTACTGCATCGTTGTCGCTGCCATCGAGCACTTCCCATTTGGTATTGGACTTGGCCGGGATGAGGAAGTGCCGCTCGGCGCCACTGCTCGTCAGGCTGCACAGAATCTCCGCCGACAGGAAGCCCCGGTCGAAAACGGTGAGCGATTCTTCCGGAATCGCTTCGATCAACTGCTTCGCG
>NZ_JBIMES010000094.1:0-389 GCF_051262535.1 Massilia sp. CMS3.1 | reverse complement strand
GCTTGAGTTCTCGATAGCTTGTCTCGATTCCCCAGCGCTTGTCGTACAAGGCGACGATGTCGGCAGGCTTGTAGCGTTGACGGTCGCGCAGCGAGGTCAGCAGGATGCGCTTGCGCGCCTGGACGTCAACGACGGTGATAGCGCGCGCTTCCCAGAATTCGGGCAGCTCCGGAGATTTCTTCCTCGCTTGCGGTGACACACGCATGCGTACTACTGCATCGTTGTCGCTGCCATCGAGCACTTCCCATTTGGTATTGGACTTGGCCGGGATGAGGAAGTGCCGCTCGGCGCCACTGCTCGTCAGGCTGCACAGAATCTCGGCCGACAGGAAGCCCCGGTCGAAAACGGTGAGCGATTCTTCCGGAATCGCTTCGATCAACTGCTTCGCA
>NZ_JBIMES010000093.1:0-391 GCF_051262535.1 Massilia sp. CMS3.1 | reverse complement strand
CTAATGCGACATATATGGACGTCCGCAGTTTGCCAAGCAGAGAATGGGTGACAGCGAGTAGGAAAGGTTGCGGCCATATATCCGGACTTTGTTGAGGCCGTCGCCTCTGTCCCTGATGGAATACGCTGGTCGAGACCTTATCAGAACCGCGCGCTCGAAGCGCATGTCGCATTGCAGGTTTGCTCAACCACGGTCTTACCTATTTCGCCATCACTTCGTTCCTGCGTGTACAACCTGAGAGATCCTCCTATTTCAGCTGATCGCTAGTTCTGGCTTGCTGCGTGTACTCTACCGTTCCGGTTATGCGCTGGCTGGCGCGTAACCGGCACGGAAGCGCTGATCGCTGCGGGTCAGCAGCGCCCATACGGTCCGGGCATTTTTGTTCGCCAGA
>NZ_JBIMES010000092.1:0-399 GCF_051262535.1 Massilia sp. CMS3.1 | reverse complement strand
GGCCAGGAGCGGACGTTCTGTCTTGCATTCAATGGATTCGGCCGTACTAGATAATTTCAGCAAGCAAATAGGAAGAAGATTCTATGATCGAAAGCGTCTGGTTGGCTCGTGCGGTTTTTGCCTGCTGTGTCGTCGTGGCCGTATGTGGGGGCGTTGCTAGCTTTCTTCTGCTCCCTGGGAAGAGAAGTTTTTTTAAACTCTTCTATTCGCACCCGAAAACTGACTTCACTGGCATAGGGTGGCGACTTCGACAAGCATCGCTATTCTTCACTTATCTGGCCTTCGCAATCGCTATCATTTTTTGGGTTCTGAAAAAATGAGTGAACTTGACGCTGGGTAGGCCTGCTTAGGGTCGGTTGCGGTCCTTCGCTGGTAGACTGCTACCGGCCAAAAGCGGAC
>NZ_JBIMES010000091.1:0-401 GCF_051262535.1 Massilia sp. CMS3.1 | reverse complement strand
CCGGAGTTCAGCCTGGTAGGCATCATGCTCAAGAAGGCGCTGGCCAAGCTCAAGCCAGACGACAAGCCGATCCTGCATTCGGACCAGGGATGGCAGTATCGAATGCCAGCCTACCAACGGGCTCTAAGGGAAAAGTGCGTTGTGCAGAGCATGTCACGCAAGGGGAATTGCCTCGATAACGCCTCAATGGAAAGCTTCTTCGCCGTGCTGAAGTCAGAGTTTTTCTACTTGAATAAATTCAGCAGCGTCGACGAGCTGCAAACCGGCCTCAAGAAGTACATTCACTACTACAATCACGACCGCATCAAGATGAAGCTAAAAGGGCTGAGTCCTGTTCAATACAGAACCCAGCCCTTGGCCGTTCACTAGACCTAACCGTCCAACTTTACGGGGTCAGTTCA
>NZ_JBIMES010000090.1:0-417 GCF_051262535.1 Massilia sp. CMS3.1 | reverse complement strand
GAACGTAGACCATGTAGACGGTCACAAGAGGCTCACTGCTCACCTCTGATATGTGAACCTGCAAAACGAGGTCGCTTCTGCCTTCCTCTTCCGTCCAGAGATCAACCAGAGCGTCCCAGTGATCGCCCATCCAAATACACACCGATGTAGCCCACGACTCCTGTGGAAGTGATACTAGCGTTGCGCCGCACCCTTGAATGTACTTCCGAATCTGCGTCGCGGTTTTCTCGGAGACCGGAGCGACTCCGGCAACCCCATCCGCAAGACGGTAGTCATGACAAACGAAGGCATCAACGATCTTCTTTAGAGTCGGTCGCCATGCTGAAGGTATCGGCCCTTCATTTTCCGAATCTTTGATTACCGGAACTTCTGTGTGCTCATTGAATGGTCGCATCCATACGTCCTTGAAACGAAAGT
>NZ_JBIMES010000089.1:0-421 GCF_051262535.1 Massilia sp. CMS3.1 | reverse complement strand
CGGGAGGCAAGGCGCTGCGATCGATTGGCCTGGCGCGTGCCACGCTGCACCTGACCTGACCTGGAAGGTTGCGGCCTACAACTTGCAGCGTCTGGTCTACTTGAAAGAGGCCGGGGTCGAGGCGTTCTGACGCCCAAGGTCCGTCCGGACCACCGGATTTCAGGACCGAGGCCTGAAAAAGGACCGGGAAACGGCGCCATTCACACTTGGCCGGCGACATTTCAAGCGCTCCGCTCGCCGACGCTGTGAGAATCGCCGGTTATTCGAGGTGCCCTCCAGATTTCCGAGCCCAATTGCTGAATGCGTCAAAGCTTGGAACATTTCGCATGTCAAGCCAAAGGTAATCTCCGAACGGATGTACTTAGATAGCGCAAAATCTACCGCTAAAGTGTCAGAGCCTGCAGGTCTAGGCGGGATAAGA
>NZ_JBIMES010000088.1:0-462 GCF_051262535.1 Massilia sp. CMS3.1 | reverse complement strand
GTCTATGTGGTCGACATCGTAGAGGACCGCGATTACTCATGACTTCCTCAATTGGAGCACCTATGTTCAGGCAGGGATTGCCAATCTTACTTTTGGTCAGCGGCCAATTGCTCCTCAACCCCGCATGGGCCGTAAATGGCGACACTCGTCCAGCTGAGCTTGCAACTGCAAATGACAAGCTGAACAAGGCCTACAAAAGCCTGATGACTCAGCTTGAACAAAAAGACCGCGAGAAGTTAAAAAACGCGCAGCGCATCTGGATTTCTCTGCGAGATGCAGATTGCAAATGGGCGAGTCCGGCAGAGCCGTTGGATTGCATGATCGACCGCACCGATCGGCGAACAGACGAACTCCGAGCAAGTATGTTCAACGCCAGTAACGGTAAGTACACTAGCTTGGAATTGCAGTAGGGTCATTCGTAGCATCTGAACGAAGATGCGAGGGTACGTCCGTATATGGACT
>NZ_JBIMES010000087.1:0-491 GCF_051262535.1 Massilia sp. CMS3.1 | reverse complement strand
TAATGGGGATGCTGCTGCGTTGTTCAATATTCGCAGTGCCGGATGCATTGGGCGATGGAAGCGCTGTTATGATGCGGGCGGTTTAGAAGCCCTGACGCCACGCAAGCGCGGCCGCCCCAAGAAAATGCCCGAACTGCCCGACATAAAAACAGAATTGCTGCCAGATGCAGCCGGCCGTACCCACGAGGAGCTGGTCACCGAGGTGAACCAGCTGCGCATGGAGGTGGCTTACCTAAAAAAGTTGAGAGCCTTGGTTCAAGCGCAGCAACAGCCGCGAACGACAACGCGCAAAAAGCGCAAGTAGTCATTGAACTGAGGCGAAACTTCCCTCTTGCCGGCCTGCTGAAACTGGCTGGCTTGGCGCGCAGCACCTTCTACTATCAACAGAAGGCAGCTCAGGCGGACGATAAACACGAGGCCTTGAAAGGGCAAATCAGTACGCTCTTCGCCCGTCACAAAGGGCGCTATGGCTACCGACGCGTGACGGCAGC
>NZ_JBIMES010000086.1:0-492 GCF_051262535.1 Massilia sp. CMS3.1 | reverse complement strand
GAAGCGGTCGCCCACGAAGCCATCTAGCTCGTCAGTTAACGTCAGGCCGCGATCAAAACCTGAATGTCGTATTCCTACAGATTCTCAACCAGCCTGCAAAGCATACCGTGGCCTGATAGCTGGTCCGTGGTTTGATTTCAAAAGGACTCTGTTTCGGGATTTCAGTCTGAAAACGGCCCGAAAACGGCTCTAGCAACCCTGAATTTGGCCCAGTCGCGAGCTTAAAATTGTGGAGTTGGAACATCTCGCCTAGCGCTTTCACGCGCCAAATAATTTCTCCGCTGGCTACATCTACTATTTCAATACTTTCAATGTCCTCTGGATACTCACCCAGCAGCTCAAAATGCACGGTGACCACGTTCGCCGAACGTAACGCAGAAACAGAAGGCATGAAGAGGTACGCGTACGCAGCGAACACCAATGCGGCAAGCACTGCGATGACTACACTGAAGGATTTCATCTATAAATGTGAGCAATTTGGGTTACGCGAAT
>NZ_JBIMES010000085.1:0-554 GCF_051262535.1 Massilia sp. CMS3.1 | reverse complement strand
TAGAGCATTTCATTGGTCGAATAAGGACCGAACGCAGCGCTATGCACCAGGTGTGTCGTCAGCGCAGTGAGCGTGACCCCGCGAACTTGCGGATAGCTCGCAACCGTGCCGCCGACGTAGCCCTGCGCACCGAAATGTTCCCGGTTCTTCTCTGTATCGTGGGTGCGCAAGGTCGTACCGTCCATGGCGAACAGCTGCAGCCCTTTGAACAGATAGGCGCGTTTGTCTTGCGCCACCCAATTTCTCGCTGAATGATCGAACAGCCATTTCAACGGCTCCGGTCCGACACGCTGACGCGCCTGCGCTGCTGCGCTCTTGCTCACGAACGGCGTCTGCTCGCTCGGCATCGCCAAACCAAGATCGTCGAGCACTTCGCTGATCGATTTGTGACGGTACAGCGCCAGCGCCACCATCAGCCATACCACTTGCTCAGCAGGCAGGCGTCGATGCCGGATACTGAGCGCATCCGTGCTCGCGAGCGCCTGCTCGATCCATTCAACAGGAAGATGCTCTCCCAGCCTTGCCCAGTCGGGAGCTTCGAGATGGTTTGCGAG
>NZ_JBIMES010000084.1:0-612 GCF_051262535.1 Massilia sp. CMS3.1 | reverse complement strand
TTTGGCCGGTTGCAGACGTATTGTAGCGTCCGCTCCCGACCCAAAGCGGTCAGTTGCAACGTCAGGACTCTAAGTGAGTCTCCAGGAAAAAGTAGTCTTTACCGGCCTGAAACACAACGATGTCAGTTGCTCCGACTGGATTTCGGGGCGTCTCGATTTCGGTAATTGACCATCCCTGTGCGGGTACTTCAACAGAACATAGGAGAGAACGAAACGCTTGGCCAAGTTCAGGATTTTCTGCGCCATCTGCGAGGCGCAAAGCAGCGGAAACAACATCTCGAAGATTAGACTGTGTAACTCGGGATACAGCAAGCTTCGTTAGCCAGGTGGCCATATTTACCTGGTCTTCCCATTGCGGCTTGCCCACCCAATTGGTCGAGTATGGATGCCGGCTGTATGACTTCGTTAGGAATTCCTCGATGTTCCGGTTGTTCGCTACCGCGTCTTGAACACACCACACATGACTCAACTGCCAACTGTCAATCGCCCATTCTGACGAAACCGAGAGCGTTTTCTTCTGGAGTTCCAGGCAAAAGGTTGCTGCCAACTCTAGGTTCATCGTGGAAATCGAAAAGATTGATTATAAGCGCAGGATATTTGAACTTCCGCTTT
>NZ_JBIMES010000083.1:0-635 GCF_051262535.1 Massilia sp. CMS3.1 | reverse complement strand
TAAGCGGACATACACCGAGACCATTTCACCCGTTAAGCTACTGAGAATGAACCGCTACATAGACGAACTAGGCGAGCCACATTTTCATCTTGCTGGCCTCAAGCTTTGGGTGCACGGATACCAGTATCGGGACGCGGACGACTACTGGGACGGAAATTGGCTGAACGCTACCGCGATCTGCTCTGAGAACGGTGCAACTGTGCTTGTACGGGGAGCCTTCATCCGCACGAACGAAATCTCCGATTGGCAGCATGCTGTAGACAAGCTGCTCGAGGAGATGGAGGGTGAGGCGAAACTCGCATGCATGGAGCCTGAGATTGGCGTAACGTTAAAGGCGCGGTCTCTAGGCGCAGTTGAGATGGAAGTGCAAATCACTCCGGACCAGTTAACTCAAGAACATCGATTCACCTTTTCCATCGATCAAAGCTACTTACATCCCTTGTCATCGCAGTGTGTGCGGTTGTTGAACGACTTTCCAATACGCGGCACTTGAAGGTCCGCAATGGGTCGGGAGCAGATGTTCCGCACGTCTGCGCTAGCAGGACTAAGATTTCCTAAATGGCAACAACTCGGATAGACTCATCTTAGAACCGGCGTCTGCAACCGGCCAGGAGCGGACGTGCGGCAAGCCAACT
>NZ_JBIMES010000082.1:0-666 GCF_051262535.1 Massilia sp. CMS3.1 | reverse complement strand
CCGACAGCGGACTTACGTTGGCCGGCTGCCGCCCATCTGCCGGCAGTCTGCACGCAATTTTCACATATCCCATCAGTCGGAGACCTGGCGAGCGTAACTGCTGAGATCAAATGCGGAAGTCATCTAGCGTCTTGCCGCCCGCGATGCCTTCCGCGATCCACTTCGGCTGCCGTCCTCGGCCTGTCCAGGTTTGATCGTTATCCGCGGGATTTTGATACTGCGCCTGTACCTTCTGTCCTTTACCCTTGTTTGATTTTTTCGTGCCGGTAGTAAGCAGCTCATCGATAGATATGCCAGCCCCTTTGGCAATCGCGAGAACCTGCTGTCGTGCTTTCTCCAGTTCGCCTTGCTGGCGGCTCTTGATCTCTTTTTCGATGTCGTGCTGCAGGCCTTTTAGCTCGCTTAGGTTGTAGCTTGCCAAGTCGATGTTCGCCATAATGCTTCCTTTACCTTGAGGAGTGAACGTACTCTCCACGATTCTACTATGCGCTGGAAAAATGAAATCGCTAGCGAAGCGCACGTGCTCGCTCTGGACACAAGGACAAGGTCCTAGGAGCAAAATCAGCTTCCTACCCACCGAGGAGGAATCATGGATGCGAGCATCTACAAAGGGAAGCATTCTGTTCCCTGGAACAAAGGACGACTAGTCGGCCAAAAGCTGCCACT
>NZ_JBIMES010000081.1:0-730 GCF_051262535.1 Massilia sp. CMS3.1 | reverse complement strand
CGCTAAGAGGCTATTCTTATTGGTAAGCGGCACGCCAGCAAATAATGCCCAAGGCGAAATGCACCATCGCGAGATAGGTAGAGCTCTTCTTTTCCCAACGGATCAACAAGCGCCGGAATCGGTTCATCCAGCTATGAGCCCGTTCAACCACCCATCGGCGTGCTCGTGCGCCGGCGACGCGCTTCTCGTCATTCTCCTGGCCGCGTGACTTGATGTGTGCCGTCAAGCCGAATTGGGATACCAGGACATGGATGGACTCATAGTCATAGCCTTTGTCCAGACACAGGTGCTGCGGCTTTTCGCGGGTCGCTTCGGGCCGTGCAATCATCAGTTGGGCTAACGTCTGTTCCACCAACTTCATGTCATGCCGGTTGGCGCCATCGATCTCGATGGCGATCGGCATGCCATGCGCTTCTGTCAGCAGGCTGCGCTTGACGCCACCTTTGCCTCGGTCGGTCGGGTTGGGGCCGGTTTTTTTCCCCACCCAATGGCGCCTTCGTCATCGCTCCATCGAGTGCCAGCCAATCCCAGTCGATTCCCTTGAGCCGGTCATACTCGAGTAGCCCTTGCCGCCAAAATTGCTCGAACACCCCAGCGGCAACCCATTCCCGAAAGCGCTGGTACACCGGCGTGCACGAACAGATGCCGGTCGCATTCAACGCATTCCATTGCATCCCGGTGCGTAGAACCAGAAAAATCATGTTCAGCACGAGACGGTTGTCCAGTCTGG
>NZ_JBIMES010000080.1:0-749 GCF_051262535.1 Massilia sp. CMS3.1 | reverse complement strand
TGCTGGGTTCAGCAGTCCCGGCATTCAATCGCACCAGGAGCAGTTGGCAGCATGAGTTCACGTATTCACCCGCAAGCTCGTACCACCCCGAAAATCCGGCAGGAGATCAAGGCTTCGGGCCTGTCGGACCGGCAGGCCGCCAAGGTCTTCAATATCAGCCGTGCCACGGCTCGCAAATGGCTCCAGCGCGATGACGTCCAGGACCGTTCTCATCGTGCCCATACGCTGCATACGACCCTGAGTGCAGCACAGGAGAATATCGTGCTGGCGCTGCGTCAGTCGCTCTATTTGCCGCTCGACGATCTGCTGTTTATCACGCGGCAATACATCAATCCCGATGTCTCCCGGTCAGGCATCGCACGGCTGCTCAAACGCGAGGGCATGTCGCGCCTTGAAGACGTGATCCCCAAAGCCGAGGGCGAAACCATCGCGCCCAAGAAGACTTTCAAGGACTACGAGCCTGGCTTCATCCATATCGACATCAAGTACCTGCCGCAGATGCCGGACGAGACCTCGCGCCGCTATCTGTTCGTCGCCATTGACCGCGCCACGCGCTGGGTCTTCATGCACATTTACAGCGACATGACCGACAAAAGCAGCGTCGATTTCCTGCGCCGACTGAAGCTTGCCTCACCCATCAAGATCAGCAAGATCCTGACCGACAACGGCTCGCAGTTTACCGACCGTTTCGCCACCAAAGACAAAAAGCCTAGCGGCAGGCACGCGTTCGACGTAGCGTGCGCCTCACT
>NZ_JBIMES010000079.1:0-770 GCF_051262535.1 Massilia sp. CMS3.1 | reverse complement strand
GCAAGGATCTTGGCAACCACGCCGGCGCCGACGGTACGACCGCCTTCGCGGATGGCGAAGCGCAGGCCTTCTTCCATCGCGATCGGGTTGATCAGCTTGACGGTGATCGACACGTTATCGCCTGGCATGACCATTTCCTTGTCCGCTGGCAGCTCGATCGAGCCGGTCACGTCGGTGGTACGGAAATAGAACTGCGGACGGTAGTTGTTGAAGAATGGCGTGTGACGGCCGCCTTCATCTTTCGACAGAACGTAGATCTCGCCGGTGAAGTGGTTGTGCGGCTTGATCGAACCTGGCTTTGCCAGGACCTGACCACGCTGGACATCTTCACGCTTGGTGCCGCGCAGCAGCAGACCGACGTTGTCGCCGGCTTGACCCTGGTCCAGCAGCTTGCGGAACATTTCCACGCCGGTGCAGGTGGTCTTGACGGTGTCGATGATGCCGACGATTTCGATTTCTTCGCCGACTTTCACGATACCGCGCTCGACGCGACCGGTCACGACGGTGCCGCGACCCGAGATCGAGAACACGTCTTCGACTGGCATCAGGAAGGCGCCGTCAACAGCGCGCTCTGGCGTCGGGATGTAGGTGTCGAGGGCATGTGCCAGCGCGATGATGCAGTCTTCGCCCATCTCGCCTGGTTTGCCTTCCAGTGCCATACGTGCCGAACCTTTGATGATTGGCACGTCGTCGCCTGGGAACTCGTACTTCGACAACAACTCACGCACTTCCATTTCGACCAGTTCCAGCAGCTCTGCGTCGTCGACCAG
>NZ_JBIMES010000078.1:0-811 GCF_051262535.1 Massilia sp. CMS3.1 | reverse complement strand
GCTGTGGAAACTTCCTAAGTTCAACGTTTTCGTAAATAAATTTCCTATGTGTATCATTGTAATAAATGTTCTTTGCCTCAAGAAACAATTATTGCTGTTCCGCTTCCGGAGGCGCGAACCCTGGTTTTTGACCTCAACTTCCCTGTTGGAGATGGCCACCGTGCCTGTGCGAAGGACGTAAAAAACCCGCGCGCCTTGCGGCTGCGCGGGGCGAGTCAAGCCGACAGGCTTGACGAGCGATCTCACACTTCGTGATTAATGCTGGTAAGCCCCGATATCGACACCGGTGCCGGTATTACGTGGCTTGCCGTCGATGTCGGTCGGGTGGGCAAAGCTTGCCGTACCGCGGCCGATCACTGGCGAGCTGGTGCTCGGCTTGAAGTTCGGCATCGCGGCGGTGCGCGAGTAACCGGCCAGCAGCGGATCCGACGCGATGGTGCCGGTGTGCTTCAGGCTATTCCTCAACTGCCAGTCATACGTCGTGTTCTTGAACACCAGGTTGTTCTGGTAAGTGTTGCCGGTGCCGGTCTTGCCCTGTTCCGAAATACCGTACTTGTTGTCGTACACGATGTTGTTGTGTACGGCGACATTGTTCGCGCCGGCACTCGTGAAGTAATAATCGCCGCCGCCGACGATGATGCCGAAGTTCGACGCACTCACCGTGTTGTTGGTGATTTTCACATTGGTCGCATCGTGCCACAGGTGGATCGCTGCCGAACCGACGCGGTAGACCACGTTGTTCTTGATCGAACCCGACGTGCTGTGATAGATGCCCTGGACATACGTACAGCCGGCAGGACCGATATCGTGT
>NZ_JBIMES010000077.1:0-832 GCF_051262535.1 Massilia sp. CMS3.1 | reverse complement strand
GTCAACCTTCGGGTGAAGGATGTGGCACAAGGTAGAAGTGTTTTTCACCGTGCCATAGTCATGCAGCAGAAGACGCAACGACCTGTCCAGTTCGAAATCACTGATCTAACTCGTCAGTCTGTTCTCGGCTGGATCGACGAGCAAGGTCTAACCCCTGCTCAGTTCCTTTTTCCGAGTAGAGTCTCAGCAGTGCCTCACCTCTCTACCCGCCAGTACGCACGGATCGTTTCCAGATGGGTAAACTCGATTGGACTGGACTCCACGGCCTACGGTACACATTCGATGCGTCGGACCAAGGCCACGTTGATCTATCGGAGGACGAAAAATCTTCGGGCAGTTCAGCTGCTTCTTGGGCATACTAAGCTCGAAAGCACGGTACGCTATCTCGGCATTGAGGTCGACGACGCGCTTGAGATTGCCGAGCAGACTGAGGTTTGAGTAGGGTCGATTGGCCTACTTGGGTGGGCCGACGGCCCACCCCACGACGGTGCCAACGTCTGCGTTCGGCTGATAAAATGCAGCGCTTTGTATTTGATTTTTAGGAATGCTTAAATAGTGAAAGTGTCGAGTAAGAAAACACCTCCAACTTGGGCCGATGTCAAAGCAAAAGTAGCGGACGTTGACCGCAACGGTGTCTTGGCACTGCTTCGAGATCTTTACTCTGCCAGCAAAGAGAACCAAGCGTTTATTCACGCGAGATTTGAGCTCGGCGCCGATACGCTCAGCCCCTACAAGACGTCGATCACGCGCTGGCTCTGGCCAGACATTTCTCGAGGGCAGGACATTTCGGTCTCGAAGGCTAAGAAAGCGATCTCAGACTACAAGAAGGCCG
>NZ_JBIMES010000076.1:0-834 GCF_051262535.1 Massilia sp. CMS3.1 | reverse complement strand
GATACGAACAACCAGTACGCCAGCACCGAGGGCTTCTACGGCGCCAACCTGGGCAACGAAATCGCTACCTTCACCGTGATGGCTGGCGGCGGCGGTCTGGTCGATGCAAGCGGCTCGCCGACCACCAACGGTCAAGTCACCGTGTTCGCGAAAGCCGACGCTGGCACCCTGGACGCTGGCTACTTCTTCCGTGAAAACGGCGACGACCTGTCGCTGGAATCGGTGATGGCCTTTGCCTTCACCAACGCCAACACCGTCGGCGCGCCAGACGACCTGCAAGTGAGCGAAATTGCCTGCGAGTTTGCTGGTTACAAAGGTGCTGGTTGCAACGGCACCGACTACGCTAACGGCCCAGGTAACATCTTCCTTGGCAACAACGGTCAATTCAAGCTGGCTGAAGTCCCAGAGCCAGGTTCGCTGGCCCTGTTCGGTATCGCCATGCTGGGCGCCGGCTTCGTGAGCCGCAAGCGCGCCAAGAAGGCGTAATCACCTGTTACATACAGTTGGCCCCTTGATGACAAGGGGCCAGCCAGAATGCCAGTCAGCCCAGCTGACTGGCATTTTTTATTACGCGCCCGGAAATGGCCTCGATTCATAGCCAAAATTAATCGGGATTCTTTACAGTCGAGTTCGCTACTGATCAGCTGTTTTAGGTAAGTAATTGATTTAAAACAATTATATAAACCTGGCACGGCAATTGCTTATATTCAGATACTTGTACCTCATTGCCCTACTGAATAGAAAAGACTACGAATCATGAAACTCCTGAAAAAAATCGCTCTCGCCGCCGCTGTGGCAATGACTTTCGCCGGCAGCGCCAGCGCCGCGACCGTA
>NZ_JBIMES010000075.1:0-865 GCF_051262535.1 Massilia sp. CMS3.1 | reverse complement strand
CTGCAACCTTTCCTACTCACTGTCACCCATTCTCTGCTTGGCAAACTGCGGACGTCCATATATGTCGCGTTGTTGATCAAACGGCGGAAATTGGCCGAAAACGGAGCTGCGCCCCTCACACTGGACGGACCACTCCTGCCATCGCAGAAAATTGGTCGGCGAACGACATCGCCTCGGCGCCGTCGATCTCGAACTGACCTTTGCGGATCATGTGAATCAGCTCAATTCCAGCCAGTACCGAACTGGCGGACCGGAACGATTTGAAGTTGAGCATGGGCCTGGTCACCCGCTTAATGGCGCGATGGTCCTGCTCGACGATGTTGTTGAGGTATTTGACTTGGCGTACCGCGATCCGGACGTCGCGACCAGCGTTGACCTCGTCGATCGCCGCCTTGTTGGCACCACTCTTGTCCATCGCGATCTTGTCGGGATTGCCGTTCGCACCCATCGTCTTGTCGAAGAAGCGCTTCGCTGCAGCCATGTCGCGCTTGGCCGTTAGCAGGAAGTCGACAGTCTTGCCCTGCTTGTCGACGGCGCGGTAGAGGTATTTCCAGACCCCTTTGACCTTGATATAGGTCTCATCCATTCGCCAGCTGCCACCGACGGGGCGCTTGTATTTCCGGGCCATCTTCTCGATGAGCGGCAGGAAACGAACCGCCCACCGGTTGATCGACGAATGGTCGACCGACACGCCGCGCTCTTCCATCATCTCCTCGAGGTGCCGGTAACTCAGCGGGTAGGCTGCATACCAACGGATGCAGACCAGGATCACGTCGATAGGAAAACGCATCCCTTTGAAGTTGAGCATATCGATTCGTCCTGGGTTCGGGCGCCGCAGTTTACCCGATTGGCCCGTCGACGTTCC
>NZ_JBIMES010000074.1:0-885 GCF_051262535.1 Massilia sp. CMS3.1 | reverse complement strand
TAATGCCCAGCAAGACTGACTTGCCGCCGCTGGCGTGCTGTCTTGGCACCAGACCTAGCCATGCCGCCAGCTGCCGGCCGTTCCTGAAGTTCTTCGCGTCACCGACTGATGCGACCAGAGCCGTAGCTGTAATAGGGCCAATCCCGGGCACTTCAGCCAGTTTGCGGCTCAGGTCCGATTCGCGATGCCAGTGCGCGATCGTAGCCTCTAGCTCGTCGACTTGCTTGTCCAGCTCCTTCAAGTGCGTGTACAGCCGCTGTAACAATAGTCGGAAACTGTCAGGCAACTCGGGCTGTTCGATCAACTGCGGCACACGCTTGGCAATGTGAGCTATCCCCTGTGGAATCACAACGCCGAACTCGGCAAGCAGGCCGCGAATCTGGTTCGCCTGGGCAGTACGCGCCTTCACGAAACTCTGGCGCACCCGGTGCACTGACAGGATGGCTTGCTGCTCGTCGGTCTTGATCGGCACAAAGCGCATGCTGGGCCGGGCCACGGCCTCACAGATGGCTTCGGCATCGGCCGCGTCATTCTTGTTCGTCTTGACGTAGGGCTTGACGAACTGTGGCGCCATCAGCCTGACGACGTGCCCCATGGCCTGGAGCTTGCGCGCCCAGTAGTGCGAACTACCACAGGCTTCCATGCCAATCAGGCACGGCGGCAAATTCACAAAGAATTCCAGTACCTTCGAGCGCTCCAGCTTCTTGCGCAATACCGCCGTGCCCTGCGCATCCACCCCATGTACCTGAAACACCTGCTTTGCCAAATCCATGCCAACTGTCGTGATCTTCATGATGGTCGCTCCTTTCGATGACGAAGTGGAATCACTCCTCATTGTGGCATTCGCATGCCATTTTGAAAGCGGACGTCCATCCCATTAGAACC
>NZ_JBIMES010000073.1:0-888 GCF_051262535.1 Massilia sp. CMS3.1 | reverse complement strand
TTCCGCTCGCCGACGCTGTGAAAATCACCGGTTATTCGAGGTGCCCTTTAATTCATGAGCATGCAATGACGTCAACACTACAAACCACGATTCGGCCATGACGGTGTTTGACGTCTCAGTAGGCCCCTACCCCACACGCGTTGGCAATGCAATTGCAGAAAAAAGTTGCAAGAAAAAGTCCGGTTCGAACTGCTCGATCTATATAAAGTTAAGTACGAACATGCAGAATTTATTGCGGGCAAAAACTACTTGGGAACGCTTCCAATCCTGGAATTGGGGGACGGCACGCTGATAGACAATCCACTGCCATTACCCATTATTTTGTGACGCTTGACGGATCTCCCGGCCTAACAGGCACGACGCCCCTGGAACAGGGTGTTTCGCCTTGGGCAACGGTGCCTCTGGTACAGACCTGTCGACATTTAGTTGCGCCACTGTGCGCTCGATTTCGGAATCGCATTCATCGATGCACTGCTGATAGAAATCGTAGAGTGCAAGCGCCTGTTTTAACGCGAACACGTGCTCGGGCTGGTAATTGCCAACGAGAGCGGCGCGGATCGTTTCGATGCTTTCCTTGCAGCGCACGTCGCGCATTGCAGCAAGCTTGTCCGGGTCGTGCTCGCCTGCGACAATGGCGCGGATGATCCGCATCCCGGTCACACCGGTAATTGTAGCGATGACATGATGAAGCTGAATGTTCATGAAGGTCAGCGCCTTCTGCATGTGCTGGATATGCGCTGCGGCGTAATCGGTATGCCGCTCACGTGCACGCAGGTAGGCTCTCAGCTCGGCAATATCTCGGCCAGGACGAAAGCTGGCGCGCAGCAGCCCACACGCATGCAGTCGCTGCAGCCATTGAGCATCGTTGACGTCACTCTTCCGGCCCGG
>NZ_JBIMES010000072.1:0-888 GCF_051262535.1 Massilia sp. CMS3.1 | reverse complement strand
TGGAGGGTAGCAGACGTTTTTTAGGCGATCAGTCTACCGAAGTTGTTGCTAGATGGGAAATTTTAAGCAATCCGTTTGGGCCGGACTCGACGTTCGCTAACGACCCGAAGCAGCCTTTTCCTCAGTCTCCATTGTCAGGTGGCCGAGGTTAGACCTGGCGCAATGAGGCATCAGGACTCCCGGCTTCACGGCGCTGCTGTGCGCGTAGCACTGCTCGAATTGATGCCAGCGGCAGCCCAGCGTGAATGACAATCAACCACCATAAGCTGTGCGTCATTGCATATGCGATCGTAAAAACGAAAGCCGAGACAATCGAGGCGAGTAACTGTTTCGGATTCGTGTAGCCATGACCTATGCCATACGCAAGAGCGGAGATGGCAATAGCGAGTGGCAGGCCAGTGTGCGGCGTCAGCAGAAGCAGAATGAAACCACGGTAGAGGATTTCCCATGCGGCGGTCATTATCGAAGTGCTGATGATGAAAGCCAGTATTTCGCTACCGTTTCGCGGCCATGGGAAAGACGAATCCAGCACCTTGCGTTCGCTCTCGGCACGGGCCTCGGGCGTCTTGCGTCTCTCGATGACGTTGGCCACTAGCCAGAGGCCGCCGAGGAGTAATACGGCGAAGCATAGGCCCCAGACGCCTGCCCTGGACAGAGGGATATCAAATCCGATATCTCGTAAAGCGTAGCCAGCCTGCCACGAACCGACCCACAGGACGGCCAACAATACCAGGGGCTGCCAGCTCATTGACCAGTAACGAAGCATTAGCGAACGAGGCGGTTTATTGCTTTTCGGACGTAAACTACGCCACAAGTTAAATGCGGGAGAGACAATCAGCAGGTAGGCTGCGAGTAGGATGTTTAACATGGCAGAGGGTAAAATTTGGC
>NZ_JBIMES010000071.1:0-1005 GCF_051262535.1 Massilia sp. CMS3.1 | reverse complement strand
ATATCCGCAGCTTCGGTGACTGGCTTAGCCCCGTTACATCTTCCGCGCAGGACGACTCGATCAGTGAGCTATTACGCTTTCTTTAAATGATGGCTGCTTCTAAGCCAACATCCTGACTGTTTTAGCCTTCCCACTTCGTTTTCCACTTAGCCAATCTTTGGGACCTTAGCTGGCGGTCTGGGTTGTTTCCCTCTTGACGCCGGACGTTAGCACCCGACGTCTGTCTCCCAAGCTCGCACTCATCGGTATTCGGAGTTTGCAATGGTTTGGTAAGTCGCAATGACCCCCTAGCCATAACAGTGCTCTACCCCCGATGGTGATACTTGAGGCACTACCTAAATAGTTTTCGGAGAGAACCAGCTATTTCCAAGTTTGTTTAGCCTTTCACCCCTACCCACAGCTCATCCCCTAATTTTTCAACATTAGTGGGTTCGGACCTCCAGGGCGTGTTACCGCACCTTCATCCTGGCCATGGGTAGATCACTTGGTTTCGGGTCTACACCCAGCGACTGTCGCCCTGTTCGGACTCGATTTCTCTACGGCTCCCCTATTCGGTTAACCTCGCCACTGAATGTAAGTCGCTGACCCATTATACAAAAGGTACGCCGTCACGGAACAAGTCCGCTCCGACTGTTTGTATGCACACGGTTTCAGGATCTATTTCACTCCCCTCCCGGGGTTCTTTTCGCCTTTCCCTCACGGTACTGGTTCACTATCGGTCGATTACGAGTATTTAGCCTTGGAGGATGGTCCCCCCATGTTCAGACAGGATTTCTCGTGTCCCGCCCTACTTGTCGTACGCTTAGTATCACCGTTCAGATTTCGTGTAAGGGGCTATCACCCTCTATGGCCAACATTTCCAGGTTGTTCCACTATCCGATCGACTATCACGTACAGGCTCTTCCCATTTCGCTCGCCACTACTTTGGGAATCTCGGTTGATTTCTTTTCCTGCAGCTACTTAGATGTTTCAGTTCGCCGCGTTCGCTTTGCATACCTATGTATT
>NZ_JBIMES010000070.1:0-1013 GCF_051262535.1 Massilia sp. CMS3.1 | reverse complement strand
TCTGTGGAAACTTCCTAAGTTCAACGTATTCATAAATAAATTTCTTTCAGGTATCATTTCTGCAAAGATTGTTTATTCTAAGAAATAACTATTGTCAAAAATTTTATTTCATGACGAGCAACGCTGCAGCCCCGGCACGCGCGAGCTTTGCAGATGTGCCCGTACGCGGGCAACGGCCCGTCCGCCGGTTCCGAAGCGGAAAAAAACCCCGCGCGCCTTGCGGCTGCGCGGGGTGCATCAAGCCTGGAGGCTTGATGAGCGATATCGAACTCGCTAGTTAGTGCTGGTAAGCGCCGATGTCGAATCCGGTAGCGCTATTGCGCGGCTTGCCGTCGATGTCAGTCGGGTGCGCAAAGGTCGCGATACCGCGGCCGATCACCGGCGAGCTCGTGCTTGGCTTGAAATTCGGCAGCGCGGCGGTGCGCGAGTAAGCAGCCAGCAGTGGGTCCGAGCTGATGGTGCCGGTGTGCTTCAAGCCATTGCGCAGCTGCCAGGCATACGTCGTGTTCTTGAACACCAGGTTGTTCTTGTACGTGTTGCCCGTGCCGGTCTTGCCCTGTTCCGAGATACCGTACTTGTTGTCGTACACGATGTTGTTGTGCACGTGCACGTTGTTCGCGCCGGCACTCGTGAAGTAGTAATCGCCGCCGCCGACGATGATGCCGAAGTTCGACGCGCTCACCGTGTTGTTGGTGATCTTCAGGTTCGTTGCATCGTGCCACAGGTGGATCGCTGCCGAACCGACGCGGTAGACCACGTTGTTCTTGATCGTGCCCGAGGTGCTGTGATAAATGCCTTGCACATAGGTGCAGCCGGCAGGGCCGATATCGTGCACGACATTGCCGATGACGTCGCCCATCACGCCCTTGTAATAGCTGTCGACACCGATGGCCGAACCGCCGGCGCTGCTGCAGGCGATGGTGTTGGCCGTATGGTGCACGTGGTTGCCTTCGATGACGTTGTACGAACCGCCGGTATAGATGCCCAGCGTCCATTTGGTGCCGCCGGCGATT
>NZ_JBIMES010000069.1:0-1080 GCF_051262535.1 Massilia sp. CMS3.1 | reverse complement strand
TGTCTGGACTCGTGGGATCATATACCCATCCGTAGCTGGCCCCTCTTCAAGGCCCGGCACGTTTTGCGTACACTGTTCCAACCTGATCTTTTACTGGTAGCCTGATGACCCAAGCCCTGCACAGCCGAGCACGAACGACGCACCTGATCCGTGAAGAAATCAAGAAGTCGACGTTGCCGCAAGCCGAGCTGGCCCGGCTCTACAACGTCACGCGGCAGACTATCAGGAAATGGCAGGATCGCGATAGCCCGGTCGATGGTTCTCATTGCCCCAAGACCCTGAACACGACGCTTACGCCCGAGCAGGAGCTGATCGTCGTCGAGCTGCGCAAGACCTTGCTGTTGCCGACTGACGACCTGCTGGCCGTCACGCGCGAGTTCATCAATCCAGCCGTTTCCCGTGCCGGCCTGGGGCGCTGCCTGCGCCGTCATGACGTTTCTGACTTACGCGACCTGCTCAAGCAGGACGACGGCGCACCGGCTACGAAAAAAACGTTCAAGGACTACGAGCCCGGCTTTATCCACATCGATATCAAGTACTTGCCCCAGATGCCGGACGAGTCTGCAAGGCGATACCTGTTCGTCGCGATCGACCGCGCCACGCGCTGGGTATTCATCGAGATCTATGCTGACCAGACCGAAAGCAGCAGTGTCGATTTCCTGGCAAAGGCGCGCGCTGCATGCCCTGTCAAGATCGTCAAACTGCTCACCGATAACGGCAGCCAGTTCACCGACCGATTTACCGCCAAGGGCAAAAACAAGGAGCCCAGCGGGCGCCACCTGTTTGACCGATGGTGCAAGCAATTCGATATCGAACACCGCCTTATTCCGCCACGCCATCCACAGACCAATGGCATGGTCGAGCGGTTCAACGGCCGTATCAGCGACATCGTCAATCAGACCCGTTTCGGTTCGGCCGCCGAGCTTGAATCGACGCTGCGCAACTACGTCAAGATCTACAACCACAACATCCCACAGCGCGCGTTAAAGCATCAGACGCCGATCCAGGCACTCAAGGACTGGCAAGCCAAACGCCCTGAATTGTTCACGAAACGCGTCTATAACCAAGCGGGTCTTGACA
>NZ_JBIMES010000068.1:0-1095 GCF_051262535.1 Massilia sp. CMS3.1 | reverse complement strand
AGAACAAGGCCTCAGCATCTCGCACGTCAGCCAGACAATGGATATCGGCGTGACCGCGATCCGGCGCTGGATGGAGCAATACGAGGCCGAGCAACAAGGCCAGCCAGGCATCGGCAAGCCGTTGACGGCTGAGCAGCAGCGTATTCGTCAGTTGGAGCAGGAAAACCGTCAACTTCGTAGTGATGTGGACGTCTTAAAAAAAGCATCGGCCTTCTTTGCCCGCGAGCTCAAGTGAGCTACCGGCTCATCGACGAGCTGCAAATGAAGGCCGTTCCTGTCGCACAAACTTGCCGCCTTCTCGATGTGAGCCGGGCCGGGTTTTACGAAGCCAGGCACCGTGCCGCCAAGCCGGCTCTTTGCAAAGCAAGCGTACATCTGCGTGCTGCGTTTATGAGCAGCGGCCAAAGTTATGGCAGCCGTCGCCTGGTCACAGCACTGGCCAATAGCGGCCTCCAGGTCGGGCGTTACAAGGTGCGCCGACTGATGCAAAAGGCCAGCCTGAAGCCAGTCTGGAAGCGCAAGTTTGTGCACACGACCGACAGCAAGCATGCCCTGCCGATTGCGCCGAACGTACTTGCCAGGCAATTCAATCCGGCAGCGCCGAACCTGGCTTACGCCTCGGACATCACGTACATCCGAACTGGCGCCGGCTGGCTGTACCTGGCTGTCGTGCTCGACCTGTTCTCGCGCAGAGTCGTGGGCTGGGCGATGGCGCCGAGCATGCCTGCCACTTTGGTCTGCGACGCCTTACGCATGGCGATACAGGCGCGCCGTCCAGCCGCCGGACTGGTCGTCCATTCCGATCGCGGTAGCCAGTATGCGAGCGACCAGTATCAGGCCATGCTGACCGAGCATGGCTTCGTCTGCAGCATGAGCCGCAAAGGAAATTGCTGGGATAACGCCGTCGCTGAACGCTTCTTCCTGAACCTGAAGATGGAGCGCGTCTGGCAGCGCAATTATGCAAACCACGCAGAAGCCAAGCTAGACGTGGCCAATTACATCGCTGGCTTCTACAACTGTGAGCGCCTGCACTCCGTATTGGGCAATCTGCCGCCCAGCGTCTACGAACGCACAATGGCAGCGAAAGAACCTATC
>NZ_JBIMES010000067.1:0-1102 GCF_051262535.1 Massilia sp. CMS3.1 | reverse complement strand
GGACAACTACCCCGACGCCCATTGCTAACCACCGACTGAATAGCCAACGTGCCGTCTTCGAGCTCTGACTAAGTAATAGTAGCAAAGGAGCTTCGCTACTGGCGCACAGCCACGCCGACACCTACAATTCAAATCCTATAATTCGCACGAGAGCCGTTGCGCTCGGTGGCCCGATGCCACGCACTTGCTGCAAACGCACGGTGGTGTCAACTTGCTGTACCGCGCCGTGCCTTTTTAAAATACCGGGATGACAAATTCCCAACTTTACCGTGGCTATGGTTACCCTCGCGAGATCATCAGCCATGTAGTGTGGCTCTACTTCCGTTTTTCGCTGAGCTTTCGCGACGTCGAAGAGTTATGGCCAGTCGGGGTATCGTCGTGACCTACGAGACGATCCGCCAATGGACTCTGCGGTTCGGCCAGCAATATGCCAGTGAGTTGCGTCGGCGTCAGCCACGACGGGTCGACAAACGGCATCTCGACGAGGTAGTTCTGACGATCAAGGGCAAACACCACTACCTCTGGCGCGCGGTTGACCAGGACTGCCATGCCCTGGATGTACTCGTGCAGAGCAGGCGCAACCGTCAGGCCGCCAAACGATTCTTTCGCAAGCTTCTCAAGGGCTTGCGCTATGCGCCACGGGTTCTGATTACCGACAAGCTGAAGAGTTATGCTGCCGCCAAGGTTCAGATCATGCCGGGCGTCGAGCATCGCCAGCATAAGGGATTGAACAATTGTGCTGAGCTATCGCACCAACCGACGCGGCAGCGAGAGCGGCAGATGCGCCGTTACAAGTCACCCAGGCATGCGCAGCGTTTTCTTTCGGCACATGGGCCCATCAACAACGTCTTCCGGTGCCAGCGCAACGGCCTCTCGGCGCAGCGGTACCGGCACGTCCGTACTACAGCGTTTTCACTCTGGAATGAGATCACCGATGTAGCGAAAAACGCTTAATCTGCGACATTTGCTACCCCCGGACGAGGCCATTTTGCCCCGGATTCTGAAACTCGTCTCGGCGGCTTAACTGTTTAGTTTCGTGCGATCATTTACCTCGCCGTAGCTGGCCTTTGTTCCGTGCAAAGGCTATGCTTGGCGACTTGAC
>NZ_JBIMES010000066.1:0-1127 GCF_051262535.1 Massilia sp. CMS3.1 | reverse complement strand
GCCGGTAGCGGTAACTTCAGCGGCGCCTTCTCGTTCACCGGCGGTACCATCCGCATGTACCAGAACGATGTTAACAACCAGTACGCCAGCACCGAAGGCTTCTACGGCGCCAACCTGGGCGAGGAAATCGCCACCTTCACCGTGATGGCTGGCGGCGGCGGTCTGGTCGATGCAAGCGGCTCGCCGACCAACAACGGTCAAGTGACCGTGTTCGCCAAAGCCGACGCTGGTGCCCTGGACGCTGGCTACTTCTTCCGTGAAAACGGCGATGACCTGTCGCTGGAATCGGTGATGGCCTTTGCCTTCACCAACGCTAACACCGTTGGCGCGCCAGACGACCTGCAAGTGAGCGAAATTGCCTGCGAATTCGCTGGCTACAAAGGTGCTGGTTGCAACGGCACCGACTACGCTAACGGCCCAGGTAACATCTTCCTTGGCAACAACGGTCAATTCAAGCTGGCTGAAGTCCCAGAGCCAGGTTCGCTGGCCCTGTTCGGGATCGCCATGCTGGGCGCCGGCTTCGTGAGCCGCAAGCGCGCCAAGAAGGCGTAATACTTTCGAATACAGTTTGGCCCCTTGATGACAAGGGGCCAGCCAGAATGCCAGTCAGCCCAGCTGACTGGCATTTTTTATTACGCGCCCGGGAATGGCCTCGATTCATAGCCAAAATTAATCGGAATTCTTTACAGTCGAGTTCGCTACTGATCAGCTGTTTTGATTAAGTAATTGATTTTAAACACTTATGTAAAGCTGGCACGACAATTGCTTATATGAAGATACTTGTACCTCATTGCCCTACTGAATAGAAAAGACTACGAATCATGAAATTCCTGAAAAAAATCGCTCTCGCCGCCGCTGTTGCAATGACTTTCGCCGGCAGCGCCAGCGCCGCGACCGTGATGAACAACTGGGTCTTCAACCCAACCGGCGGCGGTTTCAGCAGCGGCCAGACGATCAAAGAGTCGCTGGACGTGAACGGCAATGCCTTCATCCAGATCAACCCAACCGGCGGCACCAGCTTCTCGTTCACCGAGCACGCTGTGTTCAACATCGTCCAGGCTGATGCCAACGGCAAGCTGTTCCCTGTGAACTACCCAGGCGGCAACATCACCGCAACCTTCGTCGGT
>NZ_JBIMES010000065.1:0-1195 GCF_051262535.1 Massilia sp. CMS3.1 | reverse complement strand
GGTAATCCCCCCGCAAAAAGAGCGCGTTTAGAAGTAGAATTTTCTACTTAAGAACAGAAAGCTCTACATGAAGACGTCCCGCTTTACCGACAGCCAGATCATCGCCATCCTCAAGCAAGCCGAAGCCGGTAGTCCGGTTCCCGAGTTGTGCCGCGAGCACGGCATTAGCAATGCCACGTTTTACAAGTGGCGCGCCAAGTACGGCGGCATGGACGCGTCGTTGATGGCCCGCATGAAGGAGCTCGAGGACGAGAACCGGCGCCTGAAGAAGATGTATGCAGAGGAGCGGCTCAAGGCCGAAATCGTCGCGGAGGCGCTGACAAAAAAGTGGTAGCGCCATCTCAGCGGCGGGAGATGGCGCAGTGGGCCGTAGCTAATCGGTCAGCCACGATTGGCCTGGCATGCCAGGCATTTCACATCAGCCAGACGTGCTATCGCTACAAGGCCAAGCTGGACGCGGAAAACGGCGTCATCGCCGACTGGCTGGTACGGCTGACGAACAACCAGCGCAACTGGGGATTCGGACTGTGCTTCCTGTATCTGCGCAACGTCAAGGGCTTCAAATGGAACCACAAGCGCGTCTACAGGATCTACCGCGAGCTGGAGCTGAACCTGCGCATCAAGCCGCGCCATCGCCTGGTGCGCGAGAAGCCGCTGCCGCTGGCGGTACCCACTGCGATCAACCAATGCTGGTCGATGGACTTCATGCATGACCAGCTTGCCGATGGACGCAGCATCCGGCTGTTCAACGTCATCGACGACTATAACCGCGAGGGCCTGGGGATCGAGGTCGACTTCTCGCTGCCATCCGAACGCGTGATCCGATCGCTCGACCGGATCATCGAGTGGCGCGGAAAACCGGGCGCCATTCGATGCGATAACGGCCCGGAATACATCAGCGCGGTGACGTTGGCCTGGGCTGTCAGACATGGTATTCGCATCGATTTCATCCAGCCCGGACAGCCGCAACAAAACGCTTACGTCGAGCGATATAACAGGACCGTTCGCTATGACTGGCTCGCCCATCACCTGTTTGAGACGCTCGACGAAATCCAGGAATTTGCCACCAACTGGTTGTGGACCTACAATCACGACCGGCCCAACATGGCGCTCGGCGGTATTACGCCGAAACAGAAATTGGCACTCGCCGCTTAACCTCTACTTTTAGCATGCTCTAAAAATGGGGGGATTACCG
>NZ_JBIMES010000064.1:0-1225 GCF_051262535.1 Massilia sp. CMS3.1 | reverse complement strand
TTTGGAAAGAAGGAGTCCACCATGAAGCTTATCCGCGTTGGAGTCGATTTGGCAAAAAATGTCTTTCAACTGCACGGCGTAGACCGCTTGGAGAAGACAATTTGGAGGCGCAAGCTGGTGCGTGGCGACTGGATCAAAGCACTGCTCGAAAGGATCGAGCCGGGCTGCGAGATCGGGATGGAAGCGTGTAGCGGCGCGCACCACTGGGCCCGGATGCTGCAGACAAAAGGTTTTACGGTCAAGTTGATTGCTCCGCAGTTCGTCAAGCCATACGTCAAGAGCAATAAGAACGACGCTAACGATGCCGAGGCGATCTGTGAGGCGATGAGCCGACCCAGCATGCGTTTTGTGGCTGTAAAAACCGTCGAGCAGCAAGATATCCAGGCCGTGCACCGGGTGCGGTCAGGCCTGATGGATCAGCGCAAGGCGAAAGCCAATCAGTTGCGTGGCCTGGCGGCGGAATATGGATTAGTAGCGCCGAAAGAATTGCTACATCTGAAGTCGGCGATCCCTTGCTGGCTTGAGGATCAGGACAATGGGCTAAGCGAACGTTTTCGCCGGCTCTTACGCGGGCTGTGGCGAGATTTGTTAGTCCTTGACGAGCGTATTGAGGAACTCAACCGCGAGATTGAACAGATGGCTCGGCAAGACCCGGTAGCTGTACGGTTGCAGCAAGTGCGCGGCATCGGGCCCCTGACGGCGACGGCACTGCTGGCAGCCGTCGGAGACGCGAGTCAGTTTTCCAACGGTCGAGAGATGGCTGCTTCGTTTGGGCTAACGCCCAAACAAAACAGCTCGGGAGGAAAAGAGCGATTACTCGGCATTAGCAAGCGGGGCGATGCTTATCTGCGCAGTTTGCTCGTGCATGGTGCCCGAGCGGTCGTCCGAACGGCGCAAGCGAAGACGGATCGATTAAGCACTTGGGTAATGCGTATCGCGACAAGGCGACACCCAAATGTTGCCGCGGTGGCATTGGCGAACAAGACCGCTCGCATAGCCTGGGCAATGCTCACCAGAGGAACTGACTATCAACCTCAAGCCGCGTAAGCACAGCAGTAGAAGTACCTGTAGAAGTATCCGAACCACGATTGCATGACAAGCCGCATGATGGCCAACAGGTCGAACCGGCGCTGATGAAACCCGATAATGTCTGAGGCCTCCGAGCCCGTAGAAGCGATAGGGAGTCAGCGCGCGAATAGCCCATCAGGGTCCAACACCTGGAACA
>NZ_JBIMES010000063.1:0-1230 GCF_051262535.1 Massilia sp. CMS3.1 | reverse complement strand
TATTCGAGCAGGACCATCGCGCGATCAAGCGCTTGACCAAGCCGATGCTGGGCTTCAAGTCCTTGGAGCTCGGGGAGCGCGTCGGCGAATTGACTCCGGAGCGGCTTGCACAAGATGACGTCTTCGTGACCGTCGTAATGCAGACAAGCCAAATCGCCCTGCGAAATCACTAGGTCGAAAAGCTCGAGGCATTAAGGAACGCGGTATTGAATTCTGTGCTCAGCACTATCGAAGAGGATGAGAAGTTCTTATTTCTTCGGTTGATCGACCAGCTTACCCCTGTACACTTGAGGACCCTGAAGTTTCTTGATGATCCCAAAGCATGGATGCAGCGACATAATATGCAAAACCCTGGATGGAGCATAGGCGGCGTATCAACGGTGCTAGAACACTGCTTCCCGCAATTGAGGGGAAGGCGAGACGTCTATGATCAGATTGCGAGCGACCTACAAACGGACGGGCTTGTCAGTTCGGGTTCGTTTCTCCACGTGACCATGACAGCAGAGGGGATGTTCGGGTCACGTACGAGCATACGTGGCAAGGCTTTCTTAGCATTTATTACTGCCAACTAAGTTTACTATTAGCGATTAGTCGGATCGTCGCCAGTATGCTCACGCTTACCAGGTACTGGCGTACTAGCAGGAATGCTGACCCAATCCGACATGTTCGCGTCGTCGGTGCACTGCCCAAACGCCTGCTTCCGGCCAGTTGCGGTCGGTGGCCGTTGCTGGTTTAGCCTAGCTAAAACTTCGCCTTAGCAGTCATTCGTTGAGCATGATAATGTGTAAGTTCTTTTCATGAAGAAATTTTCGCCTGGAGAAGTTATATGTCTAAGATTAAAGGTAACAACGACGGTCCAAATGGGCGTAACGAGAGCTACCAAATCGGTTCACGTAAAGAAGTCTCTAGGACGGAAGCTGTGCGAGAGGTGAAAGGAGGAAAGCATCCCGATAGTCATGTCGTAAAGATAAACGGCCGCGAGTACGTCCGAGACAATCCCGATGGTTCGAAAAAAGACAACGTAAACCGGTAAACAATTACTGGATAGGCGGGTATTGGGTTGGCTTCGTCTCAGTAGACTGCCTCCTCCCAATTCCTGCCCGGAGTAACAACCTGCAGTTTTCCCCGTCGGCAATGTCCTGTGCTGAGCTTAATGTTCGGGTTCGGCCAAAAGCGGACATAAACTAACGGCTTGGCTCTGTCATAACTATAACTTTCAAGAATTATACG
>NZ_JBIMES010000062.1:0-1285 GCF_051262535.1 Massilia sp. CMS3.1 | reverse complement strand
GCGCCGACCAATTTTATGCGTTGGCAGGACAAATCCGTCCAGTTTGAAAGCAGCCCACTCCTCGCCAGCAAATCTGAGCCTCAAATCGCTAACGCGACACAACCCTTTTGCGCAGCGTCACCGGCAAGCGCCCCCACCTCGGTACCGTGTGCGCATGACTACCTCCACCCCCAGCGCCGGCGCCGGCCCGCCAACACCGACCTAACAGTCGTCGTCGACCAGGCACTGGCCCTGGCCGAGGAGAAGAGCAATCGGGCTGCCGCTGCCTTTCTAACTGCGCTTGGCGCCGGCTTCGCGCTCACCTGCCGGGCACTAGCAGAGCCAGCGCGCCGGCGTCCGAAGAGCATAGTTGACCAAAAACAATACCTATCCTATCACCAATAAATACGCGTCTTGCGAAGTTCGCAGAATGCGTATATTATTCGTTTGTGCCAACAGTAGCACAGGACGGAAAAGATGTTTTTAAGGCATCTTCCGGAACCATTTTATATTTTTGTTGCAAGTTCCTAACTGGAGAAACCCCTATGAAAATCCCAAACTATATTCTTGAAAGAAGATATGCACGTAATTGCAAAAAGCACGCTGCTGGCGTTTGCTGATAAACACCCAGAAGCACTAGAAAAAATGTTGTCTTGGCATAAAACGATGGAAGCTTGTGAAGCAAAAAGCTTCGCAGAACTTAAGCTTACATTCGGAAGTGCCGATTATGTCCCGAAGAAATTTACTGTTTTCGATGTCGGCGGTAACGAATACCGAATCGTTGCAGTAATTCATTATAATACTCAGAAGGTTTTCTTACGACTCGTAGGGACACATCGTGAGTATGATAAGTGGACGAAAGAAAATCGAGGAAAATGAACTATCAAAACCAGTCGCGCAGTGCAATGCCTGAGCTTGCAAAAGCTTGGGCTGCATTACAGGCTTATGCCCTGTTAGGCCCGATCCGGAATGACGCTGATTTCGAGCGTGTGCATGCTTTGGCCAATGATTTGTCTGATGAAGTAGGGGATGACGAAAGCCATCCTCTCTTTTCTCTTTTCGAGCTAGCGATGGAGCTGATCGAGAAGTGGGAAGACGAGCATGTGGTAATTCCGGATACGGAACCAAAAGAAGTTCTCCGCTTCTTGCTGGAGGAAAATAAACTGAAGCAAAAAGATTTATCTGATATTGCTTCGCCTACTCTGATCAGCGACATCCTAGCTGGTCGTCGTGAAATAAGCCGCGTTTTAGCGAAGAGCTTATCGACCCGCTTTAATGTCAACGCGAGTGCATTTCTCTAAGTAGG
>NZ_JBIMES010000061.1:0-1377 GCF_051262535.1 Massilia sp. CMS3.1 | reverse complement strand
ATTCAGGCTGTGAGGTACGACTGCTCACGTATATCCGGTCTCGTACTGCTGCACCTGCTTGAGATGCTGGACCCTGATGGGCTATTCGCGCGCTGACTCCCTATCGCTTTGACGGACTTGGAAGCCTCAGACGTTATCGGGTTCTGTCAGCGCCGGTTCGACCTGTTGGCCATCATGCGGCTTGTCATGCAATCGTGGTTCGGATACGCCTGCTTGTTGAGACGCTGGCGTTGCTGAGTTTACGCTGGCGTCGGGTGATAATCGGTACCTTTGCTCATCATCGCCCACGCGATACGCGCAGTCTTGTTGGCCAATGCCACCGCGGCGATATTCGGATGGCGTGTCGCTGCAATGCGCATCACCCAGGTGCTTAATCGATCCGTCTTGGCCGGAGCAGTTCGGATAACCGCTCGCGCTCCATGCACGAGCAGACTGCGCAGATAAGCATCGCCCCGCTTGCTAATGCCCAGCAAGCGTTCTTTTCCTCCCGAGCTGTTTTGTTTGGGCGTGAGTCCAAACGAAGCAGCCATCTGTCTGCCGTTGGCAAACTGGCTGGCGTCGCCGACTGTCGCCAGCAAGGCCGTTGCGGTCACCGGTCCGATACCGCGCAGCTGTTGTAACCGCACCGCCACAGGATCTTGCCGGGCAATCTGCTCGATCTCCCGGTCGAGCTCCTCGACACGCTCGTCTACTGCCAGCAGGTCTTGCCACAGCCCACGTAGCAGGCGGCGAAACCGCTCGCTCAGGCCATTCTCCTGATCCTCTAGCCAACGGGGAATTGCCACCCTCAAGTGCAGCAGTTCCTTGGGTGCTACCAAACCATATTCCGAAGTCAGGCCTCGGATCTGGTTGGCTTTTGCCTTGCGCTGATCGACCAGGCTGGCGCGAACCCGGTGAACAGCCTGGATATCTTGCTGCTCGACTGTTTTTACCGCGACAAAACGCATGCTTGGCCTGCTCATTGCTTCGCAGATCGCTTCGGCATCATTGGCGTCGTTCTTGTTGCTCTTGACGTAGGGCTTGACGAACTGAGGCGCGATCAGCTTGACCGTATAACCCTGTGCCTGCAGCAGTCGGGCCCAGTGATGGGCGCCACTGCACGCTTCCATACCGATCTCGCAACCCGGCTCAATTCGGTCGAGCAGCGCCTTGATCCAGTCGCCTCGAACGAGCTTGCATCGCCATATCGCCTTTTCAGACCGGTCAACACCGTGAATCTGAAAGACACTCTTTGCCAAGTCGACCCCAACGCGGATAAGCTTCATGACGGACTCCTTTTTCCTAAGCCGGTAGTGTGGAAACTCCAGTTTGGCACTTACGTGCCCTCAGGGGGAGGAGGAGTCCATCCCATTGCTATGGGTCGTAAGCGGACGTCCC
>NZ_JBIMES010000060.1:0-1378 GCF_051262535.1 Massilia sp. CMS3.1 | reverse complement strand
CGGGAAGGCACTGCCCCAAGAGTACTTCCTTGCAGTCCGCCTATAGATGTGCGCGCAGAGAAATGATTCTTGTTTGATGCGTTGCCATTCGAACAGGACGACCTACCAGAGAACGTCGCGGCGTGCCGGGTGTGCACCCCACAAACCGAAAGAAAAACTTGCATGAGTCCCATTTTGGGACTAATATACATGCATGCGAATACTCTCACTTCCGACCATAAAATCGTTCTACGAGCAGCCAACATACGCGGACGCTAAGACGCCGCTAACAACCTGGTATGGGTTTGTCGTAAAAGCGCGTTGGTCATCGCCGACAGACGTAAAAGCTGACTTCGGAACTGCCAGCATCCTAAAAAATGGACGTGTCGTATTCAATATCGCTGGCAACAAGTACCGACTCATCACGTCGATCAATTACCCGCACGGCATCGTATTTATCAAGTTCATCGGTACGCACAAGCAGTATGACGCCATCGATGCTCAGACAGTCTAAGTGAGGTTGCAAATGGAAATCAAACCTATCAAGACCCCCGCTGATCATACGGCAGCTCTCAGCGAGATTGACGGCCTGATGTCCGCCGAACTGGGCACTCCCGACGGCGATCGCCTCGACGTGCTGGCCACGCTGGTAGAAGCTTATGAATCAAAGCACTTTCCCATGGAGCTGCCAAATCCAATTGATGCGATCAAGTTCAGGATGGAGCAGAAAGGCCTGACTCCGAAAGACCTGCAACCTATGATTGGTCGCTTGAATCGAGTCTACGAGATTTTAAGCGGTACTCGTCCGCTGACGCTTGCGATGATCTGGCGCTTGCACGAAGGACTGGGAATCCCCGCCGAGTGCCTCATCAAGCAACCTGCGGCCCTGGCGCCGTAATGGACCGAAAAACCATGATCGATGCCGCGAATAGTACCGCTGTCCGTGAGCATGCAGCCGCTACGGCTGCGCTCCCATCGTCACACTATTTGGTGGATGGTGGACTTGTTAATGAAGGCGATTTGATCTGAGATTTTAACGAAGCGAACTGGAAAGGTTCTGTCGCATTAGCGAATGTCGACGGCCCAATCAGGTAAACTGCGGCGCCCGAACCCTGGACGAATCGATATGCTCAACTTCAAAGGGATGCGCTTTCCGATGGATGTGATCCTGGTCTGCATCCGTTGATATGCGGCCTACCCGCTGAGTTACCGACACCTCGAGGAGATGATGCAAGAGCGCGGCGTGTCGGTCGACCATTCGTCGATCAACCGGTGGGCGATTCGTTTGCTGCCGATCATCGAGAAGATGGCTCGGAAACACAAGCGCGCGGTCGGCGGCGTGGCGAGCTGAGCGAGCTGCTCGCCCTCATGTACGAGCTCGACCATAAGGACTTGCGCG
>NZ_JBIMES010000059.1:0-1462 GCF_051262535.1 Massilia sp. CMS3.1 | reverse complement strand
GTAGCAGACATATTGTGGCGTCCATTATCGCTCCTTACCGGACCTACTGCGTCAACGCCGATGAGTATCTCCGCAGTCCAGATGATGAACACCTGGCCGGGAACCTGGTGCTCGCAATTTGCAGAGAATGTCGTATAGGCGTGCAAAATCTTCGTGCGGACCGAGCCCATATTGAACAAAAGCGACAATGGCCTCTCCCTGACGTGCGGTCATCGCTTCAGCACTTTCGCCCGATTGGGATCCGCGACTGACGGACCATGCGGCGCCAAGCTCGCCCTCGATCCTGACGACCGTAACGTAGTGCGTCGCAGGCTTCCCGCCAAAAATTTCGAGTTCGCAGATCATTATTGCTTCGCCATCGCTGGCCGGAAGCGCACGGCGAAGCAAGCTGTTCTTTGCGCATCGAGGAATACGAGGCTCCGGCGGGTCAAGTCTGAGCCGCTCGAGATCGACTAGCTCGATCCGGCCCGGGAGCGACTGAAGCACGACGCTCCATGGGTTGTCACATGCAGCCTGGGCCCACTTTTGGGTCAACATCGGACAAATCTGCTTTTGTTGCATATCGTTGTCGTCCCATCCGTACGGATCGAACTCCACCGACAGCCTGTCGAAGGATTTCGGCTTCGCCGAATCGGATGAGTCGCTAACGAGCTTGCCAAGTGCATCGGTATCATTCGCCTTGTCACGCGTACGGTTTAAGGAAAAAGATTGTCTGCGGCGATAATCTCCCAGCGCAATGAAGGGCAGCACAATGTGGTGCTGAGCGACCGAGACATGCATGTCAGCCGCAAGCAAAGTATAGTTTTTCGGAGGATGCTTGGGCTTTTCTTGGCCACAGGCAGCCAGTACAAGACAAAAACACCCGAGCACACCAATATGCATGGCTTTACTGAGCCACATAGGCGTACGTAAGTCAAACCCGGCAATACTCCTTGAGCGGTCTAATCGGATGGAACCAGCTGGAATAAGATGATTGAAATGCATGCTAAGGCTTTCTAGACGAAAGACGCCTAATTTGCTGCTTTTACGTGAAAGCGTGCTTCGTCTACGTCCGCTATCGACCCAAAGCGGACCTTGCAACAATCAGCTATCGTGTTGCCAGGTAGGCAACTGCGGTCGTTACTTGGATGAGGGAATAAGCGATGGCAAAGAAATGCCAGCGCTTCAGAATTTCTTTCTTCTTCAACATTGCATAACCAAAGTACAGAAGCCCCGCGACACAACTTCCTAATGCTATGAAGAAGGCAAAGGACGACATCAACAGCAAGCTTAATAGGGGAAATTCGGTATTCTGCCCTATGGCTCGCGCCTCCTTAATCGCTACTGTGAGATACCAAACCAAGAAACTAGCGAGTGTGCACGGGATGGTTCCCGCGATCATCCCGCCCCCAAATACGGTAGTAATATTGCTGCGTCTCATCCACTAAGCCACTTTTCTTCGGTAGTTGTAAATGTCGGCTCT
>NZ_JBIMES010000058.1:0-1486 GCF_051262535.1 Massilia sp. CMS3.1 | reverse complement strand
TGGGACGAGCGGCTTTATGCTGCGAAGCAATCGGAAGTGGTTCCAAGAAAAGCCTCTAAGCTTCAGTCATACGAGACCGTACCGCAAACCGACACAGGTGGGCGAGATGAGTATTCTAAGGCGCTTGAGAGAACTCGGGAGAAGGAACTCGGCAAATTGGTACCGTAACTTCGGGAAAAGGTACGCCCTTGTAGTTTGACCACTTTACTGTGGAAGGATGAACGGGTTGCAATAAACTGGTGGCTGCGACTGTTTAATAAAAACACAGCACTCTGCAAACACGAAAGTGGACGTATAGGGTGTGACGCCTGCCCGGTGCTGGAAGATTAAATGATGGGGTGCAAGCTCTTGATTGAAGTCCCAGTAAACGGCGGCCGTAACTATAACGGTCCTAAGGTAGCGAAATTCCTTGTCGGGTAAGTTCCGACCTGCACGAATGGCGTAACGATGGCCACACTGTCTCCTCCCGAGACTCAGCGAAGTTGAAATGTTTGTGATGATGCAATCTACCCGCGGCTAGACGGAAAGACCCCATGAACCTTTACTGTAGCTTTGCATTGGACTTTGAACCAATCTGTGTAGGATAGGTGGGAGGCTTTGAAGCGGGGACGCCAGTTCTCGTGGAGCCATCCTTGAAATACCACCCTGGTTTGTTTGAGGTTCTAACCTTGGTCCGTTATCCGGATCGGGGACAGTGCATGGTAGGCAGTTTGACTGGGGCGGTCTCCTCCTAAAGCGTAACGGAGGAGTTCGAAGGTACGCTAATTACGGTCGGACATCGTGATGATAGTGCAATGGCATAAGCGTGCTTAACTGCGAGACCGACAAGTCGAGCAGGTACGAAAGTAGGACATAGTGATCCGGTGGTTCTGTATGGAAGGGCCATCGCTCAACGGATAAAAGGTACTCTGGGGATAACAGGCTGATTCCTCCCAAGAGTTCATATCGACGGGGGAGTTTGGCACCTCGATGTCGGCTCATCACATCCTGGGGCTGTAGCCGGTCCCAAGGGTATGGCTGTTCGCCATTTAAAGTGGTACGTGAGCTGGGTTTAAAACGTCGTGAGACAGTTTGGTCCCTATCTGCCGTGGGCGTTGGAAATTTGAAGGGGGCTGCTCCTAGTACGAGAGGACCGGAGTGGACGAACCTCTGGTGTACCGGTTGTCACGCCAGTGGCATTGCCGGGTAGCTAAGTTCGGAAGAGATAACCGCTGAAAGCATCTAAGCGGGAAACTTGCCTTGAGATGAGATTTCCCGGAGCCTTGAGCTCCTTGAAGGGTCGTTCGAGACCAGGACGTTGATAGGCTGGGTGTGGAAGTGCAGTAATGCATTAAGCTAACCAGTACTAATTGCCCGTACGGCTTGTCCCTATAACCTTAGCAGGTTATAAAAATAAGATGTCAGTGTGCTGTTTGTTGATCCAGGCACTACCCAAGACAATACTTCTTCCAGATTCAGAGCCACGTTCACATGAACGCGGCTCGTA
>NZ_JBIMES010000057.1:0-1487 GCF_051262535.1 Massilia sp. CMS3.1 | reverse complement strand
ACGGATTGTTTGCAAACGAGGAGAATGGAATGGACGCCTCCCACCTGTGCCAGTGGCACGAGGAATAGCAGAGAACGTGTGATGAGAAGAATGGAAGGTGGACCCTCACGGGCCGACGGCGTCAGAAGCGCCTAAAGTGAAAGCACCAGGGCTTTCAGGGCTAACGGGAGGATCCACATCATGAATGCTACTCGCAAAACGGTGTTTGGCGTCGATACAGCCAAAAGCGTATTCCAGGTTTATACCGTGGAGCCGGAAACCGGCGAAGTAATCAACAAGCAGCTCAAGCGTGCGCAGTTCTTGGAATGGTTTGCCAACCGCAAGCCCTGCCTGATCGGCATGGAGGCGTGTGGCGGTTCGCAGCACTGGGCTCGCAAGCTGCAGGAGCTCGGGCACGAGGTGAAGCTGATGAGCGGTAAGTTGGTTAAGGCTTTCGTCTGCGGAAACAAGAACGATGCGGCCGATGCGCGTGCAATCTACATTGCGACGCAGCAGTCGGAAGTGAAGGCAGTGGCTATCAAGAGCGAGGGCCAGCAAGCGGTGCTGGCAATGCACCGGATTCGCCAGCAGCTGGTGAAAATGCGTACGGCTCAAATAAACGAGTTGCGCGGTTTGCTGACAGAGTACGGTGAAGTATTCGGGCAAGGCCGGAGGGCGTTCGACGGCGGGATGAAGACGGCACTTGAGCGGCTTGCCGAGCGGTTGCCAACGCTATTGATCGATACGCTGCGCGACCAGTGGAACGAACTGGCTCGACTGGATGAGCGCATCGCCCGTATCGAAGCATCGCTGCTGGCATGGCTACGGCAGGACCGGGCCGCCAAAGCAATCTCCGCGATTCCTGGTGTCGGCTTGCTGACCGCCACGGCGGCGGTGGCCACCATGGGAGACGCCAAGGCGTTCCGGTCTGGCCGCGAGTTTGCGGCATTTGTTGGACTTATTCCAGGCCAGACCGGTAGCGGCGGAAAGGTACGGCTACTGGGTATAAGCAAGCGTGGCGACACCTACCTGCGCACCCTGCTCATACACGGTGCCCGGGCGGTGCTGCTCCACGCCAAAACGCCCAGCCCATGGCTGCAGCAGCTTAGCCAGCGCCGGCCGCTCAACGTCGCGGTCGTCGCACTGGCCAACAAGATGGCGCGCACGATCTGGGCGGTATTGGCCCATGAACGTGCGTATGACAAGGAACATGTCAGCTTGCGGCCGCTCGCCGTGGCATCGACGTGAAGACCAACCTTCAACTGACGAAAAGATAGCACGTCACCAGTTGCGTTAGGTGTTGACAGCGATGACAGACAGGTCAGACCGGGACCTACCAAACCTGAATGGACTCCGGGGCTAATAGCCCGTGAGGAGAATGAGGCGTGGGTCAGCGGATTTCATCGGGGCCAGCGGCGTTAACCGCACACAAGGCCGGATATAGAACTGCGACTTTCCTCGTCTGCACAAAGCTTAAAATACCTTGCAAAAGGGAGGCGTCCATATAG
>NZ_JBIMES010000056.1:0-1576 GCF_051262535.1 Massilia sp. CMS3.1 | reverse complement strand
TAATGAGATGGTCACCCTCCACCCCGCAAGGTACTAATATTCTAGGGTGTATTCATTCTGGACGGAGGCCATCATGCAAGACGTTACGCTTATCGGCATCGATTTAGGGAAGCACGGCTTTCACGTGCATGGACAGGACCGACATGGAAAGGCGCTGCTGCGCAGGAAATTCGATCGCAAGCAACTAATTACGTTTTTTGCCAACTTCCACTCCTGCACGATCGTCATGGAAGCCTGCGCCGGCGCGCACTGGATGGCCCGGCAGCTGGCAAAACTCGGCCACGAAGCCAAACTCATCTCGCCCCAATTCGTGCGCCCCTTCGTCAAGGGCAACAAGAATGATTTCATCGATGCCGAAGCGATCTGCGAAGCAGCAAGCCGCCCATCAATGCGTTTCGCCACTCCCAAGACTGAAGCCCAGCAATGCCTGTCAGCGCTACATCGCACGCGCGAGTCGCTGGTACGAGACCGGGTCAAGGCAATCAATCAGGTTCACGGCTTCCTGCTCGAATTCGGTATCAGCCTGCCGACCGGCCAGGGCACATTGCGGCGCCTACTTTCCGTGCTGGCAGAGCACACCCTGCCAGCACGGCTGATGAGCCTGATCGAAAGGCTGCATGCTCACATCAAGTATCTCGATGAGCAGATCGAAGATATCGAAAAAGAGCTGGGCCGGCAGTTGAGGAAAGACGACTTGGGACAGCGCTTGATGACGATTCCTGGCGTCGGACCGATTACAGCCAGCGTCCTGTCAGCTGAGGTGAGCGACGGCAAGCAATACGCTTGCGCACGCGACTTCGCCGCATCTATCGGATTGGTGCCGCGACAGTACAGTACGGGCGGACGAGCTAACCTGTTGGGCATCAGCAAACGTGGTGACAAGAACATTCGGCGTCTGCTCGTGCAGTGCGCGCGATCTTACATGCGGCAACTGGAGCGTCATACCGACCGGCTGGCGCGATGGGTCCGATCCATGCTGTTGCGGCGCCATTCCAATGTCGTGGCCTGCGCTCTAGCGAACAAGCTGGCTCGTACAGCCTGGGCCATCGCAGCCCACAATACCGAATATGAAATGCACGAGGCCGCTACATTGCCGTGACGGCCCCCTGAGCTTGCAGTACCGAAGCACCTATCTGGTTTTGCGACTGCTGATATTGGATGACGTGAACGGCACACCGGCCTGCGGATAACCTGGAAACAAAACCGGCTGAGAAAGCCGAGAGCTTTTTGAGGACCGACAGGCGCGACTCTCATCGGGGCGCGGAGCAAGTCTCCACAAGACGCCGGATAGATTTGAGCAAGCCAACCACATCATATAAATTCAGGTTGCAAAAAGGAGGGTGACCATAGATTTTGTTTGGGCGTTAGCCCAAACGAAGCAGCCATCTGTCGCCCGTTGGAAAACTGACTCGCATCGCCAACCGTTGCCACCAATGCTGTCGCAGTAAGGGGCCCGATACCACGCACTTGCTGTAAACGTTGAGCTACCGGGTGTTGCCGAGCAATTTGAGCGATTTCCTGGTCGAGTTCTTCGATACGCTCGTCGAAAGTTAGCAGATCTCGCCATAGCCCACGC
>NZ_JBIMES010000055.1:0-1585 GCF_051262535.1 Massilia sp. CMS3.1 | reverse complement strand
CGGTTAAGCTACCTACTTCTGGTAAAACCCGCTCCCATGGTGTGACGGGCGGTGTGTACAAGACCCGGGAACGTATTCACCGCGACATGCTGATCCGCGATTACTAGCGATTCCAACTTCACGCAGTCGAGTTGCAGACTGCGATCCGGACTACGATACACTTTCTGGGATTAGCTCCCCCTCGCGGGTTGGCGGCCCTCTGTATGTACCATTGTATGACGTGTGAAGCCCTACCCATAAGGGCCATGAGGACTTGACGTCATCCCCACCTTCCTCCGGTTTGTCACCGGCAGTCTCATTAGAGTGCTCAACTAAATGTAGCAACTAATGACAAGGGTTGCGCTCGTTGCGGGACTTAACCCAACATCTCACGACACGAGCTGACGACAGCCATGCAGCACCTGTGTTACGGTTCTCTTTCGAGCACACCTCGATCTCTCGAAGCTTCCGTACATGTCAAGGGTAGGTAAGGTTTTTCGCGTTGCATCGAATTAATCCACATCATCCACCGCTTGTGCGGGTCCCCGTCAATTCCTTTGAGTTTTAATCTTGCGACCGTACTCCCCAGGCGGTCTACTTCACGCGTTAGCTGCGTTACCAAGTTAATTAAAACCCGACAACTAGTAGACATCGTTTAGGGCGTGGACTACCAGGGTATCTAATCCTGTTTGCTCCCCACGCTTTCGTGCATGAGCGTCAATCTTGACCCAGGGGGCTGCCTTCGCCATCGGTGTTCCTCCACATCTCTACGCATTTCACTGCTACACGTGGAATTCTACCCCCCTCTGCCAGATTCAAGCCTTGCAGTCTCCATCGCAATTCCCAGGTTGAGCCCGGGGCTTTCACGACAGACTTACAAAACCGCCTGCGCACGCTTTACGCCCAGTAATTCCGATTAACGCTTGCACCCTACGTATTACCGCGGCTGCTGGCACGTAGTTAGCCGGTGCTTATTCTTCAGGTACCGTCATTAGTAGAAGGTATTAACCTCCACCGTTTCTTCCCTGACAAAAGAGCTTTACAACCCGAAGGCCTTCTTCACTCACGCGGCATTGCTGGATCAGGCTTGCGCCCATTGTCCAAAATTCCCCACTGCTGCCTCCCGTAGGAGTCTGGACCGTGTCTCAGTTCCAGTGTGGCTGGTCGTCCTCTCAGACCAGCTACTGATCGTAGCCTTGGTAGGCCTTTACCCTACCAACTAGCTAATCAGATATCGGCCGCTCCAGGAGCATGAGGTTCTTGCGAATCCCCCACTTTCATCCTTAGATCGTATGCGGTATTAGCGTAACTTTCGCTACGTTATCCCCCACTCTTGGGTACGTTCCGATATATTACTCACCCGTTCGCCACTCGCCGCCAGGTTGCCCCGCGCTGCCGTTCGACTTGCATGTGTAAAGCATGCCGCCAGCGTTCAATCTGAGCCAGGATCAAACTCTTCAGTTTAATCTCTGTTTGTTGGCATTTCTGCCACCGCTATTGCTAGCGGGTCGCTCACTCAAAATACTGACCGTCATCTCATTGCTGAGACAACGCTATTTCTTTTTTGTGAACATTTGATAATTTAAGTAATCAAGAACCGAAGTTC
>NZ_JBIMES010000054.1:0-1651 GCF_051262535.1 Massilia sp. CMS3.1 | reverse complement strand
GCGGTTGTGTGTAAACTCCAGTTTGGCACTAACGTGCCCTCAGGGGGAGGAGGAGTCCATCCCATTGCTTCTAGCTTGTTGCAGACGTTGCGTAGCGTCCGCTTGTGAATCAGAGCAGACCCACAGAAGCAGTGAGTGCCGCTGAGCCGAACCGTGCAAGGAAGGGTGATCCCGCGATTTCATGCGTAATGAAATGAATAATGGGGCGTCAGACGCCGGTCCCATTTGCCAAAAAACCAGCCGCACGATGACTGCCATCGCAAAATGGCTTGTCCATCGAGTTTCCACAACGGCACAAGCGGACCGCTAGCGTGCGATCAACAGTGCGCCCGGTGCCGGTGCAAATTTCTGCGGCGCCACGGATATCGAGTGGGCCATTATGCAAAGGGGTAACCACCAGCGTTCCATCGCGCTGCTCCAGATCGGGAAACGGCCGGGTAAGCGCCTCGCCTGACGCGGTGAAGCCTGCGGCAAGGTGTGATTGATCGCAAAATGGCTTGTTCTTCGACTGGCCGCAGCGACACAGCGCCACCCGGAGTTCATCGCTCGCGGCACCGTCGGCCGATACGATCCTGATCGCGGCATTGAGCGCAAGTGGACCGTTTTGGCGCATATGGACTAGGTTGACAGGCGGCGCACTTTCGTTATCGACGCCATCGCGCCGTTCGTAGCGAATCGCTCCTGAAACACAATTGCGTGCAACGCGCGCCAGGCGCTCCGGCGTAGCATTGTCAGGAAATATCCAGGAACCCTCCTGGTTGGCCTTAAAGACGGCTGGCTCTTCCAGCACACAGTGGCGCGAATGCACGCAACGGCTCGGGTCGAAATAGAGCGTCCCCGTCTTGCCCTTGACGACTTCAATCTGCGCCTGCGGATCTAGGCTCGGTGGAAAAGCGGCCAAGTGAGAGGCTAGGCCAGGCTGCACGTCAGGACGCAGCGTTTTTTCGGACGCCAGCTTTACACCGTGCGCCTGGCGCCATGCGCGAGCGGCTTCGCGCAACTTGTGGCCAAGCTGTGCGAGCGCGGGCAATGTACTTGCACCGATGTCTGCATGTATTGCAAGCAAGTCCATTCTTTCGGCGATTAGCCATGCGGCTGAATCGGGCGATTCGAACCCAATTGCGGTGCGCGACAGACTGAACGTGAGACCTGCCATCACGCCCGGATGCGCTTCGTTGGCTGGCAAAGTCGTCAAGGCCGTGCCAATGTCGGCAAGGGCATGCATTAGAGTCATCGCTTGCGCCATAACAGCGGACCGCGGCAGCAGGCAGTTAGGCATATCGCTCATCAGTGCAAACAAACGCAGCATTAGAAAATAGCTTGCATTGCCTGCGTCGAGCAACGACACCGCTGGTTCAGCCACGATATGAACACGCTCGTCGCTAGATACTGGCGGACGCATGACCGGGTGGCGAGCCGCATTGCGGTATGGTGTAAAGTCAGGGCGTCGTTGCTCAAGCGCTTGCCACTGTTTCCGAATCGTGCGGAAACGTGCGTAGTGCGATCTTTCATCGCAAACGATCGATCCTTCTCCTTGCTCGACAATCAGGGTCAGCGCCCTCCTCGCGTCGGCCTGACTTGCAATCGTACACAGACCAGGCAGGTAGACATCCTCATGGCTCAGCTGCGCCTCGGGCCTGCCGACGAACAA
>NZ_JBIMES010000053.1:0-1723 GCF_051262535.1 Massilia sp. CMS3.1 | reverse complement strand
CAAAGTCTTGCATGAGCGAGTAGTCTTTGTGACAGTCACGATCGAGGAACAGCCTTTTGTGCCTCAAAGCGATCAGGCCAATGTTGAATCACTTGGTCATAATTGCTACCAAGTTAGCATTCGTTACGGCTTCAAAGACGAACCGGACATACCGCTCGCACTGGCCGAATGCGCGGCGAAAGGACACGAATTTCACATGATGGAGACGTCGTTTTTCATTGCACGTCAAACGGTAATATCGACTCCTGGCGCAGGCATGAGTCCATGGCGTGAGCACCTGTTCGTGTCGATGTCGCGTAACGCGCGCAGCGCGGCAGATTACTATCAAATTCCCCCCAACCGCGTCATTGAACTGGGAACGCAAGTAGAGATCTGATCTGCGTTGAACGCTACAAAATTAGATCGTCAATGTGAGGTCAAGCCGCCCCACGTGGTTGGGGCGGCGTACTTGCCGCGGATTGTCACAACAAGTTCGCAATCCGGTCCGGGTCGCGTCCATCAAGGAGCTTTGCACCTTACGGCTTTACCGAGTTCGCGGCGCTTCTGGCATTCGAAACATACCCAGCGTGTGGTCTTGTTTCGTTGGACGTAGCTTCCCGCGTCGACAGGTACTTCACTTCGATGCGTACTGCAATAGCGCCTACCGGTAGTTCGCGCGATCGCCTCGGTGAGTTTGGTCAGGTTGTTAGTCATGCTCGTCAATTTACGTAAGTGCAGGCGGTGGCGGGGCCAGCAGACCGAGGACCCATGTCATCCCCCGTAACTGGTTGCCCAAGCTACCATTATGGCTCTGGCGCATTGTTACGAAATTATAATGGTTAGTTCAGACTTGTGTCTTCCGCTTGAGTTAGCTGGTGCGCTTATTGAGTAGAAGTTGCAGCTGCAATCGTCAGGACGAGCACCACGACAGCCATTGATTTCTTAGTTATGGTCTTCCAGTGGTGTTGAGTCGTCGCCGGCATAGCGGACCGACTGGTTATTCAAAGTCTGCAAAATCCATCGAGATATACTATTTAGCGATGTTCGAAATCACAAAATTTAATTGGATTTATATGGCGCATTGCAGCATCCTCCATGCGTCTCCTCTACTTTCCTACAAGGAAATAGATTCTCGCCCGCGTTCAGCGGGCATTTTTCTGTCCGCTCAAGCTCAGGCGCCTGTTGGCCGCTTGATCGACAGCATCTCCAACGCTTCCTGGATTCGGGCGCCGATCGATCCATACAGCTCCCACGGCGCATTGCCAGTAGGAAGGCGCCCAGCGGGTTCTAATGGGATGGTCGTCCGCTTTCAAAATGGCATGCGAATGCCACAATGAGGAGTGATTTCACTTCGTCATCGAAAGGAGCGACCATCATGAAGATCACGACAGTTGGCATGGATTTGGCAAAACAGGTGTTTCAGGTACATGGGATGGATGCGCAGGGCACGGCGGTATTGCGCAAGAAGCTGGAGCGATCGAAGGTACTGGAATTCTTGGTTCTGTCGCGTTAGCCGAGCGGTGGCCCCGATCGAGTAGACGGCAACGCCGCACATTGACGATCCGACATGCTCAGCTTCAAAGGAATGCGTTTCCCGATTGACGTCGTCTTGGTCTGCATCCGATGGTACGTGGCCTACCTGCTCAGCTACCGGCACATCGAAGAGCTCATGGAAGAGCGGGGCATGTCGGTGGACCATTCGACGATCAACCGTTGGGCGATTCGTTTCCTGCCGTTGATAGAA
>NZ_JBIMES010000052.1:0-1978 GCF_051262535.1 Massilia sp. CMS3.1 | reverse complement strand
GGGTCGGTTGCGGTCCTTCGCTGGTAGACTGCTCCCGGACAAAAGCGGACCTCGGCGAACTTTTATAATGGGGCATTATAAAGCGGAGCACCGTCGATTTGTCGCCGTTTTGTTGGGGGGATGAACCACCCCTAGTGTGCCCCTCGGACTTTTCGTCGAGGGTAAAGGTAAAGAAGGGTCGATTGCACTAAACCAATGGGGACATGGAGCTGTGCCCCTCGTTAAATTTGTGAGACGCTAATGATCAGACATATTTTTGGCCAGTGCGGCGTACTGCTAACGCTGTTTATGTGTGCTGCACCTGCGCTGCACGCCGCTACCGACGCAGTTGCGCCGCCTATCGAACGTTTCTTCAGCAATCCCGTCCTCTCCGATGCCAAGCTCTCTCCCAACGGGCGCCACTTAGCCGCTATTTCCGGCGCACCTGGGCGACGTTCTTTTCTGGCTGTTATCGACTTGGATGACAAGTCGGCCAAACTAGTCGCGGGCTACACGGACGTCGATGTAATCGCCTTCGAATGGGTAAACGACAAGCGTCTACTCTTTAACGTAGATGACAGACAGGCACTGGACGAGCGCTACCGAGGAACAGGCTTGTACGCGATAGACCGTGACGGTGGCAACATGCTCCAGCTTGCAGATCGAAGTGGTGACTTCACACGTGACAACGGTCAATATAACCAGAATATGTTGGATTGGCGCACTTATATGCTGGGCCAGCCTGGTACACAAGATACAAATGCCGTATACGTCCGGCGTGAATGGAATGACAAGGCAACCGGCCGCACGGCTGTAGGCCTCCTCAAACTCGACACGCTGACAGGAGCGTCACTTGGGGCAATACCGCGGCCTGGCCTGATGAACGAATGGTGGCTAGACCACAAGGGCGAACCACGGCTTGCCAGGTCCACAGGCGAAGGTGTGACTACCCTGCATTATCGCGACCCGGCGACATCAGCTTGGCGCGTATTAAGCACTTTCCGAACCTACACGGACAACGGCAATGCATATTCGCCGCTTGGCTTTGGCAACGATGGCGTCTTGTACGCGGCGGCACACGCCGGTAAGGACACCAGCTCTGTGCATATCATCGACCTTGTCAGCGGCGCCCTGCGTCCCGAACCGGTCATCGCCACACCTGGATATGACTTTAGTGGCCACCTGGTGCGTGGTGGCGGAAAGATCCTTGGTGTGCAATTGCGTACCGATGGTGAGGCGACCATATGGTTCGACCCAGTGATGCAGGCCGCCCAGAAACGGCTCGACGCAGCGCTGCCGGGCACGATCAACCTTATGTCCTTTCCTTCGCAGAGGATGTCAGACTGGTCTCTCGTGCAGTCCTACTCCGACATCAAGCCGCCCGTCTATCGCCTGTTTAACCTGAAAACAGGTCTGATCGACATGGTGGGCGAAGCTTATCCAAACATTGATCAAGCGCGCATGGGCCGGCAGGACCTGGTGCGCTACAAGGCTCGCGATGGCCGTGAAATACCCGCACTGCTGACTTCTCCCGTCAACGGCGCAAAGAATGCGCCTCTCGTGATGCTGGTGCATGGCGGACCGAACATACGTGGAACGCAATGGGGCTGGGATCCGGAAACCCAATTCCTGGCCTCGCGCGGCTATGCCGTGCTCGAGCCGGAATTTCGGGGAAGCACTGGCTACGGCGCGGCCCACTTCCGGGCGGGTTTAAAGCAGTGGGGCCTGGCAATGCAGAACGACATCGCCGACGGTGCACGTTGGGCCGTCGCAGAAGGCATTGCCGATCCGAGCCGCATCTGCATCGCAGGCGCCAGCTATGGCGGCTATGCCACCCTGATGGGCCTTGTGAACGACCCAGACCTGTACAAGTGCGGCGTCAGCTGGGCCGGCGTCACCGACATCAACCTGATGTACGATGGCCACTGGAGCATGCAATCGGACATGGCGGAAGAGTGGAAGCAATATGGTATGCCGGAGCTCGTCGGCAACCAGGTCA
>NZ_JBIMES010000051.1:0-3229 GCF_051262535.1 Massilia sp. CMS3.1 | reverse complement strand
GCCAAAAGCGGACGTTGAAAATGTCATCCGTTTGCCAGCAATGACTGTGTTTGCTAAGTGCTAGGGAAGAAAGAAATGCAGATCGAAACACAAGCATTCGGACCGACAAATGGTGTGCAACACGAATCAGACGTCGAGTCGCTTTGCTATCTTGACGGTAACTTGGACGTTATCTTGGCGTGCTTGAAAGACAAAGAGGGAACTGTTCACGGACTCAAAATACACTTCTCACAGCCTTCAGGCTTCCGTTTTTTGGATGAGGCGGACTTGGCGCGTTACTGGATTTCCAAGAGCTTCGCTCGTGGAAGTCATGTACTGGAAGTGAAGAATGGCGGCTGGTCGGCGGAAGAAGATGTGCTTCGGACTTTTGAGACTGTACGTCGCGAGTGGTTAGTGGTTTCAGGTAATGCTTGTGTCAGCGTCTTCTGTTTGCATGAACCGGAACTGATGGATATGTCGTGGAAGTACGGCAGTCTGGCGCGGTAGGCTACGCAATCTGCGCAACGTCTGCAATGGGTCGGTTGCGGTCCTTCGCTGGTGGACTGCTACCGGCCAAGAGCAGACCTTCAACGAATAGGTAGAGGCCTAAAAGAAAATGCAAAAAACTGGAATTACCCTGATCGCAGCGCTGGCAATTTCGACCGCCGGCTGTGGCAGCCATATGTATTACGACCAAGGCCGGGTATATGGAGAGGCGATAAAGCACGAACTCATAACGCTGGGAGCTTGCTCTACACGGGATGAGTGTCAGAGAAATCAGATGGTTCTTTGGGACGGAGACGGCTGGAAAGTTGGGCCATTTCAAGGTGGTGGGGTCACCATGAATGTTTATAGAGTGGCTGATCGCGCAGTTGCCGATGCCGTCATTAAAAGGTGCCGCCAGATTCATTCGCTCGATCCAGAAGTCGCCTTATGGATTGTAATCCAGTCGAATGCCCACATCGACAACCTGCATCCGGGGACACGCTCGGTCGTGACGAAAGCGTATTTCCCAGCCGTTCGAAGTTCCCGGACCTAACTTTCCACCATCCATCACGCTGCTCATTCTGACCTACAGCGTGACGCTGCCGAAAACCGAGAAAGTAAAGATAAGTGAAAGTCTGCTTCGGGTCGGAAGCTGCCGTACACTGAACGGTCGGAAACGGCCAAAAGCGGCCGTTCGCAGTTTCGCACTTCAAAATACTCAGACAAGACATGATTGATTCAATTTTCTTTCTCAAACTACTGCTTGTGCCCTTACTGATTCTCAGCGTGACGCTTGCCGGTCGTCGCTGGGGGCCAGCGGTGGCGGGATGGTTATCCGCCTTCCCGATCGTTGCCGGGCCGATCCTGCTGATACTGTCGCTCGAACAAGGCGCATCATTTGCAGCCACTGCGGCTCAGGGCACCCTACTCGCGGTAATCGCTATTCTGGTGTTTACGCTCGCCTATGTGTGGGCCTCGCGTCGATTTAATGTTTTTGGATCGATGCTGTGTGCACTCGTTATGTATGGCGTTGCACTTGCCGTTCTGCAATCAACGCAAATAGACATCATGCTCAGCTTTGCGCTCGTCATCGCATCGCTTCTGATTACGCCCTTGTGCTTTCCCGCAGTGGCGCCAGACCCTATCGCGCCGGCCAAGTCGAGCTCAAGTGACCTTCCCTGGCGCATGCTCGCCGCCGCACTACTCGTGCTGTTCGTCACATTTTCGGCCTCTCGGCTTGGCGCGCGGATGAGCGGCTTCCTCGCCATGTTTCCCATCATGAGCACGGTGCTTGTCGGATTTTCGCATCGTCATTCGGGCCGAACGTTTGCGGTCGCCCTCCTACGCGGCATGATCTACGGCTATTTCGCGTTCGCCACGTTTTGCTTGCTTATTTCAATGCTGTTGAAAGAACAAACTATCGGGGTTGCGTTTCTAATTGCGCTGACATCCGCACTCATCGTTCAGTTAGCTGTCAAAGCCCTTTTGAGCATTTGGCAGGCGCGGCCAGTGCTGCGCTGATGGGTGCCCCTATCCTTTAACAGTTTTGGGCAATGGCCGCTTCGGGTCGATTCCAGTCCTTCGTGACAATCTGAGGATTTTTCCCTTGGGCAGGCTGCTATGCTGTTGCCACAGCTGCTTTCGGCCAAGAGCAGACTGGCGCGCGTATGCCGATAGGGTCCCGATAATATTCAGCAATAAGGAAAAAAGTAATGGCGCAACTTTCTTCAGACGATCACATTGCGTATAGTTGGTTGCGTGCTAACTGGTTCTATCCGCTAGCAATCGCTGTTGTCCTGGGTGACGTGAGCGCCCTTCAGTTACAGGATTGGCGTCATCCGCGTCTGTTTGAAAGCGCAGTGCTGTTCGACTTAGCAGTTGTACTGCCGCTGCTCTACCTCTGGTGCTACCGCGCTAGAGGAACGGCGGTGATCTTGCCCATGGTAAGTCTCGCTTCGCTCGGGATCTGGGCTACTTCTCACCTTATTCCCACTGAACATCAGCATGTTCTCGGTTCCGTCGGTTGGCTGCGCACGACGGCTATAGCCGTACTTGCAATGATCGAGATCAAAATCCTCTTCGGCTTTTACAAAGCAATTTTTGTATCTGACAAAACTCCGGAGGAAATCGCGGACAAGCTGTCCGAGGATATTAAACTGCCACGTTGGGTGACGCGTCTGGTCGTACTTGAGGCACGGGTATTGCGCAGCCTGTCTCACTTCGTAAAAAGTCTGCTTCGCCGTCGCTAGCATCGTCGCTTCACATCATTTCAAACAGCTGTAAATGCTCGAGTGTGCTCACCTGGCAGGTAACGAGTGTCCGCAATGGGTCAGCAGCAGACCTTCACCAATCAACGAGGCATCACGCAAAAACTTTCACATGAGCAACCCTGTCCGGTAGACTTGCGGTCATGCGATTTCCGCTGTCGGCCAGAAGCAGTCGTTCAAACCTGGAGCTAGGATGGCGTTGTTGTTGCATGAAGTTTGGGAAGATCCGGATGAGAATGGGCAGATGCTTGAGGCGTTACGTCTGGCTGGCCCGGACGGAGACGCATTCAGAGCAACGCTTGGCGAAGGCGCTCGTCTAGTCACGATATTCGAGGCGGCATCTCATGCCGAAGCGATGAAGAAATACTATTCAATGTATGGTCGTGGGGAATATGCCGCGGCGTACCCGACCGACTACGATCCGTATCCAAACGAATGGCTAGCACGTCAACAGACCGACTGTTGACGTGCCATTTAGGGCCGCCATGCCAATGTCT
>NZ_JBIMES010000050.1:0-3409 GCF_051262535.1 Massilia sp. CMS3.1 | reverse complement strand
GTACCTGCTGGGTGCGGCAAGACGATCTAGCGAATGAAAAGGTTAACAAGAAAGTGTACTTATGCTGCTTGTCATAGAGATCATTACGACCATCCTGAGCGCAGCATGCGTCGCTATGATCGCCTTATACGCAACTTGGCTATTGACGCATCGGCTGAGGCGAGGCGAGTCCAAGCGACTTGCGTTTGGGGAGTGGGTGCGACACCTCTTCGAAGCCGTTATGGGCTTCTAACACTACGTGTCTGCATCGGAGCGGAATGTCTGCAGTGGGTCGTAAGCGGACGCTACAATAGGTCCGCATCGGCAAGAAGCGGACTTCGGGAAAAGATAAATTTCGAAAATAGGAATAACGACATGTTTTGGACTCCAAGAGCCGTTCGAGGTGCGATATTCTTAGTAGTTGGCTCATGCGCTTTTAAGCTTGTGCCGATATTGACTCAAGCCCTGAGCCAATCGCTATTTTGGAGTGGCCTATCGCAAGTCAGCCTTACCTTGGTGGGTTTAACTGGCGCCTGCACAGGCGTGTATCTGCTGGCGACAAGATAAAAAAACGATTGAACGCTCTTCTGGTGAACTCCCTTGCTAGCCAAGTTTGTTTTGGACCATTCGGGGAAGTAACGATTCGACCGGTATCGGCCATTAGCGGAAGTCACGAAAGGTCCGCAGCCGGCCATTAGCGGACATCAGGTAGTGAAATACCTGCATCCGTTGAAAATGGTCTGGCCGGTATTCGACGACGCAAAAAAAAGCCGCCAAGGATGCAGGAACCGGGCTTGGCGAGTCTGTGCTGATCGGGCAGTAAGCGGGGACAGGGCGGCATTGCACTTCTATCCCCTGCGTCGCCGCCCTGGCAGCATCGCTGCTTGCGTGTCACCAGAGGCCGGTGACGCGGGTATATCTCTTCGATGACGATCCAAGCACATTGAGGCCGCTGTCGGCATCAATGGGACGTATTTCGACGTTGCGCGACAGAACAAACAGCAGCTTGTCCGACTCTGCATACAGGGGCTCCCACTGGCCCGGGCGCAGCGCAATCATCAGCTGGCCGTCTCGTTCGGCGATATGGAAGTCGCTCAGCCCCGACATTTTATATTGGCCGACCAAGGCCTTGCGCGCCTGGGGCGTGAGCGTCAACGTCGGACGTAGGATGGTCTGGTTGCCGGCCCACTTGTATTCGTGGGCGATGGCGCGCATCAGCCCGGCGGCGAGTTCGCCGCCATTGTCGCCGTTGGTCAGGATCACTGCGCCGTCGCCACGTTCGACAAAGGCGACCAGCGCGGACTTGAAGCCCATATTGCTGCCGCCATGACCGAATGCCTGGCCCTTGTCCTGTAGTTGCAGGCCCAACGCGTAGTCGTTCATCTGGGGGGTAAGCATGGTACGCGTCATCGTTGGCGACAACACGCCAGTGTCGCGTCCGGCCGTCCCTTGCTGGATTGCGATCGCGAACTTTGCCAGGTCAAGCGGGGTCGACCACAAGCCGGCGGGAGCCTGCTCGGGATAGGTAAAGGCACCGCCGGGGAAGGCGTTGCCCTGCCGGTCGTGCGGGAGCGCCGACTTGGCCGCCAAGGCGGCAGGCAGCGGTTGCGCAAAGGTACTGGCCGTCATGCCAAGGGGGGCCAGCACCAGGTCGCGCATCAGCGCATCGAAGGGCTGGCCGGCCCGGTCGGTCATCGCTTGCTGGAGCACTACATAGCCGCCGCCCGAATAGCGCCAGGCCGAACCCGGCGCGGCGTCGACCCGGATCGGCGCGGTGTTGGTGGGGCCTTTGCCATCGAGTAGCTGGACCAGCGAAGGTACCGGCTTCCCGGCGGCATAGCCGGGAAAGCCGGAAACGTTCATGCCGCCGGTGTGTGACAGCAATTGACGCACGCTCGGCCTGCCCTCATCGGCGGGCAGCTTCCACCCGGTGAGGACGGTGTCGACAGGCGAATCGAGATCGAGCTTGCCTTGCTCCACCATGCGGAGTGCCGCCATGGCGGCAACTGGCTTGCTGACCGAGCCAGCCTGGAACAGGGTTTCCGGCGTGACAGCCGGTCCGCCAACCCAGGCGACGCCATAGCCTTGCGTCCACGCTACTTTGCCACCCCGAATCACCGCGACACTCACGCCCGGCACCTTCAGCCGCGCCATCGCGTCCTGCAGCTTTTCCGTCTTGACCGGCGCATCGGCCAGCGCGACCAGCGGACGCAGGCCAGCCTCGATGCGGGCCATGGCCTCACGATCGCCGGCAGGCGAGGAAGACGCGATCAAGCGGCCGTCCTCCGCTGCGAACGCAGACAGTGACAATAAGGTACTCACTACGACGACTGAAGCGCAATTCTTTTTGCTTGACATACCTGCCTCCGAGTTGGACTACTGATCGTTTGATAGCTACGTGAAAAGTTCGTCCGCCGGCCCGTCGTCACGCTGGTCCGGCAAGTTTGCGTCGCGGATTCGCGCGCCGAAGGGGCGTTTCTCGAGCGAGGCGATCGCCTGGTCAAGACAGGTGGACAGCGGAAACGACAGGTCTGCGTCGAGGCTGTCGGCGGCGGCCTTGGTCGCCTGCCAGCACACCCGCAGGCGCGGCAGCAAGGCTTTGCCGCCGGCGCTGAGACCGACCATGCGCTGCCTGCCGTCTTCGCCGCTTGTAGCGATCGTCAACAGGCCCTTCCTCACCATTAAAGCCACGGTCTGGGTGGCGGCGGGCTGCGTGAGGCCGCCCAGCGCTGCCAACTCTCCAATCGTCGCACTCTCCTGCTCGGCGAGAACGCGCATCACCGGCGTATAGCGCGGCCGATAATCCAGCCTCGCTTCCACGTAAGCCTGCTCGACTGCTCCGTCAAGCAGTTCAATTAGATGCCGTAACTGCGTGCCAAGTCCTTTTTTCATCAAATAACTATAGCACTTATTACATAAGCACTTATATATATAATTGCTGATTGGACGTATTCCGCTCGCGTGTATGCGACCTCAAATTCAATTAGGCTCGGTGCCATTTTGGTCAGTGAGCTTGTCCGAGCTCGTCAAAAGTGTGGTTACGACAAGGACTTTCGTGTCTTGCCGAACCGCTTCCTTTTGTTGTACAACCTGCATGGAAACAGCTCGACCGTCGATGATGGGTCTGGGGTGGGAATAAGTAAACATAGAATCCTTAAGTCAAATTCTCAATCATTGTTGGTATGAGTACGACACAGAACGAGTCGAGCCTACTGGCCGGGGCGGCGAACTTCCGCTTCTTGCCGGTAACGGACGCTTAAGCTGCCAATACAACGATATACAAGGCTATACAAAGTTAGACTTCACTCCTTGCAATAAAGTTCGCGCGCTGTTCGGCTGTGGAAGGATCTGCAAACGACCCGAAGCGGACCTTCCCAACTAGTCAGTGAAGCTCGGGCAGGGCTTCTACCTCTTTATTATCCGTGTTAGT
>NZ_JBIMES010000049.1:0-3503 GCF_051262535.1 Massilia sp. CMS3.1 | reverse complement strand
TGGGAGGCAAGGCGCTGCGATCGATTGGCCTGGCGCGTGCCACGCTGCACCTGACCTGGAAGGTTGCGGCCTACAACTTGCAGCGTCTGGTCTACTTGAAAGAGGCCGGGGTCGAGGCGTTCTGACGCCCAAGGTCCGTCCGGACCACCGGATTTTCGGACCGAGGCCTGAAAAAGGGCCGGGAAACGGCGCCATTCACACTTGGCCGGCGACATTTCAAGCGCTCCGCTCGCCGACGCTGTGAGAATCGCCGGTTATTCGAGGTGCCCCTTAGTCTATTTCAAACCCAATCTTTGCAGTCGACGCTTGAACGCGTGACGGGAAATTCCCAAGCGGCCGGCTGCTTGGCTTTTGTGACCTCCACACTCACGCAGCGCGTTCAAAATTATCTTTCGCTCGGTATTTGCGAGGGTGTCCGTGATTTGTGCACTACCGCCTTTCTGAAGCGAGTTCGCAAACGGCTCAATATTACTAGGCATTGTTATCTCCATCGGCAGAGCCGCAATGTTAATCGTGGTTCCAGGATGGAGGATCGTAAAGCGCTCGATCAGGTTTTTAAGTTCTCGAACGTTGCCTGGCCACTGGTACGCTGCGAGGTGTTTTAGAGTCCAAGGTTCAAAACGCACTGGAGACACTTTTTCTTGGGCGGCATAAAGAGTCGCAAAGTAATCGGCTAGAATTTCGACGTCTCCATGTCTTTCCCGCAATGGTGGCAGGCGAAGGCTGATGACGTTAAGTCGGTAATACAGATCCTCTCGGAATCCGCCTTCGACCACCTCCGCCGCTAGATCGCGATTAGTCGCAGCAACCACCCGCACATCGGCAGACTGCGAATTCCCGCCACCTATGGGACGATAGCTGCCGTTTTCAAGAAAGTGCAACAACTTCGCCTGCAACGCGAGAGGAGTCTCACCAATTTCGTCCAAAAACAATGTTCCCTTGTCCGCTAGCGCCACCAAACCGACGCGTCGACTATGAGCACCTGTATATGCGCCCTTCTCGGCGCCAAAGAGCTCCGCCTCAATAAGTTGTTCGGGCAAAGAAGCGCAATTTATTTCGATGAACGGCCCGGCTGCGCGTTGGCTCCCAGCGTGAAGTGCTCGAGCGACAAGTGCTTTGCCGGTTCCTGACTCACCCAAAACCAGCACGCGCATTACTGTGCTCGCCGCGACCCGCTTTATCGTGGCATTAAGTTCATTCATCGAATCACTACTACCCAGGAGGCTAAGCAGGCTAAGCTGGTGGGACAGTTTCGAGGCACCAACACCTGTACTGCCGTAGAGCGACTCACTTCGACGGAACTGCAATTCCTCAGCCATACGTCCGCGGCTAAGCACGCTGCGCATCAAATGCAACAATTCAGTTAGGTCAAATGGTTTGGTCAGGTAATCAGCAGCACCACTTTTTACCGCGCGCACTGCAGCTCTCGTATCGCCGTGCGCAGAAATCATGATAACGTGCGGTGGATCGCGGGACTGGAGAATATCGTCCAAGATATCCAAGCCTGTACGATCGGGCAACTTTAGGTCCAGCAAGACGATATCAGGCTGGGCGTCACGCAACGATTGGAGGCCGGCTGCTCCAGTAGTAGCGACTGATACCTGGTATTCATCTTCCTCTAGGGCGAAGCGAAGCGAATTCAGGAGGCTGACCTCGTCGTCAATGATCAATACGCTCGGCATTTTTACTCTCAATAGAAGGAAATATAACTTTCACGGTGGTTCCGTATTCAGGGTTGCTTTCGATATGCAATCGCCCATCGTTGATCTCGCAGAGCTGTCTGCAAATCGATAGGCCTAGACCAACACCCCTGGTCTTCGTCGTGAAAAAGGGCTCGAAAACCCTCGCAATAAGGGCGGGTTCGATCCCGCACCCATTGTCTTTGACTTCCAGAACAATGTGCTCGCTATCCTTGTAGGCACGTAAAATGACGCTACCACCTGCGGGGGTCGCTTGGATCGCATTCGTCAACAAGTTAAGGACAATCTGTGTAAGGTGTTCACGGTCAACCTTCGGCTCTACTGATTTGTCCCCTTGCAGTGAAATGTGAACCTGCCGCTCCTGTACTTCAGACCCCAGTTGCCGAGCTGCATATCTGAAGACATCTCCTACGGGTACAAATTCGCTCCTTGGACAATGAGGCCGGCCATAGTCAACGATATCGCTAACGACGTTGGCAAGACGATTAATCTCACGCTCCATGTCAGCCAGCAGGGTGCGCCGCCGAGTGTCTGCCTCTCGCCTAAGCAAGGCTTGAACAGTGGTTTTTAGCGAAGCCAAAGGATTGCGAAGCTCGTGAGCGACGCTTGCCGCAAACTCGCCCAGCAGAGCAAGCTTCTCTGCGTGCACGGCCCGCCTCATGTAGTCGCTCAGCTTGGACGACATATCGTCGAGAGATCGAGACACCATCGATATTTCGTCATTCCCAACGTCGGCGATACGGTGAGTCAGATTGCCAGATGAAAGCGCCTCCGTTCCGCTCACTAAGGTGCGGATCCGCCGTCGCAGGTGCCTTGAAAGTAGGAACAGCAGCATCACCACTAGGCCTGCTCCAGCCAACGCAGACCATAAAAGTAGCCGCCGCTCGGACTCGAACGGATGATGCGCTGGCATGGCGTCCAGTCGTAAGATGGGCTGCCATCCTGGTAGGAACTCTCCACCCACTACCACGCGACCGCTGCTAGTGTTTGGTTGCGCAACCGAGTTGTACTCGCCATTGGGAGTACGAAGCAGAGACAAGCGCGTTCCCACAGACGCACCCAACTGTTCAGTAAGCGATGCAAGCCGGACATGAAGCGCGATGTATCCGGCTGGCTGGCCTGCCTCGGCTCGAGGTAAAGCGTGGCGTACCAGCAACCAGCCCGAATCGCCATTATTTTTCGATGGCATGGGGCCGATTATCTCGGTTTCTCCTATCAAGGTCTTTGGCAAGTCCGCAATCTGCAGTTTACGCTCGGACCAGTATGGCGGCCCGGAGCTCGCCTGACCTGGTACGGCGAGCTTCAGATTGCCGGCCCCGTCGTAGAGCAAAATTCCATAAAGATCGGGTACGTCAGCCTCGACTGCTAGGAGGGCGAGACTGCCGTCGGCCGCCGTTGAAATCGAAGGCTGGATCAGACTTGCTACGCCGGGGTAGCTAGCCAATGTCTCAACTTGGTAGCGGCGCGCTTCGATGAAAGAGGCAAGTCGGTTAGTTGTCGCCGTCAGCTGACTACTCTCCTGATCGTATTGCATCTTTTCTAGGACCGACCCGGCCAATCGGTCATAGACCAAAACGATGGTCAATACCGGTAAGGCTGCAGCGAGCGCCGATAGAAAGAGGTAGCGAGCGATAACGCTCTGCTTCAAGTCCATATGTTTTTCTGAATGGACGGCCGTTTTTCCGACCAGCATGCTCTTGATGAATCAGGAGCCACGTAGTTTCTCAACCGATTATACACACCAAGCCTATCATCCAATGCGCCTTTGCCTTGCGCACTAGTTAAATTACGGTTTTGTCGCGT
>NZ_JBIMES010000048.1:0-3522 GCF_051262535.1 Massilia sp. CMS3.1 | reverse complement strand
CTCCGCTCGCCGACGCTGTGAAAATCACCGGTTATTCGAGGTGCCCTACAGTGAAGATATGACCGGGAAGCGGGAAGTGTATTTAGCAACATTAGGCAAGCTGGGAGAAGTCCAACGTGGCTCTCTGGATGAAATTGCTACCAAGATATCAGCTCAGTATGAAAGCGGTCGCAATTTGTTATTTGCGCTTGGCGCAGTTGCAATCCTGATAGGGTCTAGTTTCGCGTTTGCAATCACACGTTCGATTACCGGCCCTATTAGCGTCGCAGTAGACGTTGCTGAAAAAGTTTCGACTGGAGATTTGACTAGTGAAATTACCGTCGATACGCGTGACGAAACTGGAAAACTCATGTCTGCCTTAAAAATCATGAACGACAATTTAGTCAGTATTGTCGGTGAAGTTCGTAGTGGTACTGATACAATAAGTACGGCGTCAAGCGAAATTGCTGATGGTAATATGGATTTGTCTTCTCGTACTGAAGAGCAAGCTGGCTCATTGGAAGAAACTGCATCTTCGATGAAAGTGCTAACGACAGCTGTACAGTTCAATGCTGAGAAAGCTCGTCAGGCCAACGACTTGGCTATTAGCGCTTCTAAGGTTGCAAGTGAGGGCGGCGTAGTGGTCTCTGAAGTGGTTGCTACTATGGGTTCAATTAACCAGTCTTCGCGAAAGATCGTCGAAATCATTAGTGTTATTGACGGAATTGCATTTCAGACAAATATCCTCGCGCTTAACGCCGCCGTGGAAGCGGCTCGGGCTGGGGAGCAGGGTCGAGGTTTTGCCGTAGTCGCATCGGAAGTGCGTAATCTGGCTCAGCGTTCGGCAGCAGCTGCAAGAGAAATCAAAACGTTGATTGCAGACTCCGTAGGTAAAGTCGAAAACGGTTCGCGTTTAGTTCACGAGGCTGGCAAGACTATGAATGAAGTGGTCACCAGCATTGCCCGTGTCACAACTATAATGAGTGAGATTACCGCTGCCAGTGACAAGCAACGTGACGGTATCGAGCAAGTTGACCATGCTATTTCCCAAATGGACGCGGTTACTCAGCAGAATGCCGCTCTGGTTGAGGAGGCAGCTGCCGCTGCTGCATCGATGCACGAACAGTGCTCCAAGCTTACTGAAGTAGTTGGTGTATTTAAGCTGAGGAAGCCATCGCCGGTTGCGGGGGCAGAGCAGGGCGACCTCTCATCGTCATCGGTTAGTCAAGCGGGAAGGTTGGCGATAAGTGCAAAGCATGTTTCTTTGAAGGGCTCGCCGGCGGGGGACGAAGAATGGTAATAGTTTTGAAGATTACTTTGGCAGCCGGATTAGGTACGGCTGCATCTTTTAACAGACGCCGATGGATGCGTAGAATTACTGCTATCAACGCAACTTCGTCATTCATCGCAAAGAAGCGCTTGCCATATTCCACCTTGAGAGCATCACTTATTAAGACTGTAAGCATAATAGACGATGGCCGAGACTGTGGTGCCGATTTGAAGGCTAGTACAGCCTAAGCCTTCAAATATCTTATAATACGCCGCATCTGGTCTCGTTGTGCACTGTTGACGTTCAGCCAAAGCCATAATGGCGGAAAAAGTGTATATGAAAGCAGCTGAGTTCGCCGGCAAGTTCCTTACCCTGAATGCGGAAGGATTCTTGATGATGGCACTGGTTAGTCCAGGCGAAAGCGACGAGGGAATGTAGTTCTCGGGGACGCTGGCGATCCCTCTACGAGACGCCTTCTTGGTCGAGATTCCGACAGGTTGGCGTCTCGTCGGCGGCGTGAACGAAAGCGGCTGCAGGCTGAACCGTTCCACGCTGACCGATGTCGCGCTTGGTGCCGGCGAGCGCGCTGCACAGCTTGAGCATTTGGGCATCCCTGTCCTGAGCGTGGAAGCCGGAACCGCAAACCTGAAACAGCATGGCATCGCTATGTACGACGTGACCCGCTGACGGTCGAGGAAAAACATGGCTTTTAGACGCTACTGCGGCCGCTGCAAAAAAGAGACCGAACACCACGACGACCGGGGCGTGCTGCGCTGCTCCCTCTGCGTCTGGAAGTGGATCAACTAACAAGGGAAATCGCATGGCCCATTTTGATGAAATTTGCGGGTGCAGTTACGAAACGGCGACGCACGTTTGTGTGTGCGTCCGCAAAAAGTGGCAGACGCGTAATGAATGCGAACACTGCTTCGATGGTCAGCATTCATTGGAGCCGCGTGAGGCCGTAAGGGCTCATCCGGCCATCTTGCTACCAGCCAGCTTGGCGAACCAACAGGAAAATCCATGTTCCCCACTACCCTGAGATTGACCGAAAAGGAAGCCGAGCTTGTGCGTGATGGCGTGGAATCTGGCAGCATCGCTGATGGCCTTGCAGACAGTGACGGCGGCACCTCCGGTTACGTTGAGTGGCAGCCGGTTGAGGGCAAGGTGGGCGCCAAGCTGGGCGCCGGCAATGCAATCCTGGTAGAGAGCATCGCCGAGGCGACTATCATCGAGCGCGCTTTTTCTGATTCGACGCTGTTCGAGGCCTACGACCGGGAAGCTCCTGCGCGTAAAGCGAGTTTGATGCGTGTCGCCGGCAGTCTCCAGAGAAAGCTCACCGCCGCATTCGGGCGCCGGATTTCAATGCCAGCCGAACTCAGCTAAACCCAAGGAAAAGGCTTCGCCGTATCCGCTGCTCACCACATGCCGGCGAATAAATATTCATTGTATCTCGTAGCGATACGCGATACAATACACTCCATGATAAAGACCTTCAGACACAAGGGCCTGCAACGTTTCTTTGAAACAGGTAGCAAGGCTGGCATCCAAGCGGCACACGCAACTAGATTGCGCCTCCAGTTGGCAGCTCTCGACCAAGCAATCCGGCCAGAGGATTTATCGGCTCCTTCATGGGGTTTGCATCCGTTGAAGGGTGACCTGAAAGGACATTGGGCAATCACGGTCAACGGAAACTGGCGAATGATTTTCGCATTTGAAGGTAGTGACGCGATTCTCGTTGACTATCTTGATTATCACTGACAACGGAGAGACATTATGACTCGTATGCACAATCCTCCCCATCCTGGGGAAGTACTTCGGGAGTACCTGGGGGACGTTACCGTGACGGAGGCGGCGTCCCGACTCGGTGTCGGCCGCGTGACGCTTCAACGCGTCGTGACTGGTGCAGCCGGTGTTTCCCCTGACATGGCATATCGCCTCGGCGCAGCCTTCGGGACTAGCCCCGAGCTTTGGGCGGGTATGCAATTGCAATACGATTTGCATCAAGCTGGAAAGGTTAAACGGCCAGCTATTGAACGTATCGCCGCATAGGGCGGAAAATTGTGAAAACTGAACTTATTGATTCGGGTCGCCCAATTGTGATGAGCGACATCGTTGATGACGATACGGGGCCGATCAATTCCGTGGATAGCGGTCACGTTTATTGCTATGAGTGCCAAGAGCCGGAGGGATCGATTAGCTAATTTAAGGGGAAACTACGGGGGGTGGCTTCTCAAAGATTTAATAGTCAATTACTGTAAGGGATAGCTGGGCGC
>NZ_JBIMES010000047.1:0-4086 GCF_051262535.1 Massilia sp. CMS3.1 | reverse complement strand
TTGGCACCTTCATCAAACGCCCACACTTATCGACTGTTAATTTTTAAAGAACTTGTTCGGTACTGCTTCTTGCTACTTGGCGACAAAGCGTTTTGTTTGTCAGCAGCAGAGAGATGAGATTATGCAGTGTTTCGCTTTCGTCGTCAACTTCTTTTTTTCCATTTCGTTGCTCACTGCAAAGAAGTTAAGAACCTAACACCTTGATTCTGTTAACGTTTTGCGGACAGCGCCGAAGCGGAGGCGAATTATAGCCAACGTTCATCGTGCTTGGCAAGTGCTTTTCACCACGCATGTAAATCGCGCTTCTTCTGCTTCGAAATCAATAGCTACAGGCAAAGAATCGGGAGATGACGTGCGCATTCGTCCTGTCATGGGAGGAAACAGTTGAGGCAGTAAAACTGCCGCCGCCCGCCAGTGCCATCGGCGCGCAGGGTTTGACGGTCGCAATAACTTCTCCCCCGCCCGCGGGATAGAAGCCATAACGCAGCAGCGCGATATCGACCTCGGCGCCCATGCGCGCAAGCAGTGGCAGATAAGCCTGCTGCGGGAACTGAACCGGTGGCGCCATCACCTTATGCATGCCTCCGGAGATGCGGACGGTTGAGGGCTGCTTCGCATACAGCAGGGCCAATACGGCGGTTTGCAACACCAGCGTACAGCTGCCGGCCGTGCCGATGGCGAAAAATGGTAATCGCCGCCCTTGATACGTCCCGGCGTAAAACTGAGCGCGGACGAACCGAGCTCCGAGCCTGTCACGCCTGCCCCGCTGACCTGGGCGGCTGCCTGCATCGCGACCAGGTGCTGCCGCATCAATCCAGGTTTTGTGCGATTGGCGCGAATGCCTGCGATCCGGAATCGCTGCCCAGTGATCATCGACAGCGCGAGCGCAGTCCGTAAAATCTGGCCGCCTCCTTCACCGGCGGCGCCGTCAAGGTCGATCATCGCCTCCCCTTCTCTTTCTTGTTCTTGTTTCCTGCGGATGCATCATCCCTTCACGCACACGACCTGCTTGAGCGTATGGACGACTTCCACCAGATCGCGCTGGGCATGCATGACCGCGTCGATATCTTTGTAGGCCATCGGAATTTCGTCGATCACGTTCGCATCCTTGCGGCATTCCACACCTTCCGTCGCCTTGACCTGATCGGCCAGGGTGAAGCGGCGTTTGGCTTCGGTCCGACTCATGGTGCGACCCGCACCGTGGCTGCAACTATTGAAACTGTCCGCATTTCCCTTGCCGCGCACGATAAAACTCTTTGCGCCCATCGAACCCGGAATGATTCCCAGCTCGCCTATCCGCGCCGACACCGCCCCCTTGCGGGTGACCAGCACGTCCCTGCCGAAGTGATGCTCCTTCTGGACGTAGTTATGGTGGCAGTTCACTGCTTCCACGTGCGTCTGGAATGGCTTCGTAATCACGGTGCGCACGGCAGCAATCAGGTTCTGCATCATGACTTCACGGTTCATGCGGGCGAACTTCTGCGCCCAGCTGACCGCCTCGACATAATCGTCGTAATGCTTCGTCCCTTCCGACAGATAAGCGAGATCGCTATCGGGCAGGTTGATGAAATGGCGCCGCATATCCTGCTTGGCCAGCTCGATGAAATAGGTACCGATCGCATTGCCGACCCCACGCGAGCCGGAATGCAGCATAAACCAGACGGAGCCGACTTCATCGAGACAGACCTCGACGAAGTGATTGCCGCCCCCCAGCGTGCCGAGGTGACGGTAATTATTCGTATTCTTCAACGATGGCGTTTTCAGGCAGATCGCATCGAATTCGCCTTTCAGCTGTGCCCAGGCGGCGTCGACCGGCGCCGGCGGCGTCTGCCACGAACCCTCGTCACGGTTGCGCTGCCCGCGCGTCTTCGGCGACATGCCGTGCGGAATGGCGCGCTCGATCGCGCTGCGCAGCTTCGACAAGCTGTCCGGCAGATCCTTGGCCGTCAGGGTCGTCTTCGCCGCCATCATGCCGCAGCCGATATCGACGCCGACCGCGGCAGGAATCACCGCGCCCAGCGTCGGCACGACGGTACCGATGGTCGAGCCTTTGCCGAGGTGCACGTCCGGCATGACTGCAATGTGCTTGTACACGAAGGGCATCTTCGACGTGTTCGCTAGCTGCTGCTTTGCAGCCTCTTCGACAGGCACGCCTTGTGTCCACATTTTCACGTGGCCGCCGCCGGGGATATCCATGACATCGTAATGGTGAGTTTTCATCGTTTTCATTTTTATCCCTGGAGATGGGCTGGTCATCAGGTCGCAGCTGGTTTTTCCTCCACCCTGTTGCAAGCGGCGTGCCAGCGAGCTGCGACACCTTGGCAAAACGGCCAAGTGACTGATATAGAAGAAGTTTCTCACAGTGACCGAGCTCCTGGCGCCGTTGGAACCCAGGCGAAGTTTCTGCCAAATTTCCGCCTATATAAATTTTTATACAGATATGAAGAGTAAGAAAACCGTCGTGATCGGCTTCGTCGGCACGAAGCTCGACAATTACCGGGGACCGTCGCGCTGGGAGAAGTGGCGCCCAAGCGTCGCGCTGACCCAGCAATCCGATCTCGCGGTCGCACGTTTCGACCTGATGTACAACGGCCCGGTCGACAGCCTGATCAGCCAGGTGGCCGCCGATATCGCTTCGGTGTCGCCGGAAACGCAAGTGGTTCCCCATGCGCTCAAGATTGCAGACGCCTGGGATTTCGAGGGAGTGTATGGCGCGCTGTTTGATTTTGCGAAGCGCTACCCTTTCGATCCGGACAACGAGGATTACTGGATCCACATCACAACCGGGACCCACGTCGTCCAGATCTGCATGTTCCTGATGACCGAGGCGCGCTTCTTCCCCGGCCGCCTGGTGCAGACCTCGCCGCCGCGCGCGCCAAGCTCCAACACAAGCGGCAGCTATGCCCTGATCGACCTCGACCTCTCGCGCTATGACCAGATCGCCCAGCGCTTTTCGCGCGAGCAGGCTGAAGGCGTCGCATTCCTGAAATCCGGGATCGCGACGCGCAATGCGCATTTCCACACCATGATCGAGGAGATCGAGCGGGTCGCGATCCGCTCGCGCTCCCCATGCTGCTGATGGGGCCGACCGGCGCCGGCAAGTCCTTCCTGGCGCGCCGTGTCTACGACCTGAAGAAGGCGCGCCACCAGGTCAACGGACGCTTCGTGGAACTCAATTGCGCGACGCTGCATGGCGACGGCGCCGTCTCGACGCTGTTCGGCCACATCAAAGGCGCATTCACGGGCGCAGCATCGGATCGGCCGGGATTGCTCAGAAGCGCGCACAAGGGGCTGCTCTTTCTCGATGAAATCGGCGAACTCGGTGCCGATGAACAGGCCATGCTGCTGAAGGCGGTCGAGGAAAAGCGCTTCCTGTCCGTCGGCAGCGACAACGAGGTGCAGAGCGACTTCCAGCTCATCGCAGGGCCAATCGCGACCTGTCAGGGGAAGTCGCCGCCGGGCGTTTTCGCAAATACCTGTATGCGCGCATCAACCTGTCGACGTATGCCCTGCCCGGCCTGCGCGAGCGGGCCGAAGATATCGAACCGAATCCCGACTACCTGCTCGCCAGTTCGGCGCGGAAAATGGACAGATGGTGCGCTTCAATCGCGAAGCGCGCGCCCGCTTCATGCGCTTCGCGCGGTCGCCAAGTGCACTGTGGACGGGGAACTTCCGCGATCTCTGGGCGTCGATGACGCGGATGGCGACACTGGCGCAGTCGGGCCGAATCACGGAAGCGATCGTCGACCACGAAATCGTGCGCCTGGAACGGCTATGGCGTCTGCAGACTGGTCGTGCGAACGCCGATGCCGGCGCGCTGGAAGAGTTGCTTGGTGAGGAGGCCGGCCAGCTCGACCTGTTCGACGCCATCCAGCTGCAGGAGGTGATCAAGGTATGCCGACAATCGAAGAGCCTGTCCGATGTCGGGCGCAAGCTGTTCGGCGTGTCGCGCGACGCGAAAACCAAGCCGAACGATGCGGACCGGCTCAAAAAATACCTGGCGCGCTTCCGCCTGAGCTGGGATCAGTTGTTCGCCTCGAACGCTTGAGGACCTTCTCGCATCCATCCTTTTAAGACAAACCATGA
>NZ_JBIMES010000046.1:0-4379 GCF_051262535.1 Massilia sp. CMS3.1 | reverse complement strand
CAGGCTGTGTAAAAACGTAGGGCCGTGTAAACGAAGCCAGTCCGGTAAACGTTAAGCCAGTATCTCATCAATACAGGTGCCAAATGAAGCGCTTTATCGAGGGCGAGGACCGCGGACAGGGCACGCTACTGCCTGAGCTTCTGGATGATTACGTTGCCGAAGATAACCCGGTTCGTGTAGTCGATGTATTTGTCGAAGAGCTAGACCTTGCCCGCTTGGGCTTCGAGCGAGTGCAACCGGCGAAAACGGGCCGGCCGGCTTACCATCCGGCAGTGCTGCTCAAGCTCTACATTTACGGCTACCTCAACCGTATCCAATCAAGCCGGCGGCTTGAGCGCGAGGCTTAGCGCAACGTCGAGCTAATGTGGCTGACTGGACGCTTGGCGCCCGACTTCAAAACGATAGCGAACTTCCGAAAAGACAACGGCAAGGCCATCCGCAATGTCTGCCGCCAGTTCGTCGTCGTGTGCCAGCAACTGGACCTGTTTTCGGACGCGGTTGTAGCGATCGACGGCAGCAAGTTCAAGGCCGTCAACAGCAGCGACCGCAATTTCACTGACGTCAAGCTCAAGCGCAGAATGGCAGAGATCGAGGCGAACATCAGCCGCTACCTGGCCGAACTCGACACGGCCGACCGGCAGGAGCCGGCCACGGCGCAGTCGAAAGGCGTTCGCCTGAACGACAAGATCGCAGCGCTAAAATCTCAAATGGCCACGCTCAAGGAGATCGAAGCGAAGCTGACAGAGACTGGGGAAACGCAGATCTCGCTTACCGATCCAGACTCGCGCTCGATGATGACGCGCGGTTCAGGAATCGTTGCCTATAACGTGCAAACCGCAGTCGACGCCAAGCATCATTTGATCGTCGAACACGAGGTAACCAATATCGGCAGCGACCGCGACCAATTGTCCGGCATGGCCAAAAAGGCCCGCACAGCAATCGGCATGACGAGACTAACTGCAATTGCCGACCGCGGCTACTTCAAGGGCGAGGAAATCCTGGCCTGTCGTGAGGCGGGCATCTGCGCTTTGGTGCCACCGACGAAAACTTCAGGAGCTAAAGCCGACGGCCGATTCGACAAGGCCGACTTCATCTACGACCCACAAAAGAACGAGTACCGCTGCCCGGCAGGCGAATCTTTGATATGGCGCTTCACCAGCGTCGAGAGAGGCATGACCAACCACCGGTACTGGAGCTCGAACTGTAAGGGCTGCCCGCTCAAGGACAAGTGCACGCCGAGCTCGCAGCGTCGGGTAACCCGCTGGGAACATCAGGACGTGCTCGATGAGATGCAGGCACGTCTTGAGCAGACCCCGGATGCCATGCGAATCCGGCGCTCGACCGTCGAGCATCCGTACGCGACGATCAAGGCGTGGATGGGAGCGACGCACTTCCTGACGAAAGGACTGGACCGTGTGAAGGCTGAAATGAGCCTGCACGTGCTTGTCTATAACTTCAGGCGCCTGATGACGTTGCTTGGCATGCAGGGAATGCTGGCAGCGATCAGGGCGTACGCCCATTTTTTGACGCTACCAGGCTTGTTTAAGTCGTGTTCCTTGCTCGTCGTGCTGAAAACGTCCAAATGAGATTACACGGCCTGGAACGCTTCTTTATATTCCCGAGTTAGCCCGGGCCCGTAAAATTCGGCTGGCAGTTCTTAATTTTGAGTTTTTACACGGGCTGGACCCATTGCGGACGTTCGTTCCTGTACCCGTCTCGTTTCTACTAACGGTTCACTCGGTACCAGTTCGCCACCTTTTTTAGCTCGGCCTCGACTTGTAGATTGCTCGCGACTGGGGCTATTGATGCCACGACCTCTTCCAGATTCCCTGGCAGTTCAGTCGTATCGCTAAGCTTCGCGAGGTCGAGCACCAGCCAGCAACATGAGGCAAAAGCGTATGGGTCGGTTTGCTCTCCGGCTAAACTCAACACATCAACGATGTTCTCGAATGCCTCGCTTGGCGTCACATCGCTGATAACTTGTTCACGCGCTTCAGTTACTGCCCATTCGTTTGTCGCTAGTTCGGTGAGGCCGGCCTCAAGGGACCTGCGAAACTCATCTGCAATTGTCATCAATCACCCGTGTCTTTTCCAAGGTCCGCTTCTGGCCGATTGCGGACCTTGGATAGCGTCCGCTACCGACCGAATGCAAACGTTCACAAAACGAAAAAACCTAAACACCTCTCCTTACCTTGCAATCCCGGCTGCCCTAAGTAGGTCGAGTGTAGCGTTGTCCAAAAGGCCGCCCGTATGATCTTTGCAATGCACGACTGCCACCTGTTGCTCATCCTTGGCCACGAAAATTAAAGGCAAACCTCTAGCCTCTTCAGCGATTGAATACCTAAAGCGCCCGTTGGCGAATTCCAAACTAGCGCCACGTGGACCCATCGCCAGGTGGAATTTTTTCAACGGATGTACATGCGTAGCAGGGTAGACAAACTCGGCCTTGGCAGCTCTTCCTGCACGGTATTGCAGATAGCCATTACTACGAGAAAGGTTTGGAGACGCGCTGACCGAATATGTCTTCTTACCAGCATGGCAGGACCATACAACCTGTTCTCTGGCTTCGCATAATGAGCTCTCTGCACTCCAGCCAGGGTGGGTGACAGACAAGAGCACGAAGGCAACTATCGCATACTTTTTTTCCATGAGATTGAAGTTGAAGATTTAGTGAACGTCTGCTTCTGGCCTATTGTGTTGAAAAAGTCGCGCGGCAACACTTTTAACCGATTTTCGTGAGTATCAAACGATCAACCGATCGGCGTTCGTTCAACAGGCGCGGTTTTGGACAGTCGAGTTAACGCTTTTTCTTGTTATGGTAGCAAGCTGACCGAGTTTTTCAACACAATAGGCCGGAAGCAGACGATCGTGAAGCGATCAGTCTACCCGAGTTGTTTCCAGATGGGAAAGTACTCGACTGAGCCGCGCTGAACGTTCGTTCCAGACCCAAGCGGACCTCTATCTCTTATTGAGCAGTCAGACTTTTCAAGAAGAAATGCAAATTCGCGTCAACAGTTCTGGATACGGAGGCCAACTGCTCCTGGGGGGCGCGAAAACTGTAGGTTACTTGCGGACCCAAGCTTAAACGGTACGTCGTCGTGCAATGAAGCATGCCTGAGGGTTTTGTCTCGTAGCAGTACAGACTGAAAGGCTCGCCCGCATCGTTTCGCCATGTTTTATCGCGTGCAATCCAGTATCCATTAGAGAACTGATCGAAATCATCGTTTCGCAACGCTTGCAGAGGCCGACCGGATCGTATAGCTGCTTCGCTTTTTTTGATAAATCCTGCATACGCACTGTGTTCGCTCACCAGCATTTTCTTGTGGTCAAATTCGGTCGGCGAATAAATCGATATTTCTTCAGGAAAGCCATTGCTTGAAGTAGCCGTTGGCGTGCTCCTACGACAAAGCAGCTTTCCCCATTCCTGTCTAGTAGCCGCACAAAATTTGTCCCGCTGAGGCTGGCCTTTGAAGCTTAGCTGTTCTGGGTAGATCGAAAGGTTCACGACTTCGATCGGCTTTTTCGTTTTCAGGCTGATGCTGCAAAAGGACCGCATGCGCTGATGCGACGAAAACGAATACAACTCTTTTTCTCCCACCCATGGAGTGAAGATCGGTGCTGAAGGCAGCCACAAATCAAGCCCGGTGATATTGACATGGTGTTTGGCGTTAAGACAGGCCTCATCAGGAACTCGAATGTTCCCCTGGGACCACCAAAATGACGCTGCCAAGATCGATGGAATGGCGAGCCCCCCTACAAGCACCAACACGGCGTGTTGAACGCGCGAATGTTTCGCTGACAAAAAGCTGAATGAAATCGCACGTGTCGTGACGCCGGCGATTAGCCCCGCAACTGCCGAACCGATAAATGCTGCTACGACAATAACGCCCAAGATCGCTCCACCAGGCGCGCTTCCCATTGAACGAAAGCCCTCCCACATAAGCCATCCAAGCGGCAGGCCGAGCACCCCAGCGAGGAGAAAAAGTGACCGTCGCCCTGGCATCATCAGCGCGAGCGCGAAGAATACAACATAGGGAAGTATGTATAAAACCAAAAACATTGAAGACCGAGATGGTGTAATCGAGAAGTGGCAGAATATCTGACGGAGATGTTTTAATCAACCAATAGTAGCTTCCAGCTAATGTGTGAAGAATCACGGAGTGCGAAATCGTATCGTTATTGACCGGTTGCGGACCTATTGTAGCGTCCGCTTCCGACCTATTGTGTTGAAAAAGTCGCGCGGCAACACTTTTAACCGATTTTCGTGAGTATCAAACGATCAACCGATCGGCGTTCGTTCAACAGGCGCGGTTTTGGACAGCCGAGTTAACGCTTTTTCTTGTTATGGCAGCAAGCTGACCGAGTTTTTCAACACAATA
>NZ_JBIMES010000045.1:0-6891 GCF_051262535.1 Massilia sp. CMS3.1 | reverse complement strand
GGACGGTTTTACAGCTGCACGATCTGAGCGCGGAGGACTGTAAAGCTTGTTTCTCCAGCTGTCGATTCGACACCCCATGGCTTGGCGGTGCCCACTCGAACCAACTGCCGTCCACGCTCATCAGTCCATTCGTCCTGAATCAAGCACGCCATGTAACCCGAGTGAGGAAAATCGCTGTCGGGCACGAGGTTCGCGGCACTTACCACAGGCGCTTTTTGAATGAACTGATGCACGCAGCGGTCCGAGTCGACAAGGGAACACTCCACCCAACCGGGGAAGTTATCGTCGACGAATCGTTCAATCGTCACTGAAAGCGCATCCATTCACATCCCCGTTAATTCCACACTATATGTCCGCTCTTGGCCGGTAGCAGTCTGCCAGCGAAGGACCGCAACCGACCCGAAGCGGCCGCTCGGAGAGGTGCCGTCAAGCCTGAAGACGGAGCACCGGATTGATGACTTCTCGCACGGTTCCCTCTCCGATCAACCGCATATGCCATGGGTAGAACTTCGATCCTGCTTGCAGGCGACCTGCGTTCCGTTCAGGGACGAGCAGCCATACCTCCGCCAATGCTGTCTCCCCAGGAAGAGGTGGATCGCCTTTGAAGATGTACATGCCGTCATTCATCTCGCCTTCCAGCCCGAAATCGTTCGGCACACGGCATCCTTGTGGAAGCGATTGCTGCAGCCCGCCTTCTTCAGTCGAGAAAAGGCGTAGCTCTACTTCCAAGTCGGGAGGACGTTCAGGCTTTCGCATGTTGGTTCCGGTCGTTCTCTGTGAGGCTCAACGAGTCCACTGCTGGCCGATTTCAGACGTCGCTAATGTCTGCTCCCGACCCGAAGCGGACATCGCAGTCTGCTAACATTAATCAGTCGATCTGCGGTTAGCTGATCAAAATATGCCCGTCGCGACCGCCACGCCGACCAGTGCGATAAGCAGGCTCACAACAATAGCGCTCGCACCTGTCAAGCGGAACAATGTCGGACCGCCTTGAATTCCAACTGGCAGATTTCTACGAAACGCAAAATAAATGCCCAAGACGGCCAGCCCTATGCCCCAGATTTGGTGCCAATAGGTTTCCAGAAAGCTTTCCAAGTTGACCTCTTTAAATATTCGGTACGAGTAATCGGTTCGACTGGTGTTCGTCTGCTTCTGGCCGGGAGCAGTCTATCAGCGAAGGACCGCAACCGACCCAAAGCACACATCCCCAGGCCGTTATGGTGGCGCGCCTTCATTGTCTTTGGCTCGATGCGATAACGCAAAAATGATTTTTCCAACGCCGTATCCTGCAGCCATTGCCGGCAAAATCAGTAATAGCGCTACCGCAGACATGAAGAATAGACCCCCGCCCTCGCCATCCAAGCTAAAAGTCGCGACAGCAGCGAAACCTGCCACGGCCACGATGACCCCTCCTAGGAAAGAGAAGAGGTAGGACTTATGAAACCAACCGGCATACACACAAATGGTTGCCGCGAAGATCCAACTCCATCTGCTTTGCAGGTACGGAGCTAATGCTAAAGCGGAATATGCAGCTACACCGTGAACAAAGGACGTATTCAAACTGCGCATTGTAGGCATCCCATAAAATCTCATGCGTTGTTGTCCGCTCTTGGCCGGAAGCAGTCTACCAGCGAAGGACCGCAACCGACCCAAAGCGGACTTGGCTGTCTTCCTCGATCTGGCCCGCCGCTATCGGAGAGGTGTAGATACAGCTCCCGACGCCGAAGTGTTATAGCAGAGGAAATATGCGCATTAGTAACTGCCTATGGATGCTTAAGCAAAGTACTCAACTGCGGAGGTCACATAGACAACGGGCGGTCTTGAATTAGGTTATCGATAGATGAGCTGCTTAGGAGCTGAACTCTTTGACTATCTGCGACGGTTGTCGCATAATTGCGGCATTGGTCAAAATGAAGAGCGTGCCAGATGTCCGTCCCCTTGATTACAGAGCTCAGCATATTGAAGGCGTTATGGCGCCAGCAGCCATTGAGTGCGCGCGAAATCCACGAGCGCGTCGAGGTTGAACTCGGCTGGTCGTATTCGTCGACCCGAAAGACGCTCGAACGCATGCTGGAAAAGCGCATGGTCAGCCAGCATGTCCGCCACGGCGTGCAAGTGTACGAAGCAGTGTTGGAAAAGGTCGATACCCTGGCTGCCTTTGCGCACGATTTCGGCAAGCGAGTGATGGAGATCGACACACCGCTGCCGGTGACAATGTTCACCGGCAGCAAGCTGGTCGACGAGCAGGAGCTCGCCCAGCTCGAGCAATTGCTACAGCATTGGCCCCACGACATGGACGAGACCGAATGACTCCGGTCGACGTCGCGTTAGTACGGCTGCTGGTCGCTGCCGCAGCTTCACTCGCCGCCGGGTGCGCGGTCTGGGGTGTGGTGATGCTCTTCTCCAGGCTCCTGCCCGCGCTCGTCTGGCAGCGTTCGCTGTGGCTTCTCGGACAGGCAGCGGTGGCGGTAGTGTTCGTGGCTATGCTGTTACCGACAGCGGAACGCCTGCGGGTAGTGCCCGTCATTGAGATGGGAGAGTCCGTCGGGCCGCAAACGCCCCCGGCGTCCGTGCACCCCACGGCACGGCTGGCTCCAGCGGCCGCGCCGGCACCGGCATTCGCATCCCGGAACACGTGGCTCCGCGATGCGGCCCGTGCCTGGTTGGTGCTCTACCTGCTCGGCCTCGGCCATGCGCTGCACCGCTGGCGGCGCGCCCAGCGCTTGCTCGATGCGTTGGCCGCCAGCGGTGAGCCGCTTTTCGGGCTTGATGGTCACGCCGGTTTCGCAGCGCAGGCGCATGCAATCATGCCGGCCGTGATCGAAGTCGAGGCTCCCATTTCTCCCATGCTGCAAGGTGTGTTCAAGCCGCGCCTGCTGCTGCCGCGCCACCTGCGCAGTTTCGATCCGTTGCAGCAGCAGCTGATCATCGAGCACGAGTTGACACACTGGCGGCGCCACGATTTGCACTGGAGCGCGGCGTCCCTAACGCTGCAGGCTCTATTCTGGTTCAATCCCCTGATGCGCATGCTGTGCGTTCGGCTGGGTTGGGCGCAGGAGTTCGGGTGTGACCGCGATGTGTTGCAAGAGCGGCCGCAGGGCCAGCGCAAGGTCTATGCGGCGGCATTGGTTGCGCAACTGAAGCTGCAACATCGCATGGCCGGCATGGCGCTGGCCTTCGGCGCCAGCGGAGAACCGACGCTGACCGCCCGCGTCAGCCTGATTCGCACGCCGGCAGCAGCACACGGGGCCTGGGCGCGCTGGACTACGCTCGGCTGCCTGGCAGCCGTGGTCTACGCAAACCTGGCGCTTCAGCCGGCGCTCAATTGGCATGTCGCCGGCGCACCTGGCGACGATGTTCCGCTCCCGGCGACTGCTTGGCCAAACGCGTCGCCCGGGACCTCGGCTGCGCTCGACTGCACGCTCATCGTCGATGCGGCCGGCGGCGCCTCCGTGGTTCGTGAGGGGCGCTGCGATCAGCGTGTCACCCCGGCGTCGACCTTCAAGATCGCCATCAGCCTGATGGGCTTCGACAGCGGCGTGCTACGCGACGAACACACACCTTACCTGCCTTACAAACAGCGCTACGCGGCGTGGAATCCGTCCTGGCGGCACAGCACCGATCCGGCCCGCTGGTTGCGCGAATCAGTCGTCTGGTATTCGCAACAGGTGAGCATAGGGCTTGGCGCCCAACGTGTGCGCAGCTATGTGCAGTCCTTCGACTATGGCAACGGCGCGCTTTCTGGCGAGGACGGCGTGGACGATGCGGTTGCGCTTTCCGAACTCAGCCCTACGCTCAAGATTTCGCCGATCGAGCAGACCGTGTTCCTGCGCAAGCTGGTCAACCGAAGCCTGCCAGTGTCCGCGCACGCCCACGATATGACTGCACGCCTACTCAAGGTCGCGACACTCGCGAATGGGTGGGAGGTTTACGGCAAGACCGGCACGGCACACACGCGATTGCCGGACGGAAGCGAAGAGGCAATTGGCTGGTTCGTCGGCTGGGCCAACAAAGGCGGCCGCACGCTGGTGTTCGCTCGGCTGTTGGAACAGCCGGTCAGCACCGATGGCTATGCTGGTCCGCTGACCCGCGACGCGTTCCTGAGCGAGCTGGCGCGGATCACGCTGTAGCTCGGCACCGGTGATTCCATAGACACGAAATTAGCAACGACACATAGAGGCATTGTGAAAATGAAAAAGAAGCATGTTTGCTTGTCTGGTATCGTATTTGCCGCCTCCCTGCTTACCGCCAAGGCAGCGGACTGGTACGCCCCGCAGGAACCCTTCGCTGTGTATGGCAATACCTATTACGTCGGTACAGGCGGCATCAGTGCGCTGCTGGTTACGTCTCCGTCCGGTCATATCCTCGTCGACGTCGGCGGCCCAGAGTCGCCCCCCCGGATCGTGGAGCACATCCGAAAACTGGGTTTCAAAGTCGAAGACATCCGATACATCGTCAATTCGCATGAACACCACGACCACGCGGGTGGCATAGCGGTACTACAGAAGCTGAGCGGAGCTACAGTACTGGCGAGTCCGGCCGCCGCGCAGGTGATCTCGAGCGGCCGACCAGAAAAAACCGACCCGCAATTGTCCCACTTGGTACCGATGACCCCAGTCTCGAAACTGCGCGTCGTCCATGACGGAGAGGTCGTCCGGCTCGGGTCGCTCGCGCTGACCGCACACTTCACACCCGGGCACACCAAGGGAGGAACCAGCTGGACCTGGCAGTCGTCGGAAAACGGACGGACAGCCAATATGGTATATGCCGACAGCCTGTACGCTTTGTCCAGCAAGCAGGTCCGCTTCAGCCACAACCCGGGTTTTCCAAATGCGAAAGCAGCGGTTGAGGGATCGATCGCCAGAGTTGAATCACTAAAGTGCGACGTACTCGTAGCCGCCCATCCTGAACTAGGCGGCTTGTGGGAGCGGAAGGCGAAGCAACCGGCACTCGGCAATGCTGCTTATATCGATCAGGACGCGTGCCGCAACTACGCTGCGCAGGCCCGAACCTGGCTTTCACGAACGATCGTTGAGGACGCGGCAGCTGGGCAAACCGCCGACGCAGGAAAGTGATCATACGAATGGCACTGGGAAGAGTTGCCACCGGAGAAGCAGTCGTAGGTATATGCACGCCCTGGCAGAAGCACTCCAACACCTCGACAAGAAATCCGCATGATGCAGCCTGAATCCACATCCGCCCGGCTCGCCGGGCTCGACACCCTGCGCGCGCTTGCCATCGCGCTCGTCCTGATGTCGCATTACCACGGCTTCGTCAGCCACGCGCCGACTTTCGGCTTTATCGGCCGAATCGGCTGGGCCGGGGTCGACCTGTTTTTCGTGCTGAGCGGCTACCTGATCGGCAATCAGTTGCTCGCCCCCGCCGCACGCGGCGACAGCCTGAACCTAAAAATCTTCTTCGCACGCCGCTTGATGCGCACCCTGCCGAACTACTACGCAGTGCTCGCCGTCTACCTGCTGCTGCCGGATAGCCCGATCGCCGGCAAGAGCATGGCGCCGGCCTGGCAGTTCCTCACGTTCACCCAGAATTTCAGCTTGAACTACGGGGAAACCTTCACGCACTCGTGGTCGCTGTGCATCGAGGAGCAGTTCTACCTGGTGTTGCCTCTCGCGGTGCTGGCGCTGGTCGGCAGCGAGCGCTCGCCGCGCCTGCTCTGGTGCGCCCTGCTCGCCGCCATCGGCGCCGGCATGACGGTGCGCGGCATCGCCTTCATGGACGGCATGGATGTCTTCGCGGCGCCGGTGTACTACTCGAGCTTTTCCCGCTTCGACGAATTGCTGCCGGGTGTCGCCATCGCCATGCTGAAGAATTTTCATCCGGCGGCCTTTGCACGCATCCTGCGCCATGGGAACGCGCTACTGGCGGCGGGCCTGGCGATGTCGGCGGCTGTGCTGTACGGGGTGGTGAACGAAGCGCCGACCGCCTTTGCGGCATCCACCTTCGGGTTCTCGCTGGTCGCCGCAAGTTTCGCGCTGCTGACCTGTTCCGCGCTCAGCCCCGATTCGCTCCTGAACCGGGTAAGCATTCCTGGCGCGGCCGGCCTAGCCCTGTGGTCCTACGCGGTCTACCTGGCGCACAAGCCCGTGTTCATGGCCTTGCGCCCGGAACTGGTAAGCAGGAACATCGATCCAGGCGCACCCCTGACGATTGCAGCGGTCATGGCCGCCGGCATCCTGGGCGGCTGGGTGCTGTACCGGGTGGTGGAGACGCCGTTCATGCGGGTTAGGGCGCGCTGGTATCCGCTGGGAGCGCCAGGCAAGCGCCACGCGAGCACAGCTTCGCCGGCCGGCAATGAGATTCGAGGCTAGGCGTCAGCCGGGTGCAGGCCAATCCAGACTGCGATGTGTGGCTCCTGCTGCTTTACAAAGACCTAGCAGCTACAGCCGAAAATCTTCGGCGAATGGCCTAGAAATGCTTCCGACAGAACAAGACATGCAACCAGCAATCAGTTGAGAGTTCTCGGCATGGCGGTCGAAACCGGAGCTGCTGGCGGTAGAAGTTTTTCTTCGTCCGGCTGGACTGACGTGCTGTCTGCCGCCCAATTGCCATCACACACTGGACAGGCCAAAGCCACGTTGAGACGGAACTCTTGCGGTGCGTAGTTTGTTCAATCGGCAGAGAGTTAGCCCAGCGTATTTTACTCACCCGTCATCACGAACTTCTAATAAGTTCTAACAAGTTATAGCTATGTATAAGCTCACTAGGCTATACAACGATATACAAGGCTATACAAAGTTAGACTTCACTCCTTGCAATAAAGTTCGCGCGCTGTTCGTCTGTGGAAGGATCTGCAAACGACCCGAAGCGGACCTTCCCAACTAGTCAGTGAAGCTCGGGCAGGGCTTCTACCTCTTTATTATCCGTGTTAGG
>NZ_JBIMES010000044.1:0-7394 GCF_051262535.1 Massilia sp. CMS3.1 | reverse complement strand
GGTTCTGTCGCTGCGCCTTTCCGCCAGTGCGGCGAGTTTATAACATATTCCCGTTATAGACAGACGTCGTCCGCTCAATTAAGCTTGCTAGACCACTTTCGAACACTTAGTGATGTCACCGAAGCTGGTATGCATGCCAGAGCGCTCGACTGGAAAACTGACATGGACCAGGCCGCTGATGCACGACGCCGCACACCCGCTGACGAACCAATCGAGGTCGTCCGAATAAGTTGCTGCGCGCCGAGGGCAGCGCAGTGGTTCCTGAACTGCGCGATGCCGACGCTCACTTCGCCCGATGGGTCGCAAACGACATTGCTAGACGGTTCATAATTTTCGAAGTAACGTTCGACGACGATTCTTCACTCAGCGGCCGCTACTGTTACCTGCAAAGTAAAAATACCGGCCGTCATTGAGCCGATGCATCCGGCTGGTGTCCAAGGGGCTCAGTCACCAAGTGCCGGCACCGTGGTCCTGCGCTACAAGATTCTTCGCCGCGTCGGATGCTGATCTTGCGCGCTATGCAATGGGCGGACTGACCGCTTCTCACCGACAATCGTCGGCCAGTTCTTCCCAATATTCAGCAATGTGGCAGCTCGATAGAAAGGGTGGGATCTAATGGACGATACCGGTGACATTAAAATTAGCAGGCGCGATCTTCTCATTACCGGCGCCTTGTCTGCCAGCGCACTCGCTGCGCCCATCCCGGCGCTCCACGCGCAGGAATCCGTGCCGGCCAGCACGCCGCCGCCGGTCGCATTCAAGCTCAGCCTGCGCGTGAACGGTCAAAGACACGATCTCGTGCTGGATACGCGCACCACCCTGCTCGATGCCCTGCGCGAACACCTGCATCTGACCGGCACCAAGAAGGGTTGCGACCACGGCCAGTGTGGAGCCTGCACATTGATTGCCAACGGCGAGCGCATCAATTCATGCCTGACGCTCGCCCTCCAGAACGACGGGATGGAAATCACCACGATCGAGGGGCTCGGCAATAAGGACCGGCTGCATCCCATGCAGTCTGCCTTCATCAAGCACGACGGTTACCAATGCGGCTATTGCACTCCCGGCCAGATATGTTCCGCTGTCTCGGCATTGCGCGAAATCGAACAGAACATTCCGAGTCTTGTCACCGCCGACCTTTCCGCACGTCCGAAAGTCAGCCCGGAAGAAATCCGCGAGCGGATGAGCGGCAACATCTGCCGCTGCGGCGCCTACTCCAACATCATCGACGCGATCACAGAAGTCGCGGGGAGAACAGCATGAGAGCGTTTACCTACGAGCGCGTGAGGACGCCTGCCGAAGCGGCGGCCGCGGTAATGCTTAGGCCTGGCGCGAAATTCCTCGCTGGCGGCACCAATCTGCTAGACCTGATGAAGCTAGAGATCGAAACACCTTCCCACCTAGTCGATGTCAATGGGCTTGCGCTCGACAAGATTGAAGCAACGCCCGAGGGCGGGCTGAAAATCGGTGCACTGGTCCGGAATACGGCGCTAGCTGCCGACCAGCGCGTGCGGCGCGACTATGGCCTGCTGTCCCGTTCAATTCTTGCGGGGGCGTCCACTCAGTTGCGTAACAGAGCGACCACTGCCGGTAATCTCATGCAGCGCACACGCTGTCCCTACTTCTACAACACCGACCAGGCTTGCAACAAGCGAGTGCCTGGAAGCGGTTGCTCGGCCTTGCATGGGTTCAGCCATCAGCATGCCATCCTTGGCACGAGCGAAACCTGCATTGCCACGTTCCCGAGCGATATGGCGGTTGCGCTACGTGTTTTCGATGCGACCGTCGAGACGGTGCGGCCAGACGGCACGACCCGGGTCATTCCGATTAAGGACTTTCACCGGCTGCCGGGCAATACGCCACATATCGACAACGTACTGGAACGAGGCGAATTGATTACGTCCGTCACTCTGCCAGAGCCACTTGGCGGCAAACAGTTTTACCGCAAGGTGCGTGATCGTGCTTCGTATGCCTTCGCTCTGGTGTCCGTCGGCGCAGTGATTAACCCGGACGGCACCGGGCGAGTGGCCCTGGGCGGAGTCGCACATAAGCCCTGGCGGGTCGAAGACGCCGAGCGTTACCTGCCCAGCGGCGCTAAAGCCACGGCCGAACGTCTGCTCGCAGGCGCGAGAGCAACTCACGAAAACGCCTTCAAAATCGCCCTAGCCGAGCGCACCTTAGCCGCTGTGATTGTCGATGCGAAGAAAGGCTGACCTCATGAAATTCACCTCTCCTGCCACCACAAATCCGATCGACAGGCTCAAAGTCGTAGGCAAGCCGGTAGACCGTATCGACGGTCCTCTAAAGACAACAGGCACAGCCACCTATGCCCACGAATATCATGAGCCAGTGCCGAACGCTGCGTATGGCTACATCGTAGGCTCGGCCATTGCGAAAGGCCGAATTGCGTCAATCGACCTGAGCGACGCCAAACGTGCACCCGGCGTGCTCACTATTATCACCGCAGAGAACGCCGGAAAACTCGACAAGGGCACCTTCAACAACGCACGACTGCTGGGCGGCCCAGAGATCGAGCATTATCACCAGGCGATTGCCATCGTAGTCGCGGAAACTTTTGAACAGGCCCGCGCTGCCGCACCGCTGGTTAAGGTTAAGTACGCTGCGCAGAAGGGGCAGTACTTGCTCAATGACGCAAAAGACACTGCGACTTCTCCTAAGAAAAACGAGTTCAGCGGGCCGGCCGATACTAAAGCTGGAAATTTTGATCAGGGCTTCCGTTCCGCGGCCGTCAAGCTCGACGCTACTTACACTACACCGGACCAGACGCATGCAGCAATGGAGCCACATGCCACGATTGCCTTATGGAACGGCGACAAGCTGACTGTATGGACGTCGAACCAGATGGTTAACTGGAGCCGCGGCGATTTGGCGAAAACGCTGGGCATTCCGAGCGAGAATGTGCGCCTTATCTCTGCCTATGTGGGTGGCGGGTTCGGCGGCAAGCTTTACATCCGCTCTGACGTTGTTCTCGCCGCTCTAGGGGCTCGGGCAGCGAAGCGTCCAGTTAAGGTCGCCATGCAGAGGCCACTGATCGTCAACAACACGACACACCGGCCGGCCACCGTTCAGCGCATTCGCATTGGCGCACGGCGCGACGGTAAAATCACCGCGATCGGACACGAGTCGTGGTCCGGCGATCTCAATGCCGCCAAACCGGAGATGGCCGTGGCGCAAACCCGACTTTTGTATGCAGGCGCCCACCGCATGACCACTACCCGGCTTGCTGCCTTGGATTTACCGGAAGGCAACGACATGCGTGCACCCGGCGAGGCCCCGGGCATGATGGCCCTGGAGATAGCAATGGATGAGATGGCGGAAAAGCTCAAGCTCGACCCTGTCATGTTCCGCATTATTAACGATACGAGGAACGACCCGGAGAACCCTGCCAGGCAGTTCTCACGGCGCCGCCTGACTCAATGCCTGCGTACAGGTGCGAAGCGCTTTGGGTGGAGTAAACGCTCTTTAACGCCTGGCGGCATGCGCGATGGCCGTTACCTGATCGGGATGGGCGTTGCCGCAGCCTTCCGCAATAACTTGGTTAAGACTTCAGGAGCCCGTGTTCGTCTCGACCGCAACGGCATCGTGACGGTGGAAACCGACATGACGGACATCGGCACGGGCAGTTATACCATCATTGCACAGACGGCCGCTGAGATGATGGGCGTACCGATGGAGAAGGTCGTCACGCGTTTGGGAGATTCGGACTTTCCCGCAGCCGCTGGATCAGGCGGACAGTGGGGCGCCAACAGTTCGACCTCCGGCGTCTACGCTGCTTGCGTCAAGCTGCGCGAAGCGGTCAGACAGAAACTGGGGCTTCCCGACAAGAATCTCGATTTTGCCAATGGGATGGTGACAGCCGGGTCGCGCTCCGTGCCACTGGCGCAGGCCGCCGTCGACGGTGAGCTGGTGGCCGAGGACACGATCGAGTTCGGCGACCTCGGCAAGCGCTACCAGCAATCGACTTTTGGGGCACATTTCGTCGACGTCGCCGTTGACGTCTACACAGGAGAGACCCGGGTCCGCCGCATGCTAGCGGTATGCGCAGCGGGCCGCATCCTCAACCCCAAGCAGGCGCGCAGTCAGGTGATCGGCGCCATGACTATGGGTGTCGGCGGCGCCTTGATGGAGGCCTTGTTTGTCGACCCGCGTGCGGGTTACTTTGTCAACCATGATTTGGCCAGCTATGAGGTGCCCGTGCACGCCGACATTCCTCATCAGGATGTAATATTCCTCGACGAAGTCGATCCGGTGTCTTCGCCGATGAAGGCGAAGGGCGTGGGCGAGCTCGGCCTATGCGGCGTGAGTGCAGCGGTGGCTAACGCAATGTACAACGCCACCGGCGTACGTTTGCGGGACTATCCAATGACACTCGATAAGGTCATCGCGAAACTGCCCTATCGGGCCTAATGAAGACAGCGACGTCGTGGCTGATGGCGATACGGTCGAATCCAGGAGCGTCCAATGGATAGCATCGATGTAAAGGTCCTGCGCGAATTGCGAGATTGGCGTGGTGAAGGCTGGCCTGCGTTTCTGGCTACGGTAGTGCACACTTGGGGTTTCTCACCGAGACCTGTTGGCGCAATCATGGCATTGCGGCAGGACGGGCGCACCGTTGGGTCGGTTTCGGGTGGCTGTACTGAAGATGATCTCGTTTTTAAATACGGACACATGAACGGGAGCCTGTCGATGCCGCATTCCTCGCCGCTGCTAGTGCGCTATGGCGTCGATGCCATAGCGCACCGGTTCGGCCTGCCTTGCGGCGGCATGATCGAACTTCTGCTGGAATTTAATCCCTTATACGAACGGTTTGAATAACCTACTGGACATGCTGGACAAAGGAAACTTAGTACGGCGTACTGTGTCTTGCGACGACGGGGAAGTCACTTTGAAGTGCGCCTGCGAGGTAGAGCGCCTGTATTACGACGGCGAGCGTCTCGGTCACACGCTGGGACCGGGGTACCGCATGCTCTTGATCGGCGCTGGCGCGTTGACCGAGTATCTGGCGACGATGGCGGTGTTCAACGGCTTCGCAGTCACCATTTGCGATCCGCGTTCTGAGTACGCGGACGCTTGGACGGTTCCGGGCATGAAGGTGGTGAGAGACATGCCGGACGACGCCGTGCTCGCATTCCGAGCAGACCGCCGCAGTTGCATCTTCGCCTTAACGCACGATCCTAAACTGGATGATTTAGCCTTGCTGGAAGCCCTGTACACCAACGCATTTTATGTGGGCGCAATTAGCTCGCGCCGGAACAGCGCCGAGCGCCGGGAGCGCCTGAGGGACCATTTCGGTGCGACAGCCGAGGCCCTAGCGCGCCTGCGCGGCCCAGTCGGAATTCACATTCGGAGCAAGACGCCTGCTGAAATCGCCGTCAGCGTGATGGCTGAAATCCTCTCTGTCGAGAACGGTGTCCCGATTCCGCAGGAGATGTCAGTGATTGAACGTAAATATCAAGCGGAGGCTGAAATGATGGGGACATTTGCCTCGCAATCCTGACACAAGGCAATGAGACAGGGCCTGACAACCCAAAAAGCAATCTGGTACGTTCCTGAGCACGATGTACGTACGGCATAAAGTGAGCGAGCAGAAGTGTGTCTTAGCGGCTTTGAGCTCTCCTGCTTGTTCGATGAAATGCACTATTCGTAAGCATCCGCTGAAGAAGAAGCTACTACCTTGTTGCCGACGAATGAAGATGCAGCAGCCTTGTATAGCAGAGCTGGACGCCGTTCAGCCGCTGTTTGGTAAGCAACTCTCCTTCAACGGCAACCCGTAAAGGGCGGCACTTGCTGTCGCCTACTTGCACACGCGGTGCAGTGCGCGTTTAGCAACTTAGTTTATCCGCCCCGACGCCGTGCACTTAGGGTTAATGTTGCATTCGATCAGTCTGATCGTCTGCTGGAATGCCCAGTTTCTCAGAAATTCGGACCAGTCCAGGCAAAGACTTGGCCTTCATTTTCTGCATCACACGGCCTCGATGTATCTGGAGAGTAATTTCGCTTATTCCTAACAGGACCGCAGCTTGCTTGTTCAAAAAACCGCTGACAACTAAGGGAAGAACTTGTCGCTCCCTATTTGTCAAAGACATGAGCCGTAGTTCGAGTTCAGCCTTTTCGAACGCCGCCTGGCATTTATCTCGGTGCTGCTGCAAGGCAGTCGTCACCGCGGCTAAAAGGTCGTCTTTTTTAAACGGCTTAGTCAAATAGTCGACAGCGCCTTGCTTCATCGCACGGACTGATGACGCAACGTTGGCATGGCCAGTTAAGAAAATCACGGGTGGATGGTCGATCTCGCCCAGTTTTTGTTGGAACTCTAGTCCATCGACATCTGGCAGGCGGATGTCCAGCACTATGCAGCTTGGAACTTTTGGTCTATCACCAGCCAGATAAGCACTTGCCGTTCGGTAAGAGATTGCGTTGAATCCTGAGGAAGACAGCAAATAATTCAGCACTTCCACGACGGAGGGATCATCGTCAATGAGATAAACCATATGGTCTGAGGCTTTCAAAGAGCACCTGCAAGTAGACAAGTTAAAAACAAAATCCCAGATACCGCTTTTAGCGGCGACCAACCAAAGCTCCTTCGTTCCTAAAGTTCCACAGATCTTTAATTCGTGAGGGTACGAAGCGCTTGTACAAACCGGCCAAGGCGTCGTCCTTGTTGCCTCTGAATCTGTGCGTTACGCTGACGATGCAATCGAAGTCCTCTGGTCGCATTTCGTATCGAGGGCAACGAGTCACAGGTACGTCAGTTACCAGTGCTCTTGTTTAAGCGCTCGCAATAGCGGCTTTTGCGTTTCTGCTAAGAAACTACGTTGATCATACCTTTCGGGACGTCCGATCTGAGCAGGCGCTGCCCTTCTGCCGTATGTACACAGGCGCATATTTAACGACAAAAACTATTATCAGCTCAGGATAGTCAGTGCGGAGGACGAATTCAAGGCGAACCTTAGGGAAGCACCGATTAACTCATCAGACACCGTTCCCTGCGGTGGGCCGACCTGAGCCGGTAACGACATCGCCACGGTCCGCCTTCGATCATGCAGAAGAGCTTTTCCGACCTCGAATACGCGGGTAAGAAAAAACTGACGCGGCGTGACCGTTCCTTAGCTGAGATCGACAGCGTGACCACGTGGGCAAGTTGTACAACCTTGTCTAGCCGTTCTATCCGAAAGTCAAAGGTGCCGGTCGTCCGCCAACTGGGGTTGCCCGCATGCTGCGCATCCACGTGAATCAGCGATGCTTTGGGGCACCTCGAATAACCGGTGATTTTCACAGCGTCGGCGAGCGGAGCGCTTGAAATGTCGCCGGCCAAGTGTGAATGGCGCCGTTTCCCGGCCCTTTTTCAGGCCTCGGCCCTAAAATCCAGCGGTCCA
>NZ_JBIMES010000043.1:0-7637 GCF_051262535.1 Massilia sp. CMS3.1 | reverse complement strand
TCACGAACAGTTCAGTTCGCGACAAAAGCCCTTCTTCTTCAAGCATGATGACGAGCTGGATCAGGAACGCAGAATCAGCACATTCTGCGATCCACAATACTGGCCAGCTTACCGATCGCAGCAATGGCAACACGGCAGAGCGCAATGCCATGAAAGACGTTGGCTTGGTAAAGAAAGTACTGTCGCTTGCGCTGACAAAACTGAAGGCCTCGCGTGCCGCAGACGCGTCACGCAGCATATCCCCCTGAAGTGCCGAAATGCTCCCTGTCGTTCGACCCTCGTTAAATGCCGTTAGCCGGCCCAATAGCCATTCTCGCTCGAACCCGCGCAAGTCGACCCCGTACTGACGATACGCGGCCTCCGCAAACAACTCGGTCTCCAACATTGCGACCGCGTCGTTTTCAGTGAAGTCCTTTGCGCTCAATGACCTAGCCATACGCGCATCAGGGACAGGAGCTGGGCCACATCGACAGGCTTGGTAATGTAATCGCTGGCGCCGGCTGCAATGCACTTGTCGCGATCGCCCTTCATTGCTTTGGCGGTAAGCGTAATAATCGGCAGGGACTTAAATTTAGCGATCTTGCGAATCGCCCGCATCGTGTCATAGCCATCCATTTCCGGCATCATAATGTCCATCAATATGATCTCGATACCCGGTGTCTCTTCCAGCATCTTGATACCGTCCTTGCCGTTCTCGGCGAAATGCACCTTCATCTGGTAGCGCTCGAGTACGGTGCTGAGCGCGAAAATATTGCGCAAGTCGTCGTCCACTACCAGTACGCTGCGACCGGCCAGGTCACCCTCGGCGGCATGCGCCTTTTCCAACATGCGGCGCTGCTCGTCGGGCAGGCGTGCGGGGGAGCGGTGCAGGAACAAAGCCGTTTCGTCGAGCAGTCGCTCACGCGAACGGGCATCTTTGACGACAATGGTCTTGGCAAAGCGCTTTAGCTTGGCAACCTCTTTTCGGCTCAGTTCTGCCGCGGTGTACACCACGACCGGAAGGTCACGCAGTGATGGATCTTCGCTGATGGTCTCCAGCACAGCGAAGCCATCCATGTCGGGCAGGCTCAGGTCAAGCACCATGCAATCGAAGCGACGCTCGCGCAGGAGATCGAGCGCACCGCGGCCGGTGTCGGCGGACACGAGCTCCAAATCTGACTCGCCGATCAGCTGCATGATGTCGCGCCGCTGCACTTCGTCGTCCTCGACGATCAGCAAGCTGCGTCGCGTCTGGCTCATGAAGCGTTGAATCTGGTTGAATTCTCCTTCGAGGCGCTCCGGCTTGACGGGCTTGTTCAGATAGGAGATCGCACCCTGGCGCAGTGCCTGTTCGCGTTCACGCATGCTCGACATGACATGTACCGGGATATGACGCGTGCCCGGATCGCGCTTCAGGCGGTCGAGCACCATATACCCGTCGGTATCCGGTAAATCCAGGTCCAGCAGGATCGCAATCGGCAGGTAATCGCGCGCCAACGTTAGGACCGATTCGCCGGAAGACGCCACGATGCCACGCAGGCCATGCGCCCTTGTCTGCGAGAGAAGGACGTTGGCGAAAGCCGCGTCGTGCTCAACGATCAGCACCGACTGGTCGCCGGCGAGAATCAGGTTGCGGTCATCCAGGTCGGGATCATGCACATTGACCTGCGGGTTGCTGCTGCTCGATGGAAGCGTCAGGACGCCTGGAATGTGCGCATTCGGCACGAAGGCAGGCGCGTAGTGCTCAGCGTACATCCGCGGCTCGGTATGTTCATGTGCAGGCTGATACGTATGGAAGCCGACATGGTTGTAGGGCAGGTAAAGGGTAAAGGTGCTGCCGCTTCCAACGACGCTTGTGACGCGAATTTCTCCACCAAGCAACCTGGCTAGTTCGCGCGAAATCGAAAGTCCCAGGCCTGTGCCACCGTAGCGACGCGCCGTGCTGCCGTCAGCCTGCTGGAAAGCCTCGAAAATGAGCTGCAGCTTATCGGCCGAGATACCTACGCCGGTATCGGTGACGGAAAATGCCACGACTGACTCGGCACGGCTGAGGAAGGAGTGGTCCTGGGACCAGCCGCTTTCGACCAGACCGATGCGTAATGTCACCTCGCCATTAGCGGTGAACTTGAATGCGTTTGACAGCAGGTTTTTGAGGATCTGCTGCAAACGCGTGGTATCGGTCATCATGGCCAGCGGCAGGCTCGGATCGAGCTGGATGAAGAACTTGACGAGCTTGGCCTCGGCCATGTGGCGGAATGTCCGCTCGACGTAGGTTGCCAGTACCGGGAAGCGCGATTCGCTCACTTCCAGCGTGACGGTGCCCGACTCGATTTTGGACAGGTCGAGGATGTCATTAATCAGGGTAAGCAAGTCGCTGCCCGATCCATGGATTGTCTTGGCGTACTCGACCTGATTAGGCGTGAGGTTGCCGACCGGATTTTCCCCGAGCTGCTGCGCCAGGATCAGCAGCGAATTCAGCGGCGTGCGCAACTCGTGCGACATATTGGCAAGGAATTCCGACTTGTATTTGGACGACAGCGCAAGCTGGGTCGCCTTCTCTTCCAGCGCCAGCTTGGCCTGTTCGACCTCGCTGTTCTTGCGTTCCACTTCGCTATTCTGGTCAGATAACAAGCGTGCTTTCTCCGCCAGCTCCTGATTAGTTTGCTGTAATTCCTGCGCAAGCGACTGCGACTGTGTCAGCAGCGATTCGGTACGGCTGTTCGCCTCGATCGTGTTCAGGACGGCGCCGATGGAGCCCATCAGCTGGTCGAGGAAGCCCATGTGGGTTTGCGTAAAGCGCTCGAACGATGCGATTTCGATGACCGCCTTGACCTCCTGCTCGAACAGGATCGGCAGCACCACGATGTTGGTCGGCGGCGCTGAACCCAGACCCGAGGAAACGACGATGTAGTCGCGCGGGACATTGGTCAGCCACATACGCTGTTTCTCGATGGCGCACTGGCCCACCAGTCCTTCACCCGGAGCAAAGGAAGTCGGCAGCGCGTTATCCGGACGGTAACCGTAGCTGGCGATCATCTTCAGGCGTGGCTTCTCGCCGTCAGCGTCCATCATGAAGAATACGCCATGGTGGGCCGAGACCAGCGGTGCGAGCTCCGACAGGATCAGCTTGGTAACCTCTTCGATATCGCGCTGGCCCTGCAGAAGGCGGGTGAAGCGCGCCAGGTTCGACTTGAGCCAGTCCTGTTCGGCATTTTTTTGCGTCGTCTCCTTGAGGTTGCGAATCATCTCGTTGATGTTGTCCTTCAGATCCGACACCTCGCCGCGCGCTTCGACCTGGATCGAACGCGACAAGTCGCCGCGCGTCACCGCGGTCGCGACTTCTGCGATTGCCCGCACCTGGGTAGTCAGGTTTGCCGCCAGCTGGTTGACGTTTTCGGTCAAATCCTTCCAGGTGCCGGATGCGCCTGGCACGCTGGCCTGGCCGCCCAGTTTTCCTTCGACGCCGACCTCGCGCGCCACGGACGTCACCTGGTCCGCAAACACCGCCAGCGTATCGGTCATCTCATTGATCGTGTTAGCAAGCGATGCAATTTCACCTTGCGCCGCAACGGTCAATTTTTTCTTCATGTCGCCGTTTGCGACGGCGGTAACGACGCCTGCGATACCCCGCACCTGCGCGGTCAGGTTGGCCGCCATGAAATTGACGTTCTCGGTCAAGTCTTTCCAGGTGCCGCCAACGCCCTTCACCTGCGCCTGGCCGCCGAGTTTCCCTTCGGTTCCCACCTCACGCGCGACCCGGGTCACCTCCGAGGCGAAGGATGACAGCTGATCCACCATCACGTTAATCGTATCCTTCAATTCCAGAATCTCGCCCTTTGCATCGGCCGCGATTTTCTTTGAAAGGTCGCCGTTCGCCACGGCCGTGGTCACCTCGGCGATATTACGCACCTGGCCGGTCAGGTTGGACGCCATGAAGTTGACGTTGTCGGTCAAATCCTTCCATGTGCCCGCCACACCCTGCACGTTTGCCTGGCCGCCGAGTTTTCCTTCGGTACCTACTTCGCGCGCCACCCGTGTCACTTCGGACGCGAAGGAGCGCAACTGGTCCACCATAGTGTTAATCGTGTCCTTGAGTTGCAGGATCTCGCCGCGCACGTCCACCGTAATTTTCTTCGACAAGTCGCCGTTCGCCACAGCCGTGGTCACCTCGGCAATGTTACGGACCTGCGAAGTCAGGTTACCCGCCATCGAGTTAACCGAGTCGGTCAAGTCCTTCCAGGTACCCGCGACCCCGGGCACGTTGGCCTGACCGCCAAGTTTACCCTCGGTACCCACCTCCCGCGCCACCCGCGTTACTTCCGATGCGAATGAAGACAGCTGGTCCACCATCACGTTGATGGTGTCCTTCATTTCGAGAATCTCGCCTTTGACGTCGGCAGTAATTTTTTTGGACAAGTCACCGTTCGCCACCGCAGTGGTCACCTCGGCGATGTTACGTACTTGACCAGTCAGATTAGACGCCATGAAGTTCACGTTGTCGGTCAAATCCTTCCAGGTACCCGCGACGCCCTTCACCTGCGCCTGGCCACCCAGTTTGCCCTCCGTACCAACCTCGCGCGCCACACGCGTCACTTCGGATGCGAACGAAGAAAGCTGGTCGACCATCACGTTAATGGTGTTCTTCAGCTCCAGGATCTCGCCCTTTGCATCAGCCGTGATTTTTTTCGACAAGTCGCCCGTTGCCACCGCGGTCGTCACATCGGCGATGTTTCGCACCTGGCCTGTAAGGTTACCCGCCATCGAGTTCACGGAGTCGGTCAAGTCCTTCCAAGTGCCGGCGACACCCGGCACGTTCGCCTGGCCGCCCAGCTTTCCTTCGGTACCCACCTCGCGCGCCATACGCGTCACCTCTGACGCAAACGAGTTCAGTTGGTCCACCATGACGTTAATCGTATTTTTCAGCTCGAGAATCTCGCCTTTCGCGTCGGCGGTAATCGTCTTGGACAAGTCGCCGTTTGCCACCGCAGTCGTCACCTCGGCGATGTTGCGGACCTGGCCGGTCAGGTTCGACGCCATGAAATTCACGTTGTCCGTCAAGTCCTTCCATGTTCCCGCCACGCCTTTCACCTGCGCCTGGCCGCCGAGCTTGCCCTCGGTACCCACTTCGCGCGCGACGCGCGTCACTTCCGATGCAAACGAAGACAGCTGGTCCACCATGACGTTGATCGTGTCTTTCAACTGCAGGATCTCGCCCTGGGCGTCAGCCGCAATCTTCTTGGACAAGTCGCCGTTTGCCACCGCAGTCGTCACCTCGGCAATGTTTCGCACCTGGCCAGTGAGGTTACCTGCCATCGAATTGACCGAGTCGGTCAGGTCTTTCCAAGTACCGGCAACGCCGGGCACGTTTGCCTGGCCGCCCAGCTTGCCCTCGGTGCCGACCTCTCGCGCCACGCGCGTGACTTCCGACGCGAATGAGGACAACTGGTCCACCATCACATTGATCGTGTCTTTCAGCTGCAGGATCTCGCCCTTGGCGTCAGCAGCGATCTTCTTGGACAAGTCGCCATTCGCCACCGCCGTCGTGACTTCCGCAATGTTTCGTACTTGCCCGGTCAGGTTACCCGCCATCGAATTGACGGAGTCGGTCAAATCCTTCCAGGTTCCGGCGACGCCCGGCACGTTGGCCTGCCCGCCCAGCTCACCCTCGGTACCCACCTCGCGCGCGACGCGTGTCACCTCGGAGGCGAATGAGGACAGCTGGTCCACCATGACGTTAATCGTGTCTTTCAGCTCGAGGATTTCGCCCTTGGCATCCGCCGTAATCTTTTTCGACAGGTCGCCGTTGGCCACTGCCGTGGTCACCTCCGCGATATTACGCACCTGGCGCGTGAGGTTACCGGCCATCGAATTGACATTCTCGGTCAAGTCTTTCCAGGTACCGCCGACGCCTTTCACCTGCGCCTGGCCGCCCAGTTTACCTTCGGTGCCGACTTCGCGCGCCACCCGCGTGACTTCGGAAGCGAACGAGGATAGCTGGTCCACCATCACGTTAATCGTATTCTTGAGCTCGAGAATCTCGCCCTTGGCATCGGCCGTAATCTTTTTCGACAGGTTGCCATTTGCTACCGCGGTCGTTACCTCAGCGATGTTACGCACCTGGCCCGTGAGGTTGCCGGCCATCGAGTTCACCGAGTCGGTCAAGTCCTTCCAGGTACCGCCCACGCCCTTGACTTGCGCTTGCCCGCCCAGCTTCCCTTCGGTACCCACTTCGCGCGCGACGCGGGTCACTTCCGAAGCAAAGGATGACAGCTGGTCCACCATAACGTTGATCGTGTCTTTGAGCTGCAGGATTTCGCCCTTGGCATCGGCTGCGATTTTCTTGGAAAGGTCACCGTTCGCCACCGCTGTCGTCACCTCGGCAATATTGCGAACCTGCCCTGTCAGGTTAGATGCCATGAAGTTCACGTTGTCGGTCAAGTCCTTCCAGGTGCCGCCCACGCCCGGCACGTAAGCCTGGCCGCCGAGCTTGCCCTCGGTACCCACCTCGCGCGCCACCCGGGTAACCTCCGATGCGAACGACCGCAACTGGTCCACCATGGTGTTGATCGTGTCCTTGAGCTGCAAAATCTCCCCACGTACGTCGACGGTGATCTTCTTGGACAAGTCGCCGTTTGCCACTGCCGTAGTCACTTCCGCGATGTTACGCACCTGCGACGTGAGGTTGCCGGCCATTGAGTTAACCGAGTCGGTCAAGTCTTTCCAGGTGCCGGCCACGTTCGGTACGTTTGCCTGGCCGCCCAGCTTGCCTTCGGTACCCACCTCCCGCGCCACCCGCGTCACCTCGGAGGCAAACGACGACAACTGGTCCACCATGGTGTTGGCGGTGGTCGCCGCACGCAAGAACTGGCCACGCAAAGGGCGGCCATCCACTTCCAATGCCATGTTTTGGGACAGATCGCCCTTCGCCACGGCGCCAATGACGCGTGCCATTTCCGTGGTCGGCCGCACCAGGTCGTCGATCAGGGCGTTGACAGAATTGATGATGGTGGCCCAGCCGCCGCCAACGGTAGGCGGCGTCGCGCGCTGAAGTAGGCGGCCATCGTGGCCGACGATGCGACTGACGCTGACGATTTCTTGCGCGATCTTGTCAGAATTTTCAATAATCTCGTTGAGCGTGTCGGCTATCTTGCCATGCATGCCAGTCAGGTCGGACGGCAGCCGAACGGAGAAATCACCGCGGCGCAGCGCGACCAAGGCAGTGACGAGCTGGCGCGAATCAAGCGCATCTTCCGCGGCGCGCTCACGCTCACGCTCACGCTCACGCTGGGCGCTTGTTTCCATGATCTCGTTGACAATGACAGCCATCGAGCCATTCGCGCCGGCCAGGCCAGTCGGGACGCGAACGCTGAAATCTCCTTGGCCCAGGGCCGTAAGAGCATTCAACAGCAGTTGTGAATCGAAGTCTACTACAGGCTCTTCAACGATGTTCATGGTGTGGCTCCAAATGATGAACCGGTAGTCTGAACGGCGTTGACCTTTCGATCAAGCAATCTTGTACTGTGCGGAAAAAAAAGTACGCGAAGAACGAAAGACGCGGTCAAAAACGACACGCTGATTTTAGTCTGAATGGCCCGGCTTCCCTCTCGGTCACTACGCACGACAATGCCAAGACACGCGGTAGCGCGAGGGTAGCTACT
>NZ_JBIMES010000042.1:0-8173 GCF_051262535.1 Massilia sp. CMS3.1 | reverse complement strand
CCCCACCAGGTGATCCTGGTGGGGTTTTTTGCTCTGGGCGTTTAATTTCTTCATTTCTCGACTGCAGTTCAGCTGCGCTATTTTGCATTCCATCGCAAACCTCCCTGTCTTTATCCTCTACCACTTTAGGATTTCCTCTCAAAGACGAGATAAGGAAACCGGATGTTCGAACGCCCAGCAAGCCGCATGTTCGTGACGGCCGTATTGGTCCCGCTGCTGTTACTTGGCTTTACCCGGACAGATAACGCCAGAGCCGCCATTGCTGCCGGCCAGAACAACCTTCCCACCCCTCTGCAAGCCGAGATGACCCGTCATCTCCAATCCGAAAAATTGAACGGTGCGGTATGGACCCTGGTGACGCCCGATGCCGGCATCGTGACTGGCGCCGCGGGCGTACAACATGCAGTGACCGGTCAAGCGATGACGCCCACGACCCGCGTTCACGTTGGCTCAGTCGCAAAAACTGTCCTGGCAATCGGCGTACTGCGCCTGGTCACGACCGGCAAGTTGACGCTCGATACCGACCTGGCGACCTTGCTGCCGACGGTGCAGTTGAATAATCCGTGGGCGGCGACAGATCCAATTCGCGTGCGCCATCTGCTCGAGCATACAGCGGGCGTGGAAAACTTCCGCTTTTTCCAAATGTTCACCCTGCGCGCAGGTGCCGACACGCCCCTGTCTGCAGCGCTGGGCGAATCCCCATTAAACATCAGCTCCCGGCCGGGAGCGCGGTACGCCTATTCGAATATGAGCTACCACCTGCTGGGCATGGTCATCGAAGCCGTGACGCAGAACCGGTATGAAAGCCACCTCGATGCCGAATTGTTGCGCCCGCTCGGCATGGGTGACAGCACCTTTGCTTTTACCGTCCAGGCCGGCCCCGACGCCGACCCCCGCTTGGCGATGGGGCATTTCGAGAACGACGTCGCCCACCCGGCCGTGCCGATCTATGCGCGGCCACCCGTCCAGTTCACGACGACTGCCGCCGACATGGGGCGTCTGGCGCAATTCCTGATGAGCGACGGCACAGTGGAGGGCCGCCCCTTCATCGCGCCCGCAATTCTGGGTCTGCTGAGCGGCGCACATGGTACCGACGCTGCGCGTGCCGGCTTGCCTGTCGGCCACGGCCTCGCGCTCGCGACGCGCGACCGCCATCAAGTGATCGGCGACTGCCACCCCGGCACCAGCGTCGGCTTTCGCGCGATGTTTTGCCTGTATCCACATGAGCGCAAAGCATTTTTCGTCGCGGTGAATGCGGATGTCGAGGAAGCCGATTACGACAAGCTCAACAAGCCCCTGATCGGCGCCCTGAGACTGGCCCCGCCACTGGTACGCCGCGTTGAGGCGTCGGCACCGGCAGGGATGGCGGACTGGACTGGCATCTACGTACCGGCCTGGAATGCAGTCGCTAGCCTGGCCTGGGTAGATATTGTCTTGAATGCCGTCGATGTCCGCTGGGATGGCGCGCTGCTGCAGCTCGCGCCGCTGCAGGGCAAACACGCGAGTCTGCTCCCGGCCGGCGGCATGCTGTTTCAGGCCGGGGGCCGGATCGCGCCCTCGCATGTGCTGTTCGTCTCGAACGGTGAACGCATGCTCAGCGACGGCCTGCGCACGTATCGCAACGTGTCGCTGGCAAAGATGCTGTGGTTGTGGACCAGCGCCGCGCTTGGCGCAATTGGTCTGCTCTATGTCCTGTTCAGGGGAGGGTGGCTGCTGGCCCGCGGCAGGTTGAGGAGCAGCAGTACTCTGGCCGTGCCCTTGGTGTCGGTCCTCATGCTGTTCGCGCCGCTGCCATTCTTCTTCAGTCAGCCTTTCCTGGCCATGGGTGACCTCAGCATGGCAAGCGGACTGCTTGCACTGGCTTCCTGTGCACTGCCGCTTGGCATCGCCTATGGCTTGGTATGGCTCCTGATGCGGCGCGGGACAATCCGGCAACCGGCGTTCGATTGCGCCGCCTTGCTTGCAGTGGCGCAGTGGACGATCGTGCTGGCCGCATGGGGAATGCTTCCGTTCATCATGTGGCGATAGGGCGCGATAACAACGGGAGCTTTGCCTGCACGGCGCGCTCGAGGCTGTCCCACAGACGATCGTGCAGCGGCAGCACCAGCACATTGCACACTGGTTCGAGCAGCGCCGCGATGCCGCCCAGTGCTGCCGATCCGGTTGCGACGTACATGACACCGAACGCGACGCCTGCATGCAGTCCGGTCTGGCTGAGCTTTTCCGCCGCCAGCGTCATGTAACGCGAGCGCGCATCACCCGCTTTGCCGCGCCAGTGTGCCCACGCCCCTTCATGCAAGGGTAGCAGCAAAACATTGATCACCGGCTCGACCAGCACCGCCAGGCCACTGAAGACGGCCGATCCGGTCACTGCGTAGGCAAGTGCATAAGCGATGCCCATATGGAGAGCGACCTGGCTGGTTCTTTTTGCTGCGGTAATCATCACTGCTCCTGTCTTTCACACTCAGGAGCAAATGATAGTGATTCTCATTCAAAATATAAAGCAAATTGATTTAAAGTTATCGATAGATGCAAGCTATTTCGTAGGCCAATGCAACGTCCAGGGAACCACCACGCTATCCCGACCGGCATAAAAAAGACCGCCTCGGCTTGCGCCGGGCGGTCTTTTCAGGATAAACGCTGAGTTAGCGGGTGACGCTACGGGTGCCAACCACTTCGATGGTCACGCGGCGGTTCTTCGCGCGCCCCTCGGCAGTCGCGTTGTCCGCGATTGGCTGTGCTTCACCCTTGCCCTCGGTGTACAAACGCGCCTGGTCCAGCCCTTTCGACACCAGGTAGGCCTTGACCGCATCGGCACGACGCAACGAGAGCTTTTCGTTATACGCGTTCGAGCCGACCGAGTCGGTGTGTCCGATGGCAATCATCACTTCGGTGTTCATGCCCTGCAGCTTGGCCATCAAATCATCGAGTGCCACTTTGCCTTCCGGCTTGACAATCGCCTTGTCGAAGTCGAACAGGGCTTCGGCTGCGAATGACACCTTTTCCGACACCGGCTGCGGCTGCGGAGCAGGTGCCACTGGAACGACACGCAGCTCTTCCTGCGGCGCCGCGACCGGCGCGATGGCCGCCGTGGCCGCTGGACGGCCGAACTTGTACACCAGGCTCAGGGAGGCCAGGTCGACGTCGCCACGCTGAGCGACAAGGTTGTTCACCCGATAGCGCTCCACTTCCGCGCGCAGCGCCAATGCTTCGCTCAGTTTGTACTCCAGTCCAAGGCCGAGCTTGGCGCCGCGGCGGCCTCCGCTCGGCGGATTCGGACTGGTCACGGCGTTGAGTCGATTGCCGCTGAAGTGGGTGTTTGCCCTCGCATATTGCACACCGGCGCGGCCCAGCAGCGAGAAGCGGTGGGTCAAGGGCAGTTGGCCGACCAGGTCGAGATTCACGCCGCGCAATCTGGTTTCTCCACTGAGTGCGCCATTGCCGGAAGTCGTGGCCGCGAAGTCGAAGGTGCCCAGGTCAAAATACCCGCCTTCGACCGCGAAATACTTGTTCAGCTGCTTACCGGCGAACAGCTTGAAGCCAAGGTCGCGTTCGTCGGCACTGAAGCTGGTGACGCTGGCGCCATTAGCGCTCAGGTTGCGGCGCAGGCGTGCCTCATCGATGTCGGCGCGCGACTGACCGACGCCGGCGCCCATGTACCAGGCACTGTTGGCCCAGTCCGGATTGACGAAATTGCCGCCAGTCGGTGCCGTATCAAGGCTTGCCGCCTGGGCGGACATCATGGTGGCGCAGGCGAGGGCGATCAGGGTGGCGAATTTGATTGAAGATTTCATGGTTCTGTTTTTCTTTAGGTGAGTCGGATTAATTGGTGATCTGGTGTTGCTCAGGATGACTGCAACGACCGACAGGACGCGGTTGTGCAGCGTGCTGTCGTCGATTATAGGGACTCAGTGCACTTCCGGAAAGAATTATTGCCCATAAGAATTATATTCTCTGTTCGTTACCACGCACAGCAACAGATATTTAGCGTATAGCAATAAATATTTTCCACCGCGCAAGATAGGAAAGGCTGATTCGCCTGTCCGTGTTACTCTTCCGGACCATCTGCTTTAGTTCAGCACGAAAATCCCGGTATGCCCCATACGCAAGATCCAAACCAAAACCACCTGCTCGCCGCCCTGCTTGACGCCGAGTTCGACCGCCTCTCCCCGCACCTCCTGCCGGTACCACTGCGGCTCGGCGACGTGCTGTGCGAATCCGGCGGCACGCTGGACCATGTTGTCTTCCCGACGACGGCGATCATCTCGCTCCATTACCTGCTGGAAAACGGCAGCTCATCCGAGATTGCCGGAGTAGGCAACGAGGGCATGCTGGGGGTAGCGCTCTTCATGGGCGGCGGCAGCACCCTCAGCCGGGCCGTGATCCAGACCGGCGGCTACGGTTACCGCTTGCCTGTGCGAATCCTGATGGAAGAATTCAACCGCGCCGGCCCGGTCATGCGCCTGTTGCTGCGCTATACGCAAGCACTGCTTACCCATATGTCGCAGACCTCGGTATGCAACCGCCACCATACGGTGGAGCAGCAACTGTGCCGCTGGCTGTTGCTGACACTCGACCGCCTGCAGTCGAACGAACTGACCATGACGCAGGAACTGATCTCGAACATGCTGGGCGTGCGCCGTGAAGGCGTGACCGAAGCGGCCGGGCGGCTGCAGGCGCGTGGCCATATCAGCTACCGGCGCGGCCACATCACGGTGCTCGATCGCGCCGGCCTGGAGCAGCACGTGTGCGAATGCTACGGCGTCGTCAAGAAGGAATTTGGCCGGCTGTTGTCGGACGTGCGACAGCGCCAGCCTGCGCCGCGTGCAATCCGGACTGCCTGACGCGCAGTTTGCCGTCACCTTTCGCGCCAGGGCGGCGCTCATCTTTCCGTTACCGGACTCATCATGTCTGTCATTAGAAATTCATCGGTCGAGAGGCTGACAGCGATCGGCTTCGCCGCGACCCTGCTGGTATTGCTGTGGGTGGGTGTGATCGCACTCGTGCATGAAGACAGCGGCAATCGCGCTGCCGTGCACGTCCTTGTCAGCATCGGCTTGTTGCTGTGTTTTCTGGGCGGCCTGCTGCTCCTCGCGAAGCGCCAGGCACGCCTGCAAGCTGCTCGCCAGTCGGCGACGCCGGCAGCGCGTTTGCTGAAAGCCGGCGCCTTGCAGGACGCCATTTTTAACAGTGTGAATTTTTCAAGTATCGCCACCGATGCGCAGGGCGTGATCCAGATTTTCAATGTCGGCGCCGAACGCATGCTCGGCTATCAGGCGGCCGACGTGGTCGACAAGCTCACACCCGCCGACATTTCAGATGCGCAAGAGCTGATCGTGCGTGCTGGAGCACTCAGCGATGAGTTCACCACGGCGATCCGGCCCGGTTTCGAAGCCCTGGTGTACAAGGCCATGCGCGGTATCGAAGATATCTACGACTTGACCTATATCCGCGCGGACGGTACGCGCCTTCCCGCGCTGGTCTCGGTGACGGCCTTGCACGGCCCGGACGGCAGGCTGATCGGCTTCCTGCTGATCGGCACCGATAACACGGCACGCAAGCAGGTGGAAGCCGAGCAGGCCTTGCTCGATCAACGCCTGCGCGACCAGCAGTTCTATACGCGCTCGCTGATCGAATCGAATATCGACCCGTTGATCACGACCGATCCATGTGGCACGATTAGCGACGTCAACCATCAAATGGAGATGCTGACCGGCCGCACCCGGGATGAGCTGATCGGCGCGCCCTTCATGAGTTGTTTCACTGAGCCCCAGCGTGCCGGGGAAGCGATCACCCGCGTGCTACGGGAAAGTAAGGTAACGAACTACGAACTGACGGCGCTTGCGCGCGACGGCAAGGAGACGGTGGTGTCGTTCAATGCCACCACCTTCCACGACCGTGACCGCAAACTGCAGGGTGTTTTTGCCGCGGCCCGCGACGTTACCGAGCGCAAGCATTTTGAACACGCGCTCCAGGAGACCAACGTCGAGCTGCAAACAGCAAGGGAGGCGGCCGAGAAGGCCAACCGTGCCAAGTCGGAATTCTTGTCGAGCATGAGCCACGAGCTGCGTACCCCGCTCAATGCCGTGCTGGGCTTTGCCCAACTGATGGCGTCGGAAGTGCCGCCGCCGCCGCCGCGCCAGCAGCGTTCGATCGACCAGATCCTGAAGGGTGGCTGGTACTTGCTGCGCCTGATCAACGAGATCCTCGACCTGGCGATGATCGAGTCGGGCAAGGTGACGATGTCCCAGGAGCCGATGTCGATGACCGACGTGCTGCAGGATTGCAAAGGGATGATCGAGCCCCAGGCCACCAAGCGTGGCATCTCCATGACCTTCCCGAGTTTCGACAAGGTGTTCTATATCCACGCCGATCGCACGCGGGTCAAGCAAGTGATGATCAACCTGCTGTCGAACGCGATCAAATACAACGCCAGCGGAGGCAGCGTGATCGTCCAGTGCGTTGCCAGCGGCACGGAGCGCGTACGCATCTGCGTCAAGGACACGGGCACAGGACTGTCGGCCGACCATTTGGCGCAACTGTTCCAGCCCTTCAATCGCCTTGGCCAGGAAGACAGCGGGGAAGAGGGTACCGGCATCGGCCTGGTTGTCACCAAGCAGCTCGTGGAGCTGATGGGCGGAACGATCGGCGTCGATAGCGCCGTGGGCGTGGGCACGGTGTTCTGGGTCGAATTTGCGTCCGCGCAGGCCCCGGCCCTGGACAATATCGAGGAAGTTGCGCTCGAACGTCGTCTGCTGCAAGCGCCTGAAAGCGGCGAACAGCCGACCCTGTTGTACGTTGAAGACAATCCCGCCAACCTCGCTTTGGTAGAGCAGTTGATCGCACGTCGTGGCGACTTGAAGCTGGTGACGGCCATCGATGCTTACCTCGGCATCGAACTGGCGCGCGCTTACCTGCCGGATGTGATCCTCATGGACATCAATCTGCCTGGAATGAGCGGTTATGGCGCACTCAAAGTGTTGCGCGACGACCCGGCGACAGCCCATATCCCCGTGTTGGCGCTGTCCGCCAATGCGGTCCCGCGCGACATCGAAAAAGGGCTCGAGGCGGGTTTTTTCCGCTATCTCACCAAGCCCATCCGCGTGCGCGAGTTCATGGATGCGCTCGACGTGGCATTGCATCACGCAGCTGAAATCCGATCCGGTCAAGCACCACGACCGGCTAGTCAAGACCACCAGGAATCCAAGGAATTGTCATGCTAGAAGTCTCCGAAATACTCAATGCCAGCATCCTGATCGTCGACGACCAGGAAGCCAATGTCATGCTGCTCGAGCTCATGCTCCGCAACGAGGGCTATACCAACATCACGACCACCCAGGAGCCGCGCAAAGTCGCCCGCCTGCATGCGGACACGCAGTTCGACCTGATCCTGCTCGATCTGCAGATGCCGGAGATGGATGGTTTCGAAGTCATGGAAGCGTTGAAGGAGATCGAGGTTGCGAGTTACCTCCCCGTGCTGGTGTTGACCGCCCAGCCGGCACACAAGCTGCGTGCCCTCCAGGCCGGCGCCAAGGATTTCGTCAGCAAGCCCTTCGACTTTGTCGAGGTGCAGACCCGTATTCGCAACATGCTGGAGGTGCGCCTGTTGTACCGCAAGCTGGGCGACCAGAACCTGGTGCTCGAGCAAAAGGTTCTCGAACGCACGGCCGAGTTACGCCAGAGCGAGGCCCGTTTCCAGCGCTTCACCGAACTGTCGTCCGATTGGTACTGGGAGCAAGATGCCAGCGGCAAGCTGACCCAGTTCTCGGGGCCGGTCGAAGAAATGCTCGGCATCGGTCAGAACGCCACGGTGGAAGAGCTGGAGGCAGCGGGCTGGAATGTACAGCAGCGCATGGAGCTGGCCGAGAAGATCGCCAATCGCGAGCCTTTTCTCGATTTTATCTACAGCCGCACGCTCACCAACGGCACCGTTCAGTACATGCAAGTGAACTGCGAACCGATCTTCGACAGTGCCAGTGCATTCGCCGGCTACCGCGGCATCGGACTCGACGTTACCTACCGTATGAAGCGGGCCTAGGCGCCTGCCGAAAGAATTCAGCGCGGGTACTTGCGGACGCCAAACGTCTTTGATATGATTCGCCTCCTGCTGAAAACGACAACGAAATCAAGTAGTTGTGTTGACAGAAGGAAATCGCAGACTCTGCGGTGTAGT
>NZ_JBIMES010000041.1:0-8279 GCF_051262535.1 Massilia sp. CMS3.1 | reverse complement strand
AAGTAGAAATTAACAGAAGAGGGTCGCTTTCCTCAAACGTGCCTGCCTGCCTGCCGTTTTGAAAAGGCTTTCCCTTAGGGACGACGAGCAGGGTTGAATTGGGTGGCTGTTTTGAGACCGAGCGGCCGCAGGAAAGGCGTTGTTGCTAGCATCACGCCACTCACCGCCATGATCATCCACACCGACGAGCCGAAGTCGCCGCTCGCATCGCGCAGTTGGCCGACGGCAAGCGGCCCGACGGCGGCAATTGTATAACTGACCAACATGACAAACGCATTCCAGCTACTGGTCTCTTCCGGTGTCGTCGTATTGTCCAGCGGCAGCATCATCGCTAGCGAGAACGCACCGCCGGTGCCGAATGCAATAATTGCTGCGACGATATACGCGGACAATGCGGAATGCATCAACACGATCCCGAGCAGCGCAATACCTGCGCTGGCGGCCAGCGACACGCGCCGGTCGTGATTGCGGCTTAGGAAACCGAACAGCGGATTGGCCAACATGAAAGCGACTGTGAAACTAGCGAGCACCAGGCCGGCGTCGGTGGCACTGTATCCCGCCTCAATCTGCATTGGCGCAAGCCAAGCGATGAACGCGTAAAACACAAAGTTATTGCAGGCGAAGAAGATGGCGATCAGCCACGCGGTGCGGCTGGCCCACGGCATAGGTATGCGCGGTCGGATGGGCGCGAGCGCATGGGGTACCGGCATACGCCTTGCCACAGTGATCCAGGCTAGCAAGCCCACCGTTGCGGGAAGTGCCCAGCCGCCCGCCGCATAGCGCCAGCCCGCGGCGACGGCGATCGGGCCAGTAGCGGCAGCCGACAACGTACTACCAAAGGCGAGCGAAGTAGCATAGAGGCTCATGAAAATTGCCGCCTGGCCTGGAAATCTCGCCTTGACGAAGCTAGCGATCAGGACGCCAGCGACAGCGACGCCCGCGCCGATGCCGGCAGTGGTGAGAAACAGGACGAGCGCGCTATCGGCAAAAGCTCGCATGGAGGTGGCGATGACAAGTAGAGCCAAGGCGCCAACGATGACACGGTCACGCCCGAAGCGCGCTTCGAGACGCGGTGCAGGCAGTGCCAACAGCCCCATCATGAGAGTAGGTATCGCGGTCAGTAGCGAGGCTTGGGTGTGACTCAAGCCAAATTCGTCGATGATCGACGGTAGCAGAGGACCGGCAGAGACAATTCCGGGCCGCAGTTGCAGCGCTACAAGCATAATACAAAGTATGGCCGCGCTCATCGTTAGCGGGGCAGCAAGCAAGGCTGGCCGAAGGGGCAGACCAGGGCGTGCGTTAGCGGAAGTAGTCATAGGAAGGCGTTCCAGGAAGTGGCAGTCCGGACTACGCCGGACCGCCGTGACAAATTACTTATGGATCAGGACAGCCTTTGGATTAGTGAAGAGCTGGCGGCCTTCTATGCCATGCTCGGTACCGAGGCCGGACTGCTTGTGGCCACCGAATGGAATGTCCACCCCCTGGGTGTGGATCTCGTTGACCCAGACCATGCCGGTCTCGAGTCGGTTGGCCACCGCAACAGCAGCTTTGGTATCGCGCCCCCACACCGAACCACCAAGGCCGAACGGGCTGTCGTTGGCGCGTTCGATCACGTCGTCGACATCATCGTAGGCGATGATCGGTACGATCGGACCAAACTGCTCTTCCTGAACGATCATCGATTGCTCAGGCGGATTGTCGATCACGGTCACCGGAATGAAGTAGCCGGGACTGCTTTCGTCGATCTCTCCGCCAAGGGCGATCTTGTAACCCTGGACCTTGATGTCATGCAGGAAGGTCTTGACCTTCTCGAACTGCATCTTGTTCTGCACCGGGCCAACAGTCACTTCAGGGTCCAGGCCGTCGCCCATTTTCTGGCGCACGGCGTAGTCAACGAAGGCCTTCACGAACTGCTGCTGGAACGAGCGGTGCACGTACAGGCGCTTGATGCCCACGCACCACTGGCCTGAGTTTCCGATGGCACCCCAGTACAGTTGCGGGATGATCGACTCCCAGTCGGCGTCCGGCAGCACGATGGCCGCGTCGTTGCCGCCCATCTCCATCGTCAGGCGCTTCACTGTACCGGCGGCTGAGCGGATCACGTGTTTGCCGGTCTCGGTCGAGCCAGTAAAGCTGATCTTGGCAATGTCCGGATGCGCTGTCATTTGCGGGCCCAGTTCATTGCCGCCCGAGACCACCGACAGCACGCCCGGCGGCAGCACCGATTGCGCGATCTGGCCGAAGCGCAGTGAAGTCAATGGGGTAAAGGGCGAAGGCTTGATCACCATGGTATTGCCGGTAATAAGAGCCGGGGCGACCTTCCACAGGGCCAGCAGCACCGGGAAGTTCCATGGCGTAATGGCGCCGACCACGCCCAGCGGGGTATGGTGCAACTCAACGATGTGGCTGTCGGTTTCTTCGATGATCTCGACCGGAATCGGGCGGTCGGCGATCTGGCGGATCCACGAGATCGACTGGTCGACTTCCGGTTCAGCCATGGTGCGCAGCGGCTTGCCCTGTTCGAGCGTGAGCAGACGGGCCAGCTCGTCGCGGTGCTCCTGCAGCGCGTCGGCATAGGCGATCAGGTACGCCTTACGCTCGGCGTGCTCAAGTCGCGACCAGCCTTTAAACGCTTTCTTGGCCGCGGCAATGGCCTCGTCGAGCTGCCCCGCCGTCGCGGCGGGCGCTTGGGCAAGGGTCTGGCCAGTGGCCGGATTGGCGACGTCGAAAGTCGCCTCGGCGGCGACCAGTTTGCCGGCGATGCTCAGGAAATAAGGACCGGCGAACAGACTTGCCGGATCGAGGGTATTGGTGTTATCACGCATGATCAATCTCCTGTTAGGTGATGATGAATGGCTGCCCATGCAGCCTCAGAATTCCTGCGCTGTTGGGCGTAGGACAATTTCGTTGATGTCGACATCGTGTGGCTGCTCTATCGCAAAGGCGATCGCTCGCGCTACCGAGGCAGCCGGGATAGCTTGGCGGTAGAAGTCGAGGACAGCTTCGGTGGCGCCGCCCGAAGTACTGTGTTTCAGGTCGCTTTCGACGGCGCCCGGCTCGATCGAGGTAACCCGTATCGCGGCACCGACTTCGTGGCGCAAGCCTTCCGAGATGGCGCGCACGGCGAATTTCGTGCCCGAGTACACCGTGCCGCCGGGCGCGAAGACCTTTAGACCGGCGACGGAACTGAGGTTGATGACGTGACCGCTGCCCTGCGCCAAGAAGCGCGGCAGGGAAGCAGCGATGCCGTATAGCGTCCCCTTGATGTTCACGTCGATCATCGCGTCCCATTCGTCGGTAGACCAGGGCGTGCGTTAGCGGAAGTAGTCATAGGAAGGTGTTCCAGGAAGTGGCAGTCCGGACTACGCCGGACCGCCGTGACAAATTACTTATGGATCAGGACAGCCTTTGGATTAGTGAAGAGCTGGCGGCCTTCTACGCCATGCTCGGTACCGAGGCCGGACTGCTTGTGGCCACCGAATGGAATGTCCACCCCCTGGGTGTGGATCTCGTTGACCCAGACCATGCCGGTCTCGAGTCGGTTGGCCACCGCAACAGCAGCTTTGGTATCGCGCCCCCACACCGAACCACCAAGGCCGAACGGGCTGTCGTTGGCGCGTTCGATCACGTCGTCGACATCATCGTAGGCGATGATCGGTACGATCGGACCAAACTGCTCTTCCTGAACGATCATCGATTGCTCAGGCGGATTGTCGATCACGGTCACCGGAATGAAGTAGCCGGGACTGCTTTCGTCGATCTCTCCGCCAAGGGCGATCTTGTAACCCTGGACCTTGATGTCATGCAGGAAGGTCTTGACCTTCTCGAACTGCATCTTGTTCTGCACCGGGCCAACAGTCACTTCAGGGTCCAGGCCGTCGCCCATTTTCTGGCGCACGGCGTAGTCAACGAAGGCCTTCACGAACTGCTGCTGGAACGAGCGGTGCACGTACAGGCGCTTGATGCCCACGCACCACTGGCCTGAGTTTCCGATGGCACCCCAGTACAGTTGCGGGATGATCGACTCCCAGTCGGCGTCCGGCAGCACGATGGCCGCGTCGTTGCCGCCCATCTCCATCGTCAGGCGCTTCACTGTACCGGCGGCTGAGCGGATCACGTGTTTGCCGGTCTCGGTCGAGCCAGTAAAGCTGATCTTGGCAATGTCCGGATGCGCTGTCATTTGCGGGCCCAGTTCATTGCCGCCCGAGACCACCGACAGCACGCCCGGCGGCAGCACCGATTGCGCGATCTGGCCGAAGCGCAGTGAAGTCAATGGGGTAAAGGGCGAAGGCTTGATCACCATGGTATTGCCGGTAATAAGAGCCGGGGCGACCTTCCACAGGGCCAGCAGCACCGGGAAGTTCCATGGCGTAATGGCGCCGACCACGCCCAGCGGGGTATGGTGCAACTCAACGATGTGGCTGTCGGTTTCTTCGATGATCTCGACCGGAATCGGGCGGTCGGCGATCTGGCGGATCCACGAGATCGACTGGTCGACTTCCGGTTCAGCCATGGTGCGCAGCGGCTTGCCCTGTTCGAGCGTGAGCAGACGGGCCAGCTCGTCGCGGTGCTCCTGCAGCGCGTCGGCATAGGCGATCAGGTACGCCTTACGCTCGGCGTGCTCAAGTCGCGACCAGCCTTTAAACGCTTTCTTGGCCGCGGCAATGGCCTCGTCGAGCTGCCCCGCCGTCGCGGCGGGCGCTTGGGCAAGGGTCTGGCCAGTGGCCGGATTGGCGACGTCGAAAGTCGCCTCGGCGGCGACCAGTTTGCCGGCGATGCTCAGGAAATAAGGACCGGCGAACAGACTTGCCGGATCGAGGGTATTGGTGTTATCACGCATGATCAATCTCCTGTTAGGTGATGATGAATGGCTGCCCATGCAGCCTCAGAATTCCTGCGCTGTTGGGCGTAGGACAATTTCGTTGATGTCGACATCGTGTGGCTGCTCTATCGCAAAGGCGATCGCTCGCGCTACCGAGGCAGCCGGGATAGCTTGGCGGTAGAAGTCGAGGACAGCTTCGGTGGCGCCGCCCGAAGTACTGTGTTTCAGGTCGCTTTCGACGGCGCCCGGCTCGATCGAGGTAACCCGTATCGCGGCACCGACTTCGTGGCGCAAGCCTTCCGAGATGGCGCGCACGGCGAATTTCGTGCCCGAGTACACCGTGCCGCCGGGCGCGAAGACCTTTAGACCGGCGACGGAACTGAGGTTGATGACGTGACCGCTGCCCTGCGCCAAGAAGCGCGGCAGGGAAGCAGCGATGCCGTATAGCGTCCCCTTGATGTTCACGTCGATCATCGCGTCCCATTCGTCGGTATTCACCTCGGCCATTGGACGGATTGGCATTAGGCCGGCGTTATTGACCACGACATCGATCCGGCCAAAGTCGGCGACGACGGCGGCGACCACTGCCTCGACCTGGCGCTTGTTGGTGACGTCGAGCTGATAGGCGCGAGCAGAACCGCCAGCAGCGGTGACCTGGGAGACCACGCCATCGAGCTTGTCCTTGCGGCGTGCGGCAATCGCCACCTTAGCGCCGCGTTCAGCCAGCTGCCGCGCTGCTTCGGCGCCGATACCCGTGCCGCCACCCGTGATCAGGATGACCTTTCCTTGAATGCCCTGGTTCATGCTGCTTCTCCTTCAATACTGGATAAGTACGTGGGGTAGTCGGTCAAACCGACTTCGGCGCCGCCGTACAGCGTGCTCGGGTCGAGCGCATTGAGCGGCCAGCCATTGGCAATGCGCTGTGGCAGATCCGGATTAGCGATGAACGGCCGGCCGAAGGCGATCAGGTCCGCCAGGCCCGCATTGATCAACCGTGCGCCTTTCTCGGCTGTGTAGCGGCCCGCGTACAGGATTTTTCCGCTGAAGGCCTCGCGCACAGCACGGCGAAATGTCGGCGGCAAGTCGGGCGCGTTTTCCCAGTCAGCTTCCGCAATCGACAGGTAACCGACACCGGCGCGTTCGAGCAAGGCGATGGCTTCCAGGTAGGTCGTATGCGGATCATCCTCGACCAGACCGATATAGACGCGGTCTTCATCGGTGCTCGAAAACAGAGGCGTGAAACGCACGCCGAGCTGCTCGGGTCCCACAACCGCGCCTACTGCCTGCACAATCTCGTCCAGGAAGCGCAGCCGGTTCGACAGCGAGCCGCCATATTCGTCGGTACGGTGGTTGGCGTGGGCCGAGATGAACTGGTTGACCAGATAGCCATTTGCGGCGTGAATCTCTACCCCATCGAAACCGGCCTTTAAGGCGTTGCGGGCCGCCTGCACGTACAGTCCAACAATCTCGCCGATCTCTGCAACGCTCAGCGCGCGCGGCACTGGCGGCTCAACCAGCTTGCCAGCACCGGGACCAGTTTCGATAAAGGCCTTGACGTTACGGGCCTGGATCGCCGATGGCGCGACTGGCGCGCTTCCGCCGGGCTGCAGGTCATGATGCGAGACACGGCCCACATGCCATAGCTGGGCGTAGATCACGCCACCCTCGGCGTGCACGGCCTCGGTGACCTTGCGCCAGCCGACGATCTGGGACGCCGTGTGAATACCAGGCGTCCACGCATAACCTTTTCCACGTGCATCGATCTGCGTGCCTTCGGTAATGATCAGGCCCGCGCCGGCGCGCTGACGGTAGTACTGCGCCATCAGGTCGGTGGCCACGTCGCCCGGTTGTCCAGCGCGCTGGCGCGTAAGCGGCGGCAGCACGATGCGGTTCTTCAGCTGATTGCCGCCTAAATACAGCGGCGCGAACAGGGCAGGATGATTCGACACGATGGTCCTCTCAGGCGGCGCGGGAGAAGGTGTCCAGCAGCTTGGCGGCTGTGGCCGCCGAGGAGCTTGGATTCTGCCCGGTGATTAACAGACCATCGGCAACGACATACGAACCCCAGTCGTCGGTGCGCGAGAAGATGCCGCCTTTCGCTTTGAGTTCATCTTCCACTAGAAACGGCACGATGTCGGTCAGTTCGACGGCGGCTTCTTCGGTGTTGGTGAAGCCGGTCACCTGCTTACCCTGAACCAACGGGGTACCGTCAGCGTTCTTGACGTGGCGCAGCACGCCAGGTGCATGACACACCAGCGCCACTGGCTTGTTCGCGGCGATGAACGATTCAATCAGCGCGATCGAGTTCTTGTCTTCGGCAAGGTCCCACAGTGGGCCGTGGCCGCCTGGATAAAACACGGCGTCGAAGTCCGCTTGCGAGACGCTGTCCAAGCGCACGGTATTGGCGAGCTGCTCTTTTGCGGCCGAATCGGCTTCGAAGCGGCAGGTCTCGTCGGTTTGGAAACCTGGTTCGTTACTTTTCGGATCAAGCGGCGGCTGTCCACCTGCGGGCGAGGCCAGCACGATCTTCGCGCCGGCTTCTTTCAGTGCGTAATAAGGGGCAGCCAGCTCTTCGAGCCAGAAACCGGTCTTGCGGCCTGTGTTGCCGAGAGTGTCATGCGAGGTCAGTACGATCAGAATATTCATGGTAAAGCTCCTTAGTGGTGTTTTTAGTAGACCAGTCGTATACTAAGTGTTTCGAAAAAAACGCTCCGGGGGAAGCGTTCGGTCTTTGTCCTGCTTAGCGGGCTAGGTGAAGCATATACTCTGTGGTAGTCATGGCAGCGTCAAACGGTGAGGTATCGCGCGCAATCTTGACCATGATACTGGCGCCGAGCCAGAGCTGATACAGGCTTTCTGCTATTTGCTTCGCATTGCCCTCTGGCATGATCGATCCGTCAGCGACGCCTTCCTCGATAGCGCCGGCCAGGCGGGCCACAATGCCCGATGTGCCTTGTTTCAAAGTCAGACGCATCGACTCAGACAGGTCGGCCACTTCAGCCCCAAGCTTGACGGCCAGGCATTTGCCCTCGCAGTCTTCGAAAGACTGGTTCGAGCGCCATTCATGGAAGTAGTTCACTATCCGCTCAGCCATTGTCAGATTCGGCTGGCGGAGCGTGACGTCCATCCCGGCCAGGTAATCCTCGAAGTACTTTGCCAGCAGGGCTTCACCAAACGCGTCCTTCGAGCCGAAATAATGATAAAACGATCCCTTCGGAACTCCAGCCGCTACGAGGATTTCGTTGAGCCCCACGGCCGAGAAACCCTTTCCGGCCATGATCCGTTGCCCGACCGCGACAATATTGCTACGGGTGTCAGAAGTATCAGTTGTGAGTGCTTTAGCCATGAGTCCATCATAAAACAAATCAGACCGGTCGTCTACGGATTTCTTCAGGTTCTTTAAAAATTTTTTTAAATTCATCTACTCCGTTAGCAACCGACTCATTTCGGACGACGA
>NZ_JBIMES010000040.1:0-8404 GCF_051262535.1 Massilia sp. CMS3.1 | reverse complement strand
GCTACACCGCAGAGTCTGCGATTTCCTTCTGTCAACACAACTACTTGATTTCGTTGTCGTTTTCAGCAGGAGGCGAATCATAGCAAATCAGACCGCGATCCTGCAAGGCCAATTTCAGCGACGTGTATCCAGATCACCAAGCAGGTCGGTGGCCAGTGCCTCTTCGTCGATCGCCCTGCGATGGGCTTGCATCATCTGCGCCAGCGCGCCATCCCACCCGGCGTCGACCGCATTGCCGATGAGTGGACGAGTGGCCCCGGCATTTCTCTCCAGCGCCGCACAGTAGTCGCCTGCGAAAAACCGCCAGGGCGCCGCACCGAACATGCCGGTGACGATATTCGCGATGGCAATTCCCGGCCAGTCGAAGTCGCCGTGATAGCGCAAGCGGGCACCCGCCGTGGCCAGTTGCGACAGAAGCGCCCGCTGAGCCGCCGCGGGCATACCATCGGTGCACACCAGCGGCGCGCAATCACACCCGAGGGCGTCGGCGGCGATCGCCACCAGATTCGGGTTTTCGCAAACGAACACGTCGCGCGACGCGACCTTCCAGACGGGTGGCGAGCGCATCAGCGCACGCAGCGACAGGTAGGCCGGCTCGCCCCTTGGAACGATCCCATCCGCGCTGGCAGGCAGGTTGAGGAACAGCACCGGGCGCGCCAACTCGTTGACCATCACACCTGCCGCCGCCCACAGTTCGCGGACGGTCTCCTCCCCTTCCCCTCCCTCCTCGCCCGAACGTCCATGCCGAAGGACCGCCAGCACCATGGTCGCGACCGGGCTGCCCGGGTCGAGTGCGTGTGCGTCGCCTAGCAACTGTGCGGCCAACTGGGAACGCGTGACGGCTGCCGCCGGCAACTGCGCCAGCACGGCCTGCACCCGCCCGACCAGCTGCTCCGCGGCCGGCAGCCGTACTGCAAGGCGCTTGAGGAGGCCCAGGCCGCGGCCGTCGGTCAGGAAAGCGCGCAGCCCGGGGTCTGAGGTCATCCTGCGCACCGCGTCCCATTGCCTTGCAGCTTCGGCGCGTGCGGCGGCGAGGTCAATCACCGGCCCGTCGAGCAGTTCGAGCGCGTGCCGCAAGGACGTCGCCAGTCCGGCATTGCGCAGCAGCGCGTCCAGTTCGGCGATATCGAAGCGCATCGATCCGGCATCGCTCGGGCGCCGGCCCAGCAGACCAGCGAGGGCGTCACGCTCTGCTGCATTCAGATCGGCGAGCGTGACGACGCCGGCGCTGCGGCCGCGTCCATAACGCGTGCGCAAGCGCGTACGCAGCCCGGCCAGGGCTGCGCCGCCCAGCAGGCGCACCAGTCTTGCGTCGGCGTCGTTCATTCGTTCACAGGTGCGTCGGCCACCGCCGGAAAGCGGCGTGCGCCATCTTCTTCGAGCCGGCGCGCGCGGCCATCCCAGCTCCAGCGCGACACATAGACGGCATCGATGCCCTCATGCCGCTGCAGCTGGCAAATCGAGACCCCCGGCAGTTCAGCGTAACAGGCCCATTCGCGCTCGCTGGTCATGACGAAGTCCAGGTCGAATTCGCGTATCAGGGCCATGCAATGCGCGCGTGCGGCGTCGTCGATGCCGGCAAAGGCTTCATCGAGCAACACCAGGCGCGGCGCATGACGCGATCCCGCATGGGTATAAAAACTCGACACCGCCGCGAACAGCGGCACCGTCAAGCCAAGCGCGCGCTCGCCGCTGGAAGCAGGACCCGACAGGGGCCGCCATTGTCCGTCCTGCCAACGTTGCACCCGGAAGCGATGCCAACGCCGGTAGTCAAGCGCCCGCGCCAGCAGTTCGAGCAAGCTGCCGCTGCGGCCGGCGTCGTCGCGCACGCGCTCCGCCTCGATCCGGCTCTGCAGCATCCGGCCGACCACTTGCCGGTCTTCGGGAGACCATGCGTCGTAGATGGTATTGAGCAGGCGTTTGCGCGCCGCGTCCAGCCCGACCGGGGCACCCTCGCTGCCCTCCTCCAGCCCTTGCCACAGCAGTCGAAAGCGCACACCGGTCGAGGTCGGGCGTTTGGCCAGTTCGGCATTGATGGTTGCCACGCGCCGGTCCGCCTCCTGCAGGCGGCGCTGGATCGCCGCCGCCACTTCGGCCTGCAAGTGATTTTCCAGCACCTCGGTTTCGCGCGCAGTCAGAAGTTCGTGCCGCTGCGCGATCTCGGCGCGGATGGCGGCCTCGATCAGGTCCGGGCGCTGGGGCCGGTTTTGGTAAATAATGGTGACGATCATGCCGTGGTCGCTCGGTTGGGCCTGGCCCTGGTGACCAAGCGCCGTGAGCGCGGTCAGCAGATCGGAATAGTCGCGCGAAAACGCGCTTTGTACACGCGACCAGTCGGCATCCTCGGCCTCGACGTCCTGCAGCAGCTGCTCGGCGCGGCGCGCCACGCCGAGCGCCGGTTCGATGCTCCATGGCGCCCCCGGCAGCTCCAGCTCGGGAAGCGCGACGGCCAGCAGTCCGGTGGCGTTAAATTGCTCGAGCCCGTGCACCGCATCGTGACGCAGCGCAGTCCGTTGTTCCAGGGTAGCTGCCGCATTCTCGGCCCGCTGTTCGCTGCGCGCGCGGGCCTCGCTGGCTGCGCCAAGCTGGGCGCGGCCAAGCTTGAGCGCCCCTTCTGCGTCGAGCACCGCCTGGCGTACTGCCGCCAGCCGCGCCGTCAGTTCGTTTACCTGCGCGCCGACGCGTTCACGCAGCGCGTGCAGGCGGGCCTCGGCGTCGCCAAGCGCTTCCACGCAGCGCGCGTGCTGCCCGAGGCGGCCGGCGAGATCCCGGTTACGCTCGTCGGCACGCTCCTCCTGGCGGCGCCGTTCCGGCAGTGCGTGCCGAACTTGCTGGGCGTGCAGCAGCAGCTCTTGCAGTGCCTGCCCGGCCGCGTCCAACGCAGCCGACACCGCCGCCAGCGCATCGGCGGCCGGCGGCAGTTGCAGATCGTCGGCATCGCGTTCGAGCGCACTGCGCGCCGTGCGCCAGGACTCGGCCGCGGCGTCCAGGCGCGCTTTGGCCGAGTCCAGTCGTTCGGCAGCCTGGCGCCGTTCACGCTCGAACGCACCAACCTGCACATGGGCGCTACGTAAAGCGGTGTCCGGCGGCGCCGCATCCCACTCCGCCGATGCCCGGCTACGCCGCTCGGCCAGCAGTGCCAGTGCGGCTGCCAGCCTGACTTGTTCCTGCGCCAGCGCCGCCAGCATGACGCCAATCTCCTCCAGCCGGCGCCGGCGGGCCTCGGCCCGGCTGGCCGCACCGATATATTCGGCGCTGGGCTTGTTCCAGGCGCCGCCGAGCGGACCGATGCGAAAGCGCCCATCCGGCGCGACCCAGGCCTCGGCGCCGCTGTCCTCGGCGCAGCAAGCGACCGACGCGAGCAATCGCTCGACGTGTGACGTGTCGACTGCGCCGGGCTGCGACGGTGCCAGCCAGGCTGCCAGCGATTCCGGCTGCGGCGCGCGTGCGCCCAGCAGCGTATCGAATACCGGTGTGCCCGCCGCGGCGTCGATGGCGCCGTCCGGACCGACCCAGGCGTCAAGCAGACCGGCGGCTTCGAGTGCCGCTTCAAGCCCGGCGCGCACTGCCTTGTCGTGCACCGCGTCGCGGAACTCGACCAGTTGCCAGAACGGCGCCCCCGGTCGTCCAGCCGGGCGTGCGGCGGGGTCGCGCGGATACGGCGCCGGTGGCGCGCTGTCTTCGCCTTGTGCGAGCCGGCCACGCTCCTGTTCCAGCGCGTTGGCCTGTTCAGCGAGAACCGCGCGGCGCGCCAGCACGGCCGCCTCTTCCTGCGCCAGTTGCATGCTGCTGTCGTGCTGGGAGCGCATCAGCGCGCTGCGGGCCGGATTTTCGCCGTCCAGGGTACGGGTCCAGTCGGCCAATGCCGGCAGCACCGCCGCGCTGTCGAGCGCGAGTTCGCGCAGCCCTGCCGCGTGCGCTCCCCATGCTTCCACCATCTGGTCGGCCTGCGCGATCAGTTCCGCTTCACTGGCCGCGACCCGCGCCGCCGCATCGGCAAGATCGCCGGCGCTCTCGTCTCGCCTGCCCTGTGCCGCCTCGCGCGCCTGAGCGGCCATATCGAGCTGCCGCAGGCGGCCCTCGACCACGGCGAGCTCGGCCCGCCGTTGCTGAGCGAGCTTGCGCAACGCGCGCTGAATCTGCTCGTACCGGGCCGCGTCGAGGCCAGCCAGGGTGTCGGGCTGGGCGAAACTGGCCGTGGCCGAGACGAAGTCGTCGCGACCGGCAAGGCCAGCCGCATGGCCCGCCTCCTCGAACATAGCGACCGCCTGTGCAAGCGAGACACACGCTGCATCGGCGCGCTCGGCGTACCCGCGCAATGCCTCGGCGTCGCGTGCTTGCCGTTCCCGCGCGTCGCGAAGCGCAGAGTCCGCCATCGACAGTTCGCGCGTGCGGACCGCGAGGTTTCGCTCGAGTTCGTCGATGCGGTTGGCGTCGCGCATAAGCGGATCGGCCTGCATCTCGTCGAGCGCCGCGCGGTCGCGCAGTTGCTGCTGCTCGGCCGCTTCGAGCGCCTGGCGCCGGACGGCCTCGGCGAGAACATCCGCATCGCAGGCTGCACGCGCCTCGTTCAGGTCGCGGCTGGCCTTGTCGAAACCGGTCTGGGCAGCGCGCAGCACGCGCGCCTGGCGCCGGGCGTTGACCCGTGCGTACTGGCGGTAGCGCCGGTTGAACTGACCAATCGCTTTTGCCAGCTCATTCAGTTCGGCCAGCTGCTGGCCATACTCTTCCAGTTGGTTCATGGCCTCCGCCACGTCGGCCAGCAATTCGTCCGGCAGCGGCGCCAGCGCCTCGGTCAGCGCGTTCGACAGACTGTCTTCGTTGGGCTTTTTGGAGAGCTGCGGCTGGCGCAGCTGGATCAGCGTATCCATCAGTGCCGCATAACGCGCTTCGCCGAGGTGGAACAGGCGTTCGTCGACGGCGCGCCGGTAGGCTTGCGCAGTATCGAACAGCTGGCCGCTGCCGTCGAGCGCATGGGCCAGGCGTTCCTTGCCCAGCACCGCGCGCTGTTCGTTAATCAGCCACAGGTCGCGCCCGACACGCTGGCCCTCGGTGACGAAATACCAGGTGTCGACCTGGGTGCGGGCGGCGACTGCCGACATGCCGCAGCCGAGCGTCAGGTAGCGTGGCTGGCCATCTTCGGCGATGCGTCCGAACTCGATCCAGGTATAGCCGATACGCCGCTCATGTTTGCCAAGCAGCAGATTCCAGGCCATTTTCTTGGTGGCGTCGCCGTCGGGCTCGATGCGCGAGGACTTGATGCTGGCGTCGAACAGGAAGGGTAGCGTGAGCGACAGCACCTTCGACTTGCCGGTGCCATTGTTGCCCCGTAAAAGCAGGTGGCCGTCGCGGAACCAGAACTCTTCGCTATCGTAGTGGAACAGTTCGACCAGGCCGGTACGCAGCGGTTGCCAGCGCGTCCGGAGCGGTTCGGGAAGCGCCGGCAGCGCAGGTGCGGCTGCGGTCGAAAACAGGGAATCGGGCATCAGAAAAGACCATCCTGGGCGCGCTCGGCGCCCTTGGTTACGGTGCGCTTGCGCGCCACCGGTTCGGCGTCGCCGAGTGCAAATCGGGCCAGCGCCGGAAGCGGATACACCCCGCGGACGTCGCGCCGTATCAGGTGCAGCATCTCGAGCCGCGCCAGCGCGTTGCGCGCCAGTTCAGTTTCGGCGCCGGGCTCGCGCGCCGCTTTTGCCCAGTAGCGTCCGTATTCGGGGATCATGCCGCGCACCGCGTCGGCGACCGCCGCCTCGCTCATCGGCCCATCCCGGTCCGCGCGGCCGGGCTGGGCCAGGAATTCGGCAACCAGCAAGGTGACGTGCGATGCGGTGCCGGCCGCCGGCATGGCGACGTCGGTCAATTCGCCGCTGTCGTCGACCAGGGCCAGGCCTTCGGCGCGCTGTTCGGCGCCCAGGCCGGTGGCCTCGCCGAGGCGCGCGGCAAGCGCACCGCGCTGGTTCTGGAAATAGGCGCGCAAGGCCGGGCGGTCATCGAGCTCGTCGAGATAAACCACCGGATCGTCGAGCAGTCGGCGTGCCAGGTGATGGCGCATCGCAGTGCGGCGCCCCTCGTCGCTGTCGGGCGTGAATTCCTCGGTCAGGGCGGCAAGGCGCGCGTCGAGGTGCACCGGCGCGTGCTCCGGCGCCCAGGTGGAGGGGCCGCGTGCAGCCGAGAGCAAGCCGGCCAGCGCGCGGCGCCGGACATCGTACAAGGCGTCGCCGACCTTGCTGACGAAAGCGTCTTCGTCGCCTGCCACCCGCAGCAGCACCCCGAGCGACAGCAGGTAGCGGCAGATCGCGACCAGTTCGCGCCGCTCATGGTGGCTGTCGAGCGTGAAGCTAAAGCCACGCGCGCCGAGTTCCGGGTCGGCGGCCAGGGCCAGCAGCTTCTCGCCCAGGGTGCGCAAGGTAATTTGCGGGTCGGCGCGCTCCAGGGCCGCGCAGGCCAGGCAAAACAGGATGTAGCGGCGCCGGTCGAAGTCAGCCGCGCCGCGCGTGGCGTCGCCCAGGTCAGCGGGCCGCTTGTACAGGCGGGCGCAATCGCGCTCGACATGCAGGATCCAGCCGGCGGCTTGCGAGAACCAGTCGCGCAATTCGCGTTCATGGCGGCGCACGGCATGAAATGCTGGATGCGCCGCGGTCATCAGGGGGCACATCAACAAGGCGCGCAAGGCGTCGCGCCGCTCGTCTTCGCGGTGGCGCGTGAGTACGTCCTTGACCTGTGCGGCGTCGGCCGTACCTGCGCCGCCTTCAGGCGCGGCCATGCGCGTCTCCCGTCGCCGTGATCGTCAACATGTGATCGCGCCCGGTGAAGGTGCCGAAACTCGTCTGGATGCTGGCGGTACTGCCGGCTTCCAGCGGCACCAGGCGAATCTGCAAGAGGCCGTCCGCACTCTGGCATGATACCTCGGCGTCCGGACGCGACTGGACGACGAGGGCCTCGCCGAGCAGGTTGAGGAACAGCCGGAAGGCCTGCGCATCGAGTGTACCCAGTTCCGACAGGCGGGCCGCCTGGCCGGTGGTGAGGATCGCGCGCGCGGCGTCGATCTGGGCGCGCTCGGCCGACACCCGCGCGGCCAGCATGGCGCGCTCGGTGTCGCGCGCACGGACATGTGGCGCGGCGCCGCGCGGTGTCATCTCGCCCTGCTCGCGCAGGCGCGGATGCACGCGCACCGGCGGCGCGTCAGCCCAGGCGGTGGATGCGGGAACCGGGTCGGAGGTGGCGGTGTCCGCTTGCAGGCTGAAGTGGCGGGCGGGATTGAGTGCGAAGGAGGCGCGCCACAGGCGATGCGCCTCGGCGTCGTCGTTGGTATCGGCGAACCAGCGCGCCAGGAGTCGAAAGTCGGCCGAGCGGTCGCTGCGCCCGCTGCGCCGCTCGTTCAGGCTGGCTACTGCGGCGAGCAACTGGGGGATCGCCGCCCTCACCTTTGCACGCAAAAGTTCCGACTGCGCCTGGATATGACCATCGCTGATGAACCAGCGCGACAAGCCACGCCAGCGCTCACGCCAGACTGCAACCCGCTCGGCGAGGGCGGCCTGCTGCTCGGGCTCTTCGCCGGGCGCCGCATCACGCCGTTCGCGCTGCGCAGCGAGCAACAGGAGCGGTTCGATCCGGTCATCGAGCTCGATCAGGCGGCCGGCAATCGCGCCCGAGCGCCCCACCAGGTCGCTGACGAAACGCTGCAAGTAGTCGATCAGGCGCTGCTTGAAGGCGATCACGGCCTGCACGTCCGCCTGCTGCAACTCGATGGTGCGGGCGACGCTGGCCATGAACGCCTGCGCATTGTCGGCGAGGCCGTCGAAGACGCGCACCAGATCGCGCAAGGCGGTGTGCACCTTGGCCTGGTCCGGGGCGGCTTCGGCCGCCAGTGCCAACAGTGCATTGAGTTGCGTGAGGATATCTTCCAGGGCCACCGTCTGCAATTCGCTCTGGCGCGCGAGGGTCCGTGCAAATACCGCCAGGCCCGCCTCGACTGCCTCGCCGCCGAGCGAGAGCCGGTAGAGAAATCGCGCGCGATAAAAATCTTCGACGCTCGAGACGCGGGCCGTATCCGGATGCGCTTGCAAATTGCCCCAGTCGGCCAGCTGCGACAAGGCGTGCTGAATGTCATCGAGCGAGGGTGTGGCGCCAGGCCATCGCGCTTCGATCTGCACCTCGTCCGGGCGCAATTGCAGCCTGAACTGCCTTTTCGCAGCCGCGAAGGTGTCCATGATCGCCCGGTACGACGCCGCCTTATCAGCCGCCACATGGCGAAACAGGTCTCCGGCGGATTGTGAGAGCGTGGTCATCGTGTTCGGAGAGCAGGTCGATCAATCCACGACTATAGTGCCAGCTTGCGTGAAGGTCAACGCAGGGCGAGTGGACGGAAAAAAACCCGCTCAGATCGCTGAGCGGGTTTTTTCTT
>NZ_JBIMES010000039.1:0-8811 GCF_051262535.1 Massilia sp. CMS3.1 | reverse complement strand
ATCAAGAATCTCGTCTTTCGATCTTTCTAGAGATGGGAGAGCCTCAATGAAAGGGTTGCCATCGAAACGACGAACGCCAGTCGGCTTATAATTTGCTGGAATGGAGGTGTACGTAATCATTTCTTCGTCCTTCGTTGACGTTCAATGGTCGCTAATCGCTCGCGCTTTTCAATCTCCTGCCAACTTGAGCCGCTTGCCGATGTGACAGGTTCTAGTGTCCTGCGCATGACGCTGCAGGACTCACGTTTGGCTTCCCAATGAGTGCGCGTTTAATCTTCGTTGTCTCGGCCATGCGTCGTAATGTAGCGTCGACAGCTGTGGTCTTTGCTGTAGAAGTGTTTTCTCCACTAGGCTTGCGGAAGGGTATCGGCGAGCGTTGCTGGTTCTCGACGAAAGTATCATTGCGTGTTATCGCTACAAGAAGCCGATGATTTTTTGCGAGATGGTCTTCTTCTTCCAGAGTGATCTCTTGAAGTTCCTGCAGCCCGGCAGCGTCTACATGCCATAACGGCCATTCATGATCACCGTTAGGAGCATAGAGTTCGACTGGATCTGAGTAGTCGACTTTTATATCCACGGCCCGGCGCCTGGAGGTAGAAAGATGTGCTTGGCGTTCGGCTGCGGCGTTCATTGGGACATACCTTCGGCCCCGGTAAGTGAGGGCGCTGTTTGCGAGGCTTGCCTTGTCAGTTCCCAGCAGAAGGCGTTGATAGTCTGCTTCTTCTAACGGCGGGCTCGCAATGCCAGTAATGTTCTCAAGGCCCCAGAGATAAGCGTCACGAGGCGTTGGCCTTACCCCTGCGCGCTTAAGAATGGCTCGCTTTTCTAGATTACTGTGTGAACTGTTGTTATGAGAATCAGTCATATCGATCAGCGCCCAATACAACTCGCGTAGTGTATGGATGCCTGCGCCCTTTGCGGCTTTGAAGGCGCGTTTAGTCTTTGGATCCTCAGGGCGGTCAGCGAAAACGCCTTTAATTCCTCGCTGTGCCATTTTGCGCTTCAGTTCACGATTCACGCGCTCAATAACGCCTTTCCCATCTGGACAGAGAGGGGGCAGCGTTTCGGTTTCGATACGTAGACCATCTACTGCTGCGTCAAGCATTGCGCCAGAAATCATTTCAGAACCACGATCGACAACTAGACGCGCGCAAACTTTCCCTCGAGGCCATCGGTCCTCGTCGATGTTTAGTCCCAAATTTGTGAAGCGGCGTTTTCGCGACGTGAATGCAATCAGTAAGGCGAAACGAATTTCTTCCCAAGATGGTGGCCGAAGAGTGACATAAACGCTAACAATAAATCGGCTCCATCGGTCAATTATGAGGTAGATTATTGGCGTGCCGATTATTTTATTTTGGTCCTTACTGTCTACAAGGAAGATGCGACCACCAGTCGCATCGATTTCATATACTTCTCCCGGTCCCGTTGCAAGCAAAGAACCTTTCGCCGCTTTTCGGCTTTGTCCTGCGACATTCTCGATGACATCACGCTTAAGTACAACGTTGCTACTTGTGATGTCCCGGAACTGGCGAAGTGTGACTGGCAATGGGCATTTCTTTGCTAAGTAGGCCGCATATTTTTCTGAATGGCGCACAGAAAAGTAGAGTTCCATGTATTTCTGATGCGCTGCAGTTTGGGTTGTGCGGCCCTTTTCGGCTAGCGCTTCCAGACAGTCAGTCATGTCCATGACATCTTCGTCCGTTACAACAAAAGTATTTAGACCGAGCGTTTCCGCTTCGACAGGTTGCCGACCCCTTCGTTTGGGGGTAGGAAGATTTGGGCTAGTTTCCGATCCACCACAGTTGGAAGAGGGACGCTGCATACCAATTGGGTGGCCAGGCCGTAGTCGTAAAAGTGCATTCTTAACTCGCCCAAAATAATAGTATCGAAGTAGTAGTCTTCGAAGTGAGACAGGACTAATTTGTAGCTCTTCTGCCCTTCGATTTATGAGAACAGTAAATGTAGAGCGGGCAAGTTTCACTTCATTATCAAACTGCTCGACAAGCGGTTTGATTATAGAAAATGCACCGTCTATCGTGGCTCGTATGCTTCGATCTGCTGACGATGAGTCAAGAAAAGCTTGAGGAAGTGGTACACGACCGATACGCCAGGTACCAGCTTTTAGGTTTCGTATTACGTCAGATCGACGCTTCGCAGAAGGACGGACAGCGAGGCGTGCCATGTTCGGTGTGGAAACAGGCATCACGTAGATGGTTTGGTCGAAGACGTGCGTAATTCGTAATAAAACAGGTTGGGGATCCCGATCGACTTCAATAACTAGGCCGGTCTTGAGAGGCTCATCTTTGCGGCCGTTGACGAACATCGTAGAGGTCATCATTTTGAAGGACTACAGGCAAGTGAAGAGTCAGTTTCGACATCAAGTCGACAGCGATCCTGCCAGACCATACACAATAAAGAAATTCGTTTAGGCAATTCTCATTGCTGCGGTTGAGACGCATGGAACATGTTCTGATTATTTCTTTTAATGGAAGGTTTTGTTCGTAAATATCAAAGAATACTTTAGCGAATTCGTCCGCTTGTTCGAAATTTGGTAAATGCCGTTGCAGTGCCCATCCGCGCATGAAGGTTAAAGTTGCAAACAGCTCTCTACTGTATCCGGTAGTATCAACTAGCTTCCAGTCGATGTTGTTTTGCTGGCACCATTTATGCTCGACTTTGAGCCTAAGTCTAACTTTCGGAATGGAGGCATCTTCAGGTGTTTTGATGCTTCTTGCTTGATACGCTAATCCTGAAGGCGTTTGGCGAGTAACGATGAAATCGAGAGTAAATGGCTCAGGGAATCTGCCTTTCCGCGTGTGCTTAACGCCGAGTTCACTACAGATAGTCAGAGTTTCGGCAAGATTAAGGATGGGAAACTGCTCGCGAATATCGACTACATCTGGTTGCCGATCAAGAAGATAGAAATAAATTCGCTCAGGCAGAGATAGCAAATGGTATATGCGAGGAACGGTGATTCCCTTTGGATTGCCAGAAGTACCAATGGAGGGAACATCTCTTACCCGTAGCCATGGATGGTATGCGATACCTGTACCTAATCCGAAGCCTCGCTTCAACTTGTTTCGCAAGTAACTAGGGTACAGACCAAGATGTGGGCTCCATTCCATACTTCAGTATAGGAAGCATTACGCTAAGAGCAAGGTGACTTATAAGAGAAAATTGCCGATCGTGCCGCTAGTGCCGATAGTGCTGATAGTTGTCGCCCGGATATTAGTGGCAAAACTTTGAACGGTCGTGAGATTCGTAATAATGAATCCTGCTAATCAAGTGTTGGGCAGAAACAGAGGCGTGGTGCTTCTGGTCAGGGCCGCGTAGCAGCAGAAATGTTCGCCGCACGTGGCGCCAAGGGGGTCGTCGCTGACATCAATGAGGATGCTGCACGCGAAGTTGGCGAAGCGATTGGTGGGTTCGGCTTCAAGACGGACGTATCAAAGGATGCTGACGTGAAAGCGCTTATTCACGAGACCTGCAAGCGCTATAGCGGATTGGATGTCCTGTTAAACAACGCCGGGATCGGCTTCAGCGCGACCGGACGATTCAGGATGACATGGATCGTTGACACTTCTGAAGATACTTTCAACGCAGTTATCGGCATCAACCTCAAGGGTGCCGCGATGGCATGCAAGCATGCCATCGCGCACATGGTTGCGCGCGGTGGCGGTTCGATCATCAACAATGCCTCTCTCAATGCAATCGCCGGCAATCCCGGCGCCGATCCCTATACAGCAGCCAAGGGCGGTCTTGTGGCGCTGACACGGAGCCTGGCCGTTGAATGGGGGGCGAGGAATATTCGGACCAACTGCATCTGCCCGGATCCGATCGAGACGCCCATGATCGCTGGCGCTATCGCTGACGAAGCCTTCCGCAAGCAGCTGGTCAGCAGCGTTCCTCTTGACCGACTTGGTACTGCAGCGGAAGTTGCGAGTGTCGCGGTGTTTCTGGCATCGCCAGGGGCAGCCTATGTGAACGGCGCCATTCTTCTCGTCGATGGCGGCTGGTTCGCAAAATAAGAACTCCTAACAAAACCGTTCGACATACCGCCAACAGATGAGCGAGCAGGCAAGCGAAAGGAATGCCTGATGGATGTCTGCCCGTCGCTCGTGCCGGATGCGCAATCTGCGAAATCGGTGTAGCCATCCTGAGGTGCGCTCAACGACCCAACGCCATTTGCCGAGCCTTTAACGCGACTCCGCGCCTTATCGCGGTATGTGCTGCAGTGGCTCGTCGGCGCAGCCAGGCGCGATGCGCTCGTGAAGCGTACGCTCGATCGGCATGCAGCTTACCTGGACGTTTGCGCGCACGACCGGACAACTCTTTAACCGATGGGATAGCTTCTACGAGTGGAATGAGGAAGCGCGAGTCATGCACTAGGACGCCCGAGATTCTGGCTACCAAGGTCAACCCACGTTAATCGACGAGCAGATGGTGTTTGCAGCCGAGCTTGCCACGATCGGTCGGGTTCTGGCCCGTATGCTCGCCACCCGCAGGCGCGGGCACACTGGCGGCGTCAACGCAAGCTCGATCCCACCTGATCTGGTCGTGCTCGCGTAGCCATCGGAGAACTGCCTCGTGGATGCGCTGCCAAACGCCAGCTTTCATCCATTCGTGGAGCAGGCGCCAACAAGTGATGCCACTGCCGCATCCGAGTTTGCGCGGCAGTTATTCTCACGGGATCCCGGTCTTGAGCACAAACAGGATCCCGGTTAGGGTTGCGCGATCGTTGATACGTGGCCGTCCGCCTTTCGGAGATCTGCGATTAGCTGGGAGATGAACTGCTACAAGCGACCAAAGGTAGTCGGGGAGAAGTGCTTGGGCCATGGGATCAATCGATCTGGGAACACGGCCGCAATCTTAGCTGCCGAACTACGCCGTGTACGTCCGCTTTCAATGGGATGGACGCCCCCACCCGTAACGGCATCAGATGTGCCAAAGTGGAAGTGTCAATCAACCACTGAGTCGAGGGGGGCGTCACCATGAAGATTACGACAATCGGCATCGATTTGGCAAAGAACGTGTTTCAGATTCATGGGGTCGATGCGCATGGCAAAGCAGTACTTAAGAAGCAGATTAAACGCGACGAGATGGCGGTCTTCTTCGCTAACCTGGCGCCGTGTCTGATCGGCATGGAAGCATGCGGCGGGGCTCATTACTGGGCCCGGAAGCTGCAGAGCCATGGTCATACAGTCAAGCTCATGGCTCCGCAATTTGTTAAGCCATACGTCAAGACCAACAAGCATGACGCGGCTGATGCCGAAGCTATTTGCGAAGCGGTAACCCGTCCGACGATGCGCTTTGTTCCGGTCAAGCATGTCGAACAGCAGTCGGTCCTGGCGTTGCACCGAGCTCGACAAGGTATGGTCAGAGCCCGTACTGCACAGGCGAACCAGATCCGCGGCCTACTAGCCGAATTTGGACTAGTCGTCCCTCAAGGCATTACGCATCTATATCAACGTGTACCGCTGCTGCTAGAGCAAGCGAAAGACGAGCTACCTGGCCTATTCCGACAACTCATACAGCGTCTCCTGGCGCATCTGAAAGTACTCGACCGGCAAGTAGATGAGATGGAGCTCGAGATTCAGATGTGGCAACGTTCGAACCCATTGTCGCGCAAGCTGGAAAAAATTCCCGGCATTGGACCCCTCACAGCAAGCGCCATGGTTGCATCAGTAGGCGACGCGAAGAGCTTTCACAACGGGCGGCAGCTAGCAGCGTGGCTTGGACTGGTGCCCAAACAGCATTCCAGCGGAGGCAGGCCAACATTGCTGGGGATGAGCAAGCGAGGAGATTGCTACCTTCGCACATTGCTAATTCACGGGGCCAGAGCGGTGATTTATGCGCTCAAGCGCAAGCCACCGACTACAGGATGGCTTGCCAATTTACTGGCACGACGCGACAAGAATATTGTCGCTGTCGCTTTGGCGAACAAGAATGCACGAATCATCTGGGCGCTTCTGGCCCAGGATCGAGAATTCCGATCTGATTACGCAACACCGTAATCAGATCGGCGAGCGACGACGAAATAAAGAGGCTGTAGGCAGATCAAACCACCGATTGCTCAGGCAAACACGAAGTGATGGCAAGGCAGGTAAGACCGTAGTCGGCAAAGCCCGTTTGGGTCGGAGCATGAAAAATGCGCGCTTTCGATTGGGGCGCCGACTAGCAAATCCCATCAGGGACCGTAGCAGTTACTGCTGCACCAAAGTCCGGATGTACGGGTGCAATCTTTACCTTCTGCTGATCATGGAACGAATGCTTGGCAAACCGGGGGCGTCCATGTACGACCCAACGCAGACATTCACAACATAAACTTCAAAATCTTGGACAAACGGGTTAAAAGTTTTTTTGCATAATTGGGTAAACCGTGATGCATTGAAATATTTTGTAAGCGAGTGCCGGACAATGTGGCGAATTTGGCGCATGAAGCCTTTCCAAATCAATGACATAAACATTGAGTTCTTGCCCAAGAAAATTAAAATGGATTTCTTTTCCATCCATATTCGCTGGTAAGAGCTGTTTCAGATCGATCTTTCTATCGATGATCGTACCATCTTGCTTTACTCGCCATTTAACATACAAATATTCGCCGACTACAAAATTCCCCGCCATGCCGGTGCCTTGCGAAACATGGCCTCGGCGAACGGCGTCACGCGGGGGCTGAGTAGGCATTCCGATTGGCGCTCCATACATGTAGTCCATGATTTCCACTTGGAAATTAGTGCCGAAGCTGAAACCGTGTTCTGCAATTTTTGGCGACATGGCGCAGCCTGTGAATAAAGTTGCTAGAAAACATAGCGATGTGGCCAACGCTCTAATCGAAGGCATTTTAGCTTTCCTAACGACTCCAAATATTGCCTCAAAATTGTTTTTTTGCATTTCCTACCGTTTTTCAATTAGTTAGCATGCAACGGCTCATGGGCTTATCGTTCGGCATGGAATAGCTTGCGATGTGCGAAGAACGAGTAGCTTGTATTCGTGCGAGACGACGAATAGTGGCTTAGGATTCACTCATCGACTCGCTCAGGTTTCAAATTGACGAATGTCCGCTCGTGGCCGATAACAGATATTGGCATGGCTCTCTACAGGTCTTAGTTATTGCTTCGAGACTTAGAAATCTTTTAGGCGCGCTTAGTTCTCACTAGGTAAATTGTTGCCAAAGTGAAAGTCACCTGGCAATATTGGTGAGGAGGTACCGTCTAAGTACTTACCAAAATGCCTAAAATGTTGATGTTCTTCTGATGTCGTCCTGTGGGCGCCGGTCTGCATGTTCCTCAAGATTGGAACTCCCAAACCGCATACTGTCGCAAGGGGCCCAAGTACCGATGCAAGCGTTGTCTGCAACTTAGTGAAGGTGTAACGCTCACCATTGTAGTAGTCTCTGATCAATTCTAATTCCGCTAAAGTGCCTAAAGATGTAGCCAGCGGTGGGTGTAGCTTTAGATCAGAAGCCTTAAGATTCAAATTTGTAGCGCACTTTGTTCCAAGCCGCATAAACAAATTTTGCGTGTAATTAGGAAGGGGATCTCCGACCTCTGCACCAATGATATTCGAGTAAAGCTCATCGAGATTGAAAGCTCGACTGCCACCTTGCCAGACCCATACCGCGTGATCGAGTTCAAGTAGGATCGAAAATGCAAGCGATTTGCACTGGTCATCGGCTGCCCGCCGCTCGTAAAGCCAGTCAACTACCAGTACAGTAGTAGCAGTTCCAAAGAAGCCGGTTCCCAAGTTCGCTAAAATGCCGGACGTTTCCGGGCTGAACCCACCCATGTATACAAAAGCGAGCGTGACAACGGCTGCGAGCACAAAGAGGGAAACGATGATAATTCGTGTCGTCATATAGCGGAAATTTCGAAAATATTAACCATAACTGTTCTAATAGCGGCATGGCTCAGTGTACGAGTATGTTGCTCTTAAAGCAATAAAGTAATTTTCTATGGAATAACGTTCTTCGCTAAAAATCGGGATAGTTTTAGACGAGGAAATGCATGTCGCTACTGGCCGAACCCAGCCGTTTGGCCTAGGGAAGCGCTGATTTATTGCTACTCTCAGTCACACGCATGCAATAGAATCAAGGACTTAACGTGTAAATTTTGAGCAATAGTTAAATTGATCAGCGCTTCCCTAGTATAACACTGTGCCAAGCTGGAAAAGTCACAGACGGCGGTCACGACCGACCGGAATCGACCCACTGCAGCCATTCAGGTTGACGTTAGCGCATCTTGTCGCGTTAATGCTATGGAATAAAATCGATAATTTTGGTCATTCTCTTAATGAAAAACTTTTCTTGAAGCAGGCGCTGGTTAGTACGATCAACCATTTTTCGTAGCGCTGCAGAGCGCTTTGACGGACACAACTTGTCGATCCATCCAACAGGACTATGGTCGCCACACTTGTCACATCGACCGGTTTCGTCAATGAGGTCGATCTGGACGAGTTGCATTAAGTCCGGGCTTAAGTCTGGTCCGACAAACATGCGCCAAGGATGTTGATCGTAGAGAGTATCTTTACCGCCCAGATCCTGTGACGAAGAGCCAACCTTAATCGCCGGTTTGCCAAGCCACCTGAACACTAGACGAGCTCCGGTATGAGGAATTTGATTGCGGCTCGTGAAACCGAGTCGTCCATCAAAAAGGTTCATTCCGCGATCGCCCCCTGAGTCTGAAAACTTCCAGGTCTCGGTTTCGCAGACTTTCATTGCCACGTTCAAGCATGTGAAATGAAACAGTTCGACCGGTAATGGCATGCCTGCAGAATTATTTGTCATTGTAGGTTCCTTTTATAGTCCGCTTCTGG
>NZ_JBIMES010000038.1:0-9342 GCF_051262535.1 Massilia sp. CMS3.1 | reverse complement strand
GAGGCGCTGCCATCATGCCAGATTCGGAGGGGTTTTTCGAGGTGCCCTGTAGGTCTGCTCGGCCAATGCCATATCGCCTGAAGCTTTCGCTGAAAACACCTTGGCACGCGCAGCTACGTAGGCAGAGCGAGTAGCGAGCACCTTTTCCAACTGACTCTTAGCAAGTGGCTCCTGGAGAACCTCAACAAGCTTTTCCTGAATCTGTGTAGCACGTGCTGATGAAACCTTAATCTGCGCCTCGATGTCCGTCTGCTTCTTCAAATCGGTTGCCAGCCAAGCCGTCGAAGTTCTAACCGCATTCACTTCAATAACTCGCTGCCACTCTTGAATTAGACGTTCGTCGCGAACTTTCACATGAACCAGCTCGTCAGTCATAGAACTAGCCAGACTCATACGAATAACTGCAATTGTGATAAGCGCTATTAGTAAAGAGAAAACAATGGCGAAGCCAAGTGCAAGACGGGTACCAATATTGATATTCTTCATAACGAGTGAATCTTTTGAAAAAAATTGATTAATTAGAAACAATTTCGTTTCCACCAGCAACTTGCACTTATACCACTCCAAAATTGTAATTAATTATCCGTTACCATTTTAACCATAGTCCATACCAAGCTAAAATGAGGTCATGTGCGCGCACACACTAGGTGTTACCACATGTTGTATGTACAGGACGTTGGCGAGATTCTAGCATTGAAATTTCCAGGAACATTCATTGCTTTGAAAAAACTTCGCTAAAGCAACTCATCAATTTTTTTGTTTGTACTAAAGTTTAATCAAAAATACTATTAGACTGATATGCCAACACGACTTCTAGTTTCGAATGAAATTAATCTGACAACATAAATTAGTGGGTCAAAAACGGGACAATAAAAATGCCTGCTAATTTTGCAAGGTTAGAAACATCATATAACGAAACATTTTGTCAACTTAAGGCGGTTTTTCCCATACGACCTACAGACCTTGAAAGAAAGTGTGATTTATGCAACTTAATGAAGAATTGGGTTACTTATAAAGCAATTTTTTTAGAAGCGGCTCCCTTTCACTTGACAAGCATCTCTGGACGCACCAAAGTTAAAAAAATTCTTTAACTCTCATTTTACGAATGGAGTTGTTGATGCGTGGCACCCTCCTAAAGGTTGTAACTTTTCTTGGTGCAGTGCTCTACTCCACCTTAAGTAGAAAGTCCAAGCCTCGTCAACGCAGGGCAAACCTGGGAAAATCCCCCCAATACCAAGCTCACGGAAGAGTATTATCTCGTCGTGCTCTCCATGTTTCTACTCCATCTGCAAACGGTGGCAGTGTGACGTCAGACCCTCGAGAGCAAGCACTATTTAATGCTCTTGTCGAAAATTGCTCAGATGCCATTTGGCTCAAAGATACTGCTGGCGTCTACCAAGCATGCAACCGGGCAGCCGCTGAAATGTATGGTTGGTTGCCTCGCGACATCGTTGGAAAAACGGACGCTGAGCTTTTTCTTCCACAGGTAGCGCGCCACCTTCAAAACATTGACAGCAAAGTACTCGAAACCAAAGTTCCTGTAGTGGATGAGCAGATATTTCACCAGAATGGGGAGCCAGAGCCAATTATCCTCGACGTTGTGGTAAGCACGGTCGTGCAGCCAGATGCTAAGGTAATTGGCATTTTAGGTATCGGAAGAAATGTAGCTGTCCGACGACGCAAAGAAAATAAAATTAGAGAGCAAGAAGCACTCTTACAGGAAATGAGCAACTTGGCCCAGATAGGCGGCTGGGAACTAGACGTTTTAGAAAATAAATTTTCTTGGACTTCAGAATTGATTCGAATATATGAGTTCAATGAAAATCAGAATTTAAGCTTCGAATCATTGTGCGAGCCTGTCGATGGCACTGACCGCGTCATATTGGAAAAGGCACTTGCAAATACTTTATCGAAAGGCGAACCAGCAGACTTCCAGATAAAATTACTGTTGCCGAACGGAACCGCAAAGTGGGTTAGAGTTCACTGGAGAGCTGCCACAGAAGAAAGGAAAGTCACACGTATTTGGGGTATAGCTCAAGATTTGACCGACAGTAGTAAATTAGTCGAATCGCTAAGGATGGCAGAGCTTATATATAGCACCAACCTCGATGCAATACTAATCACTGACGATCAAGCGACCATAGTCGATGCTAACCCAGCTTTTCTACATATGACTGGTTATACGAAGGCTGAAGTATTAGGTAGGTTTCCTCAAAATTTCCGAGTAGACAGCGATAACACCGCTGCCTTCGCCCTTATTGGGGCAGCACTGCGTGAGCATGGGACTTGGAAGGGACAAGTCCAACTGCGTCATAAGGATGGGAAATCCATCGATACATATGTTGACATAGAAGCCATTCGGGAACCCGGCAATGTTAATCTCAAACGTGCAGTGCACCTCCGTGATTTGTCCGAGCAAATTTCGAAAGACGCAGAGATTTGGCGGCATGCAAACTTCGATTCATTAACTGGTCTACCCAATCGAAGCTTGCTGCTTGACCGACTTGGCCAATTAATCGAAACGAAAAGAGCGGATAATGACTCCTTAGGGATTCTCTGCATTGACCTTGATAGGTTCGCTGCCGTCAATGATTTAATTGGCCATGCCAACGGAGATAAGGTACTTGTCGAAGTTGCGAAGCGTCTACATGAAGCAGTAACCGCTAACGGAACATTAGCACGCATTGCCGGGGACCGCTTTGTTGTCGTCTTAGTAGACACGCAAAGTAATATTGAGCAAGTAGCGCTTACAATTATTGATTCGTTTTCTATTCCATTTGAAGCCGGCGAAAGCGTCGGAGGCGTCCACACCTCTACAAGTATTGGTATCGCCCTGTATCCAGAGGATGCTCCTAACGCTAACGGGCTACTAAGTATTGCTGAACAGGCTATGACTTTAGCAAAGCGCAAAGGAGGCAATCGATTTCATTATCATGCGCCACTTCAGCAACAGGCCGCAATGGTTAAGGTAAGGCTTATAAATGAATTGCGTCAAGCAATTTCGCGATCTCAGATACACATGTACTATCAACCAATTATCGACGCGCGCACAGGATATATTCGAAAAGCTGAAGCGTTATTACGTTGGAATCATCCGCAAATTGGCATTATCAGCCCTGCACAATTCATTCCGCTAGCGGAAGAGTCTGGCCTTATCGTTCACCTCGGAGATTGGGTTATGGATGAGGCAATATCTAGCGTGCAGCGTTGGCAAAAAGAATACGATTTAAATATAGAATTAAGCGTTAATCAGTCACCTGCACAATTTGTCACTGGCTCAAATGCTACTTGGATAAAACACTTAATCATTGCCGGGTTACCGAAACACAGCATCACTGTTGAAATCACTGAAAGCATGCTTGTGGATGACTCAGGTCAAATGCGCACCAGCCTAAAACTTTTGCAGGAAAATGGTGCAAAAATTTCACTCGATGATTTCGGAACTGGATTTTCAGCGCTATCATATCTTAAACTATTTAATGTTAATTATTTAAAGATCGATAAATCATTTATCCATAATATCGAACAAGATTCCAGCGACAAGGCTTTGACTCAAGCAATAATTGATTTGGCACACAAATTGAATATCGAAACAATTGCTGAAGGAGTCGAAACTAAGGGGCAACAAGACATTTTGATGGGTTTTGGATGTGATTACGTCCAAGGATATCTTTACTCAAAGCCAGTTACGAGAGAAGCTTTCGAGGATTTGCTTCAAAATCAGCTAAGGCAAGGCAAACCGACGTTCGCTTACTATAAAAATAGCGATATTTGAAACATCATTGCAAATATAATTGAATAAGAATGCACATGTAATTTTCAGGTTTTAATTACCGTCAAGTCAAATATTCAATGCAAGCTGCTTCGGGAAAGCGCATTTTAGCGGCCAGCATTATTCGCTTCGGAGCAATCGCTATGTACACCATAATCTGCAACTCATGTGAGCTACGGAACGGGAACAATTGGGCATCGAGTGGGGTTTGTGAATATTGTAGAGCTGTAGAAGAATTCGATTATCTCTGGGAAACTGGCAAGGGCGCACAGCAAAGAGAGAAAATGGAGCAACTTTTATTAACTATCGAATCGCTTGAGGGTGAATTTTGCCTTAACCGGTAATGCGGCAGGCAAAATGTTTGGTCCTCGCATTTATTTTACAGAAAGATTCTTTCTTTTCGCTACGACGCGGGCAATTTTCCGAAAGCGCTTTTGCGGGTCGAGCGTCTGAATTAGGATTGGGTTTTTCTGCAAAATCTTTCTAGTCATGGGATTCATACCCAAGCGATGCCCGCGTCGCTTGAATTCGGTTGACTGCTGTTGTTGTTGCGCGTGACCAGCAGACGCCTCGACAATGGCAGCAGAGTCGCCTTGCCGCAACCACCTTCGCAGTCAACCTCTCCGGAAGCACTGATTTATTCCCCCACCGATGTCCCCAACGGGGCGACGACCCGAAACAGTTTCGCGGTACCCATCTGCCTCGCCATCGATCATCCAAAAGAGTTTTTCTGACCTCGAATACACTGCCAAGAAGAAGCTGACACGACGCGATCGCTTCCTCGCCAAGATCCACAGCGTAACCCCAAGGGGCAAGTTGCACAAGCTGATTGAACCGTTCTATCCGAAGGTGGCGGGCGCAGGTCGTCCGCCGATTGGACTGGCGCGCATGCTGCGCATGTACGTGGCGCAGCAGTGCTTTGGTCTGTCTGACGAAGGCATCGAAGATGCGATCTATGACAGCCAGTCTATTTGAGCATTTGTCGGTATCGACCTGGGCCTCGAAACCGCGTTAGATGCAACCACGCTGCTCAAGTTTCGCCATCTGCTGGAAGCCAATAGCCTGACTCGGCAAATCTTCGATACGATTGACGGACATCTGGCTGAGAAATGTCTGATGATGCGCGAAGGGACCATTGTCGACGCGACGCCTGTCGCCGCGGCACATTCGACCAAGAACAAGGATGGTAAGAGTGATGCCGAGATGCGTCATTAGAAGAATGGCAGTGACTGGCACTTCGGCATGAAGGCTCACATTGGAGTCGATGCTGCTTCGGGCCTCGTTCATACAATCGTTGACACGGCCGGCAACGTCTCTGACGTGACCCAGGCGCACGCGCTGTTGCATGGGGACGAAACGGCAGTGCTTGGCGACGCCAGTTACCAGGGCGTCGAAAAGCGGCCTGAGAACGCAGGCAAATCGGTGACATGGCACATCGCCATGAAGCGCTTCTGCAAAATAGACTGGGCCGCAAGCTGGAAACGCTGGAGCACTTGAAGGCGAGCGTACGTGCGAACGTTGAGCATCCGTTCCACGTCATCAAAAACCTGTTTCGCCATCGGAAGACGCGCTATCGCGGCTTAACCAAGAACACCGCCCAGCTGTTCACGCTGTTCGGCTTTTCCAAACCGGTGCTGGCTGGCAGGCGACTTACGATCACTGAAGCCCAAAGTGCGTCCTGAGTTCCGAAACGCGCAAAGAATGCTCATAATCCAATGAAAAACCGGCGCACGCGGTGCCTAGAAAACACTTTAAAGCGCTGACGCAGCCGCGCGGCAAAAAAGAACGCTGCTGCGCCGAAAACGTCAATTGATCAGCGCTTCCCTAGCTCCATTGAAACAGGCCACACAATAGGAGCATCTTCCTATATGTTGGACACCGATCTGCTAAGCGCTCTATTTACCAACCGCTCGTCAGGGGGGGCAAAGTAATTATTTCACAAGGTGCAAGAATCTGGCAGATTCTCCTCGAGCGCTCATCACCGTCGTGACGCGCACTTATTTATGTTAGTCATCGCATAAATGACTGTCCCACCGCAGGAACAGCGCGTTTCTGCGCGACTCACTGGACGTGGTGACTGTGCAAGGTAACCTGAATACTTCGATTAACTAGTTTAACTAATCTCAGGACCTATCCCATGACAATTCTGATAATTGGCGGCACCGGTACGATCGGCTCCAAGCTCCTTGAGCAGCTCTCAACTCGGCCGGTCAGTGTGAAGGCGCTCATTCATTCGAAACTTTCAGCGCCCCTGCCCCCAGGCATCGCGGCCGTCAACGGCGACTTGACGGACATCGACTCCATGCGCGCGGCATTGGTCGACGTCGACACTGTTTTCCTGCTCAACTCGGTCTCATCAGATGAACTTACAAAGGCGCAGTTGGCGTTGAACTTGGCGGCTACGGCCGGCGTTAAGCGGTTCGTCTATTTTTCGATGGTTAACGCCGATGTGTTTGGCGATGTTCCGCACGCGTCTGCCAAATACACTACGGAAAAAATGATCGAGCAGTGCAATCTGGAAGCCACGATACTTAGGCCCAACTATTTCTATCAAAATGACGCGCTGCTGAAAACGGCAATCCTCGACACGGGCGTCTATCCCATCCCGATCGGCCCATTGGGAACGACAATGGTCGATGCGCGAGACATCGCTGAGGTGGCGGCGATTAAATTGGTGGAGCGCGAAATGTCGCCGGTTCGTTTGCCCAATGAAACTATCGAAATCGTCGGACCGGACGCCTTCACCGGCGATTCGATGGCCCTGCTTTGGAGCGAATTGACGGGCAGTCCCGTGACGTACGGCGGCGACGATGTGCCCGCATACGAACAGATGATGCGCATGGAGATTAAGGCTCCAAGTTGGCTCGCCTACGACGCGTCCCTGATGTTCCGCGGTTTCCTCCGCGACGGCATGCGCGGCAAGGCCGATTCGCTCGCGCGCGTAGCCGGAATTCTTGGACGCGTGCCGCGTAGCTATCGAAACTTCGCGGAGGAAACACTCGCTCAGTGGCAACAAGCCAAATAGCGTGTGCATTAAGCTGGCGATTCGAAGAAGATTTGGCCAGCCTGATGCGCCTTGCGCCGCCGGGCATCGCGATGTCCGGCGGCTACCCACGCGCGCACAACTTGCCGCGATGATCAAACTGTCGCCCTCGCGAATTCAGGGAGCGTCTTCGAGATTCCTGGCGAACAGTGTGCCGCATTCGGCTGCGTCTTTGATATGCGCGACGAACGCCCGAACGGTCGGTGAGAGTTCCCGGCTGCTGGGAAAGACAATACTCATGTCGACTGACGGCACTTTCCAGTCTGGGAACAGATGAACCAGACGTCCGGCTTCGAAATCCGGAATGCAAAGATGCCCCGACAGGCAGGCAATGCCGGCGCCATTGACAACCAATCGATGAATGAGCGCGGGATCGTTGACGTGCAAGCGCGGGTTCAACGGCAGCCGCAATGGTTCATTACCAGCTTTAGTAAAAGTCCAGAAGCGCGGCTTCCCGTTCAGTCCGGGCAATTCGACGGTGGCCATGTTGCGCACGTCCTCGATATGTTCGATTGCCGGATGGCGCGCCAGGTAACTCGGCGAAACACACAAATAGCGCTCGATGCGACCGAGCCGCGTCGCGATCAGTTGCGAATCTTCCATATGCCCCATACGGATCGCGACATCGATCCCTTCTGGCACCAGGTCGACTACACGACTACTAAGATCGAGGGTAATGTCGACGTCCGGATAACGCTCGAGGAAGGACGGAAGCAGCTTCGACAGGACGATGTAGCTGAAACCAATGCCCGCGCTGACTTTGAGGGTACCTTTCGGCCGCGCGCTGAAGCTGGTGACATAGTCGACGGCCTCGTGCACGCCAGCCAGCAGCTTGACGCATCGCTCCTGCATTGCGATGCCGGCTTCGGTAAGCTGCACATTGTGGGTGGTGCGCTGGACTAGCCGGATTCCCAATTCGGTCTCAAGGCGCGCCACACAGCGGCTGACTGTGGACTTCGGCATCGCGAGGGCGCGGCCCGCCGCCGAGAAATTGCGCAGCGCGGCAACCTTTTCGAACACGCGCAAGTCATTCAAATCCATTGCTCTCTCCCGATTCTGCGGACCGAGCGGGGCGAGTTACGCCGCTCGGTCCGCAAGACGGGATCAATTATGACGCAAGCCGGAGCAGTTTCTCGTTCCATTAGAGGGACACCATATCCCACGCAACCTTAGGGATATCAAACGGCACGCCTTGAGAGGCCGTGCAACTCGACGCCAATGCGCCGAATCTCCGCTTCGCCGGTAGATAGCGCCGCCTCACTAGTGTGTACCGAATACCGTCCAAGAACCAGTGGATAAGGATGTTTTGCCGCCGAACCGAGTAAGAAGCGAGTGTCTTCCGCCGCCTCGAAAGAAATCATGCCCTCCGATTCGGAGAACACGACAAGTTCGCCGCTTTCGATCAGATCGGGCACCCGCACACTTCCTTCGTACACCACCACCCAGCCGACATCATGCCTTGGCGGCGTCACATAGATCCAGCGCTCGCCAGCCTTTAGGCTAACGTCGAGGTAATTGAGCCGCGCGGGAGAATCGATGGGGCTTCTAGCATTACCGTATCGGCCCAGAATCACCCGCACAGGCCATTCATACGAGACTTCGGCGGCCCTCACGTAGCGGCTCTCGGCAGGCGTGCTTTCCAGTTCAGGCGGCAGGGCCAACCACATCTGGAACGCCTTCATGGGCGCGGTACCGGCGAGACCGCCGGCATGCCACACACCGCCACCGGCTCTCACCCACTCGACGTCGCCGGCCGCCAGCTCCCCTCGCCTGCCATTTGTCTCCTCGTACCAAATGCTGCCGCTGATGAGCAGTGTGACGGTGGCAATACCCGAATGGGGGTGGAAGCCGAAGTTCGGTCCCGCGCCAGGCTGCGCGTTAACCGCATCGAAGAATACGAACGGCTTGATCAGATTGCCGACATCCGATGGACTCACCAATCGCGTAATTGGCCCGCCCTTCGTCCCCTTGCCTCGAAAAACGATTTCCCGAGCCTGATATGGCGGCTCCGCCGGCGCTTGGCGCGGCTCGGTATTGCTGGTAGTGTTGAGATCGGACATAGCATTCCTTTGGTGACTTGCAGACCTGATGTGGCCCGAAACCACTGTATTTGGAACGCAATGAAACCGTAAGGAGGCACCGATGGGATGCGCTGTCCCGTATGGCTATTGAGCGCATTACAGCCTAGGGAAGCGCTGAACTAATCAGTTTCCGATTGCTTCTACGGTGTTCTCGTAATTGCGGCGCGCAACAGCGAAATCTCGGCCCGGTGATGAGTCAGAAGGGAGAATTGATCCGTTTTTTGTGCACAACCTGAGCGTTTTCCACACTCAGGACGCTACTTGGGTGTGTATGCGCCCGATGACTCTTCGCGCCAGCACCAGATTAGCGAAAGCGAACAGCGTGAACAGCTGCGCGTTGTTCTTGGCTAGTCCGCGGTAGCGCGTTTTGCGATGTTTGAACAGGCACTTCACGACCTGGAAACAATGCTCGACCTTCGCGCGCACGCTGGCCTTCGCTTGCTCGA
>NZ_JBIMES010000037.1:0-10095 GCF_051262535.1 Massilia sp. CMS3.1 | reverse complement strand
CCGCGACAAAACCCAAATTCGCACGGTCGAATCACAATGATGCATTATTCGGGGACTGATGCTAGGCTGCGAACCAGACTATGACTTTACCGAAACGACTGAGCGCTGGATTTGGCCAGATGTCAAGAGCTAATTTATCGGACACAACCAATCTATGCATATTAGAAACTTCAACGCGCGAATGAGAAAGCCCATCATACTGTCGCTGATCTGGGCAGCAATCGGTGTGTCTGCTCCCGCCCACGCTGGCGTCGAACTCGGGGCCAGTAGCAACCAGGCCCATGTTTCCATCGGATGCATGTACCCTCTTGCGGGACGCGCAGCCATTTATGGACGCGATAGCATCGCAGCGATGAGGCTAGCATTGGCTGACCTTCGGACTGCGCTCGCGCCCCATCCTGTTCCTAAGCTCCGTATCCTCGTAGAAGACGATCGTTCCAAAAATTCGGTCGCCCTCCGAATTGCTGATGATTTCGTAACACATAAAAAAGTCAAGTTTCTCTGCGGCGTTGTTTCTTCAGGTGTAGCGCAGGCGGTTAGTCGTTTTGCTAAAAGAAGAAAAGTTATTTTTATCGGAACAGACAACGCTAGTTCTCGATTGACAATGGAGGACTGGCATCGCTACTACTTTCGTGTTACAAATGATACTTGGATATCAATGGCAGCCGGAGCTAGGTATCTTTCAGATTTGCAGGCCGAGAAGAAATGGGCGCGCCTCGCCTACATTGGGCCGGACTATGAATTAGGACATGCCGCCTGGGTAGATTTTGCGGAATCACTTAAGCGGCAAGGTGTCCAGTATACGATGACGGTGCAGTTATGGCCTCGCTTGTATGAGCCGGATTACACGGCTTATATTCAGCAACTTGTGGCCGCAAAGCCGGATGTGGTGGTCACGACGCTGTGGGGAGGTGACTTCATCGCGTTCGTCAAGCAGGCAAACGTCGCTGGGCTCCTTGAAAAATCAATCATCGCTAATTTCGATAGCGGTGCAAACTACGACTTCCTCAGCACCTTTGGTGATTATTCTCCGAAGAATCTAGTGCTTTCAGCGCGGCATCTGAACAACTGGCCTGACACACCGGCCAACCGCAGGTTCGTCGAGGCTTTCCATCGAACTGAAGGACGTTACCCGACCTATGCGGCGGCGGGAGCGTACGCCGGTGTCATGGCAATTGCTCGCGCAGTTTCTTTGGCAGGTGCCAGTGCAGATACTGAACGCTTAGTTGGTACGCTGGAGGGATTGCGTGTGCCTTTGCCAAAAGACCCCGAAGGGTTTATCTCGTACATCGACCCCAAGACACACCAGATCGTTCAATCTCAGGCAGTAGGCGAGCTCGTCCCCGATCTGCGATATCCTCCCGCCAGAGTCGCCGTAGGGAGGTTCCGCGCATACGCCGCCGAGGATTTGAAGCCTCCGCTCGATCTCGTCAAGAGGCGATGGGAAAATGCCTATTTTCGATCCAAAGAGTTGCCAAATACTGCCGTCAGCAAAAGCGTTGCAGCGCCCCTACACCTACCAAAACCATAAGCGTATCCTTTAAACGCGCTCCCACGATTTCATCTAAAACTGGAAACCTCGCCGCGCCTTCAATTTGCATTGAAACATAGCCGGAAACGGGCGCTGTGTCACGCATCGACAACACCGGTGCCCCAAAGGAAGGCATTGTTGCTACCTATGTGTAGCCTTCCAGTTCATCAGCTCTGCCCTCAAATGACCACGGCATTGCGGCCGATACCGCGCCAGCGGTTATGCGCGATGGTGCTACCAAAGCACGCCGCCCATCATTGCGGCATTTCGCCAGCGACGTGGCAGATATGTGGGAATTTACATCAAGCCAGGGCTGCCAATTCATCTGAGACAACTTACAAATCCGGCAATACATGCTGCGGGTCCTGCCTCGCGGCGCGGCACCGCACGGCCCACGTGTAGCCTGAGGCCCGATAACAGAGCGACTTAGAGCAAGCAACTGTCGGGAGAGAGTTCTACTTCAAGCTGCTGTCCTCCCTGCGGCATCAGCACGTGCATCTTCTTGGCCGCGCCAGTAACGTTGGCGTGCGTGACCGAGCGCCCTGAAGGTGCGACTTATTCAGAACGCAACCGAAAGAGCTGAATCCGCTCAGCGAACGCCCACTGCCGCTCCGCTCAGAGCGGAAACCGCTCGCAATAAAAAGCTTGTCGATAAAGCACTTTTTTCGATGCGATTGGCGGTGAGAGTGGGATACGGCGAACAACTCATAAAAATCCGGATACATTTTCCGGTCATAGGTGCTGTGTAAAGGCTGGCATGGAATTTGCAACGGGATCCGTAAAGCACCGAGTTGAAAATTCTCAAACTTGGAAATAACAACTTATGAGACAAGCTATGACTATTCGACACGCAAGCGTGCAGGTGTGGGCAGTTTGGATGCTCGCATTTGCGCCTCCTCCAGCCCCTCGATGTAGCGCCGTCAACCGCGCATTTGGCTGTCGGTACATGCAGCGCCGATTCCGCCGGCCGTATTCCACCCGTACTAGCTCGTCAACCGGCGCTGAGTCGGAGCTGATTTCTGGCCACTGAAATTACCAAGTCCCAATATGGGCGACAGTTTTACCACGTACCTACGCAAATAAAATACCAGGAGATAATCATGAACCAAGAAAAGACAACGACGTACCCCCTCGCTCAGCGCGGAACGCTTCGCTACATAGCCCTTACAGCCTTGCTGGCCGGAAGCACTGGACTGAGTCACGCGGCAGACAATGGAAAATTCCGAATCGGCGTTGTGACGTTCCTTTCAGGTGCTGCCGCTGGCCCGTTTGGCGTGCCAGCCGCGAACGCGGCCAAGCTAACGGTGGATGCGCTTAATGCTGGACAGTTACCTGCGCCATACAACAAAAAGGGCATTAATGGTCTCGACATCGAAATAGTAATGATTGACGAAAACGGTGGGGCCACCAAACAGTCGGAAGAATTTCGCAATCTAGTGCAACGCGCGAAAGTCGACGCAGTGGTCGGTTACATCAGCAGCGGAGATTGCCTTGCCATTGCCCCGGTTGCCGAGGAGTTGAAAATGCCTACCGTCTTATTTGATTGTGGGACGACAAAGCTCTTCGAATCGCTGAAAAGTCCCAAATATGTCTTTCGGACAAGTACTGACACAGCGGTGGACAGCATCGCTGCCGCGCGGTATCTGTTTGAAATGCGTCCTCAAATCAAGACCGCTGCGGGCATTCAGCAAAATTATGCGTGGGGCCAGGATTCCTGGACCGATTTTACCCTTGCTATGAACCAGTTGAAGCCGGCGATGAAAATCGTCAGTGAGCAATGGCCTAAGCTTGGTCAGGGACAGTACGGCGCCGAGATCTCAGCCTTGGCGGTTGCCAATGCAGACGTAATTCACTCAAGCATGTGGGGAGGCGACATGGAGGCGTTTGTTCTCCAGGCAGGCGCACGTGGCCTTTTCGAGCGTAAGGTACTTCTCCTTGCTGCAGGTGAGACCGGCATTTCGCGATACAAAGACACGAGTATGGATGGAACGATCATTGGAGCGCGAGGAGCATTTGGCGCCTTTGCTCCAAAGAACACACTGACCAATTGGTACAAAACTGCTTACGTTGGGCAATTCAAACTAGAGCCGACCTATCCCGCACATCACATGGTTCAGGCGCTGCTGGCTTTGAAAGCCGCTGCCGAAAAATCTGGCAAGACCGGTATGCCGACATCTGATCAGATTATTACGGGATTAACTGGCCTTGTCTTCGAGTCGGTATCCGGAACGGTAAAGATGGATAGGGCTGGTGGACATCAAGCCTCGCAACAGACAGCGATGGGGGAGCTCCGTTTTAATGTCAAAACGGGAAAGGTCGAAGTGACCCAAGTGAAGGTCTATGCCGCCGACTGTGTCACACCGCCCGACGGTGCTGTGGCTGTAGAGTGGATCAAGTCCGGATTCGTTGGCGCCAAATGCGGAAAATGAACTGGGTGCGGCCCGAGGGCCGTGACGGCACGTCGTTAAGACGTGCACACCGAATTCTTGGTGACATATGACAAACCTCATTGCAATTCTGTTTGACGGGGCGATCTACGCGTCCTGGCTATTTCTGGTGGCCGCCGGAATGACGATTATCTACGGTGTGATGCGTGTTCTCAACATGGCCCATGGAAGTTTCTATGCCATCGGCGCTTATAGCGCAGCATCCGTGGTTACCTGGTATTTCCAAGCGCAGCACGGGAGCCCGTACTGGAGTTACGCGCTGCTTTTGCTTTGCGCGCTGGTGGCCGGAAGTTTTATTGGACTCCTTATCGAGCGAGGACTGCTGCGCTATTTGCAAGGTAAAGACGAAGTATTGATGGTCATCGTGACTTACGCTCTGTTGCTGATTTTGGAGGATGTCACGAAGTTTATCTGGGGCGTTGATCCGTATTTTGCAACTCAGCCGTATAGCCTCCTGGGTCGCGTCAATGTGAGTGAGGGGTTGCGGTTTTCGACCTACGACCTGGCGTTGATCGGCGTGTCACTCGTAGTCGGACTGGGCGCATGGTTTGCACTAAATCGGACTAACCAAGGTCGACTACTGCGCGCACTCATTCATAACCGGGAGATTGCGGTTGCAATGGGCGTCAATGTGAACGCCATGTTTACTGCAACATTCGTCATCGGTGCTGTCTTGGGCGCGTTCGCCGGCGCAGTTACCGCGCCAGCCATCTCGGTTGTTCCAGGGATTGGCGTGGAAATCGTTGTTCTAGCATTCGCCGTCGTTGTCGTCGGGGGACTGGGTAGCGTCGGCGGAGCGGCGGTTGGTGCGGTGCTACTGGGAATGGCACGCTCTATAGCGGTTCACATTGCCCCGGAAATGGAGCTCTTTGTCATCTACGGTGTGATGTTCCTCGTTCTCGCGATTCGTCCGCAAGGCTTGTTTGGACAAACTCTGGGAAGAAAGATTTGATATGAAAGCATTGAAAACAAGTTCCTGCACGACTTGGGGGATTATCGCCAGTGGTAGCGCATTAATGATTGCTGCGCCAATCATGCCTGCTTGGTTGACTTTTCTTCTGACGCTCTCGTTCGCAAAAGCGCTGGTGGTCCTTGGCGTTGTGATGCAAATGCGCGCCGGGTTGGTGAGTTTTGGCCAAGCGCTCTATTACTGTGTTGGTGGCTATGGCGTGGGGCTGGGTGCACAGTTCCTCGGAATCACTGACGCCTTCGCACTATTGGCTTTGAGTACCTGCGTAGCTGTGATTCTTGCGCTGATATTCGGCTCGCTGCTGACGCGATTTCGAGAAATCTTTTTCGCGATGTTGACTTTAGCGCTTTCCATGATTCTTTACGGGGTCTTAGTTAAAAGTTGGGCACTTGGTTCAACGGATGGATTCAACATCGCAAACGTCTTTTTTTTGGGGTGGGAAGCACCGGAGTCGCAATACAAGCTCGTGTTGTATCTGTTGACTGTTTTTATTGCAGCGATCGCTGCAATAGTTATCCAGCGTTTCCTAAATAGCGATTGGGGGCGAGCTCTGGAGGGCGTTCGAGAGAATGAAATCCGTATCGATTATCTTGGGCTCTCGTCAAAGAATCTTCTGTTCTTCAACTACGTCTTTGCGGCGGCAATCTCTGCACTCGGTGGTGGTCTCACCGCACTGGCGGCTGGACACATCGATCCCGACATGGCACTGTGGACCACTTCCGGAGAATTTGTTCTTATCGCGATCCTAGGCGGTACGAGTCATGTGGCTGCGCCTTTCATCGGTGCGCTTGTTTTTGCACTTATTCGAACCTTCGCAGTCCAGCACGCGCCGCATTTTTGGCAGCTAACGATGGGTTTGGTGTTGTTGTTACTGGTGCTGTTTTTGCCCAAGGGCATATGGAGCGTGGTCGCGCGCTTAAAACTTAAGGGAGCGAACGCATGATGCCGCCTGTCATTCTCGAAACTCGATCACTCATGCGCACCTTTGGTGCCGTTGTGGCGGCAAACGATCTTAATGTCACAATCAAGCAGGGTGAGATCGTGGGTGTCATTGGAGGTAATGGCGCCGGTAAGACTACGTTCATCAATATGGTAACAGGTTATCTTCCCCCTAGCAGTGGCGAGATCCTGTTTGAGGCTCACTCCGTTGTTGGTATGGCGCCCCGCGAAATAACGCGGCGCGGTATGGCACGTTCATTCCAGGTCGCCCAGCTTTTTCCGCAACTCAGCGTGGTCGAAAACGTGATGATCGCGCTGGTTGCCGCTCAAGGTAAGCGTCCGGCAATCTGGAGCCCCATGTACACCGGCGAAAGACACGCGCAGGCGCTCGACATCCTCGATGAATTTAGTGTGAAGCAGTTTGCCTATCTACCCGTGAGTTCCGTTCCTCAGGGCGTTAGAAAGCTTGTGGATATTGCGATGGCGCTTGTGTCCCGTCCACGGCTTTTACTCTTGGACGAGCCCACCAGTGGTGTCAGCTCCGAGGAAAAAATTGAACTCATGGACACAGTTATGCGAGCCGTCAAGAAGCAGTCGTTGACAGTGCTATTTGTGGAGCACGATATGGACATTGTTACTCGCTATGTCAGCCGGATCCTGGCGTTTTACAGCGGGGAAATCATTGCCGATGGCTCGGCGCACAAGGTAATGAACGACACGCGCGTGCAGGAACTAGTAACTGGACGCCATCTCAATAGCGACACTACGGAGGTTACAAGGTGAATGCACCGATTACTCGCCCATCCTCTGCCTTTGTCGAATCGACTTCGGCTTTGAACATACGTGGCTTAAATGTCAGCATTCAAGGCATTCCAATACTTCGCGATGTCAGTATGCAAATGCCTGCGGGCAGCATGGCGGGGCTGATCGGACGTAATGGCGCCGGCAAGACGACTCTCATGCGCGCCATTATGGGTCTTCTGCCAAGAACGACGACCCAGATTGAGGTGCTTGGGCATGACTTGCGGGGTCTCCAAGCACATCAACTGGCCCGATTGGGTATCAGCTATATGCCCGAGGACAGGGCGCTGATCCCTTCTTTGACAGTAGAGGAAAATATCATGTTGCCGGCTTGGGCCAACGCGATCACGGATGCCCCACAGCGTCTGAGCTGGATCTACAAGTTGATGCCGGAAGTTCGAGAGTTCAGCAACCGCCGTGCATTACTCCTGTCGGGAGGGCAGCAGAAGCTGGTGGCACTGGCCCGGGCGTTGATGCCAGGACGCAAGTTGCTACTCTTAGATGAACCTTTCGAGGGCGTCGCTCCGGTGCTTTCACGGCGACTAGTGGAAGTGATTGCCCAGTTACGCGAGCAGGGGCTGTCGGTGATTCTTAGCGAGTCGGACGATCGGCATTCATCGGATCTGGTGGACTTGGCATTTCATATCGAACGGGGCGAAGTTTTGGCTCATTCAACATCCTCGGGAGCAGCAACATGACGAGCTTTGTATTTGAAACCGCTCCTCGCATCATCTGCGAGCAGGGTGGTATCCAGCGCCTAGGGGCACTGGCGCTCGATCTCGGGATGCAGCGGGTGTTTCTGGTGACGGATGCCGGTTTGATCAAGGCCGGGCTGCAAGTAGATGCCATTCAAGCGCTATCTGAGGCAGGACTATCGGTGACGGTGTATTCCGATGTGGCTGCCGATCCTCCCGAAGGGATGGTTGAGGCGGCGGTGGCGGCGGCAATAGCAGCGAAGGTGGATGGCATCGTGGGGATTGGCGGCGGCAGTAGCATGGATACCGCGAAACTCGTGGCTCTGTTGGCGTGCAGCCCCCAAGCGCTGGAAGATGTCTACGGGGTAGATCGTGCACGCGGTCCGCGTTTCCCATTGATCCAAATACCGACGACGGCTGGCACCGGCTCCGAGGTCACCCCGATTTCCGTTGTTACCACGGCCACGCAGGAGAAAAAAGGTGTCGTCTCTTCTTTGTTGTACCCCGATTTGGCCCTACTGGACAGCCAACTGACGCTCGCTCTGCCCCCTGCAATCACAGCAATGACAGGTGTCGATGCGATGGTCCATGCCATTGAGGCATTCACCTCTAAGCACAAGAAAAACGCCTTCTCCGATGCGTTGAGCGTAAAAGCGTTGCAACTTCTGTTCAAGAACATCGACGCGGCGGTCATCGACGGTAGCGATGCAAATGTACGCGAAAACATGCTGGTGGGCTCGCTGTTGGCAGGAATGGCATTTGCTAACGCACCCGTAGGGGCAGTACATGCCTTGGCCTATCCATTGGGCGGCCACTATCACTTACCGCACGGTTTGTGCAACTCATTAATGTTGAATGCGGTGCTGGAGTTTAACTTTGCTGAGGCAGAACGGTTATACGCCTCGTTGGGGCGCGCAATCCTCCCAGGGCTTGGACAGGTAGCCGATCGACAGACGGCGCGTGCATTCGTCGATGCGATGGCCAAGAAAGTATCAATCATGCCCTACGCCCAATCGCTTGGTGAGGTCGGTATTACAGAAAAGGATCTGCCTATGTTGGCGCGAGATGCGATGCAAGTCCAACGGCTATTGCAAAACAATCCGAGGGAAGTCAGTGAGACCGATGCACTAGCTTTGTACCGCGCGGCACTCTAATACATCTCTCCCGATGCTTATCACTTAACTTACGGAATACAATCATGACACTGACAAACCAAAACCTGCTGCGAACACAAGCGTTTATAGATGGGCAGTGGATTGCAGCCGACGACGGCGCCACCCACGTTATCCACGACCCCGCGACCGGACAAGAGTTAGCCCGCGTGCCCGACCTCGGGGCGGCTGAAACGACGAGGGCCATTGCCGCCGCCAACACGGCACTACCGGGCTGGCGCGCGCGCAGTGCCAAAGATCGCGCCGCAGTGCTCTTGCGATGGTTTCGCCTCATCATGGAGAACCAAGAAGACTTGGCGCTGCTCATGACGATGGAGCAAGGTAAGCCGCTGGCGGAAAGTCGAGGCGAGGTCGCCTACGGTGCTTCCTTTATCGAATGGTTCGCCGAGGAAGGAAAGCGCACTTACGGCGACGTGATCCCATCGCCTAGTGTTGACAAGCGCATGATCGTTCTCAAGCAGGCAGTGGGCGTATGCGCCGCTATCACGCCATGGAATTTCCCCATCGCCATGATCACCAGAAAGGTCGGGCCAGCGTTGGTTGCGGGCTGTACCATCGTAGTCAAGCCTGCTGAAGCAACCCCCCTGTCCGCCTTGGCTCTGGCGGAATTGGCACAACGTGCAGGTGTCCCCGCAGGTGTCTTAAACATTATCACCACTGCGCGACCGGCGGTAGTGGGCGAGATCCTTACCAGCAGCCCCTTGGTACGCAAGCTGTCATTCACCGGCAGCACCCAGGTCGGAAAACGCTTGATGGCCGCCTGCTCAGGGACAGTAAAGCGCCTATCTCTTGAACTAGGCGGGAATGCTCCGTTCATTGTTTTTGAAGACGCCGACCTCGATGAAGCGGTCAAAGGGGCTCTGGCGTCTAAGTATCGAAATGCCGGACAAACTTGTGTCTGTGCAAACCGATTCCTCGTTCATGACAGCATCTATGACGAGTTCGCGGAAAAACTGATTGCGGCGGTCAAGGCGATGACGGTTGGGAATGGTAGAGTCGAGGGTGTACATATTGGTCCCCTCATTAACGCCGCAGCAGTTGGCAAGGTAGAAGAGCTGGTTGCCGACGCAGTATCGAAAGGCGCTAAGGTATTGCATGGTGGAGCTCGACACTCAGAGGGTGAGAATTTTTATACTCCAACTGTGTTGGGGGACGCACTGTCGAACATGCGTCTAACTCAAGAAGAGATTTTTGGCCCGGTAGCACCCCTGATGCGGTTCAGCACCGAAGCCGAGGCAGTGCGCTTGGCCAACGACACACCGTTCGGGCTGGTCGCCTACTTCTATTCACGTGACGTACAACGAGTCTGGCGTGTGGCCGAGCAGCTCGAGTGCGGCATGGTTGGCATCAATGAGGGCTTAATTTCGACCGAGGTCGCTCCGTTTGGGGGAATGAAGGAAAGCGGGAATGGCCGAGAAGGCTCACGTTACGGCATCGACGAATATTTGGAACTAAAGTATCTTTGCCTTGGCATGAAATAAAAATCATGTCTTACCTCGAACTTCAACCGACAAGGTAATGGTACTGTCAAGTTGTTAAG
>NZ_JBIMES010000036.1:0-13273 GCF_051262535.1 Massilia sp. CMS3.1 | reverse complement strand
TCTGCTCTACCATTGAGCTACACCCGCATCGCCTGCATTCTACGCGGCTTCTAGCGTGTTTGACAACTCTTTATGGCGGCAGGTGTGATGGAAAATGGGATACCCGCACGCTCCGCAGTGTGATGGCTGAAAATGAACCTTGCCATTGCAACATTAAATTCTTTCTTCAGGCCACTTTCGATAATTTTTCGAAGAACGTCGCCAGGGAAATGTCGTTGTTTTTACGGAATCTGAATATTTTCTCAAGCACGTCATTTCCGTATTTCTTGTTCATGCTCAGAACGAAAAGGGGCTCAACATCCCTTGCAAACGCGAGCAACCCCTGCAGGCGCGAACTTTCTTCTTCTGACAATGATTTGTGAGAGAATGAATTTATAAGAGAACTAATCTCTCTCTTTCGCGATCGACCAAGAGAAACGTTTCCCTCATTATTTAGAATTAACCCCGTAACGCGACGCCGATGTTTTTTGGACAGAAAGGTTGTCTTATTCGCATTCAGTTCCAAACGCGGGTAAGAAATCTTTAAAAGCGATTCCTTAACAAATCCTTCTATTTTAGGCGACATACCCTTCGCGTTTGTCGAAAATGCTAGATCATCCGCATATCGCGAATAATCAATGCTGTTCTCTCGGCACCATTCTTCTACCAAATTATCGAACTCAAACATTACAGCGTTTGCCAACAGCGGTGAGCTTGGCGCGCCTATGCTAAGACATAGAGGGCTCAAATCTTTCGGCTGAAACGAAGAAATCGTTGCAATTCGGGCAATGTCGTTCTCTTCATATTTTTCGGACAAATGGGCTGAAAGAAGATGAATCAAATCCACACGTTTGATTGACGGGAAAAAATTCCTAAAATCCAGCTTAACTAGATAATTCGACTCTTTATGAATGCTCGCATTGTTCTTAATACTGGCCCCACTACGGTACGCTGTCGCGCACGGATGAATCGGGAGCTTAGAATATACGTTATCTAATAGCCAATTTTGAACTAGCTTAGTTTCTCGTGCAGGCTGAGCTATTGTTCGAAAGCCGCCGGTTCTCTTCGGTATTGGATATACCTTATAGGTGTACGGTGATCGGTAAAACAATCTTTCCAGAATATAAGGGTGCAGGCCAGTTGCTGCGTTCAGCTGCTTCAATAATACGCTGTTCATTTCAAGCTCCCCCCAGCAGCTTGTTGAATGGCGCGAAATCTGTTGCGCTGCTTCGCGTTGTTCTTATAAAATTCCAAACAATCTGATTGCGTTCGGATCACATCGTGCCGATTCTCGTCGTGGAACGAAACGCGCAAACGATGGTATTGGTGCCGTCCGATCATATAAAACGTTGCGTCGCCATATTTTTCTCTTTTAATAAGACGAAACCGCTCAAGCAAAAACAACTTTCGTTTTAACTCATCTTTGACAATTGGAATTTTTAACTCGGCCATATAATTTAATATCTCTGTCTCTTTCAGTGCGTGAAAAAGAGATATTAGTTCGCAAACTAAAGTTAGTTTGTGAGAATTCGACCTAAATTCGAACACCAGTGATTTAGGTATCGTGTCTAAATCTTCCTGAAGATCGGATATGACATCCGTTACGAGTTCGTCTGTGATCAACGCAGGTGTGCGAGTGGGCCACGGGTAGGTACGCACCGCTGACTCGGAATTCTCACTAATGAACCGTAAGATTCCTAAGTTGATGAATGAGTTTACCTCTACCGGCGCCTCGTAATCACGCGACTTTATGGCAACAATCTTGCTATTAAGTTCAGGGAGCTGGGAGAAGGCGCTTAGCTCAGCAATCGCGCCAGCACTCTCTAAAATCACGACCACTAAGGAACAGATCCCAGCAAGCTCTTGTTCGAAATCCATTAGATTTCGAAATAGACCATCAGCATGCCAGTCGGTGATTTCCTCTGGTCGGTAGGTTTCGTACGCGGTGTCGCTACGAATTATTGCATGTCGTAGCGAGCAAGTTGGAGGATCCGGGTCTTCAGGGCGGTCTTTTAGCGCCACTTTCCCCCCACACAAAAGTACTATGTGGTCGTCCATGAATACCACTCGGGAATTTCCGAGATTAATACGATTCAAGAAAACTAAACGGGGATCGTCTAAAGCGACATTCACAAATATTCTTCACCTAGAAAAGCCGCAGCGGAAATTTGCGGACCGGAACGAGCCTGCGACTGGAGGGCTGCGAATTTTCGCTGCGGCTCAAGTCCAAGCAATTTGATAGAGTCTGGCTAAGCGCCCGACTAAGTTACCTACTCACAGAGAGGTCACTTTATTCGCGTGAAGAATACGCTAATCTTGATGAAAATGTTGCGCCTTGTCAAGTGCAATTTACGCAATTATACGGATTCGATGTCGTAGGCAGAAGAGTGTTGCGCTGAGATCAATGAGAGGCCGCCACACGTAAAAGAAAGTTGTTTTCGGAAGAGTTCAAGCGCGAGGCAGTCAAGCTGGTAGGCCAGCTAGGCGCTACAGGCGGCTATTGCGGGGATCTTGGAATTAGCGCCAAGTTGCTGGGACGCTGGCACTTACGGCTCACCATGCGTGGTGCGAGACCTTATCGATAAAAGCTTTTCATGCAGCAAAAACTGCGTAGCTCGCTGATGAAAGCAGCTAGAATCAAGGTCCGTCCCAAGCTGCGCCGTACACCAGGAAGGCTCGATTCGCCAGCAGAAAGATCTAGTAGTTAGAAACCTTCTTAACCATTCGGGAGAAGCTGCACTCTACGAAACGATCTGCCGTCTGTTTCCTCAACATGTAATGGACATACGATGTCGACGGCTAAATTGCCGCTATGTCTCAGATACACGTCGACTGCGCGTAGATGGGCGGACAACTGCTTCTGACCGATTGCAGACTAAACTAAGCTGTCTGCAATCGAATCATGTGAACATCCAATTATGCTCGTGCTTCCTCGACAGCCTTCCCAGTCGCGATCCACGCTTTAATCCATGCTGGCTGTCTTCCACGACCACTCCATTGCTGAGTAGGGTCCTCAGGGTTGCGATACTTAACCTCGAGGGTGTTTTGCTTTGGCAATTTAGGGGCCTTTATGGCGAGAAGCGCTGTCTCTGAGATTCCGGCACTTCGCGCGATGTGAAGGATTTGCTCACGTGCGTTGCGGATGCTGAGGAAATGCTTGGTTTTTAACTCGTCGATTACTTGTACTTCTAGAGCACGAAGTTGCTTGATCGAATACTTAGATAGGTCTTGCATTTTTACCTAGATGATTGCTGTGAAGAGACAGTACCCTAGCATAACAGACGGTCTGGCGCCCGCTCAGCATCCTGGCATCCGAGAGCTCATGTTAGGCGGACCGCAGGCGGACATTGGGCCGCTTCGTGCAATAGGCCCGTAAAGTTTCATTTTTGCGCGGGTGATACTGCTTTACGGCTATGGCTGCAACCGACTTAGGCTGTGTAAAAACGCAAATCGCGCAGCCAACTTGCGATGCCCGACCCTCGAGAACCCTCGCTATGGCGTTTTCTCGACGTTGGGAATGGTAAAGCGACCCCTGAAAACATCGCGATTTCGCGTTTTTACACAGCCTGGACCCGAAGCAGACTGTTGCAATTTGCCATTGGGACTATGCAGACACACGGGACCGCGCCTGTCGATATCACGATGCCGGGCAAACGCGTCATGGCACCCAAGTCTTACCAGCAGCTCGCCGAACTGCAGGGGGCGTGCTGCTGTGCTGGACCGACTTACCCGGCTTGGCTTACCCGGCTTGGCTTACCCATTGCGGTGCAACGTCACAAATTTACTTGATAGCGTCAGCTCGGCCTTCGCTTAATTTACTTAACAAAGCCAAACTGCCAGCTTGTGGAGCTGAAGTGCTATTATGTAAATAACCTACCTCTTGGAAATATAAATTATGACTTTAACAATAAAAATAAAGCGTCTGTTGTCGGTGTCTCTCTTTGTCAGCGTACCTTCATTGGGGACAGCCGCCCCAGTGAAGATTGAGTTCATTATCGGCACAGCCTCTGTCTATGAGTACACCACGGGCCAGTACGGTCCCACAGCAATACTTAACAGGAGAGCTTCCTTAACGTTCGATATTGACGACCTTACGTCGATTACCGACTATGGATCGACAACCATTTCCCAGTTTGGTTGGAGCACCACATGGGATTCACCTGTTACGAGTTTGATTCCGCGTAATCCATTTACGGGTGTCTACGGCGGAATACCTATGTCGTACACTTTTCCTAATGTATCCGATTACCCATCAACCTTCATTGAGGAAGCTGCATCGCAAGGCAATTCGTACAGCGTGCGGGATGGAATTAGTTCGACATACCATATTGAGCTGCGAGCCACAACGCGATCAGCGGCACGCAATGGCGACGGCACTTCTGATTACGCATTCACCCGCCAAGGTCTTCTGGATTATTACAGGTCGTTTGTTGTATCTGCCGCTCCAGTTTATTTTAATGAATCGTACTCGACCTACAGCTTTGTCAACGGGGTACCGGTTTACTCTGAAGGGGCTTCTTGGGCCTCATACACGACGAGAATTACAAGTGTATCTGAGGTTCCAAATTCGATTCCTGAACCGATAAGCTCGGCATTGTTCGCACTTGGCCTCGTATCAATCGGACTTTCACAGCGGTCTGTTCGCAAAGGTAGCTGAAGCACTCTGCCTGGTAATTCTGGAGGCATGACAGACGCTGCGAAAATGGCTGACCAATATAAATCACAACAACAAATAAGGAGTGCTACGTGCAATCATCTTCGGGAGTCACTGTCTTCAGCGTAGAACGCTTTGGCGTAGCAATGTGTCAACCCGTCTTAGTAATTAGCGCATGAGTGCCTTCGCATCCCCCATTTTGGTGGGCCAGGATGGCTCGGCGGAAGCCCTGGAACGCCTGTCACTGGGCGGCGGAGTCGGTCAGTACAGTGAACAGTGGCTGCAGGACCTTTTGTTTCGCAACCCTGGTGCCCTGCCCATCCATGAACTTGATCCTCATGCCCGTGATTTGATACCAGTGTGCATGGAGTTGGTAACCGGCGCCGGCCCTGCCGACATTCTGTATGTCACCCGGACTGGCAAGATCGTTCTCGTTGAAACCAAACTTTGGCGTAACGCCGAGGCGAGGCGTGAAGTAGTAGCGCAGATTCTCGACTATGCAAAGGAACTTGCTGACTGGACCTACGAGGACTTGAGCCGCGCCGCGGCGACAGCTACCGGACGCGGCCCAAGCTATCTGCTAGAGGTAGCTCGCGCTGCTCATCCTGACCTCGACGAAGCCGTTTTTGTTGACGGCATCAACAGGAGCCTTGGTACTGGAGACTTCCTGTTGATCATCGCAGGCGATGGTATCCGCTCACGGGCCGAAGCCCTGGTGAGTTTTATCGACCGCTTTGCACACCTGCGTTTCGGCCTCGCGCTGATCGAGGTGGCGACCTACCGCTGCCCTGGTGGAGCGATCCTGTTGCAGCCGCGGGTATTGGCAAAAACCGAGCTTCTCGTGCGCCACGTGCTCGTCGGCGCCGAAAGGATTGCAGTGCGTGAAGCGCCCGAGATTGACAGCGAGACCCAGCCTCCGAATCCCAGCCAGCGTACACGTGCAGCGGCCGATGCCCAGTGGTGTGAACAGTTCTGGACCGAATACGTGGATGTATTGCGCTTAGACGACATGAAGCAGCCACCTACGAGGCCGTCACGGTCGACCAACACTACGCTGTACATGCCTCCAGGAGGCGGCATGTCGTGGATAAGCGTTTATGTTGCACGCGCAGCCGGGCAAGCTGGTGTGTTTCTCACGTTTAGCAGGAATTTTGCCTCTGCTGCACGTTGGTACGAGCACTTGGAAGAGCAACGAGAGCAGATCGACACGGAACTGCCGGGTCTGTCGTGGCAGCGAGATGCAGATGGCAAGATCTGGATCGAATCGCCTGCAGTGCGTTATGAGAGCCTCGACGCTTCTGACCAGCGACGGGCTGTGATCGCCCACCTGGTGTTGTACACGAATGCGATGGTTAACGTCTTCAGGCACCGCCTGGAAGCTCTGCAACGACTAGAAGAAGACGGCGTTTTGGGTGCGGTTTGAGATAGCTGCCAGCAGCGGATGGCTCCTTTACCTCGCTACTAGACGTCTGCGCAGGTTTGCTCTCGGCCCAGTCTGGGTAAAAACACTTGCGCGACGCTGATGTCATTGAACTCGGGCCTCTAAAACGACTGCTATGGCGTTTCATGAGGCTAGGAATGGTAAACCGACCCCTGAAAACACTACGATCACGCGTTTTACACAGCCTAGCCAGAAGCAGTCATTGCCCATGCGAATCTGCACCGGCCGCGTTACCAGCAATCGTTCTACAAGCACACTCTTCAAGCCTTGTGGGAGACAACATACATGCCAACCGAAAATCTGTGCCCGAGGCGCCTGTCGCGCCAATGGGCTGTTTCGATATATCAAAGTCGCTAATCGCGTTGACACAACGGTTAATAACGCTTTTGAAGCCTTACCAGGCGCTGCCATGCAGGAGTGTCCGGCGGCCGTTGTTGGTGCCGATGTACCATCGAAGCCATATGGCCAGGCACTCCCGTCAGCCAGACGGGGTGGGGTGAAGATGGCTTTGCACAGCTGCGCATTCAAGATCCTGTCGCCGTTGAGCGCTTGCTCCATACGACCAAGTCTCACGCAGTTTAGTCCCCACGTTCAAATGCGACTGTAGGCAACACAGTTGTAGCCCAGGAGTGTGTCGGCGAGCCGGTTGGTACACGCGAACAGCTCACCGAGTTTTTCCGATTTAGGTTAACATTGGATAGTTTCCACAAGGCAAATATGCTCTAGAATGTGATGTCTGTTGTGGTTAGCGCCGACGCTCCCGACGAACTCACACACTAAACTAGGGAAAAAGATGGGATTTTTTAAATGTCTTGCATACGTAGCCGGCGGCGTGGGCGCAATTGTCCTTGCACCTGTAACTGGTGGCAGCTCACTTGCACTCGCGATTGGTGCTATGGGAACGACGACCGCCGCTGGAGCTGCAATCGGTGCCGGGCTTGGCGCCGCTGCAGCGGCCGCTGATCACGCATCCAGCTCTAAAGACAAAGCCTATAAGCAAGGTGTCACTGAGGGAAGCAAAGCAGGGGAGCGTGCCGCACAACAGAAATACGAAGCAAAAATAGCAGCCCTGGCGGAACGCTTGCAAAGCTATCAGGATTTCGACAAGAAGCTGGTGGCGATGTATGCGATTGGACTGGCCGTGGCAAACGCCGATGGTTTCATCTGTGAAGAAGAGCGTAGCGAACTGGATCAATTCGTGGCAGGTTGTATGAGCGGCCATTTGCCGGAAAAAGTCACAGAGCGCATCGAGAAGTTAACCGCGAAGCCACCAACCCTGCCACAAGCCCTTCAATATGCCAAACGTGCCTCGCTGCCGAAGAAAGATATCGATGACATCATCGACATCATCGCGCATGCCGATGGGAGCGTTAATACGCACGAGCAGCAGTTCATCGCCAGGTGGAAAGCCTCGGCGACCGACTATCAAAGCAGCCTGGCCTGATCATCATGAAACCATCACGCGCCGAACTGCACCGGAAACAAAAAGAGAGACTCGAGACGCTACGGGAAGCCCGTAGTGAGGCTGCGCCTTACTGCGTCCGGACTGACGTGACCGACGCCAGCGACGATTCCCCAATCGCACACAGTGTATTAGCACAGTTCATGGACGAGGATGCTGCGGAGCGCGCGGCATTACGGGCGCCTGTGGCCGTGTCCACACGGGAGGCCGGTGCGCTGCTGGACGAATTGCGCGCACGCTGGGACGCGGAGCGCATGAATCAGTTGCTGGGGGATTGTCGGCAATCGGTGCTGCGTGGAATTGCTGGCCCTTTTGGGCTAGGTCATGTCGTCGCCGCCGCGGACAAGGTTGGCGGCAATGTCACGACCGTGCACAACGCAAAGCAGGACATTTACGCGCGCAGCAAGGACGAATTCAGGCGAGCGGACTACGTCGGCAAAGCGTACAAAGAAGCGCGAGATAAGTATGCGGACGCCAAGATCATCCCGAACTCGCAAATGGTCATGGATGAGTACTCGGGCGAACTGCTGGACTACTCTCAAGTGGACTGCGACCATATCAAGTCAGTCAAGGGATACCACCAGGATGGTGGCTTTATGCAGGACAAACAGCAGAAGGAAGGGTTTGGAGCCGATCCCGACAACTTCGCGATGACGTCAAATAGCGGCAACCGATCCAAGCAGGACAAGGAATTCGAGGAATGGCACGACAGCGACGCTACAGATGGCAGCGGCCGCACCAATAAAGAACGCCACAGCCACGACAATCGGCGCGTCAAGCCGGCCATTCGGCGTAGTGAAGATACCGTCAAGAGGCATGCGCCGAAGTTAGGCGACAAGGTCGCATATTACGGCGAGCGTGCTGCAGTTACTGGCTCGAGGGAAGCCGCAGGAATGGGCTTGCAGCAATCGATCGGCCTGCTGTTAACGGAATTCCTGACTGCAAGTTTCGATGAGATTCTGGACGTGTACAAGCGCGGTATGCGTGGGGATACCCAAAGCGCCAGTTTCTTCGAAGCCTTAAAAAGTCGGCTGGCACGTATCGCGAAGCGCGTGGCGACAAAATGGAAGGACACCCTCGTTGCGTTTAAGGATGGCGCCATTAGCGGCTTCCTCAGTAACCTCGTTACCATGTTGATCAACATGCTCGTCACGACCGGTAAGCGCGTGGTGCGTGTCATCCGGGAAGGCTTCATGGCAATTCTCTCGGCATTGAAGCTTGCCTTGTTCCCGCCCAAAGGCATGACGCGCGCGCAAGCAGGCGACGCTGCGCTCAAGCTTCTGGCTACCGGCTTGATCACGTCCCTGGGCATCATGGCCGAAGAAGTGGCGGAAAAAGCAATCTCGGCCTTCTTCGCAACGCATCTCCCCATACTTGCTCCGGTTGCTGGACCGGTGGCCGCCGTACTGGTAGCAACCATGACCGGCATCTCCAGTGCTTTGCTTGTGTACTGGCTGGAACGCCTCGACGTGTTTGGCGTGCGCAAAAAGAGGGAGCATACGGTAGTCCTAGAGGAGTTGGACCGTGAGATCGCGGATGGAGACAAGCGAATTGCCGATATGTACGATGCTGTGATGAACGACGCGGACTTTAAGCTGCTAAATTTGGCGTGAATCGTAGCAGGCATCCAACCTTGGTCTCGAGCGTCTCGATCGCGTCAAGGCTGATTCTTATGAAAAGATCGCTTAACGAAAGCGATAACAATCGTTTAAATCGTGTCAACAGCGCCTAGAATCGTTTCAAAATCATCCCGACGCGTCGACGCCCGGTGATCGATGAAAATGCGTTAGAAACGTTTCTAAGTAGTTTTCGAAGTCCTCCGATGCGATACTAAACCACCCGTTGCTTAATGGCAAATCACGAGCGAGTTTTTTCAGCAATTCGGAATTTGTCAGCGCTGCACACAACGGCCACGATCGCTATTTATTTCTCCCAACTACAACCACCCCAAATCCACCAAGGCGCGAGCATCATGGCCCGCCTCAGTACCTGTCCCTGGAAATACAGAAGAATAGTCGCTGCCCAACATCCTAAACCAATCAACTAGCGCAACCCTTACCTGCCTATTAATAAAAATAAAGGCGTTTATTGCATGTTCAGATGCGCTACGCAAGAAGCCAACGTATATCCTCGAAACCAAGCGCCTTCGAAACGCATGGTCCCATCTGGATTTTCGAAAAATGCTTCGACCTTAAGATACAGCGGATCTTGTATATTATAGGGTACGTCGATGTATATCTCGCCGCGATACCGAGCATCTCCGAAGCTACTGGGCGAACTACTGCATTCCCAATGCGGAATGTTATTGTGGGCAAGCCAATTTATAATTTCAGTCCGCGATTGGTTCGCACGGCAATCTAAGTCATGATTAAAATTTGGATGGTGAAACTCAACAAAGATTACATCGTGCTGCTGTTGACAGGCAATTTCGTCGATATGGTGAAGTAGTTTGGGCATGATTGCTCCGTTTGTCGTTTGAAATATTTATGACGAAAACTGAGCTAACGGCACAGGGTGCAGCGAATTTCAATGTATAGCTGAATTTCTCATTCGGGCTTTAGACCGTTCGACCTTGCGGCCACACACGATTGTCGTTTGCTCCCAATCCTAGCGAAAACGATTTAACCCTCACCTGTAAAATACATCTCTGCGGCAGCTGTTTATTCGAAGAACGGTAGGTAATGCAAAACAACAAGCTACGCATGGGTTGCGCATGCCTGGCATCGTTGTCGGCAAATCGTTGAGCCGGCTTGTCGTGCAAATCTGGTCCATTTCAGCGAATGGCGCTGGCTGTCCGCTTCATGTTCTTCTCTTGACCTCGGTAGCTTACCCGTGCAAAGCGTTGATAATTCCCACCGCCTTTCTACTCGCATCGTTGGGAGCCAAGTGTGCGTATCGCTGCGTCATCTTTGGATCGCTGTGTCCCAGCAGCACTGACACTTCGAAGAGGCTGACGCCGTTCTTGACCAGCTTACTGGCATACGAGTGACGCAACGTGTGCATAGTGACCTTGCCACCCTTTTCCTTCACCACATCGGGGTCATTCACGCCTGCACGATCCATCGCCTTCTTGATGCCTTGCGCCGCGTAGCCGCGTGCCGAGCCCGATTTGTTCTCAAAAATGTAGCGTGCATCCGGGCGGGACTCAGCCCGACGACGTGCCACCACTTCGCGCAAGCGATCAGTCATGAACAACACATCTTCATTGTTGACCTTGCTGCGGTAGATGTTTAACGTCCCGGCATCCAAGTTTACTGCCGTCCACGGAAGGTTCGCAGCTTCAGAATAACGACAACCGGTATCGAGAAGCATGATTACCAGGTCGTAGTTGTCTTGAAGATTGCGTTGCATTTCCGGGTTGCGATTCTCAGGCATTTTAACGCCGCTTCTCGCCGATTTCGGATCGAGCTCACGCAGTAGTGCCGCTTCGTCGTTGGAATCGAGATACCGCAGGCGATATGATGTTTTCAGCTGAGGAAACACAACGTCGCGATTCGTTTTGTAACCCAGCCGTTGCATCTCGCGCAGCGTAGAACTGATCAGCCCGATCTCATGCTTGATTGTGGCAGGCTTGTCACCCTCAGCCTTCCGCTTCGCTACCAGTCGCTCGATGTGCTTGGTCTGGATCTCATGCAGGAACAGGCCCAGCGGTAGTCCATAGCAGGGATTTTCTTTTTTGCTCTTGGGATCGCGTTTACTACCGAACATTTTGCGCGAGATCGATTCCATGCCACGGTAGTACGAGTACTTCTTACGTGGCTCAAGGTACTTAATTAAGGCATCGCGCAGAGAAATTTCCTCAGCCTCCCCAAGATAAGTTTCACTGTGTATCTTGTTGCGCATTTCGCGCTCCACCTGAAGCGCTTTCGTTTTATTTGCTGTACCTGTGCTGCCAACGTATTTCTTATTTTGTGACTGAAATGCGTAATACCAATTACTACTGTTATCTCTCTTATGCAACCCCATCTTCTTCTCCGCTGAATTAATATAGACAACTACATCATCAGCTATTTATACTTACACTTCAACAGAGAAAGAATCCCCCTATAATCCAACAACGAAAACTTGACCGATCTAGATAGCTCACAAAAGTTTTACCACAGAAACGCCTTAGAAGCGTTACAAATAGGGCGCCGAGGGGTAAGCATCGGTCCGGTTTGTAACTCGGTAGAACCGCTCTAATTCAGTTTGGTTAAAATCTGATGACGCCACAACGGCCACAAGATAGATATAGTTATTAAAATAACAATAACTTGCCTTTTCAGACGGCCATTATGATGCCCAAAGACAATGTTTTTACTCCACCGTAGGTGACTCCTCTATCTGGCGTGCCCTGCTGGTGGTCAGCGGAGCAGCTCCATGGTTATACAAGGCTGGATGTGACCGCTACGCTACCTGTGAGCATCTACAGATCCGCCCACGAGGAGTTAGCCGTTTGCTCAGGCGACCTTAAAAACATTGGTCACCGCATTCTCTATCTGCTTTTCTGCTTGCCTGCGCAGCTTACCAACGAGTGTCGCCATCTGATTACGCTTGTGCTCTCCAAATTTTCCCTTTTCATCAGAATTTGTGATGAAACGCAGACCATCCGGCAGTTTTCCATCTTTTGCAAGTTCCTCGCCTAATTTCCAATCCGGCCATTCAGAATTTGCTTGAGCCGTATCATAAATCAGCAGTCTTTTCTTTAATTTTTCCAGTTGTGGGTATCCTGCAAACCGGTATTTTGCTTCGCTTTCAAATACAGGTCGCCCGGCCTCGCTGTCAGGAAACCTCTCGTCTAGCAACATTGAAAACTGATGTTTTATTTCCTTCTTTGAAAGTGCTCTACGTCCAAACCGGATAGGGATTGCGACAACCATAGTATCTTGTAAATTAACTTCCGCCAGTTGAGAAGCAGTCTCAATTTCCCCCAGATCGTCACGAACGTGAGGCTCTCTGAACAAGCTATCACCGTACTCGAAAAACCATTTTTCGAAATCGTCAGTCCTGACATCTCCCCAATCTGCGTAAACCGCCGCGTACCCCCCAGTGCCCCCCCGTTCACAACAAGCTTTGTAACCTTCGTGCCGCTTCAAATACATGAACCACCAGTAGTACGGACTGGTTTCCGGCTTGGCGTCCTCGCCATACACATCTGGATAGCCATAAAGATACGGCGACGGGCCTTCGTTGAGTTCGCGATCTACAAGGTTAAACGGTTCTGCTGCCACTTTAATTCTCCAAATAATTCGTGACTGCCTTTGCGATTCGATCGCGCCGACAATGCATGGGTCGAGACAAATTTCAGACGTCGTAAAGACAGGACGATCTCTCCAACACAGGAGTTGAATAATGACATTTTTTGCTGCACTAACGCAACAACAACCATTTGCTCGATGAGCAACCCTAGAGGAAAAGCATGAACCAATTTGCAACTATCGAACTCACCGGCACCGATGTGGATAATCAACACCACATCGACGGTGAAAACAGCAACGTACTCGATGAGGCCATCCAAGCAATGACGGGTGTCAACGGCAACTCAATTGCTGCAAATCCTGCGCAGGTGTCGACCGTACAAGCACCTCTCATGCAAGAAGTAGCCGCAGCGGCTTCAAAGAAGTCTCAGCGTCGTGAGTTGTTCAGCTTGCTCGCAACCGCGTTTAGCGACATTGAGGCGAAGGCCAGCGCTGTGATCAACGCAAAACATCAGGACAAATACGAGGGATCGTTTGAAGTTCACTTCGACATGCCTAGC
>NZ_JBIMES010000035.1:0-14668 GCF_051262535.1 Massilia sp. CMS3.1 | reverse complement strand
CGCACCTTCAACTCAGTAGGAAATGGAGGACGGCCTCCGCGCTCGCGGCTGGGGCGCGGCGCCGCACGATCGACTTCGCCAGCCAGTGCAGCGAAGTCGACATGCTGCTCCATCACCCGCAGCGCATCACCAAGTTTGTTCAGCTTGGCTTCGCTCTCCTGGTCAGCAAACAGACTGGTCTTGATCATGAAATTCGGGTCGGATTCGAGGCGCTGGCATCATGCCAGATTCGCAGGGGTTTTTCGAGGTGCCCTGGAGTTGGTGACCACAACCAACGCGTCGACATGTGAAAACACTAGCGCGTTATGGGCCCCCGGCCGGGCGTATCGTGTAGTCAGCCATTACTGACCAATCCCGGTCACCCCCGCGCGCCTTAACAGCCTCCGCCATCTGGTCACTCACGGCACTGAGCATCGGCAGGTTCCGCCCCAATTGCTCAGCCGCGGCTTGCGCGAGCCGCAAATCTTTCAGCCCCAGCGAAGCCTTGAATCCTGGCTTGTAGTGCTGCTGTGTGATGTTGGCCGAATAGACTTGGTAGGATCGGCTGCCAAACAAGGTGTTCAAAATTAGATCGAAAAAGCGCTCGCGGGTCAATCCATTGCCTTCTGTTAGCACTACGGCTTCGGCCATTGCCTCGATCGCCATCGTGATCATCATGTTGCAAGCAATCTTGGCGGCATTGGCCGCGGGCGGTTCCCCGCCCATGTCCCAAATGCGCTTGCTGATGACCTCAAGCACTGGCCGCACCGTCTCCAGCGCCTGCGGCGCACCTGCAGCGAGGACGTTGAGTTCACCCTTGGCAGCGACGTCCGGCCGTCCCAGCACTGGCGCTGCCACATAGCCAATCCCCGCAGTACGGTGACTGTCCACTAGTTCTTTGGCCAGCGCCACCGAAATCGTCGATGACACCACATGCACCAGGCCAGGCCGGGCCAGCGACAGAAGATTCGTGCCTTGCAAAACACTGCGGATTGCCGCGTCGTCGGCCAGCATCGTCAAGGCCATATCTGCTTGCAATGCCTGGGCAGGTGTCGCCACTATGCGCACGCCATCGAGCTGCCCACCCGAACGATTCCAGGCCAGGACGGTATGGCCGGCATCGGCAAGATTGCGCGCGATTTCCCGGCCCATTGCGCCAAGACCAATGATTCCGATTTCCATGTTATTTCTCCTGATAAGATGGCCGGCCCCGGCCGAACGGCCTCTGCTAGGTTCAATCAAAGTCAGAGGCGATCGCAAGCTGACGCCACGCGTCAATATCTTCGCTGAACGACCCCAGCTTGTGATCGGTAGCTGCATGGTCCATTGGTCCCAACGGCAGATGCAACGGCGGCGCTGCGCTATCGACAGCGCGCAGGATGACGGCAACGGCTTTAGCCGGGTCGCCTACCTGCTTGCCATCGTTGTGCTCACGGTAAATACGATGCTCCACAGTCCGGTCATAGTCCCTAATCTGGCGCCTGGCTGGGCCGACGGAGCGTCCCAAGGACGCGGTACGGAGCGGGCCGTGCTCAACGATGATGACACGCAACCCCAGCGGCCGCACCTCTTGGTCCAGCGCCTCGGATAACCCCTCGACGGCGAACTTGGCGGCGACGTAATAGCCTGAGCCGACCGACCCTGCGATCCCTGTGGTCGAGGAAAAATTGACGATACGCCCGCCTGGCCGGCGCCGCAGCACCGGCAATGCCGCGCGGGTCACTTCAATTAGCCCGAACACATTGACCTCGAACACCGGTCGATACTCATCCGGCGCATCCTCCTCGATTGCCCCAGCCATGCCGTAGCCGGCGTTGTTGACGAGCACATCCAGTCCACCGAACGCTTTTACCGCCAGCCCCACGGCAGCCTGCGCCATCTCCGGCCGGGTCAAGTTCAGCACACACACGCGCACTGTTTCCGGAAACCGCTGCATCAGTGCTTGCAGCGCTTCCGGTTGACGGGCGGTCGCGATCAGCTGGTCGCCGCGAGCCAGTACAGCTGCAGCAAGGTGCCGCCCCAGATCGCTGGAGCAGTTGGTAATCAGCCAAGTCATTTTTTTCATGATTTCGCTTTCGGTTGGATTCAGGCTTCCGTGTGATCTATGAGCCACTGCAACACTGGAGCTAGCGCAGCGTCGGAGTTCTTCTCGTAAATCAATCCATGCCCATTGCCAAACACACCGTGCTCGGGGAGATGCAGCAACTCGGCTGACGCACCGGCCGCGTTAAGAAACGCCACTGTCGGCGGGCTAGCCGCAGCGAAGGCCGACGCCTCAGCAGTCACGATCAGAATCGGCAGTCCGATCAGCGCAGGTAAGCGCAAACTGCCGGGCGCGGCGTTGCGGACGGCCTCGGCATTGGCCACTGGCGGCTCGAAACGCAGCGGCGCTGCCGCCGGCCCCCAGCGCATGGGCCCAATGTTCGGAATGTCGGCGAACGGCGGGCCCATCGGTTCGATGGCGGCGATCGCCTTGACCAGTGCCGGCCGGCGGTCTGCCACAAGCCAGCCGTCTGGGCCAGACGCAGAGTGCGTAATCAGGATGGCCGGCCCGATGCGATCGAGTAGAGCCGCCATGCGATCGGCATCGAGCGTCTGCGACAGTTCCAGATCCGCTGGTAATGGCCCATACCCCGCGATGAACTCGTCCATGGCCTTGGCGTCGTCCTGCGCGAAAGGCCACTGCGTATGGCGCGTATCGGTATCGGGAAAATAGATACGTTGCCCGCCCTCGTAAGAAAACGGTGGTCCCATGGCGCCCAGCGTGCTCACATGGAACGGCGAACGGCCATGGCCGGGCCGGTCGATTACCAGGACCGCGTAGCCGGCTTCGACGAGCCGTTGAGCCCAGCCCGGTCGCCCGTCTGGCGTGTCGAACCACTCAGTGCCTTGGAAACCGCCGCCGTGCAGCAGGACGACGGGATAAGGCCGCGTCACCGTTGTCGGGGCTTCCCATGCCACATACATCGGTCCGCGCTGGTATGTCAGTCCGACCTGTTCGACCCGATCGCCTGGCACCCAGAAGTGACCGCGGCGCACCGTTCGCGCGGGAACCTTCGCCCAGGGGGCAAAGTTAGCTTGATCTGCCATTGATCCTGCCTCCTGAAAGTTAAAGCTCGACTGCGCGCGCGCGCAGCGGAGACAGATCGGTAAAATTCGCGACATCTGCCATTACTTCAGCCGATTCCGGCGCAGCAAAGGCGGCTTCGAGGGCCGCGTCGTCACGGAACACACATTCGCAAATGGCAATCGTGCCTGCCCGATCCAGGGCGGGGAAAAAAGCCGACACGCTGAGCAGGCCGTACAGCTGCCACGCTTGCGTCACTAGCGGCAAATGGCTCGTGACGTAGTAATTCCGGTCAAACCGTGTCTGTGGCGTGCCCACGTAGGTGACATACACCACGACTGGCGTTGTACTATTATTCATACGATTCTCCATTAATTGAGATGAGACGGCCAGCGCTCAAGGCATATCGAGGAACTTCAGCACGGCCTGGTTCAATTGAGCAGGGCACTCCTCCGGCAACCAGTGCCCACAGCCCGCCAAGACTTTGCCTGTGACATTGGTGGCATACCTGCGCAGCATCTCCGTCTCGTAGGTACCCATGCCACCATGTCCACCGCCCCCGATCGCCAACATGGGAATGGTGATCTTGGTTTTTGCCAGCGCCTTGTTATCCTTCACGCCTTGATTGAGTACGCGATAGTATTCAAACGTAGCGTTCAGGCTATGCGGCTTGGCGTACGACTTGCCATACAGGTCCAGCAATTCAGGCGTGAACGCGGCTTTGTTGGTCGCATGTTCCTTGATGAAGTGCTCGAGGAAAAATCTTTCCTTGCCAGAGATCAGGGTCTCGGCCAGATGATTCTGGGCGGCAAAAAAGCTGAAGTGCCAGACCAGCGACTCGCCTTGGGGTGTGAAGGCGGGAAAGGTATAGATGCTTTCTTCCGGGATCGGTGCTTCCATATAGACCGCGCGACGAATCGTGTCTTGGTTCTTGACCAGCATGGGGTACGTATTCCAAATGCCGATATCGTGCGCGACTAGGTCAAATTTCTGCCCACTACTGAACTGCCGGGCCAGCTTGTAAAGAATCGGGGCGACGTCGGTAGCACGATAGGACGCTGGTACTGCCGATTGTCCGAGGCCAGGCAGGTCGGGCGCGACGACCGTGTAGCGCTTTGCTAGTTCCGGCATCAACTGGTGCCATTCATACCAGGTCTGCCCGAAACCGTGAACCAGGTAAACCAGCGGGCCTGAGCCGCCTTTCACGTAATGCAGTTTGACACCGTCAATGGTCTGGTACGCGCTGCTGAAGCCTTGAGGAAGAGGAAACTCCTCGGCAGCGAGAACAGGCGTGGCCAGCGACATTGCGCAGGTGGAGAGGAGGGTTGCTAAAAGACGGAGGTACATATCTTTCCTTAGTTGGTGTTGTTTTAAACGAATAGAAAGGTGCTGCGATGGCGCGGCGCCGGTACAGGTTGATAGCTAGCAGTTGACGGGTCTAATCGCAGCAGCGCGAGGTCCGACGGGGAAGCCGTGCGCACAAGCCGACCAGGCGACAGAGAAGCCGGCGACAGACAAAACGAGAACCGCCCATGGAAACGCGCCCGCGCCCCAGGTATCGAGCAGCACGCCGCCGAGCACCCCGGCACCAGCAATCGCACTGTTCCAGGCGACAACGTTGATCGAAAGCGCTACGTCCGCGCCGACGCCGGCACGGTCTGCAATCGCAGTTTGAAGCGGGGTAGCGGCGCCTCCGAAGGTCAGGCCCCACAGTGCGACGCCTACGTAGACGGCGGCCGGTTCCGTGGAGGCCATAATGAAGAGAAGAGAGACCAGCGCAAAGAAGGCAAGGCTCAACAACACCGAGACGCGTAGACCGCGGTCCATCGTCCTGCCAACGGCGCCTATGCCCAACAACGCCGCGATGCTAAAGGTCAGCACCACCGTATCAACTCGGCCAGCCAGGCCTGCCTGCGCGATAAAAGGGGCGATGAACGTGTACAGAACGTTGTGCGCCAGCACCCACAAGATAACGGTTGCCAGTACGGCCAGTGGAATGGCGGCGAGCATGGAGCCGAGCGCGTAGGCGGTCACGGTTTGACCGGCGACCGCCTGGGTAACTCGCAGATCGTTGCTAATCAGAGGCAACAGCCCCGCAGGCAGGGTTTCTGAGGCGATGCAAATGAAGCCAGTCATCGCCAACGCGAGCGAGGCAGCCACCGGTAACTGTTCCGGTGCAGCCTCAGCTGAACTGTCGTTTGGTTGCTGGTTACCCATTGTTGCTCCTGAAACGGCAAGGTTAAGCGAACTGGTCGCCCCGTCACATTTGTACCGATTGATATACATGTTAGGCGGCACCGCGTAGCTTGTCAATTACTTTTGTATCGTTTAGTATGTATATCCTGATGAGTATAGGAATACGCCATGGCGCAAATGGGCCGCCCTCGACAATTTGACCGCGACACGGCACTGATCAGTGCCATGCATCTCTTCTGGGCAAACGGCTACGCGGCCACGTCACTGAGCCAACTTAAGGCTGAGCTGGGTATCTCTGCGCCCAGTTTTTACGCTGCGTTCGGTTCCAAGGAAGCCCTCTTCCAAGAAGCTGTGACGTTGTATCTGCAAAGGCACGGGTCGGTGACGGAAAGCCTGTGGGATCCACAAATATCGCCACGTACTGCCATCGAACTGGCACTGCGCAGTTCTGCTCAAATGCAGTCGGAAACAGGCCATCCCAGTGGCTGCATGGTCGCACTTGGTGTAATGAGCTCAGGCAAACCCGACAATGTGTCAGTGACCGAGGCATTGACGGCTTCGCGTGCACGCACTCGAGCGGGGATTCTGGCATGTGTACGTCGCGGTATCGCACAGCAGGAGCTCCACGCTGAAACCGATCCAATCGCCTTGGCGCAGGTATTTGAAAGCTTTCTTTTTGGCTTGTCGACGCTCGCGCGCGATGGCGCGACGCAGGCAAGCTTGGACGCAGCCGTGACGCAAGTACTGGGCATGTGGGACTTATGTTCCAACAAGGAGGCATGATTCGCGAATAGCGCTTATACATTCCTTAATCGGACATGGGATTTTTGGCTACCTCGCCCGTCCGAATTCTTGCCTGCCAATCTGTTCCGTTCCCAATGAGTCGTGTCATTTTCAAAAGGCGACGACACCATTTTGCTGGCCCAGACGGCGACTGTGCACCCGAGTCCTGACTTACTTTTTGTCCGTAGCCGCCTTCACCATCATCGTCTATGCAAAATACTCCTATGCACAGAAGTGACGTATTCACGCGCTGCCCGCCCGGCATGGTGGTCACGCGGAAGCACCGTCCGCCGCAGCACCTGTCGCACAAACCTGCCGCCTGCTGGCCGGGAGCCTGTCGGGGGGGCTACAAAGCGAAGAGCCGTACTGCCAAGCTGATTTTTTGCAAAGCGAGCGTGCATGTTCGTGCCGCGTTCATAAGCAGAAGCCGGAGTTACGGCAGCCGTCGCCTGGTCACAGCGCTGGCCAATAGTGGCGTCTAGGGCGGTTGTTACAAAGTGCGCCGGCTGACGCAGTAGGCCAGCCTTGAGTCAGTATGAGAGCGTAAATTCGTGCACAGTACCGGCAGCGCACATGCCGGGCCGATTGCGCCAAATGTGCTTGCCCGGCGCTTCAACCCGGCCGTCAATTTCCGAAATATATACGACCATAGGCTACCTTACGCCCCGCGATGACTCTCGCATTTGGTAATAGCTGCGACACTCTTCCGCTCGATAGATGCCATTGGTCCTCAAAAGATTGGAACTAAGTAGTCTGCCAATTTTCGCTGTCAAAGTCGAATAGACGCTGATGCAAAGGTTTGCAATATGAAACTTCTAGAACTATCCCAGGACGAACGGCGCACGCTACGTGAAATGAGTATTTTTCATGCGCATCCTCGTACTCGAATGCGAGCTCAGGGGATTTTAAGTCGGTGATGCCACGAACTTCAAGAACGGCCGGCAGTTGGCGGCATGGCTGGGTCTGGTGCCAAGACAGCGCGCCAACGGCGGTAAGTCAGTCTTGCTGGGCATTAGTAAGCGAGGAGACACGTATCTGCGAACACTGCTGATCCACGGAGCCCGAGCAGTGATCCGACACGCGCAAGACAAGCCGGCGACTGGCAGGCTCGGGCGACTACTCGACAGGCGTAACAAGAATATCGCCGCAGTGGCTCTGGCGAACAAAAATACCCGGACCGTATGGGCGCTGCTGACCCGCAGCGATCAGCGCTTCCGTGCCGGTTACGCGCCAGCCAGCGCATAACCGGAACGGTAGAGTACACGCAGCAAGTCAGAACTAGCGGTCAGCTGAAATAGGAGGATCTCTCAGGTTGTACAGGCAGGAACGAAGTGATGGCAAAATAGGTAAGACCGTGGTTGAGCAAACCTGCAACGCGACATTCGCTTCGAGCGCGCGGTTCTGATAAGGTCTCGACCAGCGTATTCCATCAGGGACAGAGGCGACGGCCTTAACAAAGTCCGGATATATGGCCGCAACCTTTCCTACTCGCTGTCACCCATTCTCTGCTTGGCAAACTGCGGACGTCCATATATGTCGCGTTGTTGAACGAACGACGAAATTTCCCTGGAACGGCACTATGCCACTCAAGCGGGACGGACCATCCCTGCCAACGTAAAAAATTGGTCAGCGAACGACATCGCATCGGCGTCATTGATCTCGAATTGACCCTTGCGAATCATATGCATCAACTCGATCCCGGCGAGCACCGAGGCGGCAGACCGGAACGATTTGTAGTTGAGCATTGGCCTGGTCAACCGCTTGATGGCGCGATGGTCCTGCTCGACGATGTTGTTGAGGTATTTGATCTGGCGCACCACGATCGGGACGTCGCGACCAGCGTTGACCTCGTCGATCGCCGCCTTGTTGGCACCGCTCTTGTCCATCGCGATCTTGTCGGGATCGCCGTTCGCCCCCATCGCCTTAACGAAAAAGCGCTTCGCCGCAGCCATGTCGCGCTTGGCCGTCAGCAGGAAGTCGACGGCCTGGCCCTGCTTGTCGACAGTTGTGAATTTTCGGCGCTAAGGGGCCATTTCGCTGTCGGCGTCAAGGCGCCACTTCATCGGCGGCAATGGCGCCACTTGATCGTCGGCGTTAAGGCGCCACTTCGCCACCGTTTCAGGGGCTCGAACTTTCATTGATCGGCTAGACTCCCCGGCATTTCGCCTGGAGAAGCCGTGACAAAACGGAGGTTCGAGATGTATCAATACCGTCACATCCTGATGCGCATGCGGCAGGGAGATTCAGACCGGGAGATCTCCCGGTCAAAGACCATAGGGCGCAAGAAGATCGCCCAGGTTCGGGAGTTGGCGAGCGCGCGCGGCTGGCTTGCACCTGCCACCTCACTGCCGGACGACGCAGTTCTGGCATCGGCGCTGGTGCGCAAAGATCCGCTGCCGAGCACCTGCATCTCCACTCTGGAACCGTGGCGCGCGCAGATCGGCAACTGGTACGCCGCCGGCATTCAAGGCACGACCATTCACGCCACGTTGGTGCGCAATCATGGCTACACCGGCAGCTACTCGGCCGTGTACCGGTTCCTGCATCAGCTGGTCGTCGACGAACTGGCCGACGTGCCGCTGCGGCTGGAGTTCAAGCCGGGCGAGGCGGTGCAGGTCGACTTTGGCGCCGGCTCGCCCATCACCGACGTGCACACAGGCGAAATCTTTAAGACCTGGTTCTTCGTGATGACACTGGCTTGGTCGCGCCACCAATACGCCGAATTCGTGCGCGACCAGACCGTGGCCACCTGGCTCGGCTGCCACCGCCGTGCCTTTGAGTGGTTCGGTGGCGTCCCCCTGCGGGTGACCATCGACAACGCCAAGTGCGCGATCACGCGGGCCTGCGTATATGAACCTGAAGTTCAGCGCTCGTATGTTGAGTGCGCAGAGGGCTATGGCTTCAAGATCGATGCGTGTCCGCCCAGGGATCCGCAAAAGAAGGGGATCGTGGAAGCGGGTGTCAAATACATCAAGGGCAGCTTCCTGCCGCTGCGCGAGTTCCGCGACCTGGCAGACGCCAATCGACAACTGCACGAATGGGTGCTGGGACAGGCCGGCAACCGCCTCCACGGCACGACCCGCGAAGCGCCTCTCAAGCGCTTCGCCGACGTGGAAAAGAGTCTGCTCAGGCCCTTACCCGACGTGCCGCCCCAGCTGGCCACATGGCTCAAGGTCAAGGTCCATCGCGATACCCATGTGCAGTTCGAGTACAACTATTACTCCGTGCCATTCCGTCTGGTCGGCCAGGCACTCTGGCTCAAGGCGGGCGATACCGTGGTGACGATGTACCTCGAACACGAGCCGGTCGCCACCCACGTACGGCTCAAGCACAAGGGCGAGCGTAAGACCGTGCCCGACCACATGCCGCCGGAGGCGCAGGCATGGCTCCTGAAGGACACCAAATGGTGCATGGCCGAGGCCGAACGGGTGGGCCCGGCATGCGCTGCCGTGGTCCGCGCGATGTTCGACGATAAGGTACTGATCCGCATGCGCGCCGTGCAGGGCGTGCTTGGGCTGCAGAAGAAATACGGCGCCGTCAGGCTGGAGGCGGCCTGCTCGCGCGCCAACCACTACGGCACGCCCGGTCTCAACGTCGTCAAGCGCATCCTCGAGAAAGGCCTCGACCAGCAAGACCTGCTGGCGGCGTTCGACGCGCTGGCCAGCACCTACACCGAGGGCGGCCGCTTCTACCGCGCCACCAACACCATCCTTCAATGAGAACGACCATGTATCCAATTCCAGAACTGACTTCCCTGCTCAAACAACTGCGCCTGTCCGGCATCCTCGACTCGCTGGAGGCGCGCAACCGCGAAGCCATCGACCGCAAGCTCGCCTTCACTGAGTTCCTGAGCCTGCTCATTCATGACGAAGTCGCCCGCCGCGACCAGAAGAAGCTGGCTCAGCGCATGCGCCGCGCCAACTTCCGCAACCAGAAGACGCTCGACGGGTTCGACTTCAACCGCTTGCCCGGCTTGAACCGCGCCGCCGTCCATGACCTGGCCACGTGCCGTTTCGTCGACGAGAAGGTGGCCGTGCTCGTCGCCGGGCCCTGCGGTACAGGCAAAAGCCACCTTGCGCAGGCCCTGGGGCACGCCGCCGCGCGCCAGGGTTACGACGTGCTGTTCATCACCCAGACCCAGCTGATGACCAGCCTGCGCACCGCGCAAGCGATGGGCACGTACGAACGGCGCCTGCAGTACCTCAGCAAGGTTGCGCTGCTCATCATCGATGACTTTGGGCTGAAACCGCTCAGGCCACCCGAGGACGAGGACTTCCACGACCTGATCGCTGAGCGTTATGAAAGAACGGCCACGATCCTGACATCGAATCTGCACTTCGACGAGTGGGGTGCGGCGTTCGCCTCGAACAAGATGATCGGCGCGGCCACCTTGGACCGCTTACGCCACGGCGCATACAAACTCGTGCTCGACGGGGAAAGCTATCGGGCTCTGCCGCCATCCTCGGAAGAGTCCAAGCCACCGATGGAGAAGGTACGGAAACAGCCGGAGAAATGAACGTCAATTAACAATATAAATCGTTTATTTAATTAATTTATAATAGGGGAATTCGTTCCGGGCCATGCCCGTCATGAAGTCCCCTCCTTGGGCCGGCGTTCAGTTTGGTTCGACAAGCTCGAAGCTTCAGGCACTTGAATTGGCGATGACCCCGCACTGCCGTGGGCTGCCACGAAAAGCTGACACAAGAGAACGCCGCAGGAACGAGGCCGGGCTTCCGTCTTCGCAATATTCCAGTGCGATCCAGCCAAGCGGCCAATCAGCAACAACTTTTGGAATGACCGGGAACGCCCCATAGCCGTCCATTTCCACAGTCTAGAAAACGCTGTCAAGCGAGCGCATTCCGATCATAAAGAAATGTGTCTACCCTGGCAAAATTCTACCCGCCTCGTTCCTTGACAAGGCGTTTGGTCAGGCGCTCGCTGGCCTCTGCCGCATACGCACGGCATCCTGCGGCGTCGATGAGCGGATTGCTGTCCGGCGTGCGCGCTGCCGCCTTCTCCATCAGATCAGTAAGGCCTGGGTGTCCTGAGATAATGATGTCGCATTTCAGCGCCGCGACCTTGGCGATGCTTGCCGCGAATGAGGTTGAGATGTCCGGCGTCTTGCCTGTACCGGTGAACTTGAAATCGCCGCTTGCGTAAGAATTGAGGCTATCGGCAAACACCACATCGAGGCAGCGCTTGCCTTCACATGAAGTCCAGGTCCATGTCGTGCCCCCCGGCGCATGGCCAGGCGTCATGTGAGCGGTCACGCTGATTGGGCCGACCTTCAGGATTTCTCCCTCCCCAACCACTTTAACCTTCGCCACCTTGGCGACGTGCACCACGGGATTGGCCTGAAACTGTGGATCGTCCGGGGGGTTGGTGCCGCTTTGCATGGCCAGCGCGCCCGAGCGGCTGGCCGCCACGACGGCGCCGCTGGCACGCTGCAGCGCCGCGATCCCTCCCGCGTGATCCCAATGGGCGTGGGAGTTGACGATGAGTTTCACGTCCTTCATCCGAAAGCCCAGCGCCTTGATGTTGGCCTCGATTAATGGCGCCGATTGCGGTAGCCCCCCATCAACCAGGATATGGCCTTTGGGTCCGGTTACCAAAACGGATGACAGCCCATCGACGCCAACGTGCCAGGTGTTTCCGTACACATTGAACGGTTTGACTGGCTTGTTCCAATCTGCGCAATTGTCGCAGTTCACCGGATCGTCGTGCGCCTGCGCACTACCGGTCGCGGCAGCCATGACCAGCACTAATTTAGCTACCAACTTCATATTTTTTGTCTCTCTAAGGTTAAAAATGCGGGTGTAATAGAGGGCCGCCAGCATGAGCGAGCAAATCGCGGATTCTGGCCGCATCGAGCGAGCGTTGTTCCGAATCATCGGCATGCAGCAGTACAACGGTGACGTTTTTGTCGCCGCTGCGCATACGCATGGTCAGGCAACGCCCCGCTTCCGAGCTGGAGCCGGTCTTGGACAAGCTGATATCCCATCCCTTGCCACCTACCAGGGGATTGGTATTGTGCAGTTCATGCGTCAGGCCGTTGACGGCGACTTCAGCTCGTTTGTTGCTGGTGATCTCGGCAATCTCTGGATACTGCGCTGCCGCCGCCACGATCCTGGCCAGCTCAGTAGCAGTGGAAGTATTGGATGGCGCAGCCCCGATCGGATCCGTGATGGTGGTGCGAGTCAAGCCCAGGCTGTGGATCTTTGCCCGAACAGCTTGCGCGAACGCGTCGCCACCGCCCGGAAAGGTACGTGCGAGCACGGCGGCTGCGCGGTTCTCCGAGGACATCAAAGCCATCCGCAGCGCGGTCGCGCGCGGCACTTCCGAGCCTGCGGTAAGCAAGGCACTGTCCTGCATACCGGATCCCATGTCCTCATGGGCAACGCGCAGTTTCTCGTCCGGATCGAGCCTGGCGTCCAGCACGACCATGGCGGTCACCAGTTTGGTCAGCGATGCGATTGGCACCACGGCGTCGGCGTCCTTGGCCATCAAAACCTTTCCGGCAGCGTCATCGAGCACGAGTACATGCCTCGCGTTCACTGGCAACTGCAGCAGGCTCGCGGCGCTGACATCGAGAGTTGCGTGCGGGCCGGACGCCTGCATCGGCAAACTCACGCATGCAACCAGCAATGCCGGCAAAGCCAGCTTCCAGCTCGCTGTCTCCGGCGGCGGCGCCATCAACCGTTCAATGCGCCTGAACAAAAGACCACCCCGCGCAGACAAGATCAGTCCTGGTTCACCCGACGTGGCCTGCAACGAAAGCTCGTGTAGCGCCAAAGCCATTTGGCCGGGATCGTTCAGGGCCAGCGCGCCTAGCTCATCGGCAACCTGTTCGCGTTCAATGCGCATACGTCTCGATAGCCACCAGATCACCGGATGGAAAAACAGCAGCCCTTCAACAAGGCTTTGCAGTAGATTGACCAGATAGTCCCAGCGTTGGACGTGGGCCAGCTCATGGGCAAGCAAAGCCTCCAGGACTGCCACGGGCATACCGCTGAGCAAAGCAGCAGGCAACAGCACGATGGGCCGCCAAAACCCCAGCGTCACGGGTCCCGACAGCGACGCATGCAATTTGAGCACCACGCGGCGGCGCAGCCCCATACGCAGCGCCAGCGCGTCAAGGCGATCTTGCCAGATGGCAGGCGCAAAGACGGAGTGACGGCGCAGCCGGCTGACCCAGACAAGGCCCAGGCTCAGGCGCGCCGTCATCACGCCCACACCCAAGGACCAGGCCACCACCAGTGCCTGCATCCGGGCCTGTAGCTCAAGCCGCCAGACCGGCACTTCGGTTGCTTGAAACGAGGATGGCAACGAGCCCAGCTGAGCTAGCGACCACGTCAGATAAGTCAGTGGAATGCACAGGCAAATGAACAGGGCCATGGCGCAAACGGCATAACGCCAGCGTGGACTTGCACCTCGCAAAAATCTCAGCAGGACACCGGCTGCGGCGCCGACGAGCAGACCCTGCCACACGAAGTGCAAAAGCGCCCAGCCAAGCGCCGGCACGGCCAATTCAATCGCGATCGGGCTCATGATTTAGCGTTGTCGTCGCGACGCAGTAACTTTTCGATTTCCGAGCGCTCGTCGGCGCTGACATGCTCCTTGAGCGCAGTCAGCACCAGTGCTTTACCCGAACCAGAGAACACTTTGCAGATCAGCTCTTTGAGCAAGCTGGTCTGGAGTTTTTCTTGCGCTAACGCCGGAGCGTAGCGCTGAGGCCGCTTGCTTTCGTCGCGGGTCAACATCCCCTTGCCGTACATGAGCTGGAGTTGACGCAGGACCGTGGCATAGCTGGCATCGGCGCGTTCAAGACGCAAAGCTTCATACACCTGCTTGGCGTCAGCAGGGCCGAGGTGCCACAGGATGCGCAGCAGGTCCAGTTCGGCGGACGTCGGGTGCGGAGTCGGTGTGGGCGTTTTCATGCCATATAGAATAGCAGTTCTAGAATTAAATTTCTAGAATTAAATTTCTATAACCTGACCACTCAAGATTTAGGGCAATTAGGCGTCCATTTCGGGGCGGAAGCCACCGTTGCCACGTGGCTGGTTGCTGTCGTACTCGACTGCGGCGGCGCCCTGTCGGCGGCTTTCACCCCGCAGGGCACAACGCCCGCTAGAATGTCAGCCACAGCATTCTGGACGACAACACCTAGCTTGAAAACGCCATTCGCACCCAAAATCAATGTTGCTGAAACGCTCGGAATCGAGCATTCTTGCAACCCAGTTCGAGCCGCTGAAATTGGAGGTCAAAGTGGCGCCTTTACGCCGAAAATGAGCGGCGCCTTAATGCCGGAAATTGACAACAGTGCGGTAGAGGTATTTTCAGCCTTGATGTAGGTCTCATCCATGCGCCAGCTGCCGCCGACCGGACGCTTGTGTTTCCGAGCCATCTTCTCGATGAGCGGCAGAAAACGAATCGCCCACCGGTTGATCGATGAATGGTCGACCGACACATCGCGCTCTTCCATCATCTCCTCGAGATGCCGGTAGCTCAGCGGGTAGCTCGCATACCAGCGGATGCAGACCAGGATCACATCGATCGGGAAACGCATCCCTTTGAAAATAAGCATGTCGATTCTCGTCATGGGTTCGGGCGCCGCAGTTTACATGATTGGCACGTCGACGTTCG
>NZ_JBIMES010000034.1:0-15877 GCF_051262535.1 Massilia sp. CMS3.1 | reverse complement strand
GTTAGCGGACGTTACAATAGGTCTGCTATCGGTCCATGCTGTGTAAAAACGCGAAATCGCGACGTTTTCAGGGGTCGCTTTACCATTCCCAACCTCGAGAAAACGCCATAGCGAGCGTTCTCGAGGGTCAGGCCTCGCAAGTTGGCTGCGCGGTTTGCGTTTTCACACAGCCTGGGCCAAGAGCAGACATAACTGAGCGAAGAAGTTAGGCGGCTTTATTTTCTTCGTAATCCTTGGGGTGGCAGGCGTCGCCGGATTGGCTGGAGCGTATTTCAAGGAACAGTTCCGCAAGACCGACAAACCAGTTCATGGCCTGTCCGCTGCTGCTTTCTTTCTCGCTGCTGCTAGTTTTTCAGTTACCGGGCTTTGGTTAGCAGAACGAATGAAGGCATGGTTCATGGTTGGCTGGGATTATTGATCGCCTTGCCGCCCGCTTCGGGTCGATTCCGGTCCTTCGTGACAATCTGAGGATTTTTCCCTTGGGCAGGCTGCTATGCTGTTGGCACAGCTGCTTTCGGCCAGAAGCGGAAGTTCGCCGCCTCGGCCAGTAGGCTCGACTCGTTCTGTGTCGTACTCATACCAAGAATGGTTGAGAATTTGACTTAAGGATTCTATGTTCACTTTTTTCCACCCCAGACCCATCATCGACGGTCGAGCTGTTTCCATGCAGGTTGTACAACAAAAGGAAGCGGTTCGGCAAGACACGAAAGTCCTTGTCGTAACCACACTTTTGACGAGCTCGGACAAACTCACTGACCAAAATGGCACCGAGCCTAATTGAATTTGAGGTCGCATACACGCGAGCGGAATACCTGTCGATTTCGCTGGACTGTGTAGAACATGAGTTGGCGCGAAGCGCCCGTGCGAAAGGCAAGCCGGTGCCGCGGTTTGACATGTTGAGTCGGGGACTTCTAGTGTTAATCGGATCCTTGCGCTTTTGGCTCAAGCGCCTACGTATGCCTAAGAATCGTTTCCAAATCGACCGCGATGGCATCACGCGTATGAATCGCCTTGGGACGGTAAGGCATCGATGGGAGGATCTCGCAACCGTGATTCACTGCCGGGAAGCCTATGTTCTCGTGACTGAGAAAGGCGGCATGCCCTTGCCATACCGATGCTTTAGCGTAGCCGAACGAGCCGGTATGGAAAAGTTGCTGGCTGAACGGATGGGCCCAAGTAGCATCTTTTGCGCGCCAGTGGCTTCATGAATCACTTGTAACAGGCCAAATTCTGTGACTTGAGAGGCCTATCGGAAGGTCCGGTATGGGTCGTAAGCGGACGATACAATACGTCCGCAATCAGCCAAAAGCAAACTTGAGCGCGTATGTTGGTAAGGTCTTGATAATATTCAGCAATAAGGAAAAGAGTAATGGTGCAAATTTCTTCAGGCGCTGACATTGCGTATAGTTGGTTGCGTAGTAACTGGTTCTATCCGCTCGCAATCGCTGTTGTCTTGGGCGACATAAGCGCGCTTCACTTCCAGGATTGGAGGCATCCTCGTCTGCTTGAAAGCGCAGTGCTGTTTGACTTAGCAGTTGTACTGCCGCTGCTCTACCTCTGGTGCTACCGCGCCAGAGGAACGGCGGTGATCTGGCCCATGGTAAGTCTAGCTTCGCTCGGCATCTGGGCTACTTCTCACCTTATTCCTGCTCAACATCAGCATGTTCTCAACTCCGTCGGCTGGCTGCGCACGATGGCTATAGCCATACTCGCAATGATCGAGATCAAAATTCTCTTCGGCTTTTACAAGGCGATTTTTGCATCCAACAAAACTCCGGAGGAAATCGCGAACGAGCTGGCCAAGGATATTAAACTGCCACTTTGGCTGATGCGTTTGGTCGCCCTTGAGGCACGAGTACTACGTAGCCTGTCTCGATTTGTAAAAAGTCTGCTTCGTCGTCGCTAGCATTGTCGTTTTGCATCATTTAAAACGGCTGAAAAGGATTTAAGGGTGCTTACCGGATAGGGGACGAGCGTCCGGGTCGTTAGCGGACACTACAATAGGTCCGCATCCGGCCAGGAGCGGACGGTCGGGCTTACTTCAATGGATTCGGCCGTACTAGATAATTTCAGCAAGCAAATAGGAAGAAGATTCTATGATCGAAAGCGTCCTGTTGGCTCGTGCGTTTTTTGCCTGCTGTTTCGTCGTAGCCATATGTGGGGGCGTTGCGAGCTTTCTTCTGCTCCCCGGGAAGAGAAGTTTTTTTAAACTCTTCTATTCGCACCCGAAAACTGACTTCACTGGCATAGGGTGGCGGCTTCGGCAAGCATCGCTATTCTTCACTTATCTGGCCTTCGCAATCGCTATCATTTTTTTGGTTCTGAAAAAATGAGTGAACTCGACGCTAGGTAGGTCTGCTTAGGGTCGGTTGCGGTCCTTCGCTGGCAGGCTGCTACCGGCCAGGAGCGGAAGTTCCTGAAAGTCCGTAGTTTGCAAGCTTGACAACATGCTATGCTCGTTTCAATGGTCAGTTTTCCCTACAACGCACATCTAAGGAGAAAGCAATGGACGTACGCGCAATTGGTCTGACGATCGCTGTAGTTTTTATTGCCTATGTCGCCATCAAGTTGTGGAAGGCTTTTAATTCGCCGGATGGTGAACGTTATTTGAAGCGCCGTATGCAAGGACCTTTTGTGCCGCTGACTTCAGAGGAGCAGGCTCGCGACAAGGCGCGCAAGCTCGACAGTTGAGTGTCCGCTTCGGGTCGTAAGCGAAGTTCTGCACCCTGTGTGACTACATCGCCCAAGACTCGCCTTCCTCGAAGGCTTCGTTGTAGGCATGGGCCAGCAAATAAGCATGGCGCGCTGCAGCGGGTATGGCCGAAGCAGACATCATCAGCCAGTGCGCGCGCCGCTCTTCGGTCAGCGCATTCCACCAGGTCATACCCTGATGCGGATCATCTTCCGGAACTGGGAACACCCCGCCGCCAGCCTCCTGCCCGTCTTCGAGCAACGTCAGCTTCCAGCCGCCTCCGATGCCTGCTGGCCGCGGGTGAATTTCGTACGTGCGCTTCATAGCGTGTTCCTTATTGGATGGCAGGGATTGGCTTCACGATGCGCATCACGCTGGCGCGCGAGACGTCGTAGTCGCGAGAGAGAGCACTAATCGATTCGCCGGCCTTAAACCGGGCAACCATCTTCGCGCGCTGCTCGTCCGTGGTGAGGGCTGGGCGTCCCATGGTCTTGCCCTCAGCCTTCGCCCGCGCCAAGCCGGACTGGGTGCGCTCGACCAGCAGATCCCGCTCCATCTCGGCCACGGCCGCAAGCATGGTCAGCATCAGCTTGCCGGCGGCGCTCGTCAGGTCGAGTTTCCCCAGCTGCAGGACGATGACTTCAATACGGCGCGCGGCCAGCGCCTTGATTGTGGCGCCGACGTCCTGGGCATCACGGCCGAGACGATCGAGCTTCGTCACCACCAGGGTTTCGCCGTCGCGGATCTGGCTGAGCATCTTGGCGAACTGCGGGCGCTGCGCCGCCGAGACCTTCCCCGATATGCCCTCATCCGCATACCAGTAGTCAACGGCATAGCCGGCCGCCTCGATCTCCCGGCGCTGGTTCTCCGTCGTCTGTTCCTTCGTGCTGACCCGACCGTATCCGAAAATTGCCATTTTGCCCACTTTCCGCTGTCCAAGAACGTCCAATAGCTTCCAATAACGTCCATATTACATATGGACATGTTCATAAGTAAATAGGCTATTTTATGAGCGGTCCGCGGCAGGTCGGATTACACCTGTTCACAAACGGTCGATTTTGAGCACAAGACTAGACTGCATAGATATACACATTTTTCGTGCATAACCTTACTGATAACGTCTTAAGAGCCAGCGCCCATGCCGCTTTCCGGTAACTGCCCGATAATTGGGCACCGTCCGTATCGCCGCTCGTTGCAAGGTCCTTCAGTGATAACGCCAATTATCATCTAAGGTAAGGCCAGAAAACGGACTAGCGGTGGCTTTCTGTCTTCTTCCGGTCGTTGCCGTCATCGATACTTTCACTTGGCATGCAATAGCCTCAATGGGTCTATCTCGTAGGCAGTTGACTTCAGCTGTTCCCCTATGTCTACGGAAGCGCTCTGGATCGCGCCCTCCGATTGAAGATTAACCTGAATGCAAGACGCGTTAGACGACGTTGGCCCGGCCCAACGTCGGCAGGATTGTCCTGGTAATGCCGAGCTTTAAACAGATATGTTGTGCCGCTATGTCTGACATCATGAAAGGCCATTGGATTGTTTTGCCGCGTTGCAGCATTATTCTCCTGTCTCCTGTCTCCTGTCTCCTGTCTCCTATACTTTCTCCTCCAAGAAAATAGATTCATGCCCGCGCGCAGCGGGCATTTTTTTCGTCTTGAAGAGTCTGATCAATGCACCAGGCGGCCAGTTTACGACCGCTATCGGCTGACCCAGCCGTTCGTCGTAGCACAGCATCAACCCTCAACCTATCAAGATCGGCCGAACCAGGGTTCACTTGGATCTAGTGCACAACTGAACAAATTTCCCCCAATCGCGGGTTTTTGTGCAATATTCTGCACATGGCTAGATTACCACTCTTCCCCCTCGAGCTAGCCCAGCTGCTCGAAAAGCGCCGGCGAGAGCGAGGCGTGACCCAGGAGCAGCTTGCTGCTGCCGCCAACGTCAGCCGCCGCACCATCAATGCCTTCATCAAAGGCGATACCGACATCGGTCTTCGCCGTCTTACCCGTCTTTGTATCGTGCTTGACCTGGTGATCGAGCTGCATCCCCGCGAGATGCCAACTGAGCAAGAGCTTCCTTCAATTTTTCGTGTAGAAGAGTGAGGTATCGCCGTGACCGAAGTGACCAATAAAACCGTCGACTATCTAGCTTTGACTACTACGACGTTGCACTGGCAATCCACTGCATTGATGTGACTGAGCATGAGGATACCAGCCAAGATTGCCTAGCAAAGATGTCCGAGTGTGCCCAGCAAGGCCATGTTTGTCAGAATTCACTGAAGGGTGACGGCCTACAGTTGGCTCTGCTGCTCCCGCTGCTGGTATGACGACCTCACGCTACTCTTTGGCGTTCCGTCGTCGCAGTTCTGGTACAAGGATCTTGAGGTCATGGACGTCGGAACGAACTATCTTCCCCCACCTGACGATATTTTTTGACCATGACGCTTAAGCTATGTCGTAAGTGTCTGGGTAACACTACCCATTCCACGGGAGCGTTTGATTCCACGATGTTTGCGAAACATGCCTGGGCCACAGGTCAATTGACCCAAGAGATACGCTTGATACGCTTGGAAGAACGGTGTTCTTTTTAGGGATTATCTGACGGTTTTTAAGGACATAGGTATGCGATTGTTAGTCCTGTCCGATCTCCATCTCGAGGTGTGGCGCGAGCACGCGCCTCGGATCGATACGTCCGTCAGTCGGCCTGATGTTGTGATCCTTGCCGGCGACATCCACACCAAAGGTCGGGGGCCTGCGTGGGCTGCAGAGGCGTTCCCAGGCCTGCCAGTGCTGTACATCGCCGGCAACCACGAGTTCTACGGCGACACGCTTGAGGAGGCTGCCGAGGCCCTTCGCAAGGAGTGCGAGCGCTTCCCAGATATTCATTACCTCGACTGCGGCGAGTATGTGCAGAACGGCGTGCGCTTCCTTGGCGCGACGCTCTGGACCGACTTCGCCTTGTTCGATCCCGCGCGAACGCGGAGTGCCATGCTCGACGCCCGGGCTGTGATGAACGACTATCAGAAGATTCGAGTGGCATCAGCCGGCTATCGTAAACTGCATCCACAGGATACGGCACGGCTGCATTTCGCACACCGACACTGGCTCGATGCGATGCTCTCAGAGCCGTTTGAAGGGCAAACCGTGGTCCTAAGTCACATGGCGCCTTCGATGCGCTCCGTAGCCCCGGAATACGCGTCAGATCCGGTTTCTGCGGCCTTTGCATCGAACCTAGATCATATGCTGGAGAAGGCTGACGTTTGGATCCACGGTCATACGCATACAAGTTTCGATTACCGGGTCGGACGGTGCCGGGTTGTGGCCAACCCTCTTGGCTACTTGATGCGGGGCGGTGAGGCCGAAAATGAGGACTTCAACCCTAACTTCGTCGTCCGGCTGGAGGAAGAATGCTAAACAGCCGCACTGGCCCCATAGGTTGCTCCGTGAACTCGGAGCGCCAGATCGACTACTGAGGCATGCGCAATTGGCCGGAGAAGCTGCAGATGCCCTCATCCCGGAGTACGAGGCCAGGCAACCGCCATTTGATCGTACGATCATCGGGGTCGCCGTCCATGACGCCAACAAGATCCTGCATCGCGCGTTGGCGCAGTGCCAGCCTGGGATGCTTCTTGCTCGACAAATACTGCGTGCTCCGCACTTGCTCGATCAGCCGACAGGCCCGCCAGTCTCAATTCATAGTGATCGATGACGTACTCGACCACCTCACGCTTTAGCGCGGGCCACCCACTTTTTTGACGCGGCATCCTGCAGGAGCGCTTTGTCCAGACTCAGCTCTGCTACCAATTTCTTCAGCCGCGTTCTCGTCCTGCAGGATGTATAGCTCCCGTACGCCTTCCAATGGCATACCGCCCTATTGCTTCTTCCAGCGGTAAAACGTCTGCTACAAATGCCAAGCGGCCGGACGATGTCACTGACCGCCATGCCCAATTCGGCCTGTTTCAGAACCGCACGATCTGTTCTGCTAGAAAATGTTTGCGCCTCATGGTCCAGCCCCCGCAAAGGAATTATTGACCAAAAACTCGCGTCCTGAAGTGTCTAATTTCGCCAACGCAGGTCAGGGCGATTTCCATCGCAAGTCGTTGTCGCGATTGATCACTCATCGGTCTTGCGCTTTTCAGTCCCCTGAAGTTTGGTGGCGACGCGATCAGCGATCGCTTCCGCCAAGGCATCGACGTCGATCCCGGCCGGCGCCGCGCGAGCGGCGCGCGCATCAATAGCTTGCTGGAGCATCAGCACCATTTCGGCGTTCCTGCTGCGGTTGTTCGTCTTCGCCAGTTCAGCGATCTTGTCCCGCATGCCGTCGGGCAGCCGTAGGACGTACTTGTCAGCCTGCTGGGGCGTTCGTTTTGCTTTGGTAGGTTGCATCAGGTCAGCATAATGGCGATGAGCCATTTTGTGAATGATAGCACTGAGCCATTAAGAATGGTTGCGCATGATGGCTATGAGCCGTATCATTGATCAATCTTATTGATTTGGACCATCAACATGCAGGATCAACTGGTTCGGCCGAAATCAAGCTTCATCCCTGCCATCTCCGAGCTGAGCAAGAGATCCTCAATTTTTCATGTAGACGAGCGAGGTAGCGCTGTGACCGAATTAACCGACAAAACTGTTGAATATGTAGCGTGTGACTGCTGCGACATTGCCCTGGCAACCCACTGCATTGGTGTGACTGAGCATGAGAATACCTGTCAGGATTGCCTGGCCAAGATGTCTGATTGCGCAGAGCAAGGGCATTCGTTCCAACCTCCCCGCGTCATGTATTCGAGGGCGAGGGCCTACAGGTGGCTTCACTGCTCCCGCTGCTGGTATGACGATCTCGAGCCAATGTACGGCGTGCCAGCGCCGCAGTCCTGGTACAGGGACCTTCAGGTCATTTGCGATGGAAAGAACTACTTGCCTTCACTACCTCGCGACGTGTTCTGACCATGACACTCAAGCTATGTCGAGAGTGCTTGGGCGATGCCACCCATTCAGCAGGGCCTTATGATTTTCACGATGTTTGCGAAAGATGCCTCTGTCGCATGGCCTTGTGCTCTCGCGGCGGTCATAGTTTCAAGCCCGTCCCGCCGGTGCATCTCGACGAGTCGGGCGCGCGCGAAAGGTGGGAGGCCTGCGGCTTCATTCGGATTCCCAATCGAGGTTTCCTGAACAGGGTTTGGGAGATGTTGAAATGATGCAGGGGCTGCCGTGTTCGCGATGCGGAGAAGATGCAACGGATTCAACAGGCACGTTCATGCACAACGACGTGTGTGAGAAATGCCTCGGTCGCATGGCCTGGTGTGCTCGCCGCGGTCACAGCTTCAAGTCCACTCCAGCCGTTCACGGCGGCTACTTGGCGCGACTTCTTTCATGCCAGAACTGCGGGTTTGAAGATTACGATATGCAGGACTTCAGGATCGTTCCGCCTCCAAAGCAAACGCCGCTAATCCCTATGCGCTTTCCCGTTTGCATGGAGTGTGGTGGTGATGCGAGCCACCTAAGCGGCCTAAACGAATGGAACGATTTATGCCTAACCTGCTTTTCCCGCATGGCCTGGTGCGCTCGGCGCGGTCATTCGTTCCTCAGCAAGACCGTCATTCATCAAGGCTTGCCTTCCCTCGCGCACTTCTGCACCAGTTGCCACTACAAGACGATTGAGCCAGTCTCCTTCGTCCCAGTGCCAGAGCGGAAAAGCGGTGCAACGCTGCTCACTGCCGCCCACGGCGAGGACATTAGGGGAAAAAGCGGCACCGCTTACCTGCGCCTCGTAAAACCGGCGACCTCCCCGTCTGCCTGACTCTACACTGAGGACACCGATCTATGGCTCCCGCTCAGTGTTCAAAAAATGTAACGCTCTAAAAAGACTTGGGTAGCTCTTGCCTCTCCGGGATGCACTTCATGGTGCTTGGCTCGCCATCTGTAAATCTGTTGCGGTGACTAATCTTCTGCTAGCTGCTCGGCCACGAGAACAGCAAAAGGTTTGTTCAGAGCCCACCTGAACTGTTCAGGCCGACGCGACCGCTCCACGGCAATCATCTCACCTAACGCCACACGATAGCGCTTTGCACCGCTATTCCGGACGACCTTACCGCAGATCGTCAACGACGAACCGTCAAGGTAGGAGGCAATGGCGCGAAGCCTGCTTCCGGCTGCCCAAGCTGCGCGATATCTCTTCAGGCTCCAGCACCGTTACCGTATCTGGACCGCAGCGACGTTCGCGGGGCGCGACTCCGACCGACGCCGAAAGTACGTCATGAATCGATCCGGCGTGTTTTCCAAGTGCCCTAACGGTTTCGGATGAAGATCGACCTTCCTTCCAACGAATCCATAACTCTTTTTTCTGCTACGCAGACGTCCTACTCTTCCAGTTCTTGGCATCACATCTTCACAAACACGCCATTAAAATAGAACTGTTGCGCTGACGAGTTTAATCCACCAAAGAAATTATTCAGAATCAGCTAAGCGATTGCCTGCGAAGCTGGCCGGGGCAAACATGGTGGCCTTGGTTGCGTCGTGCTTCGCGCCAGTGCCCATCACGCGCAGCTTAACCTGGGCAAGAGTCTCGTCCATGTTGCCGACGATAGCTTTGTCCCATTCCTGGACGGTCGCACCAAGTAAAGGGGCATCGCCCTTCAACACTGTCGGGGAGCTGAACCTGTATGCACTGCTGTGGAGTTTAAGTCTCATAACGCTACCTCTTCGGCTGCCTCCTGTTAGGTCATCATAGCCCAATGTCACCGCGCTCACCCTCTTAAACTGAGGATTTCTACCCGACTGTCACGCGGCACATCCATGCACCTCTGGGTGTCCGCAAACAATACGGTGCAACATATAGATTTCCACATTTAAGTGAATAACCATACTGATATGTTCGCAAGAAGCAGCGTTCATGCGGTTCCTCGGTGACTGCCTAATAATTGGGCATTAGAACTCTGCGTGTGACGGAAGTGTTTGGGGCTGACGCGTCGGCCGTGGCGCTACCGCCCTGAGCGGTGACCTGCTGAGAGCACGATGATGTGCTTGAAGAGATAGAGAAGCATCTGAGCAGACGTATAGATGCCATGGGCTCCAGAGCTCGACCATCAAGCACTTCTACGCGACGGTTAATTAGCCGTGCATGTCAGTCAATTTTAAGCAAGTCGATCTACGTAAACGTCAGCGTAATTCGAATGCCAGAGTAACAAAACACTCCCCACACACAGGTCTACCTGGCCTTGCCGATAATGGACTACCAGCAAGGCCGCTGCGGATGATATCCACGTCAAGAATCAGAAATCAGGGGAGTACACTTTTATCTATTGTTAGATGTGAGCTCCGTGTCATGACAGCATCCATGTCCGATGCATTAGGCATCGCGGCCATCCCGCCGGTGCCAGTATGTCGTTTTCCATAGTGCGAGAACGCTGTCTCAGTTGATGCGTGCCCCATCAACGCAGCGACACCAACTCGATCATAGGCGACTTTTGCATCGGCAGCGAAAATATGCCGGGAGGTGTACAAGGTGGGGTACTTGCGACGGCGGGGCCAGAGCGCCCTTACTGTACGTTTTAGGAGCTTTCGGCAGCAGCTATACGCATCGTCAAGGGATTGATTATTGTTCCACTTCCGAACGTTCTTAAGGTGTTCGGCAATGATTGCGATGTCTGGGGCTGGGCACTTACCTAGCTCGATCGTGCGCTCAAGTCCGTGTCCCCGTCCATTCGTAGTTTTCGCGTTTTTGACGATCAGAACCGTTTGGTTTCCGTAATCGACTGTTAACAAGGCACTCTTCCACTCGCTAGGACGTAAGCCCGTCAAGATGCCGGCCGTGAACCACAACTTTGTGGCGCGAGCGTATTTGCTTTTTGATTGGTCAAGTTGTTTGTACAGACGCGCTCGATCGTCAGCTGACAGGCTTTTTGCTTTTTGTGCCGAGGTGTTCGGATGGGCACGCTGGCGCGTCTTCCGCTCAGATCTGATCTCTTCCCGCATCTCCGCCAGCCGTTCAGGTTCTTCAGCAAGGTGATATATCATCTCTCTAGCTTCTTGACCGGCTGCGTCACCTATGTTGTCGAACACATGCGCCAAGGACGCTCGGTAGAGTCGCGCTGTACTGGAGGCCCAGCCACCTTCCCTATCAACGAAAAGCGCTGCTACTTGCTGTGCGGTCACCTCTCTGTCCGCGGCAATGTCGTAGCGTTTGCGTGCCATCCTAGCTAACCGACTGTGGATTTCTCTGTACTGTTCTATCGTTGACTCTGCTAAGGTAGGTAATAGCTCAGGCGTGATCGACATGCGGTTTCTCCCATGTAATTACACAGCAGACTTCGAAAGTGACACAAAGAATTAAAGCATGAGGCTCGGAAAGCGTGTGGCGTGGGAGAGCTCGAAGAGGGACTTTTTTGCAGGTCTACGTCGCTCATCTAAGCTGGCCGGCCTTGACTGGCAGATGGCTGACTTCAGTACCATTAGCCAGCGCCAGAAACATGTGGCGGTCACGATGGAGGCACGCCCAACGACGACATGCTTGCACCAGCTGGTCGATAACATTGGCAGCAAGATGCTCGGTGACGGCGTATGGAAGACGAAGACGCCCGGCGCGGACTACCGTCGGTAATGACACACGGTCGATCTTGGTATCTTTGCGGCCCCAATGGAAAGCCGAGCTATCGAAGTCATGGACAACGCGACGAGCGACGCGCCAATGCTGCCGTGCTTGCTCGGCCAAATTGCAGAAAGCGACATTATCGCGCGCGTCGCGGCGATCCCGCCTTCGACACAAAGTGCTCAGTCTAGTAGAACCAAAATGCATTGTTTCAAGCTGCTCGGTGGACTGGTCCATGGCGTGTAACTTCAACCGCCAGGTTGCAGCATTGCAGGTGCGTCACGCCATGCCTAATCGCTTCACTCGGTCGGGTACTCTCATAATTGTGCCCACGTCATAACTCCGGTTGTGGTGTTGAGGTATTAAGCGATAGCTTACTTATGCAACAAAGCCTCGACAACCATCACCGTTCGACCCTGCTGCACACTAGGCGGGCGTCGACCTTATGCTTGCGCCGGTGCCATGGTTGTCCTCGGCTACGTATTAGGGCGATTTTTTGTCGGCCCATGCGTCGCGTTAAACGAAACATGCGAATTTACTCGAGGCCACGCGCTCGGCTAAACTGAACCGATGACAAGCAGACCGATTTCCCACCAAGATTTCTTGCGCACCGAAATGAGCAGGATATATGACCTGTATACAATTTTCGGAAGACTCGGGACGTCACGACGCAGGCTCGAGAACTGACTACCGCCTCCGATTCAGACGGTAATCCACGAAATGGACGAGATGGCCTGAAAGTTCATCCTGAAGATCGTAGACAATCTCCGCAAAAACACTTGAATCTATTCATTGCGAATATAAGGTTAAGTATCGAGTAATGCAGTTGGCGCTGCTGAAGGAAACTCGATATGGAAAGCCTATTAAAACAGGCCGCTTTCGGTCATAATTTCAACCGGTCTTGAAAAAAGCTGCGGTCAATTCCCATGTCTGTGACAACCCGTTACGCTCAGGAGTTTGTTGTAGCGAAATATGATAAAAAAACATGTCTAGAAATTTAGCATTGCGGCGAAGCACATGCTCGCAAATGTTCCTCTTTTTGCCGATTCATCTCATCCATCCTGAAAGAGTGGATAAGAACAACGTGGTTAAATGTCTTTTACAGAGACTATGATTTTAGCTAGAGTGATTTAAACAGTAAGCTTGCTTCTAAGGGCAGAGCTTATGCTAAGGTAAGAAAGAGTTCTCCGGCGTTTTCTACAGGTTATCTTTTTTTGTTTTTACCATGAAGGATGTGTATGTGGTTAAAGATGCGATGATTAGCAAGCGGCGTCTATCTGTTCTGCCCTTTACCATGTGAATCTGCCGCGTGTAAGTATATAGATTTTCGCACTGCATCAGACAGGCTGTTTTGAGATCTCAATGAATGGTTCCTATGATCGAACTTTCGTTCATCTCTTATCTTGGGGCTTTGAAGGTCGGAGATTGGCGTATATCGATAAAATTTTTCTTGGCATCGTCAAGAACATATCTCCGCTTCTAAACAGGAGATACACTAATATGATTGCTCATCTTCAATGTCCTGATTTTGTCTGAGGGCAGAGCTAGACGGTGACGGGTCATAGCGATCATTAGCGGGATGCTGCCTGAATTATGTTTGCGTTGGAAGAGTTCGTGGGCCGGAGCACTTTTGACTAGAAGTTTGGGGGTGTTGTTAGGCGGTGTGCGAAGTTCCTGAGCGCATCCTGCTACTAGACATAGAACATCTGGCATAAAAATGTGGTCACCACGGCCTGCCCGAAAAATAGGTAGCTCATTATGAATGCAGATAACAATCAAGAAGACAATCTGCAAACACGTATAAGACTTCTGATCCTGATTCTAGTTTCGTCTGCATCGGGCAAACGCATCAATAAATTGCCGGCATTAGCATCGTTCTGGCGGCGTCCCAGGATAGAGGATTGATCGATTCGTACGCTAGACTTGGGAAATGTGAAGCGTGCAGGCCCGAAAACGACTGTGGTACGTTTTTTGGAGGCCACTCTACCTATGTTACTGGAAATTATTTCTTGAGCCCATATAACGCGAAAACCGCCGAAGGGAATGATGCGTTATAGATGGCAACATTTCTCTGCCTTTTCAAGTACCTACGGACATTTCGGCTTCATGGCGCACTCGCGGTTGACTAGATTCGAAGTGAGAAAAAAAATCCTCATTTTTTTGTGGAGATCGTCGATAATTTCCTCAGTCCACTTTCTACTTTTGGAAAGTAGAGAAGCGCAATAAACAGGGATTATTTGTCTTTCCAACTGGGCGCCCTACCGTCGAGATTACGATATGAAGAAAGGTTACGCAAATTTGAATGAATTGATCCGATTTGATCGCTTTGCAGTAGTATAGATCGGTAATCGGTAATCGGAAATTGGGATTGCGCTTTGCAGCTTGTACTGTTGTGTCTTCGTTTTTTTACTATCAGCTTGATTGCTACGGATGCCTTGGGCGCTTTCGGACAGGCCTCCCTACCTAGTGTAGAAATTTTATCCTAGATGCCTTAATATAATTAGGGTGGTTACGTCCAATCTGGCCGTAAATTTGTACGAATACGCCGGTTACGATAAATTTTGTGTATAGGGTCCGTAGTGAACGTGGTGTAGGAGCTAGGCATTATCGGCTCGGGCTTATGCATGGCGCGACTGGCGTGTATTCCTCATTGAGAGGATTCCAATGACAGTTGCGTCGCAGCAAGCTGATATCCTGGCTTGGATTAAATCGCTTCTTCACCCGACAATTACGGAGAAGTCGTTGCCAAAACTCCTGTCTATTATGCTCACGTCCCGCAACTCATGGGTCGCGCTCGAAACCATCTTGCAGTGCCTCTGTGATGGCGGCCGTAGGGGCCTCAAGGAAGCAAGCGATGTACTGCGCAACATTTGTGCCACCCAAGGTATTAGTGGATCGGAAAAAGGCGTGTTCGACATCTGCACGAATTATCACAAAGGCCATTAAGGCGAAGATTCACGAAGGGGTGTTTGCCCGTGTGGATTTGGAACGCCCTGTTTTTACGGTGGTCGACGAGTGGCAGCGCTACATCTCGAATGACCCGGAGACTGACGAGCAGGCCTACCTCGACCGCTGTCGTGGCTACCGCGGCATGGCGCTTTACGCCACTCAATCCCTGGCGTCGCTCGCATACGCACTTGGGGCCGACAGTGCTGCTCAGGCAGCAATTAATATCCTCTTGGCGAATATCCCGACAAAGATCCTCCTGTGCACCTCGGACGAGGCGACGGTAGCGTGGCTACGTGCCGTTCTACCAGGAGTCCACTGGAATTCAGGCGCGGCCAAGGCTATCTGATCTAAGCTGATGGCAGTTGGGCTTTACGCCGCGCCACGCTGAACTAATCGCGCAATGCCTGCATAAAAGGGAGGTGATATGTCGGATACCTCAATTGGTCTCAACGAACGCGCAGGCACCCTCACACTGAGGGGCAGTTTACTGACTACGCAGCAGTCGAATTCCGAGAAAAGCTCGATTTGCTGGTTAACTATTATCAGCATCAACGCGTCACGCTGCAGATTCACTCTGAAGGCAGACAGGCCATTGGTCTGCATCACATGCTGGACGATATCGAGTCACCGCGCCCGGGCCGTGATCGTCATTACCAAGGCGCCACTCATGGCCGGCAGCGCCGCAGCTGTGTTGCTAATATTAGGTGAAGTCGGTTAGCGACGAGTGTCTCGTCAGACTTCCCTGCTTTTTCGTCACGGTCGTCAGCAGCTTGAGGGCAGCTGGATAATCACCGCCGACGCGGCACTGCGACTCGCAGGATGCCTTCCTGCTTTGACACCGAGCTTGCGCAAACGATCGTCTCTCACTTGGTGGGCAGCTGTGGCGATATCGCCGGCTTGGTAGCAGAAGGTCTTGCATGGTGTAAGCTAGTCCAGGAGCAGACAATTTCGCCTAGGAAGTAGCTCGGCCTCAGGGAGATCGACAGGTTTCGCGCTGGCGTTGAGGCGGCCCAGGCCGTATGGAGCACTTGCAGCGATCATCAGTCCAGCGAGCCCTACTTGGATTATCTGCACAATCGCTTTGGCAAGGACGACTGGATAGACCTCATCGACGCGTATGCCCTAGTGCTGATCGATACGATTGATCGGGTGCCGGCCCTGCTACCGCTGGCAGCACAGCAGACGCGCACGTTAGCGCGTACTAGGCTCGCAGCGTAGTCAACAGCGTGGCGATTGCCGTACCTTACTAAGCGTAAAGAAACCCGGCCCTTGCAATCGATTGATGAGCCAAAAAGCTTTCTTGGGAGGAGAAGAGCCCAAAGCCTAGCGATACTGTTGTGCTAGCGGCGGGATCTCTTCCCCGATGACTCTTGAATAGCTCACGCCACTTCGCTTCCCGTAGCTTGTGAGCACCGTTAAACGTAAGTTGCGACCCGGCGATCGATTTGTCTCGCCTAGGTTGTCTCTAAAGAAGCGCTCCAACCTCCACGCACCGAAGGCCGGCGGCGGAGTACTAACGGCATATCCGTGTAGTGGTCTAATGTCTCCGGACACCTCGATAGGTGGATAATTCACCTTCGAAGGAGTTTACATGACCAGGCAGCGCCGCAATTTTGACCCCAGCTTCAAGCTCGAGGTCGTCCGTATGATTAT
>NZ_JBIMES010000033.1:0-16267 GCF_051262535.1 Massilia sp. CMS3.1 | reverse complement strand
CGTGGAGTAGCACGAGACCGGATATACGTGAGCAGTCGTACCTCACGGCCTGATTACGGATTGTTTGCAAACGAGGGGGAGTCCATATACGGACTTCAATATCTGTGATCTTAGGCTAAATCGCGAAAGAATCTGATGATTCGATGATGGATCTACGAGCTATTTCATGTGTATGCCGACTGCCGTCCAGTTGTCAATAAAGGCAAGAAAACCCTAGTGAGCGCGCCAAACGGAAGGAATCACGCCATGGACGTCATGTTCGGTTTCGCTCGAACGCGCGTGTTAATGGCATCGCTGCGAAGATTCATGCATAGGGACGTTATAGTCAAACAACAATTGAAACAAACGCTTCGCACAGACAAATGTCAATTTTTTCAAGAATCCGAACTTGTATAAGCAAGCTATTTTCTTAATTCCTTAGCGAGCTGTAGGAGATTAACCATGACGCAAGTACAGCGATTCGTGCCACCGCAAGAATCCGGCCATTTGTGCAATAAAGGTGGTTAGACTTTTAGATCTATGATGGTTATCGATCGCATCAGCGTTTTCGAGAACGCCTACAGATTTTATGAGTTTAATAACCCCCGTGCTGCGGACATGTCTTTTAACAACCATATGTACAGATTTTGTGTAAAACGAAGCGTCGCACCCTGCGAAGCGGCAAACCACATTTTTCACTCTGAGAGTGATGGAACTTAACAGAGTGTAATGTAAGCGATTCAGGCAAAGCACTTTTTGCTAATAGTATGTTGCAGGGATGCGGCAAATGCGCTTGACATGTAATTACTTTGATATACTCGGCAGCAACCGAATCTGTTGCGTAAGGGAATAACATTAGCCTTATCAAGCTTGACTATGGCCCCAGGCCAGAAGGAATTTACGTGAAAAACCTCAAAATCGGCGCAAAGCTTGGAATCGGCTTTGCCATCGTGCTCACCTTGCTCTTTGCAGTTACTACTACGGCTGTGTTGCGCATGATGTCTGCTAGCGCCAATACCCGCGAACTTGTCAATATCAGCATTAAAAATCAGCGTAGCGTAGCCGAGTGGGCGAAGTACATCGAGCTCAACAGCGCTATGATTGAGACAGTGTTTGTGTCGAATGATCCCGGCATGGTGCAGGTCATCTCTGGCCGAATGAAGAACGTGTCAGCCCGCTCGACGGAACTTCAGAAAAAACTCGAAGCGTCGGTGCAAGACCACGCTGTACGTGCGCAGCTTGGCGTTGTCATGGAAGAGCGCAAAGGCTACCTCGAAGCGCGGGGTAAACTGTTCGCTGCAAAGCTTGCGGGAGACAACGAGTTAGCCAGCAAGATCCATTCTGAAAAGATGGTGCCGCGGAGCGCCTCTTTTCTTGCATCTATGAATAAGCTTCAGGAATTGCAGGTGGCCGCTGCTGATAGTGTGGCCGCGGGTATCCTTGAGGAGTATGTAACCACTGAAATCATTCTTGTCAGCCTAGGCTTGGCTGCGCTAATACTGGGAAGCACTTCTGCATGGCTTATCACCCGCTCGATCACTAAGCCTATCTCCGAAGCAGTGACCGTGGCTGAGAAAGTCGCCGCTGGCGACTTGACTAGCAAGATTATCCCTATTGGCAGTGACGAAACGGCGCAACTGATGCGTGCTCTCGCAAAAATGAATGCTAACCTTTCTGATATCGTCGGACGTGTCCGTGCCGGCACCAGCACCATTGCTGTTGCATCTAACGAAATCGCGGCTGGCAACCAAGATCTGTCTTCGCGGACTGAACAACAGGCAAGCTCCCTAGAGGAAACGGCTTTGTTCATGGAGGAACTAACCTCGACAGTTAAGCAGAACTCAAGCAGCGCCTATCAGGGGAACAAGCTGGCTCAAGATGCGGGTGCAATTGCCAGTAACGGAGGAGCAGTCGTGGCGGAAGTGATTGACACGATGAGTTCCATTAATTATTCTTCAAAAAAAATTGTGGATATTATCAGCGTCATTGACAGCATCGCGTTCCAGACAAACATCCTGGCGCTCAATGCTGCCGTTGAGGCCGCTCGAGCAGGCGAACAGGGAAGGGGCTTTGCAGTAGTTGCTACTGAAGTTCGTAACTTAGCACACCGCTCAGCAGCTGCTGCCAAAGAGATCAAAATTCTGATAGAGGATACGGTCAGCAAGGTAGAAAAGGGCACGAGTCAGGTTGGTCGCGCAGGCACAACAATGAACGAAATTGTCATGAGCATCCAACATGTAACTGCGATCATGGGTGAGATCGCCAGTGCAAGCGAAGAGCAAAGTGCTGGTATCGAACAGGTGAACCAGGCAATTACTGAAATGGACAGGGTCACGCAGCAAAATGCCGCGCTCGTCGAAGAGGGTGCAGCGGCAGCTGAGTTGATGAAGCAACAGGCTAACCGGCTGATTGAACTGGTGAGCACCTTCAAGATCGGAACACTTACGAACCTAAGCCAATCCCGACCCGGGCCGGCCCTGCAACGTGCGCAACTTGCCCTTGATGCCCCATAAAGGCTGCTACGTCGGTTTAAACTCGGTCGCTAACGCAAACCAATTTCAAGCACGTGGCAGTGCCATGGATGCCTTGTTCAACGGACCTTGGGAGCAAGCAGGCATCGAGCAATTGTAGGATCAGTGGCCCTATGTAGAAAGGCAGCATTTGGCGCCGAGTTGTTGCCAGATCCGAAAGTTAGACAACTCAAGAGAGACGAACTCGACGTCCGCTGCGGTTTTGGCGGTGGCAGGACCCGCAAGCGTTTTCCACGAGGCTGGAATTCCGCGCCTGACCCTAACTGGACGGTACACGTGCTGCGCCTCGGTAACCTCAGCTTCTTCAAACGTAAAGGCCAGGTCGTCGCCCAGATAGATGAGCTAGTTTGACCACGTAAGCTTGCAACCGCTCTAATCCAGCGAACAAAAATATTAATAGGTCCACTGATCGCTTGAGATATAAAATTCGGGAAATTGATTCATTTAATTTTTCTCCTTGCAACCTTAATCGTTAAATTTCCAAGAATCGCCATGTCCCTTACCGCGTTATTGAATGTACAAATTGGTACTAAAGTCGCTGCTGCGATGTTGTTTGCTGTAGGCGGTCTGTTCACGCTGTTCGTGGCACTGACGAGTGTATGGAACTACCAACAGGCGTAAAGCGAGGCTGTTCTTAACCTGGCTGAGCGTAGCGCCTTGCTGAGAACGACGGTTGAAGTGCTCGATACAAGCCTGCGCGAACAAGTTTCCACTTATGCCAACGTGTTTAAGCAAGGACTTGCACGAAGCTTCGCGATCGACCAACAAAAGAAAGTCGATTTCTTAGGGCCAGCGGACTCACGAGCTCCCGAACCAAGCCGACTGTCTATTTACCGCACCCATGTGGGTTTTTCGTTCAATGCAATCTAGCAGCTGAGTCTATATCCCTTAATGCGGATGCATTGTAAACCCTGGGATCAATTATGATCATTCGCTATCATAATTGATCGCGACCTAGGTATGTTACTTACCCTTGTAAACACTATGAAACTTAATGAGATTGCTCGACTCATTCGCCTACGCAGAGAGGTTAAAAAATTTGAAACTAACATTGCGAGTACTGAGTGGAGGATGCTAAAAGCCACGAATGAAATCAACAACATTTTAAATAATCCCACGATACCTTCCGAGGAAAGAACATCCCTGCGTATCGATTTCGAGAAAAATGCTCTTCGGTATCATATTGCGCGTGCGGATATTAACGACTCACGTCGCGCTCTTGATCATATTCTTGCCTCGCAAAATAGCGCAGTGAGGGCCGTTATAAAGATTCTCACCTAGCAACATCATTCATCGGAAAGGCTTTGGCTAGTTTTGAGACGCGGGTTTCGCTTTTTTGCTCAAACGATTTAATTGTAGAGAAGCATCCTTGCGTCGCATGAGCTCTAAATTTTTAACTTATAAGTTTGTGTTAGGTCGATTCAGACGTTTATATATCTGCTGTTGACCTATTGTGTTGAAAAACTCGGTCAGCTTGCTTCTAGAACAAGTCATAGCGATAACTCGACTGTCCAAAACGGTGCCTCTTGAACGAACGCCCATCAGTTGAACGTTTGATATCCGCGAAAATTGGCAAAAACTGTTGCCGCGCGACTCTTTCAACACAATAGACCGATATGGCAGCAGCCAGGCGCTCCTTTGATAAAGCTATGGGGTTCACGATTGGAAGTTTGGGGGTGAACTTCCCGCTTACTTATGACTTTATTAATTTCTGCGCGCTCGGGGCTACTTGACAAGGCTTGAACGGCACTTGTAAGCTTACAGCTTGAAGTGAGGGGCCCAAGTAGTGTGGCCAGCTGCCATTCTTCATTTTGAAGTTTCCGACGCAATAGGCCCCAACACTGCGAGAGTGCTGCGCTACGCATGCGTCTTCGCGGAACCGGGGAATCGCGCAGTGGCAGTCAATATGCGGGCTACGGGGCGGATCACGTTCCCACCACTCTGCAAAAGTCTTCAGCCGCCGTCCGTGAACAGGGCGCGTAATTCCCGCCGTTCGTACTGCGCCTTCACCATCTCGACGAACGCTCTCAGCTTTGGCTAGGTCTGCGACCGTGTAGGGAACTACAGGTATAGTCCGTTATCGGCGGGAATGAAGGACTCCAGCGCCGGTTCAAGCTCGCCGGCGGTGATCAGCGCGCGCGCTTCCGGGTGCGACACGAAGGCCAGCCCCATTCCCTGGCGGGCCATGTCTACGAGCAGGGCGCGGCTGCTGACGATGAGCTTGCCTTGGACGTCAACAACGAAGTCGCGACCCCCCTCCCTGAATTCCTAGCGGTGCAGCAGCCGGGAACCCGGGAAGCGGTAGCGGATCGCTTCATGCCCGAGCAGGTCCGCCGGCGTGCCTGGACGGCCGTGTCGCTTGAAATAGGCAGGCGTGGCGACGAGCTTCCACCTGATCTCGGGCGTCATGCGCACGGCGATCATGTCCTTTTCAACCGCCTCGCCAAGCCGGATGCCGGCGTCGGAGCCGTTCGCGATCAGATCGACGAAACTTTCGTTGCTCTCGATATCGAGGGCAACGTCGGGGTAAGCGGTGCAGAACGCGGGCAGCAGTGCGGACATTATCGTCTCGTTGACCGAATGCGGTGCGGTGATGCGCAAGGTGCCGCGTGGCCGGCCCCCGTGTCCGTCGAGGGCGGCCAGGGCCTCGGCGATCTCGGTCGCCGCCGGGCGCAAGCGGGCGAACAAGGACGCGCCGGCTTCGGTGAGCGCCACCCGGCGCGTGGTTCGCTGGAACAGCGCCACCGCGTGCCGCAGCTCCAGTTGGCGCACCGTTTTGCTCACCGCCGCCGTCGTGACGCCCAGTTGTGCAGCCGCCGCCGTGAAGCTGCGCTGTTCGGCCACCGCCAGGAAGTTAGTTATACCGTCGAGGTCGTTGAGTGTCGCGATTATTACTCCCGGTTGACAAGGCACGTACCGGGGGGAGTTTATCGTAATAACCGAAACGCCTAGCATGGGTGCTCACATCCGAACACGGAATGCCCACATAGAGGAGTTTCAAGTGAACAAAGCCCTCATCCTGATTTCAGGCGCCATGCTGTCGAGCGGCGCCGCAGTGGCAGCGCCGGCAACCCCGGTCGCGACCGGCGCTCCCGAGCAGAGCATCAACGGGGAAGTTGCCCCTTGCGCCGCCGCGGCGGTGTCGCTTCCCAGAGGACGCAAGCTCGACGGCGATGATCCCTGCCTCAGCGAGCGCGCGTGCAAGTTGATCCGTATCGGCGAGGACGCCATTGAAAAACACAACGAAGAGGCGATCGACGCCTACTTCGCGCCGGACATGGTATTCCACGGTCCCACTGGCGAGCTGAACCGCGAGCAGCTCAAGGCCGTACAGGCCGCATTCCGGGCGTCGTATGCAAACTACCGCGTCACCCGCCAGGCCATCGTTGAACAAGGCGATTTCATCGCGGCCAGGACGACCATGTCTGGAACGTTCGTACGCGCTGTCGACACTCCCTTCGGACGAATGGCGCCCACGGGCCGGCACGTGGAGTGGGAGATCAACAACGTATTCAGGTACGACGCCAATGGCCGCCTGGTCGAGGAATGGGTCCAGTACGATACCCTGGGATTCATGCGCCAGCTTGGCGTCGATCTGCAAGCCCGTGACGCCGACGACGCCGCGCCCACCGGCGTCAAGCGGCGAGCCATGCGTCGATAAGCGCGGCGAGGTCGGCCGCCGCCATGTCCTGGTCGGCCAGCCCCCTTACTGCGGCATCCGACAGCGCCTCCGCCGCCCCGACGATACCGATGCAGCGGCGCCGGACATCGTCGCCATGCAGCGGGGAGAAGGGACCCAGCGCGCCATGGAAGAAGTCGATATACTCCTCGATCATCACCCGATGGCAGGCGTCCATCTCGGCGTCGCCTTTCAGGGCGGCGCCGATCGCCTGCCATTCCGGTCCCATCGCGGCGTGGCATTCCATGTAGGCCTCGGAAATGACTCTAGCGCGATCGGCGAGCCTGGCCGGCGTATGGTCGAGCATGGTGCCGACAAAACGTACCCGTTCCGTGTTGAGTTCCTTGTAGAGCGCAATCATCAAACCCGCACGGGTCTCGAAATGGTTGTAGGCGATTGGCTTGCTGACGCCTGCTTGCCTGGCCAGTTCGCCCAGGGAAAGTGCGTCGGTGCCCTGAGTGCGCACGATTGCCTGGGCAGTTGCCAGCAGCTGGGCGCGGCGCTCGGCCCTCGGTAATTTTTTGCTCAATTTCCTCTCTCTCGCTTGACAGTCCCTGTCAGGCGCGTATATTCCTACCAAACGTAACTTACTAAGCGTAATATACCTCGCCGGGGGCGTGATGCACAGCTATTGTGACAGAAACGCAACGCCCTGGTCCCGGTCAGCCCCGGCTCGACTCCCACATAAGGACGCCTCGCCATGTCACTCGATACCAATACCGCAGTCGAGCCTCGCAGCAAGACACCGCGCTTGACCCCGCTGATGGAAGCGTGCGCGCTCGGGCATGTCCGGACGGTCGTCCGCCTGTTGGCCGCAGGCGCGGACCTGTTCAGCGCCGAGCCGCACATGGGCGCAACAGCCCTGCACAAGGGCGCCCAGTCGGGCAACCCCGCCGTCGTGCGTCTGTTGCTCGACCATGGCGCCTTTATCGATCAGCAATCCCCTGTGGTCGGCAACACGGCGCTGATGGATGCGGTGTTGCACAAGCATGTGGATGTAGTGCGCTTGCTGCTCGAGCGCGGCGCGAGAACGTTTTGCAGGGATCATCTGGGCCAAACGGCGCTCCACCTGGCTCGCATCGACGGCCTCGAGCGCATCGTGCAACTGATCGAAGCGCGCGACCGGGACGACGCGGACCGCGTCAAGGCCCAGGGGCTGATGGCAGCGGTGAGGGCGGGGGACGGCGCCGCCGTCAGGCAGCTTCTTGCCGCCAGCGCCGCCGTCGACGAGCGCGCCCCGCGCACGGGCGCGCCGGAAGACGACTGCACCCCGCTGGGACTGGCTGCACGTACGGGAAGGGACGACATCGTTCGTTCGCTGCTCGATGCCGGCGCCGACCCGCGCCAGGTCAACGGTGCGATGCGGGCCACCGCCGGCCACGAAGCGGCGTATTTCGGGCATGCCGAGGTTCTGCGCACGCTCACCCGCGCGTCCCAAGGCGGCAACGCCCCGGTTCTCGACATCGGCGCGCAGGGCGACTACAACGGCTTTACCGCACTGCACGACGCTGCCTGGCACGGCCATTTCGAGGCAGCGCGTGCGCTCGTCGAGGCTGGTGCACGCCTGGACCTGACATCCCACGCCGGCCTTACGCCACGTGAACTGGCCTACCTGTATGGCTACGGCGATCTTGCCGCGTTTCTCGCTGCCGCGACGAACACATCGACACCTTCATAAAGGACATTGTATGAATGCGCTCATCCGCCCACACCCTTTCGCTTTTCCCGACGCCGCGCTCGACGACCTGCGCCAGCGCCTCGCAAACAGCCGCTGGCCCGATCGCGAGACCGTCGACGACTGGAGCCAGGGGGCTCCGCTGGCGAAGCTGCAGTCTCTGTGCGAGTACTGGCGTACCGGCTACGACTGGCGCGCCTGCGAAGCACGCCTGAACACTTTCGATCCGTCGATGACGCACATCGACGGACTCAATATTCACTTCCTGCACCTGCGCTCCCCGGAGCCGGGTGCACGGCCGCTGGTCCTCACCCATGGCTGGCCCGGATCGGTCCTGGAATTCCTGGACGTGGCGCGCCTGCTCGCCGATCCGCGCGCGCATGGCGGCGATCCGAAGGACGCTTTCCACGTCGTCATGCCTACATTGCCCGGATTCGGACTGTCGGAAAAGCCTACGCGGCCCGGCTGGACCCCGGAACGGATAGCGCGCGCCTGGGTGGTGCTTATGGAACGACTGGGCTACCCCGCGTTCCTAGCGCAGGGCGGCGACTGGGGCTATTCAGTCACCAACGCTCTGGGCGCCATCGGCGCGCCCGTGGTGCAGGCGGTCCATTTCAACATGTTTCCGATTACCGAAGAGCAGAGCGCCGTCGATGCGGCGGAAACGCATGCTTTGAAACGCCTGCGCGCCTTCAAGGACAACGAATCGGGCTACCAGGCGCAGCAAATTCAAAGCCCGCAGACGATCGGCTACGCCCTGACCGATTCCCCAGTCGGACAGGCGGCCTGGTTCTACGAAAAATACGAGGTGTGGACGGATCATGACGGCGATCCCGAGCACACACTGAGCCGCGACCAGATGCTCGACAATATTAGCCTGTACTGGCTGACGGCGACTGCGGCGTCGTCGGCGCGCATCTACTGGGAAAACTCGCGGAGCTTCAAGGAGCAACCGATCGCAGTGCCGGTGGGCGTGAGCCAGTTTCCGCGCGACATCCACGAAAGCAGCAGGCGATGGGTGCTGGAACGCTACCCGACACTGGTGCATTACAAGCAGGTCGCGAAAGGCGGGCATTTCTCCGCCTGGGAGCAGCCCGTCCTGTTCGCCGACGAGTTGCGCGCCAGTTTTTGTCACTCGCGCGACGGCAACCGAGACTAATCGTCCGCCTCTTCGGGCTCGGCGCCATGCCGGCCGTCGAAATCGCGCTGGGCCTGTTCGAGGGCGGCGACATGGTCGAGCGCCCACTGATACACCGCCTGGAAGGGCTCCTGCAGCGACTTCCCCAGGGGCGTGATCGAATACTCGACCGCCACTGGCGAGGACTCGATCACCCGGCGCCTCACCAGTCCATTGCGCTCGAGGCGCCGCAATGCCTGGGTCAGCGCCTTTTGCGTGATGCCCTCCAGACGCCGGCGGATGACGTTGAAGCGCTGCGGCTTCTCGCACAGCACGCTTAAGATCATCACCGACCATTTGTTGGCCAACTGGTCGAGGATGGGCCGCGTTGCGCAGGCAGCGGCAAAGGTCGGTTCTTCGAATGGGGCCATGGTGGTTTCCTCGTGTAGACCTGGGCGATTCCAGGTGCCTAATTGACAGCTAGTATAACTCGTATACCATCGCTCTACTACTTAATTAGGGAGATCGACATGCTGCAATTAAATGGAAAAAACGCCCTGGTCACCGGGGGCAACAGCGGTATTGGCTTGGCGATTGCCCGCCGCTTCGCTACCAAAGGGGCTACCGTCTTCATCGTCGGGCGCCGGCAGGCCGCGCTCGACGAGGTTCTGTCGCATTGTTGAGCATGGAGCGGATTTTGAGTGGCCGGCCACGATTCGGGCTTATGCTGGACGGACCAGTCCCGCCAACGCATAAAACTGATCGGTAACCGACGTGCCGGCACCGCTAACCGCAAACTGGCGCTTGCGAATCATGTGCATGAGCTCAATCCCAGCTAACACGCTGGCGGCAGCGTGGAACGACTTGAAGCCCAGCATCGGCCTGGTCATGCGTTTGATCGCACGATGATCCTGTTCGACGATGTTGTTGAGGTACTTAACCTGGCGTACGGTGATCGGCGCCGCCATATTGTTGTTGATCTCATCGATAGCCGCCTTGTTCGCGCCGCTTTTATCCATCGCGACCTTTTCGGGCGTACCGCTCTCTCGAATAGCCTTGTCTAAGAACCGCCGGGCGGCGGCGATGCGCGGTGCGCAGTCAGCAGGAAACCGATGGTCTTGCCTTCCTTGTCGACAGCACGGTGGAGGTACTTCCAGACGCCCTTTACCTTGATATATGTTTCGTCCATGCGCCAGCTCCTGCCAACCGGACGCTTGTGTTTGCGTGATAGCTCTTCGATCAAGGGCAGGAAACGGACCGCCCAGCGATTGATGGTCGAATGATCGACCGACACACCTCGCTCGCCCAACATCTCTTCGATGTGGCGGTAGCTCAGCGGATAGGCTGCGTACCAGCGGATGCAGAGCAGGACGACATCGGTCGGGAAGCGTATTCCTTTGAAGCTGAGCATGTCAAATCACTAAGTGTCCGGCGTCACAGTCTACCCGATCAGCACGGACACCTCGCCAATGCGACAAAACCGCGAACATTGCGCCTAGCGCGACCAGGCGCGGGCAAAGGTGCCGCTCGTCCGATGTTAAGCCGGCTCGCGCGCCCCAAGTAACTCGATCCGCCGATCCGTCAAGATCGACAATGCATGACCCACCACCAGCGTTTGATAGTGGTTAGACTGCTTGTGCGCCTCGAGCGCCGCTTCGTCACGGTAACGCTCGACCAGCAGGATGTTGTCGGGTGCGTCCGCACTCCGGTAGACCTCATACCCGAGGCATCCTTGTTCGCCCAGCGACTTGGCGCGCAGTTGCGAGACAATGGAAAGCAGTTCGTCGACCGACGCAGGCGGCGCACGCCAGTGCGCGAGCACCGTGATCTGGTGGGGCGCGCTCATCGCGTGCTCCGGCTGAGCGGGTCTACCGCTGCCCTGGCAAACAGGCTCCGCTTCCCCGCGTTTGTCGACGCAGTCGGAATTTTTCTTACAATCATGACTGACTCCATTCCTTGAACACCGGCACACTAATAGCTGGCCGGATGCGTGTTATCGGCTGCTGACGCTACCGGGCGCGTTTAGCGCCCAGGGTCAGCGCAATTTCCAAAGATTTAGAACTCTTGTTTTGTCGGCCGCAAGATGATCTCGTTAATGTCCACATCCATTGGCTGCTCGATTGCGAAAGCAATGGCGCGCGCAACCGACGCGGCTGGAATGGCTTGGCGGTAGAATTCCATCACGGTTTCCTTGGCGGTGCCGGATGTACTGTGCTTGAGGTCGCTTTCCACGGCGCCGGGTGCGATCGATGTCACACGAATCTTGTCGCCGACTTCTTGCCTGAGTCCTTCGGAAATTGCCGAGACGGCGAACTTGGTTCCCGAATAAACGGTGCCGCCGGGAGCAAAAACTTTGACGCCGGCAACGGAACTCAGATTAATGATGTGACCACTTTCCTGTGCGATAAAAAGTGGCAGCACCGCCGCGATGCCATAAAGCGTTCCTTTGAGATTCACGTCGATCATCGCGTCCCACTCATCGGTATTTACCTCTGACATTGGGCGGATAGGCATTAGCCCCGCGTTGTTGATCAGGACATCGACTTTGCCGAAATCGGCGACAATGGCTGAAACAACGGCTTCCACCTGTTTCTTGTCGGTCATATCGAGGGCGTATGCCTTGGCGGAGCCCCCAGCGGCGCCGATGGCGGCGACAACCTCGGCAAGCTTGTCCATGCGGCGGGCGGCAACGGCCACCGTGGCGCCACGGCTGGCCAGCAGTCGTGCCACCTCGGCGCCGATACCGGTACTGCCGCCCGTGATGAGGACGACTTTGCCTTCAATATTTTCGTTCATTACAGACCCATCTTTGTAGTAGTAGAATTTATCCCAGTACCTGCCGAAGCATCCGGCCGTTTCAGCACTAATACGTCAAGCCATGGCAGGTTGGCGCGGCCAGGACGCCATGATGTTCACGACGACCGCGCCGGAGAGATTGTTATGCCAGACGCTGCAGCAGCTGGGCTGCGGTAGCGGACGACGAGGCCGGGTTCTGGCCAGTGATCAGCAGGCCGTCGCTGACGACGTATGATGCCCAGTCCTCGCCGCGCGAGTACACGCCGCCCTTGGCCTTGAGCTCGTCTTCAACGAGGAAGGGCACGACCTCGGTCAGGCCCATGACCGCTTCTTCAGTATTTGTGAAGCCGGTGACTTTCTTGCCCTCGACCAGCGGCCTGCCGGTGGGCGTTTTCACATGGCGCAACACGCCCGGTGCATGGCAAACCAAGCCGACCGGCTTGTCGGCGGCAAGGAAGGACTCGATTAGCTTGATCAAGTCCTTGTCTTCGGCCAGGTCCCACAGCGGGCCATGGCCGCCTGGATAGAATACGGTGTCGAAATCGGCCTGCTTGACACTGTCGAGACGCACGGTTGCGGCCAGTTGCGCCTTGGCAGCTGGATCCGCCTCAAAGCGGCGCGTCGCGTCGGTTTGGAACGACTCTTCGGCGCTTTTCGGATCAAGGGGAGGCTGCCCACCCATTGGCGAGGCCAGCACGATCTCGACGCCAGCATCCTTGAAGTCGTAATAAGGGGTCGCCAACTCTTCCAGCCAGAAGCCGGTTTTCTTGCCCGTGTTGCCGAGTTGGTCGTGGGAGGTCAAAACGATGAGTACTTTTGTCATGGGAAAATCTCTGTCCTAAAGATTGCTGAATAGACCGGTCATCTAGAGTCCGGGTCAAAAATGGTCTCGACTGTGATGCCTTGCTAGCGCCGCAGTTGCTTTCGGATCCAGTGATCCTTCGTACCAGAACGCGCAGGTACACAATACCATAAAATAGACCGGTCGTCTCTAGCATTTTTGCCTAGTTCGCGATGATGTCTGAACCCGGTCCAATGGTGCCAGAGGGCTTTGTTGCATAAATATGCTGAGCGCGTAATACCCCAAACTCCGGGTGCATTTATGGCATGGCCACCGTAGTAGGCGTCCCTAGTCGCGTGAAGCGATTGAGGATTGCGGCACGCACCTGCAGTTCGGCGACCTGACTGTCGAAGTCACGTGCCATGACACGTTCACCGAGCAGCTTGAAGCAGCGCATTTTGGTTTCAACCAGACTGCGTCGATGATAACCAGTCCACTTCTTCCAAATTTTCCGGCCAAGCCTGCGCGTAGCATCGAGGATGGCATTTTGCGCTGCGGCGCCGGGGCGCAGATCTTTCCATGGCTTGGCATTTCTGCGCGTCGGGATGATCGCTTGCGCACTGCGCTGCGCAATGGCCTCGTGACAGCTTTCGTGTCGTAGGCGCCTTCACCACTCACGCTCGCGATGGCCTCGTCATCGGCAATCTGGTCGAGCAGGCACGGCAGCATCGGCGCGTCGCCGGTCGCATTGTCGGTTACTTCGATGGCCCGGATTTCCAGCGTAGTCCCATCGATGCCAAGATGGACCTTGCGCCACTGGCGACGGTAGTCGGCGCCGTGTTTCTTCGTCTTCCATTCGCCTTCGCCGAGCATTTTGATGCCGGTGCTGTCGACCAAGAGGTGCAATCCTGTTGTCGTCGGCTGCGCCCCGATCATTACCGCCAAGTGCTAATTGTGGCGGCTAGCCATCTACTGCGCTTCGACCATCGGTTGCATCACTGTTGCGCTTCCTGAACTGAGCCGCTTTGTAGCGATTTCCGCACGAAGCCATGCTGCACCAGCGGCGTTTGTGGGCCTTCGTACGATCATAGAACCACAGGATGCATTCTGGATGTTCGCATTGTCTGACCAGATCGAAATCACCGTGGACCAGCAGCTTCGCTACTGATTCCGCAACCGGACCGAGAAGCGAAGCAATAGCGCCTCCACGAGGAACTGGCTGCAGTGTCAATTCTCCGTCCCCGGTCTGCAGCAACTTCGGCGACGTCATGTAGCCGTCGAGGTAGGCGTTCAGACTAACTACATCGAAGAACTCGCCGCGCTTATGTCTGCTGATTGCTTCGTGCGCAGATGTACGAAGCGCATACGCCTGCGCGAGGAGCGCTTTAACGTCAACAGGCTCACTGCCTGGCGCAGGGGAGATGTCATGATCCGCCAGCCATTCCAGAACGTCATCGCCGCTCTTCCAGTATTCCACTAACGCTTCGACCCCTTGCGCTTTTGTATTGAGTAGATCCATTGCCAAATGATCACCGACCATCGGCGCTTTTCCTGAACAATCCCCCTGTTTTTTCGTCATCTCTTCCATAATCCCTCATGTCTCACTTAAAGTAAGTTATAACCGTTTAAAAAATCATACACGGTTATTTTCGCCAGGTAGACTGCTATCGAAAACACATTTGTTACAGCAAGAGCTAGATCCGTGCGAATGGTAGATATTGCAAAATCGTTCACGACGTACAGGTGGCACGTCGTAACCTGTAAAATAGTTCTTGACAGGTTACACTTGCGAAGCTAACCTGAGTTCTCAACCTTTAAAAGTTATCACAGGAGAGCAACAACATGAGTACTACTACGAAGATCATCGTTGCAACGGCTGCAGCTGCGCTTACCGGGACGGCGACTTCCGCGGAGCCTAGTGCCGCTAGCCTGACGCAGGTTCATCATCGCTACGAAAAGGTCGGCGATGTAAACATCTTTTACCGCGAGGCTGGAAATCCAGCAGCGCCTACGGTGCTTTTGCTACATGGCTTTGCCGCTTCATCGTATATGTACCGCGACCTGATACCGGCGTTGAGCGAACACTTTCATGTGGTGGCGCCTGATCTTCCATCGTTCGGCTATACCGAGGCACCGGACCGGACCCGGTACTCTTACACGTTTGAGAACATCGCGAGCACGATAAACAAGTTCACACAGCAACTTAAGCTCGACCGCTATGCCATTGTCGTGCACGATTATGGGGCGCCTATTGGGTGGCGCTTAGCACTTGCGCATCCTTCCCGCATCACAGCCATCGTTTCTCAGAATGGAAATGCATACGAAGAGGGATTGGCTAAAGGCTGGGACGGCATCAGAAGCTACTGGCAATCGCCGACAGCGGAAAATCGAAAAAAGCTGCAAGATTTTCCTACTCCGGCCTCTGTCAAATGGCAGTACCTTGAAGGTGTGAGCGACCCGAGCAAGGTCGCGCCCGATGCATACACGCTCGAGGGACTACATGTCTCACGTTCTGGCAACGCTGACATCCAGCTCGACCTAATTCTCGATTACGCGTCGAACGTCCGCATGTACCCGCAGTTCCAAGCATATTTCCGGAAGGCGCGGCCGCCCCTCTTGGCTGTATGGGGTAAGAACGATCCTTACTTCCTTCCTGCAGGGGCACTCGCCTGGAAGCGCGACATCCCGAAGGCCGAGGTGCACTTCTACGATACGGGACATTTTGCGCTTGAAACTCATGCCAAGGAAATTGTTCCAGTCGTTCGCGAATTTCTCAGAAAAAGTCTCGCACGATAAGTCTTCCGAGAAATTGACTGCATAGCAAAACTTCCCATCACGGCGCCCGCTCACTCTATCCTCGCAGTTTTGGCGCCGTGAATCGCCACGACATCTGTAGACACTCCTGAGCCATAATATCGGGCACAAGGAGAACGTATGAGCGGCAAGCGGTACACAGAGGAATTCAAGATTGCAGCGGTTAAGCAGGTAGCCCAGCGTGGGCACCCAGTGAGCGAAGTAGCGGAGCGGCTCGGGATAAGCATACATAGCCTGTATGCTTGGACGAAACGCTATGGCGTGTCCGAGGCTGAGCGCATGGCTGTCGATGCCCAGTCTGACGAGATGCGGCGCCTCAAGGCCGAGCTCAAGCCTGTCACCGAGGAGCGTGACATATTGAAAAACCGCCCCACACGGTTGCCCGTGGCCCTTATGAATAGAAACTCCAGGCGAGTACACTGCATGCACACAGGACTATGGCCGTAAGCTTTTTGGAGGCTTGACCTCGTGAAAAAACCTGGCCCAGGGGAATCTGCGGACTCATCTGTGGCGGCGCTGTCATGCGACCCCGTTTAGGAAGTTGATCAAATCCGAGTCCCCGTCCTGCTTCTGACTCAGGAGGTGGACCATGCCGAAATCCAGATCAACATCGAAGCCCGCAGGGCTGCCGATCATTCATCCCTTCGCCGCCGGTATCGATATCGGCTCGCGCTTCCACGTTGCCGCCGTCAGTCCGGATCTCTGCGACGAGCCGGTGCAGACTTTCCAGGCCTTCACCAGTAATCTGGAACACATGGCCGACTGGCTAGTCGCTACCGGTACAAAAACAGTAGTAATGGAGTCGACCGGCGTCTACTGGGTCGCCGCTTTCGAGGTTCTCGAATCGCGCGACCTCGAGGTCATTCTGGCCAATGCCCGCGAAGCGTGTGCGGTG
>NZ_JBIMES010000032.1:0-16741 GCF_051262535.1 Massilia sp. CMS3.1 | reverse complement strand
ACCCCACCAGGTGATCCTGGTGGGGTTTTTTGCTTTGTGCGTTTGATTTCTTCATTTATCGCCATGGCGACCGCAATGAGGCAGCCAGGCCGCCTCATTTCACCAGCTCGAACCGGGTTCAGACGCCCCAGAGGATGTCGCACTTGCTGTCGCGCGCCGCCCGCAGCATCTCGAGCATCGGGTAGGCCCGGGTTGAAAAGCTGACCATCTGAACTTGTTCGTGATCCGGATCGTCGTCATCCTCGCTGCGATGCGCCTTGATATCCTGCTCGACCAGTTCGGTCGGTGGATGCTTGCGGCTTTCTTCGATTTCGTGCTCGAGCAGCGTGACGGCGCGCTCGGCCTCGGCCGAGGTGATGACGCCGATTTCCGGCGCCTTGTTCAGCAGGTCAAGAATCCGCTTGGCGTGATCTTGGTACATCATCACGTCGGGATAGGCCTTGGTTTTGAAAGTAATTAACATAATGCGGTCTCGTGTATTTTCATCGTAACTAAACGATAACACGAGTACCGGGTGCGGTCACCCCGCACACGCTGCTAGCGGACGCGATGGCGCAGCAGCCAGGCAAGTGGCAGGGTGCCGAGCGCAATTGCCGCAGCGGCGACAAGTGCGCCGGCGAAAGCGATACCGGCCGGCGCACCTTCCAATGCACGTGGCAGCAGCGAGGCCAGCGCCGCCCACGCGAGCAGGCTGCACAGCTCGAGCAGCCTGGTTGCAACGTTGCCTTTGCCGCGGCTCTGGAACTCGCCGCGCGTCATTGGCCGGCCAGTCCACAGGTTGATCAGTGCCGCGCCCAGTACGGCGCCGCAGACGGTGGCTGCCGTCAAGGTGCCAGCCAGCGGCGCACGTACGGTCAGCCACACCAGCGGCACTACCACCAATCCGAATACCGGAATGACGGCCGCCGCCAGTTTCGCCATCCGTACCGTTGCAGACCGGGCGGGTGATGATTGCAGCAGGTCGGGCGCATCTTCCGCCAGCAGGATGATCCAGGATAGCGCCGCGCTGAGCGAGCCGGACAGCATCGTCAGGCCGGCCGCCATGGCGGGCAGCTGCAGCGCGTCTTTCCGGAACACGAGCAAGCACAGCGGCAGCAAATACAGCAACTGCAGCAGCACCTGTGAAATGAGATGCGGATCGCGCCGGACCAGGCGCCATTCCTTGACGATGACGGCTGCCGCCAGGCCACGGTCGAAGCGATAACGCACCTGCCCGCCGCGTTGAGGCAGCTGCCCGCTGCTTGCCGCCTGTTGCAGGCCGCGCACAAAGAAACGGTGCGTCGACCTGATCGTCAGCAGGGCACACAGCACCCCCAGTCCGGCGATGACGGCAACCGCTGGTGCGTCACCCAGCGCTGCGCGTGCCGGCAGCAAAAGCAGGCTCTGCGGGTCAAGCGACTGCGCCGCAGCCATCACCTTCTCCAGCGCCGACGGCGCCGGACCGCCTTCCTGCGACATGAAGGTACCGGCCTGCGACAGCAGGAACAGGAAGGCGCCCGCCAGTGCACCGAGGACCTGCGCCACCACGCGGGTACGCCGGGCGCCGAGCAGGCGCACGAGGAAAAGCGTGAGCAGCATTGCCATGGAGGCCGCCAGCACCGCCATCGCAATCAGGACCGGATACAGCGCCATCCAGCGGAACTGCCCCAGCAGCAGGCCGACATGGGCGAAGGGCGCCAGGAAGAACAGGTACAGGCCTGCGACACCGAAGGCCATGCCGGCCAGCTTGACGCCGAAAATGCTGCGCGAGGGCAGGGGCGAGGACAACAGCAAGTCCATGTCGCCGCGGTCGAACAGGGTCTCGACGCTTGCCTTCAATGCGCTCGATAGCATGAAGAGGAAGGTCACCAGCAAGATGGCGCTCACCGCGACCACGAATGGAAGGGGCACGGGAGCGGCGGCCGGGCCTGCCGCGCGCAGCAGGGCAAAGACGCCGGCGTGCAGGGCGAACCACACCAGCAGGCCGCTACCCAGCACACGCCAGTTCGGCCGGCGCGGCGCGCCTTTCTTGCCGGATGCGAAGCGCGTGTACCAGAACAGCCGCAGTTCATGGCGCAGCAGCCAGAGGGTACTGCCGGGCCTCAGGTTCACGCCGGGCCTGTCAGACGGAGGAACATCTCTTCCAGCGTTGCACCTGGCGCTGCGACGCGCAACTCGTCGAGCGTGCCCTGGGCGATCAGCCGGCCATGCTGGATGATGCCGATGCGCTGCGCAAGGCGCTCGGCAACTTCCAGGATGTGCGTCGTCAGGATGACCGTGCCGCCCTTGGCGACGTGGGACAGCAGAAGATCCTTGACCTGGCGCGCGGCGCCGGCGTCGAGCCCGGTCAGCGGTTCATCCAGGATCAGCAGCTCCGGCGCATGGATCAGGGCGCCGGCCAGTGCCAGCTTTTGCTTCATGCCGCGCGAAAATCCCTCGGTCAGTTCATGCGCGTGCTTGTCCAGGTCGAGCCAGGCAAGCAGCTCACGCGCCCGTGGCTCGGCCGCTTTGCCATCGATGCCCCACAGGCCCGCGACGAACTCCAGGTATTCGACCGGTTTCAGCTTCCCATACAGCATCGGGTCGTCCGGCAGATACGCAATGCGGCGCTTGGCCGCCGCCGGATCGACGGCCAGGTCGATGCCCAGCACCTCGATCCGTCCCGCAGTGGGTGCCAGCAAGCCGGCGACCATGCGCAAGGTCGTCGTCTTGCCCGCGCCATTCGGGCCCAGCAGCGCATAGAATTCGCCGCGCGCGACCGTGAGGTCCAGCCGGTCGACCGCGGGGCGGCCGAAACTTTTGCTAAGCCCAGTCAGGACGAGCGCAGGCGCGTCCGCCATCACAGTAATGTGAACGACGAGATGAACTGGTCGGTGTGTTCAGGTGTCATTGCTGTTGCCCTCCCCATCACGATCACCTGGTAAAAACGCTTGCCATGGGCTGCGAAGTGGCCGCGCAGCTTCATCGGCTGGCCGTTGGCATTGCCGACCGCATCGATATCGATGGCGGAGTCCGCACCGGCCGCCGCCGCCGCGCTTTCGTGCTCGACCTTCGCACCGATGTTGCGCACGAGCGCCGTCTTCATGGCCGCGACCGCAGCCTGGGCGCGCGCCGGGTCCGGTGCGACGCCGGTACCCACCGCGAACATCACGCCTTCGACCTCGGCGGCCGTCATCGTCATCTCGACTTGCATGCCGTCCAGGTCGACGGCGCGCGTATGTGTCGCGGGCTTGGCCGGGAACATGATCCGGTAAGGCGCATCGGGACTGCTGTAGTCGCGCCAGTTATAGGTCGGATTGCAGCCAAGCAGGAGCAGGGTGGCCGCCAGCGGCAGCGCACAAAATAGTCGTTTTTGCATGGGCCGATGGTAGCAGGGCGGCTGCCCCTGCGCTAGCTCGGCCACGGCTCAACGCTCCTGCAGGCCGCGCCGGTACTGCACCGCTTCGGCCATATGCGCTGCGCCAATTGCCGGCTCTCCCGCCAGGTCGGCGATCGTGCGCGCCACCTTCAGCACCCGATGATAGGCGCGGGCAGACCAGTTCATCAGCGACATGGCAGAGCGCAGCGTCCGCTCGCCGAGCGGGTCGAGCGCGCAATGGCGTTCGATCTCGTGCGTGTTCAGGCGGCCGTTCGGCTTGCCCTGGCGCTCCAATTGCATGGCATGGGCGCGGGCGACGCGCTCGGCGATGCTCCCACTGCTCTCGCCCTCGGCGCGCGCACTCATCGCATCGGGCGACATGGCGTTCACTTCGATCTGCATGTCGATGCGGTCGAGCAAGGGGCCAGAGATACGGTCGCGGTAGCGCAGCGCGGCTTCGTTGGTGCAGTGGCACTTGCCGGAAGGGTGGCCCTGCCAGCCGCAAGGGCAGGGGTTCATCGCGGCGATGAGCTGGAAGCGCGCCGGAAAATCGGCTTGGTTGCCTGCGCGCGAGATCGTGATGCGCCCCGATTCTAGCGGCTGGCGCAATACCTCGAGCACCTTGCGGTCGAACTCCGGCATTACATGATTCTTTCTGTCTGTCCGTACATTCTGACGGCCTGTCCTAGCCCTTCTAGATCCACGTTGCCCCAACTTCCAGTAGGCCAGTCCTTAGCACTTACCTAAAACAAGCCCGTTCTGGCCTACATTCAAAAGCCAAGTTCTGTAGCAGTGACCCGTCGCACGATGAAATTTTTCGATGGTAGCAAGCCGTGTACTGACATAACGTAGGTGAGAGATCGAACGTGGACACTGCCAAGGACACTAAGAGACGAGCCGCCCTTAGTGGCGACCCTAGAATTCGCCGATTACGTCCCGCCGCAGTATGGTTTTTAAGATATAACCTAATCCTCTAACCCATTGATTATAAGAGGTTTTTTGCAATTTCTTGAGTTTTGTGATGGAATGTGTGCTGTGGAGCCGCCACGGACTTGCTTTCTGACAACTTAGGACCTAGTTTGACACAATGGAAATGAAACCTTACCGGCTTGAGCTGATACGGCCATCGACTGTCTTGCCTCTCATTCATGACGTTCGTCAGGAATTCGATCTGGGGCCGTTCGAACCAACCATGTGGAGGACAAACGACGTGCCTCTCATCGCCGCGATCCTTAACCGGGACAACAAAATACATTGGCTCAGTACGACGTATCTTGCGGAGCGTGCTTTGGAAAGTACAAGTTTGACCGGAGATACGGTGCGCTCATATGGGTACTCACTTGTACTGTGGCTCAACTATCTTTCATCAAAAAATCTACTTCTTGAGTTAGTTACTGAAGCCGATCTGCAAATTTTTCGAAATACTGTTTGGAATAGGAATTCGGGATTTTCGGAACCGAGACAAAAAGCGTATCGCAGCACGGTAATTGCTCGCGTGGAGACGGCAAGAAGATTCCACGAATGGGGACAATCCAATGGTAAGTTCTTTAGCCCGCTCGGAATGGGTGGGCCGATGCGTTACACTCTGCCTCCCGAGCAGCGGCTTCCTAAAATAGTGAAAGCTACTGAACTTAAAAATATAATTGGCATTGCGCCAGAACCCTATAATCTCGCTTTTAAGTGGGCCGTTACAGCAGGACTCAGGCGTTTCGAGTTATGCGGCTTAAGCAAGGGACAAGTGGAGTCCCTTACGTACGGAGATTTGAACGAAATAGGCGAAATGGATGTCTATCGGAAAGGCGGACGGTTGATCACCACATATTTTCCTAACGCTTTGTTGCATGACACCATTTGGTATATTCAAACCAGTCGGCCGACTCCGAAAAAAGGTATGGAAGATGTACTATTTCTGAGTCCAAACGGGTATAAACTGCAGCGCGAAGAAATCTCGAGGGTTTTCCGGAGGTGTGCAGACAAATTTGGAATTGGCGCGGTTTTGCATCATTTAAGGCATACCTTTGCAGTAACGACTTTAGAAATTCTCCAAAGAAAAGCGAATGCTGGAGGTTCGGTCAATCCTCTGAAGACTCTTCAAATTTTGATGGGTCACAGATCTCTTGAGTCTACTCAGATATATTTGAGGGCTATGGATGTATATTCTGACGAGGTGGCCGAAGCTCTAAGCTTTCTCTACGGGGCGGCATCGGTCGCATGAGCATGCTTGAAAAAAAATATATTTCAGAGATAACTGACGAGTTTGGAAATGTGGTCTCTCGACTCGACTTCGAAAATTTAGGAATTAGCCTCCGGATTGCTGAGGTTTTGAAAGAAAGTTTCGATGCGCTTACTGGCCAAAACTCCCAAGAATCTCGACGCCAGACTTGGCGGTGTCTTAAGAAGTTTGCCAAGTTCATTATATCTGATCACTCGGAATCTAAACCTATCCTAAATAATGAAACGCTGGCGGAATTTCGCGGTTGGCTGGCTACTCAACCTTTGGCAGATAGCACGAGACAGTCTCATTTTAACGATGTAAAGAGATCGTTGGCTTGGATTGGGAGAAATAGATCTGATGTGTTGCCCTATGCACATTCACTCGATGTTGCTGGTTTTTATCGACAAGAACCAGAGTCTGCAACACCCCTAAGCGAAGCTGATACTAAAGCGATTCTGCGGGCATGTTATCTGGAGATTGATGAGATTGTTAGCCGTCTTGAGTGCGGTAAAAAAATTCTTTCGAGTAACGAACTGACGCAAAGCGAGTCCGATTTAAAACGTCTGCTCGTTGAGCTCTTGGAGTTAGGTGCCGGCGATATCCCGATTCAATCGAAGCTAAATAGCCGAGGTAGTGGCTTCTCTAATCGACCAGTGTTGAATTTGTTCGGACTTGCCGCGGTCACGGAAATGTTATTCCTCGTGACAAAAGACATACTACCCTTTTATGTCGCGATCTTAATTCAATGTGCCGGCAATCCTATGGCTATCCAACACATGAATAGAGATTGTGTTAAAGGCCACCCAGTTCGGACCGATAGAAGAAGAGTTACATGGATGAAGCCACGTGCAAATAGAGAACAGTTGGCTGATTTTGCCAGTCATCGTCCACGTAACGCGGCGAACTTAATCGATCAGTTGTTGTTGCTAAACGCGGGTCTTGTTGAGCGCGCGCCACGTAAATTCAAGGGCAAACTTTTTATCGCACGAACTCGACATGGCGTTAGCGTCCCATGCGCGCAAACACTTCATAATTTATTAAAGAACTTTATTTCTAAAAATGAGTTAATAGACTTTGATTTCGAACAGTGTAGAGCAACCAACGGGACGCTACATTTTGAAGAGACGGATGATATTGGCGTTGCGCAAAGGCGACTAAATCATGCAAGTCCTCGAACTACAGTAATTTATGCAAGGCAATCTTTATCTCGAAGAAATGATCGACTAATAAGTAGATTTCAGGGGCTATTAATTTTAGAATCTGAAAATGGTGTCCCTTCTACTCCAGTCATCCTGCCGACGGCGAACCCTAAACGGCAGCCGAGGCTAATGAGTACGCTTTTTGGCTTTGATTGTAAGGATCCCTTTGCCGGAATTGCACCTGGAAGCGTCCCAGGAAAGCGTTGTCCAAAATTTAATGGATGTGCCGGCTGTTCCGGATCGATTGTTGTATTAGATGATTTACATGTACTCGCAAAGCTTTTGATGAGTTCTAAAATACTAGGCGAAACGCGCAACCGGGCTACCGCTGAAGGATGGCGCGAAAGGTTCAACGCTGTATACGGCGGAATGCAAGAAATCATTGACAACGAACTACTTCCGAAGGCTAATCGGGCAATGATTGAAAAGGCTTATCTATTAATGGGATCGATAAATATTCCCACTCTCGAATAGGAATGTTAATGCTCAGTATCGAAAAACTTAGTTCTAAGACGTGGAAAATTCTTCCCTATCCGGGGACCTCTAATGGCGCCCGCGACATTGTTTGGGATGAATTGACTTTTCTAGGAGCAGGGACGAAGCATCAGAGAGAATACTTTAAGCAGTCCGTTCGCGAGTTACTTGAGGCTCTGGTCAAGAGGGCCGAATCATGCAACGGCCAGCTCAGTCCTCTAACCGTCTATAGTAAGGTGAACCGCCTCTGGGCGTTCGCTGAATGGCTGACTCAAAGGGGCATCTGGCTTATGAGTGATGTCAGAGAAGAAGACTTAGTCGAATATATCGCAGATAAGGTCGTGTGTGTACAGGCTAAGGGGAGGGTTCCTCGCGCAAAAACAATCTCTTCATACGTTACATTCTTCCGCGAACTCTTCCTAGTTCGTAAGCACTATACTAGTCCAATACGTTTCGATCCACACTGTTCAATTGGCCTAGATTCCTTAGTTAAGAAGGGCAGTGACCTTGTGCCTTGGAAAGCTCTTCCCTTGGAAGTTGCCAAATCGCTTATTCTGGACGCATTAGTCTGGATTAAGGATATTGCGCCATTATTGATCTTGTTGCTTCAACAAATCGAAATGGAAGTCGGTTGCTGTGTGGGGCTGACTAAGAAGCAGGTCACAAAGAGAACGGCCAGCGCGTTCGAAAAAATCTCTCATCGAGAAGAATATAAAAAAATTTTTGATCTTCTAAAAGATGAGTCTAAGACCACGGCCGAGATTTTACGTCGAGCGGTGCGCCTGACGAAGGGGGCTGTGCTTGTCGAAATTCTCTTTTTAATAGGGATGAGAATAAGTGAGGCTAATTCTCTTGATGCCAATAACATCACCTATGAGGTGCATGAAGATGGGATGCAGTACCGGTATGTCAACGGAGTTGCGGCCAAGAAAAAGGGTTTGAAAAGAGGCTGGGTAGCACCGGAAGAAGTCGTCACGGCAATCAAAGCATTGCAAGATATGAATGGCCCGATTGCTACGGGAAGAGAGCAAGTCCATCTTTTTCAAAATATTATGGGAAATGGTTTAAGAGCGAGGGTTGGGACTAAGATCCGCCCCCCGTCGTATACGACTCTGCGAAATTTGTTGGTTGATTTTGCTCGATCATCGCATCGTGCTGAACCTTATTTCGGAGATTTACACCCGCATCGGGGACGTAAAACGTTCGCCCGTTTCGTGACTCTTCGTGATAAACGCGGGCTTGGTGCGTTAGTCCAGCATTATGGACATTTATATGCGGCATTTTTAGACGGCGCGTATGTAGGTACGGATATTGAACTAAAAGAAATGCTTGATGAAGAAAATAGGGCAGATCTTGCAGAAGGTTTGATGGATTTGCTTTCGAGCGAAACACTTGGGGGTAAAGGAGCAAGGGCGTTGTCGCAACTGCGTGACTCAGTTGAAATAGAGTTGAAATTCTCCGGTCGAGTTGCGATCCATGCCATTGTTGACCGGATGATTAAGCAAGGAGTTAAACTTGCGCCTTGCGATTGGGGCTATTGTCTCTACCAACAGGATGTGTCTGCATGCCGCGGTGGCCCCACGGGCCCTAATTCGATAAACAGAAGTCCAAGCACGTGCTCCAGTTGTCAAAACTTTGCCGTCTCTGAGAAATATCGCGGCTGGTGGGAGCAAAGATATGCGCGCGACGAAGATTTTTTGAGGAACCATGATATCCCCGTTCAAACGAGCGAATTTGTGAATGCGAGACTAAGTGAGGCAGGAAAAATATTGAATGACTTGACCGCAAAATTTGTTAGCGTACTAGATTAGGTGGAGCATTCTGAATGAAAGGAAAATACGCTGCTCTGAGCGTCGGCCCTCGTCAAAGTGTGGAGAATGTATTGACGTACCTGGAAAACCTTGGTCCAAACACAAGTGTTTCAGTCGTAGAGATATGTAAGCTTGCAAAAGTTAGCCGAGCAAACTTATATAGCTCTTACCCAGACCTTGTCGCGAAGATTAAGCTCTTGAATAAAATGGAGCCCCCAGATAAAAATAGCTTTAGTCAGAGCCGTATTTCACAGTCAAAGGTTGGTGACCTACGGAAGGTTGTATCTGCGCTGATTGCCCAGTGTATAGAATTACAGCTCGAGAACGAGAGCTTAGCGAAGCAATTGAAGGCTAAGAAAGAGTCTGAGGAAGGAAAAAACGGAAGCCGTAGTCGAAAGATGCGCCGATAGGTTAGATCTATGACTTGGCGGTCGGGATCGTTGTTGAAATATAGGACCTCGGAGTGCGAGACAAGCGTGACCATCTACTTACGCGACGAGCTTGCTACGCATGGTTGAGCCGACTGCGGTCTATTTCGTATGCTCAGCAACTACGTGGCCCAAATACTTTCGTGGACTATTTTGAGATGCTTCCGAGATCGTCGCTTCTGCGTCTTGAGAGCTTGTACAGTGCCAAAGAGCCATACCGGGCGCAAGACGAGGTGCTATATTGACCGTATGGAAAATTCCTTGGACAAACTGCGCGCCATTGTGATCCGCGCGGGCGATAAGTGGACCGCTAACGGCTTGCCGCCAGTGGCGATCTCGCAATTTGAAGGAAGCTAAATGCGTTTGCTGGTTTTGTCTGATCTCCATCTTGAAGCGTGGCGCGACTTTGCCCCAAAGTTCGACACTAGGGCTAGTCGTCCGGATGTCGTGGTGTTAGCTGGAGACATCCATACGAAGGCCCGCGCTCCGGCCTGGGCAGCTCGGACCTTCTCAGACACCCCAGTAATGTATGTCTCCGGCAATCACGAATTTTACGGAGAAGCCCTTGATCATATGGGAAACGCGATACGTGTCGAGTGCGAGAAGTATTCGAATGTGCATTACCTCGACTGTGACGAGTACGTACTGCAAGGCGTACGTTTCTTGGGGGTGACGCTGTGGACTGACTTCTTGCTGTTTGGTTCCAATCTCAGACGTAATGTCATGGACAATACTGGGAACTTGATGAACGACTACCATCGGATACGTGTGGCGTCGGCGGGCTATCGCAAGTTACGGCCACAGGACACCGCACAGCTCCATGCGGAACAAAGGTCATGGCTCGAGGCAAAGCTCAGTGACTCTTTCCTGGGCCCGACAGTGGTCATTACGCATATGGCGCCATCGAGGCGATCTGTTGCGCCCCAATATGCTTCAGATCTGGTTTCGGGTGCATTTGCGTCAGACCTAGATGAGGTCGTCCGTCTCGCAACCCTATGGATTCACGGACATACTCACACGAGCTTTGATTATTCTGTCGACCAATGCAGAGTCGTGGCCAATCCTTTAGGCTATATGATGAGAGGCGGCCACGCCGAAAATGATGATTTCGATCCGAGCTTCATTGTGGAATTAAGTTAACCTCCTCCGTCCGTGGACGGAAGTCTGGTCTCGCGCCGATGCCGAGGACCGAAGTTTCCCTTGGTGATCGCGCGCGTTACGACTGCGCTTATCAGGTCAGGATGCACGGTGGGCTTTGGTGATCCGGATAGCAAAACATGGCAACCGGATGCGGACCTACTGAACGCAGAAAACCCCGGATCGATGATCGCAGCAAGATGGCTCGCTGATCCGAAGGATGTTGAGTTCATGGTGTTTGCACGGCGGCAAAGCCGGTAACACCAGAAGTACCGACGAAGGTCCGCGAAGGGTCGGTTCCAGCCCTTCGTGACAATCTGCGGATTTTCCTGGTTGGCAAGCTGCTATCCTGATCCACAGGCTGCTCTCGGCCAAAAGCGGTCGTTGACGCACAGCGATAACATTCAATTGAAGGGTAGACATGACCGTCTTTCGTAAGGCGCTTGTTCTCGCGATTATTTTTGCTACGGTAGCGGGGTGCGCAGCTTTACTCAATGCTGTGCCATTGAGGGGAGTATCTTTGTCGAGAGCGATTCTTGGAGTTGGCTCCTTTGGCTGTTTCGGATTTTTGCTCGGTGGGATTTACGCATTCGATCCAGAATCCGATTTGAAAATCAAGTCGAGTTCGATTGGTCGTATCTTGTTTGGCGTCGCAGCAGCATTGTTATTGTCTGTCCTGTGGAGATGGTCGCTCGAAGCATCGGCGCTTGCAGCGATCAGTGGCGCTACGCTCGCGTATTTCGGTATGGCTTGGGCCAAATACGCCGAATTTTAACTAGAAGTGAACGTCCGGTTTGGGTCGGTAGCGGAAGTTACAATAGGTCCGCCAACGGCCAGGAGCGGACGTCGCAACCCGCTCAAATCATGACGTTATAACTGAGGTTGACATGGTGTACTTAGCTCTGACTCCGCAAGGTCTGCAAGAAATCCTTGATACTCCTGAAGCAGTGCAGATGCCTGTATGGTGCGGGGCAAATGCGTTGTCTGAGGCGGATTTTGCGAAGCTTGAGCGTAGCAATATCACCCGGTTTATTTACTCGTTCGAGAATGCCGACAAGGCGACAATCCAAAGTGCCCTGTCTACTATCGAAGATCATCATCCGGGAGAGCGCATCTGGGTTGAGAGCGTCGTTTTCGACGATTGACTACGGGGCCCAGAAACGTCTGCAATGGGTCGTAAGCTGCCGTCCACTGGACGGCAGCAATCGGCCAGAAGCAGTCCTTGAGACTGACGTACAGTGGGCATAAGCAGAGCCGCAAATAACATGAAAATTGATAAAAAACTGACTTCAAGGCTGCCGAAGAACGGCAATGATGTTGAGGGGGTTAAAGAACTGTTGGCCTTAGGTTATCCTGCGATAGCACCCGTATTGCCACATCTTTTTCAATGGCTGGAGACTGGTGGTCCAGTTGTTGAGTCTGCCATTCAGCCGTTCTTTGCTGAGTTAGGTGCGCCAGCTCGAGATCTTGCCTGCAAGGCGCTCGAGGCGTCGATCAAACCTGCGCTTAAATATCGACTTCTACGCTACGTGTTGCCCACATGGCCGCGTGACGTGCTGATCACTTTGCCTCTAGAGCAATTGCTGCAGCAGTACGATTTCTATGGTCTGGATGTGTGGGCGCTTAAGCTGATGATCGATAAACGCATTCCCGGCCATAGTGAGCTGGAGGAATGGAGAAAGTTTAAGATCCGACACTTGAAAGAACTACTAGAGGTGCTGGACAGCTAAGCGGTAGTTGGCCTCAAGCCGCGGATGTAATGAACCCGCACAAAATGTCCGCTTCGGGTCGGTAGCGGAAGTTACAATAGGTCCGCCAACGGCCAATAGCGGTCATTACGAGACGTACAGCGTTTACCTAGTGTTCCAACGTATCACAGCGAGTTCCATATGCCCACACACTTAAGCCACAACGAGTATGTCGAGTCCAAGCGACGGCAGGTGGTCGAGACAGCACAAGCAATGCTTGATGGCCATTTAGGTTACTTGGTCGGTTCACGACGGCTTTCTGCCCTTCGTCACGACGTTGATGTGGCCGACAGCGACGCTGACTTTCTAACCTTTGTCGGTATCGATTCTGATACCGATGCGCTTCCCCTCGGCGAGGTGCGACGGCATTGGAGTGCGGAGGCGTTAGCCAAACTCGAGCCTGAGATTCAAAGCGCCGAGGGGTGGGCAGCTGAGGTAGGTAGTGAGGCGTGCAGATCGTTGATAGCGCGATTCTCTGAGCAAGAGTCGGGCTGATTTAAGGGTGTTCGCGAACGTCTGCAATGGGTCGGTAGCGGAAGTTACAATAGGTCCGCCAACGGCCAGGAGCGGACGTCGCAACCCGCTCAAATCATGACGTTATAACTGAGGTTGACATGGTGTACTTAGCTCTGACTCCGCAAGGTCTGCAAGAAATCCTTGATACTCCTGAAGCAGTGCAGATGCCTGTATGGTGCGGGGCAAATGCGTTGTCTGAGGCGGATTTTGCGAAGCTTGAGCGTAGCAATATCACCCGGTTTATTTACTCGTTCGAGAATGCCGACAAGGCGACAATCCAAAGGGCCCTGTCTACTATCGAAGATCATCATCCGGGAGAGCGCATCTGGGTTGAGAGCGTCGTTTTCGACGATTGACTACGGGGCCCAGAAACGTCTGCAATGGGTCGGATGCGGATGTTCAGGGTAGGTCTACAACCGGCTAGGAGCGGTCACTTTGAGTCCCGCCAATACCTCTTGCGCCTCCTGCTGCTACAGCAGAGAATGACCTTATGATGTTCAGAGAAAAAATTCAGGAAGCCGTCGGGGACACGTATCGATTTGGACTGTTTTACAGGTTTCCTGGAAGTCTTCGCTTTGAACTATCAAGTGGAGACAGTCCGCTCGACCAAGTGCTGACGGCTCTGCGCAAGGCAACTGCTGTTTGCGATGATGTGTTTATGGGAGAAGAGCGGATCCTTGTTCATCTACAGGCCTTCGCATCAGCTTCGCGTTTTAGCCTTCGCGAGATGCTTCGCGAGCTTCGACTGGCCGGAATCGTCGTACCAAGCGTCAGGGATGTGTGGGTAGATAAAACTGACGAGGATGACGACTACGGAGCTGGACATTGGGTCAGCTGCGCTTTCGAAGTCCCGGTGGCCAAACTGCAAAACCTACTTTGGTGTGCCGTCGCTACCGATTTTGGCTCGTTACACCCGAATCCACATTGCCGCGTCTACCTGCTCAACTCGCACAAGGGCATTGTTTGTCACCCCTACGACGATAGGGGCATGGACGTAATTGGTCGACATAAGTCGGCCCTAGCCGAGCTATACATGCGACATAATGATTTGTTACTCGAGTACGACTTGGAAGTCATGCGCCAGACGTTCGGGCAACCGTAGTCTCCGACACACTATAGACGTCTGCTCTGGGTCGGTTGCGGTCCTTCGCTGGTAGACTGCTTCCGGCCAGAAGCGGAAGTTCAAGTCGCCGAAAAGCGCATGGTTCGTTGTCAGGTTTGCTATTCTCTAGGCAACTCATTTACCCGCCCATCAAGCTGCATACCAGCTATGGGCGCAACCAGGAGTATTATGTTACGCATTGAACGAGCGGTCGTTGCCGCGAACTCACGCTTCAAATCGAATGGGGCGATCGTATTCCTTGGCCTGACCCTTATCTCGGCCCTGTCCAGCCTCGCCGGCTGTGTCCAGGCGCCCGCCGCACAAGCAGACACCGTCATACTCGGTAGCACCGCCGTCGCCAGCACGACGACGTCGGCCCGGACGAACGCCACATGCGCCAAACCCGAATATTCGAAGGAAGCGCTCCGGCGCGGTTCGCAGGGCACCACGACCATCCGCTTCCTGATCGATACCGATGGCAGCGTCGCCCAGTCCAATATCCTGAAATCCAGCGGCGACTTATCGCTCGACGAGGCGGCGCTTTCTGCACTGTCCAAATGCCGCTTCAAGCCGGCCGTCAAAGATGGCCAGCCACAGCGCGCCTGGGTTCCGGTCCAATACGTCTGGTCATTGGCCCCCGCCGGCAGACCTCAAGTGCCACCCACGGCCGCCGCGCAGCCTTAGAACCAATGGGGCAGTCAGAAGCCTAAACGATTTCACGCTTAAGGCTGCTTTGGGTCCAGCCTGTGTAAAAACGCGCGATCAACGCTTTTTCGTGGGTCGGTTTCCTGTTGCCGACTCTCCGAAAATGCCGTGGCGGTCGTTTTGAATGGTCGAGGCTGTAAGCAAATTCGCCTGAGGCGGCGTTTTTACACAGCCTGGGTCGTAAAGGGGACGCCACCGAAGTCCGAAATCGGGCCAAAAGCGGACATGAACGGCAATGCGAAAAGGGGCGAACGTGGCAATTTCCGCAGTCATCGATATCGTTGGTCATACTATCGAAGGGATGGCCGTATGGTGTTACTTGTTTTCGCCGGCGTACCGCTCTACAGTGCACGAGCGGTGGCGTGACCAATCCAGGTTTGAAACAGGAATGGAAATTTTCTACTACGGTCTAAGTTTCATTTTTGTCACCCTCATTGTTGGAGGGCTGGGCCGGTTGGTAGTTTCTTCGATCTTGTCGCCTACCTGAATGGGCAACATGCCGATGTCCGCTAAGGGTCGGTTCCAGCCCTTCGTGACAATCTGCGGATTTTCCCGGTTGGCAAGCTGCTATCCTGATACCACAGGCTGCTCTCGGCCCAGGCTGTGTAAAAACGCAAATCGCGCAGCCAACTTGCGATGCCTGACCCTCGAGAACGCTCGCTATGGCGTTTTCTCGACGTTGGGAATGGTAAAGCGACCCCTGAAAACGTCGCGATTTCGCGTTTTTACACAGCCTGGGCCAAGAGCAGACATAAGTGAGCGAAGAAGTTGAGTTCCCAGCCGCCCGTTCCGGCGTTTAACAATCTAAGGGTGTAGATGGGAATTATTCTTATACCAATGTTTCTCGTGATGCTCATTGGCTTTTCTTACTTGGGCATCAAGTCAGGTGCACAAGCTATTTTGCGAGCCCAGGGGCGGCTGGCGGCTACATTGATTCTCGTAGCGATGAGTACCGTTCTCATCGCTGCCGCGATTGGTTTGCCTTTTACGGTCGTAGCGTCAACTCGGGTATCAGCAGGTGCCTTTATTTTCTTCGTAATCCTTGGGGTGGCAGGCGTCGCCGGATTGGCTGGAGCGTATTTCAAGGAACAGTTCCGCAAGACCGACAAGCCAGTTCATGGCCTGTCCGCTGCTGCTTTCTTTCTCGCTGCTGCTAGTTTTCCAGTTACCTGGCTTTGGTTAGCAGAACGAATGAAGGCATGGTTCATCGTTGGCTGGGATTTTTGATCGCCTTGCCGCCCGCTTCGGGTCGGTTCCGGTCCTTCGTGACAATCTGAGGATTTTTCCCTTGGGCAGGCTGCTATGCTGTTGGCACAGCTGCTTTCGGCCAGTAGCGGGCGTTACGCACTACTCATCAAACAGCCTTTGCCTCCTTACCAATGCTTAAGCTGCTTAGCAAACTTTTAGGACGGGACTTGACCGCCCCACCCGAGTCAGCCGTAGAGGTAGACGAAAGCCTCTCGGACGCACAAATTTTCAAAGAGTATTTTTCTGTTTCAAAAAAGACTAAACAGGCATTGAGACGTTTCGTTAAACTCATCACTGCGCAATTGGGTGTTGAAGAAAGCCAGCGCCTAACCAAATCGGTACTTTCACACCTGGGGCCGGGCGATGCGGCAAGTGAAGCAATCGAAAACGGCATCCTTGATGACGGACAGCGTCGGGGCAAGTGGGTCCTGATGCAAGTTGATTGGAAAGCCACTGAGGAAGTGGAATGGCAGGCGAACGAACTGCTTATCGTTGCCGGGATTACCGAAATCTGGCATCTGCAAGGCGGAGTGAAATTGACCGTTCCGCGAGCGCTGTTGGAATTTTCGTCCTGGGTGGAACATCGGGGGTTCCGGCTACTTCATCTGGACTTAGGTCACGACGCCTATTATGCGTTACTCGTGTCGATGGACAAATTAGAAGAGATTCTGCGAGCCGCGGCAGAAGCTGGTCTGAAGGTCCAAGGATCGGAAGATTTTCAACTTGAGCACGCGCACGACTGATGCAAAAGAACTTGTTGGGGGATCACCCGGAACGCCGTTTCTTGGGGTTTACTCAGGTGCTGGGCTGATGTCTGCAAT
>NZ_JBIMES010000031.1:0-19268 GCF_051262535.1 Massilia sp. CMS3.1 | reverse complement strand
GCCGATGGCATCCCAAGGGATGCGGCCTGGGCGGTGGCAACAGCGGTTCCATTGCGCGCCACATCTCGTCAGAAATGCGCCACCCGTCATCGCGGTTTTCATACTGCTTAGCCATTTTCGCCTCCTCAGAAGGAAGCTTGGACGGAAAAATGGCCTAAAAATTCCCCTATGAGAATAGGTTCTAAGTAGTCATGCAAAATTTATCGTGAACTTGCTGCCGAAATCTCCCATCAATGATTGGATTTCATCGAGCAGATCCGTGCCGTTCTTGGCAGCGAAGCGGCGCCAGAAATGCTTGGCATGCTTCCACAGTATTTCGATGCGGTTGAGTTCGGGGCTATAGGGCGGCAGATAGTAAAGGTAAAGTCCGTGCCTTGCCCATTGGCGTCGCTTCTGCTCCATGACCTCGCCTTTGTGTATTCCGGCATTGTCGATCAAGACAATGCGTGGCACCGAGTGCGACTGTGCTGCTACTTGGTCGAAAAAGGCGATCACATCAGCGCGCGTGGTCGGCCGCTGCTGTGTCGCCCAAATTAACTGACCGTCGTGGCGTAGTGCCCCAAGCACGTTCATGCGCTGCCGATGTGCCAGCGGTGCGACTGACCGTGTCTGACCAATCTTGCCCCAGCCGTACTGCACCGGCGGATTCGGGCTGAAACCCGATTCATCGAAATACAGCAGTTCGCACTGCCGCTCACGATCGAGTCGGGCCAGTGCCCCGATCACTTTGCTGGCGTGCTCGAACGCTTCTTGATTTCGCTTTTTTTTAAACTGTAGCGATAGCGCTTGTAAGTGAAATCCATCTCCTTGAGATACCTTACAGCTGTGCTTTCGCTAATAGGCGTGTGATCACGGTCCTGTTCGATGTGGCGCAGCAGCGCGACAACCGTACCGCCCTCGGAATTTGCCAACTCCCCAAGCGCCCGTTGCTGCTGGGCCGTCCACTTCCTCGGACGGCCGGTGTGACGCCCTTCGTAAAGCCCGACCAGACCAAATTTCCCCCAACGCTGACGCCACTGTTCGACGCTGTTTAAATGCACCGTAAACTCATCAGCAGTTTGCTGCAGAGTCAAGCCCTGGCTCAATCGCAAAATCCCTTGGGCCCGCATTCGTGTCCTCGGATGCGGGTGGAAAATTCCCATCTCACGCAGCGTGCGCCGCTCGTCATCGGAGAGCTCCAGATTTTTCATCGCTCAACTCCTACTGCATTGCTAATTCGACTTTGACAGCAAAAATTGAGAGACTACTTAGAACCTGCAGAACTTTCCGCACTTGGCCGCCTGGTTCGAACGTGTGCGGCAGCGCCCGGCGACCGTGCGTGCCTATGCGATTGCAGCGCAGGTCAACAGCGAACCGGTAGTCGATGAGGCGTCCAAACGCATTAGCGATGGTCGGACTGCAGGTGGCTCGACCCGGATATAGACCGGAGCTGAGGACTACGAATCCTAGAAACGACAACGCCCACTTCGATGAGTGGGCGTTGCGTGAACGATGTTCTTGGTGGCCCGGGGCGGAATCGAACCACCGACACAAGGATTTTCAATCCTCTGCTCTACCAACTGAGCTACCAGGCCAAGAGAGGCATGATTATAGCCAGCCGTCGGCGGATCTGCAAGTCCCGGCTGCAACTTTCTTCACCCAGCGTGCAGGCAGCAGCTGAAGTGCGCCCGGGACAAGCCGCTATAATACTTGGCATGACGACCTCCACTTCCTCTACCGCACACTATAGAAGCGACGTCTGCATCGTCGGCAATGGCGCCATCGCCAAGACGGCGGCGCTCGGCTTCGCCCAGGCCGGGCACAGCGTCACCTTGCTGGTCCCGGGCGCCGCCGCGCAGAACAAGAGCCCTGTTGCCATCACAGGCGGCGAACGCCAGTGGGATGTGCGTGTGTACGCGCTCAACCACACGGCGCGCGACCTGCTCGGGTCCTTGAAAGTGTGGGATGCGCTCGATGGGGCCCGCGTGGCGCCGGTCGATGCGATGGCGGTCAATGGCGACGGCAAGAACGGGGGCAGCCTCGGTTTCGATGCCTTTGGCGCCCATGCCGGGGTTCTGGCCTGGATCGTCGAGGACAGCAACCTGAATGGCGCGCTCGACGCCGCCCTGAAATTTGCGCACAAGGTCGAGATCGTCAAGGGCTGCGGCACGCGCCTCACCTGCGGTCCGGATGGCGCGGCCGTGGCGCTGGAAGACGGGCGCCGCATCGACGCCGGCCTGGTGATCGGCGCCGATGGACGCGACTCCTGGGTGCGCGGGCAGTGCGACATCGGAATCGATTACCGTCCCTACCACCAGCGCGCGATCGTCACCAATTTTTCCTGCGAAAAGCCGCACCACGGCGTCGCCCACCAGTGGTTCACTTGCAGCGACGGCATCATCGCGCTGCTGCCGCTGCCGGGCAACCGCGTCTCGCTGGTCTGGTCGGCGCCGGAAACGCTGGCCGCCACCCTGATGGAAGAATCGATGGGCGAACTGGCCGTGCGTCTGTGCGAATACGCGGACGAGGCGCTCGGTACCTTGCGCCCGCTGCAGCCGGAGGCAGTGAAAGCGGTGCCGCTGGCGCTGGTGCGCCCGCATGCATTGATCGCCCCGCACGTGGCCCTGATCGGCGACGCCGCGCACGCCATCCACCCGCTGGCCGGACACGGCATGAACCTGGGTTTCGGCGACATCAGTGACCTGCTGCGCGTGGTGGCCGAGCGCGAGGAACACCGTGGACCCGGCGACGAGCGCGTGCTGGCGCGCTATGCGCGGGCGCGCAAGGAAGATGTGTTGTTAATGCAATTGGCCACCGACGGGCTCGAACGCCTGTTCGGCGCCAACCTCGAACCCTTGCGCGTTGTCCGCAATTTGGGATTAAACTTGCTCGACAAGTTGCCCTTCATTAAGCGTCGCCTCATGGCGCACGCGCTCGGTCAGTAACCCTAAGGAATACATAGTGATGTTGAAAACCAAGATCGCCGTGCTGGCGGCGACCGGCCTGATGGCGTCGTGCGTCGGCGCTCAAAATACGCCCGAAGCGGCCATTCGCAAGAATGTCGAACCACGTCTTGGCGGCGCCAAGATCGACTCGATCACCGAAACGCCCTACGGCGGCTTGTACGAGCTGCGCGTCGGCGGCGACATCCTGTATTCGGACAAGAAGGGCGACTACCTGTTCATCGGCCAGGTCTACGACGCGAAAACCTCGCGCAATATCACGAAGGCCCGCATCGACGACCTGAACAAGATCAAGTTTTCCGATCTGCCGCTGGCCTCCGCGCTCAAGCAGGTAAAGGGCAACGGCAAGCGCGTGATCGCCGTGTTCGAAGACCCGAACTGCGGTTACTGCAAGCGCCTGCGCCAGACCACGCTCAAGGAAATCGACAACGTCACCATCTACACCTTCATGTACAACATCCTGTCCGAGGATTCGTTCACGAAGTCGAAGAACATCTGGTGCGCGCCGGACCGCGTTAAGGCCTGGGACGACTGGATGATCAACAACAAGGTGCCGCCGGCGACGCCTGCCAACTGCGAGAGCCCGAACCAGAAAATTGTGGAATTGGGCCAGAAGCTCAAAATCCAGGGCACGCCGGCGATCTTCTTCACCGACGGCACCCGCATCCCGGGGGCAGTCGACCTGGCGGGCCTGGAAGCGAAGCTGAACTCGATCAAGTAAGCACGTGGCCATGGTCCAGCTGAACATCAACGGGCGCGACATGCAGGTCGACGCCGACCCGGCCACGCCCATCCTGTGGGCGCTGCGCGACAACCTGAATCTGACCGGCACCAAGTTCGGCTGTGGCGCCGCCCTGTGCGGCGCCTGCACCGTGCATCTCGACGGCGCGCCGATCCGCTCTTGCATCACGCCGATCTCGAGCGCGGTCGGTGTCAAGATCACCACCATCGAAGCGATCGGCGAGGATGTGATTGGTCAACGCGTGCAGGACGCCTGGATCCGCCACGACGTGCCGCAGTGCGGTTACTGCCAGAGCGGGCAGGTGATGAGCGCCACCGCGCTGCTGCGGTCGAACAAGCGGCCGAGCGATGCCGACATCGACACCGCCATGAGCGGCAATATCTGCCGCTGCGGCACCTACCAGCGCATCCGCGCCGCGATCAAGGATGCGGCCGCAACCCTGGCCTGAGCTGGGCCTTTGTCCATGAACGCCGTCGGCATCCTGCTGGCGGCGGGACGCGGGCGCCGCTTCGATCCGCAAGGTCGACGCAACAAGCTGCTGCAGCTGCTCCCCACCGGCGAGCCGGTGGTCGTGGCCAGCGCGCGCAATCTGCTATCAACGCTTCCCCGTGTGATCGCTGTCGTACCGCCGCAGGATGGCGGCGTGGCCGATGCCTTGCGCGCGCTCGGCTGCGAGGTTACGCTGTGCGCGAATGCCGACAGCGGCATGGCTGCCTCGCTGGTCCAGGCGATCAGGCACTCGCTGCCGCAGGCGGACGCCTGGCTGGTGGCCTTGGGCGACATGCCGTATGTGGCGGCATCGACACTACGTGCGTTGCTCGATGCGCTGGAGGAGGGCGCCGACATCGCGGCGCCGGTATTCGAGGGGCGGCGCGGCAATCCGGTCGCTTTCGGCGCGGTTCATTTGGAGGCGCTGCTGGCGCTCCAGGGCGAACATGGGGCGCGTGCGCTGCTCAAGTCGGCGCCGGTGGTGGAAGTGGCGGTGAATGATCCCGGCATCCTGCGCGACATCGATACGCCAGCCGACCTCTAGCCCAACAATACTGCCGGTTGTGGGAAAGGACGAATCCGTTACACTACGGGAATCGCCCGACTCCATCGTCATCATGAAAAAAACAGTCCAGAAAAAGCAGCCCGCGATCCACTACACCATCGTTCCGAAAGACCTGGCCGGCCACCTGTTCAACGTGACCGTCACGGTGCCGGCGCCCGCGCCCGACGGCCAGGTGTTCGCGCTGCCGGCGTGGATCCCGGGCAGCTACATGATCCGCGAGTTCGCGCGCAACATCGTGCGCATCCGGGCCGAGTCGAACGGCGCCGCGGTAGCGCTCACGAAACTGGACAAGCATTCGTGGCGGGCGGCGAGCGTCGATGGTCCCCTCACGCTGCATTATGAAATCTATGCCTGGGACCTGTCGGTACGCGCCGCCCATCTCGATCAGAGCCACGGCTTCTTCAACGGCACCAGCGTGTTCCTGCGCGTGCTCGGCCAGGAAGACGATGCGCATGAAGTGGACATCCAGCGCCCGGGCGACCCGCTTGCCAAAACCTGGCGCGTCGCCACCGCGATGAAGGAGCTGGCGGCGAAGCGCTATGGCTTCGGCACCTATGTCGCCGCCAACTACGACGAACTGATCGACCATCCGGTCGAGATGGGCGATTTCGCGCTCGCGACCTTCAAGGCGCACGGCATCGCGCACGACATCGTCATCACCGGCCGCGTGCCGAACCTGGACATGGCGCGCCTGCAGGCCGACCTGAAAGCGATCTGCGAAGCGCAAATCACCTTCTTCGAGCCGCAGACCCACCGCGCGCCGCTGGAGCGCTACGTCTTCATGACGATGGCGGTCGGCGACGGCTACGGCGGCCTGGAACACCGCGCCTCGACGGCCCTGATCTGCGCCCGCGCCGACCTGCCGTGCAGCGCGACGCCACAATCGGGCGAACCGGGCGAGGGCTATCTGAAATTCCTGGGCCTGTGCAGCCACGAGTACTTCCACACCTGGAACGTCAAGCGCATCAAGCCGGCCGTGTTTGCGCCCTACGACCTGCAGGTCGAGAACTACACGCCGCTCCTGTGGCTGTTTGAAGGGTTTACCAGTTACTACGACGACCTGATGCTGGTGCGCGCCGGGATCATCGGCGAGCCCACCTATCTGAAACTGCTCGGCAAAACCGTCGGCAGCGTGCTGCGCGGCAGCGGGCGCCTGAAGCAGAGCGTGGCCGATTCGAGCTTCGACGCCTGGAGCAAGTACTACCGCCAGGACGAGAATTCGCCGAATGCGATCATCAGCTATTACAGCAAGGGTTCGCTGATTGCGCTGGCGTTCGACCTGACGATCCGCGCGAAAACCGGCGGCGCGAAGACGCTGGACGACGTCATGCGCGCGCTGTGGCAGCGCTACGGCCGCGATTTTTATCCCAGCATCGGGCGTGGCGTCACGGAGGCGGAGGTCGAAGCGCTGTTCGACGAAGTCAGCGGTTTAAAGCTGCGCACTTTGTTCGACAAATTCGTGCGCGGTACCGAGGACCTGCCGTTGGCGAAACTGTTCGCACCGTTCGGCATCAAGCTGGTCGACGAGCGCAAGAACGGCAAGGCGTCGCTGGATGCGGGCATCGGCCGCGATCCGCTCGGCGCCAAGCTGAACCAGGTGCACGAAGGCGGCGCGGCGCACGCGGCCGGCCTGTCGGCGCTCGACATCGTGATCGCGATCGACGGCCTGCGCGTGAACGGCAATCCGGCCAATATCGACGCGCTGCTGTCGCGCTACCGCGTGGGCGACAAGGTGACCGTGCACGCTTTCCGCCGCGACGAGTTGATGGCGTTTGACCTGACGCTGCAGGGTGACCGCGTGCCGGGAATTACCCTGTCGCAGGCAGTGGCCGGCAAGAAGTCGTCGGCGCTGCCGCGTCCGAGCGCAGCCTGATTCCTCCGTTGCCGTTTCCCGATCAAAGAAGAGGTGACCATTGAAACAGCTTGCCGCAGCCGTCTTCGCCTTTGCCACCCTCCCGGCACTGGCCCAGCTCCCCGCACCGCTGAAAAGCGACGTGACCACCCGCCTGGACGGCATGTACCCGTGGCTCGACACGGTCTACAAGGACTTGCACGCCCATCCCGAGATCGCCTTCCAGGAAGTGCGCACGGCGGGCAAGCTGGCCGCCGAGATGCGCAAACTCGGTTTCCAGGTGACGGAAAAGGTCGGCAAGACCGGTGTGGTCGCGGTCTACAAGAATGGCGCCGGCCCGACGGTGCTGGTAAGGACCGAGCTCGATGGCTTGCCGATGGAAGAGAAGACCGGCTTGCCCTACGCCAGCCGCGCAAAAGCGACGAGCGACGGGCGCGAGAGTTTCGTCACCCACAGCTGCGGCCACGATATCCACATGGCCAGCTGGCTGGGCGCCGCCCGCACGCTCGTCGAGTTGAAAGCGCAGTGGAAGGGCACCCTCGTCTTCATCGGCCAGCCGGCCGAGGAAACCGTGTCCGGCGCCAAGGCGATGCTCGATGATGGCCTGTTTAAACGCTTCCCGAAACCGGACTACGCGTTCGCGCTGCATTCCTGGCCGCTGGCGCACGGCACGGTTGGCTACAACACGGGCGCGGTGTCGTCGAACTCGGACGCCATCGAGATCGTCTTCAAGGGACGCGGCGGCCATGGCTCGGCGCCCGATAAATCGGTCGACCCGATCACGATCGCCGCACGCTTTGTGGTCGACGTGCAGACGGTCGTCTCGCGCGAGAAAGACCCGAAGGAATTCGGTGTGGTGACCATCGGCGCGATCCAGGGCGGCACGGTCGGCAACATCATCCCGGACAGCGTGCAGGTGCGCGGCACCATCCGCTCGTACAGCCCGGCCGTACGCGCCAAGCTGCTGGACGGCGTGCGCCGCGTGGCGCTGGCGTCAAGCGCGATGGCGGGTGCGCCGGCGCCGGACGTGCAGCTGATCAGTGGCGGCGCCGCGATCGTCAACAGCGAAGCGCTGGTGACAAAGACCGAAGCCGTCTTCAAGGACGCTTTCGGCGACGCCAACGCCCAGCGCATGCCGGCCATGACGGCGAGCGAAGATTTCTCCCAATACGTGAACCAGGGCGTGCCCTCGATGTTCTTCTTCACGGGCGTGTATGACCCGAAGATGCTGGCCGACGCGGAACGTGAAGGCGGCAAGCCGATCGCCTTCAATCATTCTCCGTTCTACGCGCCGGTGCCGGAGCCGTCGATCAAGACCGCGGCGCAGGCGATGAGCCTGGCGGTACTGAACGTCCTCAGCCGCTGAGGTCTCGTCGGACATCATTCCAATGAATGCCGTCACTGGGGCCCGGCCAGACTGCGCAGCTGAAACCGGTACTGGTGATCGAACAAAAACGTCTCCGAAAACGTCAGCGCCCGCGTATTCGTGAACAGCAGGTTCGCCGGCCGCGGCAAGCGTCCGCTACGCCGCATCGAGGCCACGGCCACCTTCGATGCATCCGGATCGCGCGAGCGCTGCACCGCCACCTCCTGCAACTCCCCATCCTCGCCCACGGTGATGTTGACCACCACGATTGCCGGCAGCATCGGCGGCAATGGTCCGCTGAAGGTCTGGCCGCTGTTGGCAAGCATGACGTGCCGGGCCACCTCGGCCTTGTAGGCATCGAGCGAGCGCGAAGGCGGCGCGACAGGAGCGGCAGTTGTTGGCGTAGGCAGAAGGGCGGCGACAATGCGCTTGGCCGTGGAAGCGACGGGCTGGACCGTGCTGCATCCGCCCAGGGCTGCCAGTAGTAAAAGGAGGAGAGCCGAGGTGCGGATGGAAGTGAACATATCAGTCGAATAATCGTCGAAGTTCGGTGCCAGGGCTTGACGCGCGCATGAACGCTTCGCCCACCAGGAACGCGTGCACGTTCGCCTCGCGCATGCGTCGTACGTCGTCCGGCACCATGATGCCCGATTCGGTCACCACCAGGCGTTCTGTCGGAATACGCGGCAGCAGGCCGAGCGTCGTCTCGAGCGAAACGTCGAAGGTGCGCAGGTTGCGGTTATTGATGCCCACCAGCGGCGTTTTCAAGCTCAAGGCCGCGGTTAACTCATCACCGTCATGTACTTCGACCAGCACATCCATACCAAGTTCCATGGCACAGGCTTCCAGTTCCGCCATCAGGCCGTGATCGAGCGCCGAGACGATCAACAGGATCGCATCGGCCCCCATCGCGCGTGCTTCGTACACTTGGTACATGTCGACAATAAAATCTTTGCGGATCACCGGCAGTTCGACGGCCGCGCGCGCTTGGCGCAGGTAATCGACGCTACCCTGGAAAAAGTTCACGTCGGTCAATACCGACAGGCAGGCGGCGCCGCCCTCGGCATAGCTTTCGGCGATGTTCGCGGGATGGAAGTCCGGGCGCAGCACGCCTTTCGACGGCGAAGCCTTCTTGACTTCGGCGATCACGCCGGCGCGGCCCGCGGCGATGGTCTTGCGCAGGCTCGCTTCGAAGCCCCGGATATCGGCGCGCAGTGCGCTATCTCCCTCGACTTCGCGGCGCAGGCTGGCCAGGTCGCGGTATTTTTTGGCGGCCGCCACTTCATCGGCTTTGACGGCGAGGATTTTATTCAGGATGTCGGACATTCTTGTAATCCTTTACGCGCGGGCGCTCAGCTGGCGCGTGACCTGGACGAATTGTTCGAGCTTGGCCGTGGCCGCGCCGGATGCGATTGTCGCACGCGCCTTCGCCAGACCGTCCTCGATCGAGGCAGCTACCCCGGCTGCATACAGTGCGGTGCCGGCGTTCAGCGCCACGATGTCGGTGGCCGGTCCCGGCTCGCCGCGCAGCGCCTCCATGACGCGCACTTTCGACTCTTCTGTGTTCGCCACCTTCAAATTGCGGCTGGCGATCATTGGCAGGCCGAAGTCTTCCGGGTGGATTTCGTATTCGCGGATCTCGCCGTTCACCAGTTCGCCGACCAGCGTGCCCGCGCCGAGCGAGACCTCGTCCATGTTGTCGCGGCCCCAGACGACCATCGCATGCTGGGCGCCGAGGCGCTGCAGCACGCGCACCTGGATGCCGACCAGGTCCGGATGGAACACGCCCATCAGGATGTTCGGCGCGCCGGCCGGATTGGTCAGCGGCCCGAGGATGTTGAAGATGCTGCGTACGCCCAGTTCGCGCCGCACCGGCGCGACGTGTTTCATGGCCGCATGGTGGTTTGGCGCGAACATGAAGCCGATGCCGGTCTGCGCGATCGATTGCGCGATCTGCTCGGGTGTCAGGTCGATCTGGGCGCCGAGCGCTTCGATCAGGTCCGCGCTGCCCGACGACGAGGACACGCTGCGCCCACCGTGCTTGGCCACGCGCGCGCCGGCGGCGGCGGCCACGAACATCGAGGCGCTCGAAATATTGAAGGTGTTCGCGCCGTCGCCGCCGGTGCCGACGATGTCGAGCAGATTCGTGGTGTCGGCCATCGGCACCTTGGTCGAAAATTCGCGCATCACTTGCGCGGCTGCCGTGATCTCGCCGATGGTTTCCTTCTTCACGCGCAGGCCCATGGTGAGGGCCGCGACCATCGTCGGCGACATCTCGCCCGACATGATCTGGCGGAACAGGTGCAGCATCTCGTCGTGGAAGATTTCGCGGTGTTCGATACAGCGCAGCAGCGCTTCTTGTGGGGTGATCGGCATGGACGTTCCAGTAGCAAGTGTTGAGAGACCGCGCCGAATGAACCGACGCGGCAGGCGCTTAGCCTTCGAGGAAGTTCTTGAACAGCGCGTGACCGTGTTCCGACAGGATCGACTCAGGGTGGAACTGTACCCCCTGGATGTCGAACTCCTTGTGGCGCACGCCCATGATTTCGCCGTCGTCGGTCCAGGCGGTCACTTCCAGACAGGCAGGCAGCGAGGCGCGCTCGATCGCCAGCGAGTGGTAGCGGATCACGGTAAACGGACTCGGCAAGCCTTTGAAGACGCCGACGCCGGTGTGCGCGATCAGCGAGGTCTTGCCGTGCATGACCTGCTTGGCGCGCACGATCTTGCCGCCAAAGGCTTCGCCGATGGCCTGGTGGCCGAGGCAGACGCCGAGGATCGGCAGCTTGCCCTGAAATTGTTTGAGCACGTCGACCGAGATGCCGGCGTCGACCGGGGCTTTCGGACCCGGCGAAATGCAGATGCGGTCAAGCTCCATCGCACCGATATCGTCGAGCGAGATCTCGTCGTTGCGCACCGTGCGCACCTCTTCACCCAGCTCGCCGAAATACTGGACGATGTTGTAGGTGAAGGAATCGTAGTTGTCGATCATGAGCAGCATGCTAGAACTCCCCATCCAGTCCGTCTTGCACTCCCTCGGCCGCGCGCAACACGGCGCGCGCCTTGGCTTCGGTTTCCTGCCATTCCATTTCGGGGATCGAGTCGGCGACGATGCCGGCCGCCGCCTGCACGTACAGGTTGCCGTCCTTGATCACACCGGTGCGGATCGCGATCGCCACGTCCATCTCGCCACCAAAGGAGAGATAGCCGCACGCGCCGCCGTAGATGCCGCGCTTCGTCAGCTCCAGCTCATCGATGACTTCCATGGCCCGCACTTTCGGCGCGCCAGTGAGCGTCCCGGCCGGGAAGGTCGCGCGCAGCACGTCCAGGTTCGACATGCCTTTCTTCAAAGCGCCTTCGACGTTCGAGACGATGTGCTGCACGTGCGAGTATTTTTCGATGACCATGCGGTCGGTGACTTTCACGCTGCCGGTATCGGCGATACGGCCGATGTCGTTGCGCGCCAGGTCGATCAGCATCACGTGCTCGGCGATTTCCTTTGGGTCGGCCAACAGTTCGGCTGCCAGTTCGGCATCGCGTTCCGGGGTCGAGCCGCGCGGACGGGTGCCGGCGATCGGGCGCAGCGTGACTTTCCGTTCGCCCGCGGGCGAGGTCTCGTTGCGCACCAAAATTTCGGGCGAGGCGCCTACGATCTGCATGTCGCCGAAATTGTAGTAATACATGTACGGCGAGGGATTGAGCGAACGGAGCGAGCGGTACAGCGACAGCGGCGAATCGACATACGGCATGCGGATGCGCTGGCCGATCTGCACCTGCATCAGGTCGCCGCCCATCACGTATTCGTGGGCCTTGGCCACGGCCGCCAGGTAGTCTTCCTTGCTGAATTCGCGCACCGCTTCGGTCCGCACCGAGGCGGTCGTCACCGGCGCATCGACGCTACGGCGCAGCATGACGCGCAAGTCTTTCAGGCGCTGACGGGCTTTCGAAAACGATTCCGGTTGCGACGTATCGGCATATACGATCAAGTACAGCTTGCCCGACAGGTTGTCGATGACGGCCAGTTCTTCCGTCACCATCAGTTGGATGTCGGGCAGGCCGAGCGTGTCTTTCGGGGCCTTGCCGGCCAGCTTGCGCTCGATGTGGCGCACCGTGTCGTAGCCGAAGTAGCCGGCAAGACCCCCGCAGAAACGCGGCATGCCCGGACGCAGCGCCACCTTGAAGCGCGATTGGTAGGCTTCGATGAAGTCGAGCGGATTGCCCTCGTGGGTCTCGACCACGACGCCATTCGTGACGATCTCGGTCACGTTGCCGCTGCTGCGCAGGAGCGTCTTCGCAGGCAGGCCGATGAAGGAATAGCGGCCGAAGCGCTCGCCGCCGACGACCGATTCGAGCAGGAAGGTGTTCTTGCCGGTGTTTTGCGACTGCGCGAGTTTCAGGTACAGGGTCAGCGGCGTTTCGAGATCGGCAAAAGCTTCGGCGATCAGCGGAATGCGGTTATAGCCCTGGTTGGCCAGCGATTTGAATTCGAGTTCGGTCATGTTCTTCTCCGGGCCGCCGCGTTTGAAGTGGAGGGTGGGCGGCGGTAGTGTCAAAAACCTGCCGGATGCGTGTGCAGCCGGCAGCAATCAATGCGGGTCTAGTTGGCCCAGGATTGCCAGCGTCGCCACAGCCAGGCCTCGAGGGCGCCGGTCTGGTTAACGGAGTGTTTTTTCGTGAAGAACATGTATATATGAGTTAGTTTTCGTTGCTGTTGTGCGCACGAACAAGCTCGGCTGCATCCAGTAGCGAATTAACTATACCATCGCTATCGATGTCTTGCACAGGCCTCCCGTGGTTATAACCATATGGCACCGTGAGCACGAAGCAACGCGCGGCGCGCGCCGCTTCGGCATCGTTCGAGGAGTCGCCGATGGCGACCACTTGCGGCGGCGCCAGGTCGAAATCCGCGCACACCTGCAGCAAGGGCAGGGGATCGGGCTTTTTGCGCGGCAGCGAGTCGCCACCGTAGACCAGCTCGAAGAAGGGCGCGAGTCCCTTTTGCGCCAGCAGCGGCGTGGCAAACGCGATCGGCTTGTTCGTCACGCAGGCCAGCCGCAGGCCCATGTCGCGCATGGCCTGCAAGCCTTCGATCACGCCCTCGTACAGCACGCTGCGTTCGCCATTGATGGCGAGGTAATGGCGCTGGTAGGCGGCCATCGCCTCCTCAAAACAGGCATCGATGCGCGCGCTGTCGTAGTCGAGCGCGAGCACGTCGCGGATCAGCTTTTCCGAACCCTTGCCGACCATCGGCGTGATGATCGCCTGCGTGATCGGCGCGAGACGAAAATCGGCGCGCATGCCGTTCAGTGCCAGTTCAAAGTCGGGCACGGTGTCGAGCATCGTGCCGTCGAGATCGATGATGGCGGCCCGAATGGCCGCGGCGCCGGCGCGCATCCTTATTTCCCGACCGTGGCCAGTTCGGCGCGCATGGCGTCGATCACGGCCTTGTAGTCGGGCTTGCCGAAGATGGCCGAACCGGCGACGAAGGTGTCGGCGCCGGCAGCGGCCGCCGCGGCGATGTTCTCGGCCTTGATGCCGCCATCGACTTCCAGCATGATGTCGCGGCCCGATTCGTCGATCAGGCGGCGCGCGATCGCGATCTTTTTCAGGGCCTCAGGGATGAAGGACTGGCCGCCGAAGCCCGGGTTGACCGACATAATCAGGATCATGTCGATCTTGTCCATCACGTGCTCGAGGTAGTGCATCGGCGTGCCCGGGTTGAACACCAGGCCGGCCTTGCAGCCGTGGTCGCGGATCAGCTGCAGCGTACGGTCGATGTGCTCGGACGCTTCCGGGTGGAAGGTGATGATGTTGGCGCCGGCTTTCGCGAAGTCGGGAATGATGCGGTCGACCGGTTTGACCATCAGGTGGACGTCGATCGGCACGGCTACGTGCGGGCGGATCGCCTGGCAGACCAGCGGGCCGATGGTCAGGTTCGGCACGTAATGGTTGTCCATCACGTCGAAGTGGATGATGTCGGCGCCTGCCTCGACGACGTTGCGGACTTCTTCGCCCAGGCGGGCGAAATCGGCGGACAGGATGCTGGGAGCGATGCGGTAGGTGGTCATGGGATGGCCGTGCAGTTGTGAACAGCCGCTATTTTACGCCGAGCTGCTTCCTATGGTGCGCAACCCCGATTCGCGCCGCGCGGTATCATGTCCCTTTGCGCACATGCGTCTCCACCAGGAGCGTCTAACAATACCCGCAGGGCAAGGTGCATCGTCGAAGACAGTACGTGAGTACGGCGAGACGAATGCAACGCCGCCCTGCGGGTATTGTTCGATGCTCTCAATAAGAAAGAAGGAAGCCCGTGGCAACCTACGATTTGAGCGTTACCGTCCGTACCAAATACCTGCCCGAGCAAAGCAGGCCGGAGCGCGACGAGTATTTGTTTTCCTATACGATCACGATCCGCAATACCGGCGAAGTACCGGCCCAGCTGATTTCGCGCCATTGGGTCATCACCGACGCCAACAACCGGGTGCAGGAAGTGGCCGGTCTGGGCGTGGTTGGGCACCAGCCGCTGCTCAAACCAGGCGAACAGTTCGAATACGCGAGCGGCACCCCACTGGCCACGCCACAGGGCTCGATGCACGGCGAATACTTCTGCGTGGCCGAGGACGGCCACCGCTTCGAAGTCAAGATTCCGGAGTTCGTGCTGACGCTGCCGAGCATGCTGCACTGATATTTACTGCTCGCGCGGCGGCTCGGGCGGCTGCTCGGACGGCGCCGCGTTCTCCTCGCGCAGGGGCCGTTTGCGCTCTTCGGGACGGCCATGGAACATCGTCCACCAGACGATCAACACGAGCAGGAACAGCGCGACGCCCGCTTCCAACATCAAGATCCACATAGACTGTCCTTATGCAAACGATACGCCGCAGTGTACCTTCTTCGCTTGCGCTCGTCGCCCTCCTGCTGGCCGCCTGCGGCACGCCGCCGCCCGCGCCACCAGTCAAGCCCCAGCCGGTCCCCCAGCCACCTGCGCAGCCACAACCGCATCCACAAGCGCAGCCCGACATCGTGATGCCGCCGCCGGTCGGCCCGGTCGGCATCCCTGCCGACTTGCCGAAGCCGCCGCCAGTGCCGCCAATGACCCCGGTCTCGTTCGAATCGCTGCCCGGCTGGCAGCAGGACGACCTGCGCCAGGCCTGGCCTGCGTTCATGGCCTCGTGCCGTGTGCTGGCGAAAAAGCCGCAGTGGACGGCGCCATGCGGCGCGGCAGCGGGCGTCGATACTGGTGATAACGCCGCCATCCGCCGCTATTTCGAAACGTACTTCGTGCCGCACCGGATGCGCATGCCCGACGGCGCCGATACGGGCCTCATCACCGGCTATTACGAGCCGATGCTGCGCGGTGCCCGCAAGCGTGGCGGCGCGTTCCAGACGCCGCTGTACCGGGTGCCCGACGACCTTGTCACGGTCGACCTGGCCGGCGTTTATCCCAGCCTGAAGAACATGCGCCTGCGCGGGCGCCTGGTCGGCAAGACCGTGGTCCCGTACAGCAGCCGCGCCGAGATCGAGCGCGCGCCCCTGAACGGCAAGGAACTGGTCTGGGTCGACGATCCGGTCGAAGCCTTTTTCCTCGAGGTGCAGGGCTCGGGCCGCGTGCGCATCGACGACACCGGCGAGACGGTACGTATCGCGTTCGCCGACCAGAACGGCCATCCCTATAAAGTGATCGGTCGCTGGCTGGTGGAGCAGGGCCAGCTGCCGGCCGACGGCGTGTCGGCGCAGAGCATCAAGGCCTGGATTGCGTCCAATCCGCAGCGGCGCCAGGAACTCCTGAACGCCAACCCAAGCACTATCTTCTTCCGCGAAGAGCGTTTGCCGGATCCGGCAATCGGGCCAAAAGGCGCGCTCGGCGTGCCCTTGACGCCGGAGCGTTCTGTGGCGGTCGACCCGCAGCAGGTGCCGCTGGGCGCGCCCCTGTTCCTGGCGACCACGCATCCGGTTACAAGCGCACCGATCCAGCGCCTGATGATGGCGCAGGATACGGGCGGCGCGATCCGCGGGGCGGTGCGCGCAGACTTCTTCTTCGGCTTCGGCGGCAATGCGGCCGAGTATGCGGGACGCATGAAGCAGCGCGGTTCGACATGGGTGCTGCTGCCTAAATAGTGCAACAAAGTTGCGTGGGGAGTCGGTTTCGCGTAGGGTTGCGGTGTTTCTGATTTGCAATATCTCGCCAGCGCTCTTGCCGGCGCTGGCGTATAGACTGGATAAGCCCTGCCCCTTCGTTCCCTTCTTGCCGCAGCGCTTGCGGCCGTGCTGGCCGCTGCTGCCGGCGGCGCCACTGCCGGTACGCCCTGCGAGGGCCGTGCCCAGGAGCCTGACGTCGCGCGCCTGAGCCTGGAAATGGCCGACGCCACCCGCGCCGCTCTCGACAAGATCGACGACGAGGTAGTGCTGATCGCCCGCATCGGCCAGGACCTCTCCACCTACCGGCTGACGTATTCGCATATGGCATTCGCCGTGCGCGCGCATCCGGCCGGCGCATGGTCGGTCGTCCACAAACTCAATACCTGCGGCACGGCCACTTCGGCGCTGTATGACGAAGGGCTGATCAACTTCTTTTCCGATTCTCCGTTTCGCTACCAGGCCGGCATCTGGCGCCTGGCGCCCGAGGCGCAGGGGTGCCTCAAGAAGGCGCTGCTGGGCAAGAAGGCCAGGGATTACCTCGAACCGCATTACAGCCTGGTCGCCTATCCGTTCAGTACCCGTTACCATAACTCGAATGGCTGGGCGCTCGAGATGCTCGCCTTTGCACTTGCGCCGGAGGACGAGGCGAATACCCGCGCTACTGCGCAAGCCTGGCTGAAAGCGAGCGCCTACCTGCCCACGGAACTCGACCTGGGCACGATGACCCGTCTCGGCGCGCGCGTCAGCAAGGTGAATATCGCTTTCGACGACCATCCGTCCGACATGCGCTGGAGCGGCCGTATCCAGACCGTGACCGTCGACTCGGTCATCACCTGGCTGCGCACGCGGCCCAAGGGTTGCCGGGCGATCGGGTGTCCGGAGATCCGCGTCGCGCTGCCGTAAGCCCAATTTCTCTCGCCACTCCGGCACCCATTACAGGAAATTCATGCGTTCACAGTCTCTCGTTGCAGTCACCCTCGCCCTCGCGCTGTCCCTTCCGGCCTCGGCCGGGGAAGTAAAAAGCCCGCTTGACGCCAGCATCATGGGCTCGTTCGTGGTCGTCGTGGCGCCGCTCGTGCTGTCATTCATTGGCGGGGGGGCGCTCTCCGAGGCGGTTTCGTCCGAGCGCATGGAGCGCAACAAGCGCTGGGAAGTCACGGATGTCCGGCCGCAAGGCGGCAAGACCGCGCTCGTGCTGCGCAGCGGGGACAAGGACATGAAGATCGATATGGCCGTGGCAACAGCTGCCGCGCGTGCGCAGCACCTGCAGGTGCGCGATCAGCTCGACATCGAGCCTATCGGCCAGACGGGATATACGGTCAAGAAGGGGCAAACGACGATTGGCGTGCTGGCCCGGCCCGACAACGGCATGGTGCACTCGACGCCGCGGCCCTGAGGTCCTGTCAATCGTTCACATGACGCAGGCGGCTTCCGGCCACCGCTGCCACCTCCAGCACAAGCGCGCCGGCTGCAACGCACACCAGCGCGCTACGCACGCTGAATCGCTCGGCCAATGCACCAGACCAGCGGCACGCTCGCCAGCGCGGTGGCGACCATCGCATCGCTCCACATCATGATCGGCAGACGCCGGCAACGGTCGAGCAGCACACCCGAGGGCAGGCCGAACAGCAGGAAGGGCAGGGATGATACCTTTCCCAGCCGTGGAGGCGCTACAATCGCGGCACTGATAATCCCTTATATAGAGGTGTCCCATGGAATACGCTGACCTGCTGATCGAACACCACGGCAAGGTGGCCGTGATTCGCCTGAACCGCCCGAAGGCGATGAACGCGCTGAACGACAACATGATGAACGAGCTGGGCGACGCCTTGTACAAGTTCGATGCCGACCCAGGCATCAATGTCATTGTCCTGACGGGCAGCGAAAAAGTCTTCGCAGCGGGCGCCGACATCGCGGCCATGGCCAACTACACCTATGCCGACACCTATCCGGGCAATTACATCGGCCGTAACTGGGAACACATCCTGAACGTGCGCAAACCGGTGATCGGCGTCGTCGCCGGCTACGCCCTGGGCGGCGGCTGCGAACTGGCGATGATGTGCGACTTCCTGATCGCCGCCGACAGCGCGAAGTTCGGCCAGCCTGAAATCAAGGTCGGCGTGATCCCGGGTGCGGGCGGTACCCAGCGCCTGCCGCGCACGATCGGTAAAGCCAAAGCGATGGACATGCTGCTGACCTCGCGCATGATCGACGCGGCGGAAGCGGAACGCACCGGGCTGGTGTCGCGCATCTTCCCGGCCGAGAGGCTGATGGAAGAGGCCCTGGCCGTGGCGAACACCATTGCCGAGATGCCGGTCTCGGTCGCCATGGCGATCAAGGATTCGGTCAACCGTGCGTTCGAGACGACGCTGACCGAGGGCGTGCGTTACGAGCGCCGCTTCTTCCACGCCGCTTTCGGTACGCCGGCGCAGAAGGAAGGGATGTCGGCATTCCTGGCCAAGCGCAAGGCGAACTTCGAAGGGATGTAACCCGCCTCGTCAGCGACGATCCGGCCAAGGCAGTCGGCGCGGCGCGGCCTGAGGACTGCATGGCAGTCCAGCTGCAGCGCCTGTGGGGAAAGCCGGAGCGACAGTATGCGTCCTGACCAATTCACTCGAGGCCACCGACGTGGCGGCCGTCCACGCCGGCTATGCGAAATGGCGGCGCGACCTGCTGGCAACGGGCGTCTCCCTGTTCGAACTGCGCCGCAGCTGGGGCGCCAGCCTTCCCGAAACCGGCCGCGGCCGATTCGGCAGTTCCGCATCGAGCCTGCACGCGAAAACCTTCGGCGTGGATGGCCGCAGCGTCTTTGTCGCTCATTCAATATGGACCAGCGTTCGATCGATCTGAATTGAACGCGCCGACGGGAAAACCGTGCGTCACGACCAGGAACCGGGGGCCGGGATGTGGAAGCGAGTGGGGGTGTGGATCCTGACTTTCCTGCCGATCGACTGGCTATTGTAGAAAGTCCCGAAAGGGTCTTGCCAACCTCGTCCTCGGTTTGCTATAGTTCGCCTCCTGTTGAAAACGACAACGTAATCAAGTAGTTGACGTGGAAACAGGAACCGCAGACTCTGCGGTGTAGCAAAAAAGAGGTTGACGAGAATCATGGAATGCTTCATACTCTTCTTCCTCTGCTGCTGACGAACAAAACGATTCGCAAGCGCAGCAAGGCAGTG
>NZ_JBIMES010000030.1:0-20931 GCF_051262535.1 Massilia sp. CMS3.1 | reverse complement strand
GGGCAAAAGCGCCGCCACCAGGGCCGGCCACGGCGTCGCCACATCGATCTCGGCCAGGAAACGCTCGCGCCGCGTCAGCTTCTTCTTGCTGGCGAACTCGACGTCGGAAAAGCTCGTTTGCTTCATCATGTAACTTGTGCAAATGCGATACGCCATTGTGCCAGCTCAGCTCGCTTCGGGCGAGACCTCGCCGATTAAATCAGTGTTTCCCTAGCGCTCCCCCCAAAAAGCCAGCACTTTTTGCACTGCGGGGCGCGCAAGCATATGCTCGAAATGCGCCTGCACGTTGGGCGGCAGCGTGATTCCCTTCCCCGGCGCCCAGCGCTCCACATAGAAAAGCGCAGCATCGGCAATGCTCAGTTTGTTGCCGACTGCAAATGGAAACGGACGCAGTTGTTTGTCCAGTATCGCGAATCCCGCATCGATAATTTCTTTTCCCTGTTGCTTTACCCGGCCTAAGTGCTGCGCTTCCTGGACAGCATCCATAGGGGCGAACGCCTTGGGGTTGATCATGCGCGCATAGCCTTGCCCGTGTATGGTTCCCTCGACGTATTCCAGGACCTCGACTGCCCTGGCCTCCTCCATCGGGCTAGATAATAGTAGGTGCGCCTCGGGATAGGTGCGAGCAAGCCAAGTCGCAATTGCACCAAACTCAGTGAGCACCGTGCCGTCATTGCACACCAGCGTGGGTACCTTTCCCTTGGGATTAATATCGACAAACGGTGCATTCTTGGTATCGCCGCGTTCGATGTCCAGCTTTTCGGTCTCGTACTGCGCCCCAGTTTCTTCCAACAGGATGTGGATCCCGATTGCACATGTATGCGGCCCCCAATATAGCTTCATAGTAAGTAGTTCCTTTTTTAGTTGTGGTCGGAACTCGTTCACGGTGGCAAGATTTCGGTGCGAAAGCTGGGGGCCAGCGCACCGGCCTTTTTTATGAATGCTTCCTGCTGCTCCTTGGTCATCGCCGGCGCCGGCGTGGTGCGACTCTCCACCGCAGTGCCGATAGCCACAAAGAACTCCTCCTGCCCGGCGGGAGTGCACATGCACAGCATGCGCGCGTTCCCACCTTCCCTATTCGTGAAGAAATGCGGCGCGTTGGCTGGGATGTTGACCGTCATCCCAGCCTTAAGCAGGGTCTTTTCGCCGCGAAAGGTGAATTCGATTTCGCCATCCAGCAGGTGAAACATCTCTTCGAAATCGTGCCGGTGCAAACCGGGGCCGCCGCATTTTGGTACCCGCATGTCGATCAAACAATAGCGGCCAGCAGTTTCTGCGCCCGACAACAAGATAGTGTAGGTATCGCCGACCACTGCGACATGGCGCAGCGACGGGTCTTCAGGATCGATGACCGACAATTTGCGCGTGGGGTCGTCGGCGGGAAGGTTCGGATCGGGTGGTACGGACGGGTTTGGGGTGGTGCTCATATGCTTTACTCCTTAAGGTCTGTGTGAAGCGCCACGAGCTTCAGGGCGCATTGAATGATCTCCGATGGGCATTGTTCAGGAAGGAAATGGCCGCCGTTTGGCAGTGTGATGCTCTCGACATGGTGCGCTACCATCTCCACCGCCTCGCCGACCTTATCGCCTAAACCTTTCACGCCGCCGACGGCGATCACAGGCACGACCACTTTCGCCTGCAATAGCGGTTCGGTCTGCGCAATACTGGTAAAGGCTGCGCGGTAGACCCCCATCGCACCCAGTACACCCTCGCGGCCCGAGAAAGTGCGTAGGTATTCATCCACGGCGGTAGATCCGATGGCCGATGGCCGCATCGTTGCTCCCTCATAAAACCAAGTCATGAAAGCGCGTTCATTGCCCACAACGAGGCGCTCCGGGACGCCGGGTGCGAGCGGCAATATCCACCACCACATCGAACCCCGCTGCATCGCTTCCGGCGTGTACGCCAGGGTCGCGCGCAACTGCGCGCCGAGCATCACAGGCGCCTCGATATACAGCAGTCCGGCTATTTCGCCGGGATGATCTGCGCTCCATATGAGCGCCGGCAACGCCCCCATGTCGTGCGCCGCGAGCACCAACGGCATGCCGCCGCCGAATCCGAGCGCCGCGACGAGTTGCCGGCATTCCTCCGATAGTGCCCTTGCATCGTAGCCAGCAACCCCGTCCGGTTTGTCGGAGTCGCCGTAACCGCGCATATCGGGAATCAAGACGGAACATCCCGCCTTGGCAAGACCAGGCCCGACTTCACGCCACGCGTACCCTGTGCTTAGGAAGCCATGCATCAGGATGATCGGTGGCCCATCAGGCGGGCCGCCGCTCCAGTAGTGAATTCGGATGCTATCGACGCTGACGGTTTCGCTTCGAAACCCCGGTATCGGCGCCGCGTTGCCAATATCGTTCATGTATAACCTCAATCAACCAGTTGCATGGGCGCTGAAGCGACCAGCAGCTGGACCAGCTCCTTGCCCTGCGGCGTGCGCCAGTCCTGCACAAGTTCAGCGATCATCGTGTTAGTAGCGGTCAGCCACACGCCTGATCGCTCCATGCGCCGACGCGCCATGTCTTCCGAAATGTCGAAGGGCGAACCGGATGCATCCATGACCGCCTGCACCTCAAAGCCGTCCGCCACTGCACTGATACTTGGGAACACTAGGCAAATGTCGGTCGTAATACCAGCCATGATCAATTGGCGACGACCGGTCGCAACGACGGCCTTCTTAAAATTCTCGTCGGCCCAGGCATTGACGACGCCGACCCGTTGCACGCGCCGCATAGGCTTCGGGCAGGACACGCTGCAGCGACGGCGCGAGCTGCCCTTGGATTTGGTCTTCCTGACTGGACGTGAGTACGACCGGCACGCCGAACGCCCTTGCCGCCTTGGCCAGATTGATTGCATTGCGCAAGGCCGCATCCGACTGCAGGTTCTTCACCAACTGCAAAGTACCGACTTGAAAGTCGATCAAGACGAGCGCATGTCTCTGGTTTGAATATCTCATTCATACATTTTTTCCGATCTCTTTTCATTAAGAGAACTAACAAGATATGCCTGCCTGCCAGCGATGTCGTCGCAGTTCGTTTGGAATACGCTGTTCCACCATGTGAACATTGCGATTGCAACTCCTGCTGTTCCATGGAGGGAACAACGTGTTGGTGTCGGCGCGCTTGTTCGTAACAAGGATCGGGCTTACAGTCCGTCCGTCAACAAAAATCATCGTCTTTTCCGCTTTAACCCATCACTACCATCGCTGGCCCTAGAGCCCCCCGCCATATCGACTTAACGTCGCGTGCAGTTACGGGCGGCGCGATCCTAACAGGAGATACCCATGACTAAATTTACAGCTCGCACGGTACTTACTACAGGTGGCACAGGCGCGATCGGCTCAGCGATCGTCCGCCGCTTCTTGCCAACGGTGATACCGTCAATGCCACCGACATGACGTAGGAATCGCTGGAACGTTTGAAAACGGAGATCGACACAGCCCACTTATCCCAGCTGATTGTCGTTGTAGCTGACATTTCGAGTGAAGACGCCTGCGCCAGGCTCGCGGCGGTCGCCCACGAAAAGCGGCAACTATAGACGTGCTGATCAACTTCGCTGGCTTCTTCCCTATCGTGAGATTTGAGGAGATGTCGGCCACCCAATGGCGCCAAGTTATTGATATCAATCTTACCGGTCCCTTTTTGCTGACGAAGGCGGTGCTGCCCCTAATGAAATCGAAAGGCTGGGGGCGCATCATCAATTTCGGTTCGGGCTCCATGTTTGAAGGGGTGGATGGCCAGACTCACTATGTCGCCGCGAAGGCCGGCATCGTTGGATTTTCCCGAAGCTTGGCCAGGGAGGTCGGCAAATATGGCATCACCGTCAACGTGATCAAGCCCGGCTTGACGGTATCCCCGCCGTCATCAAGCACTTCCCCGCTGCCGTACTTGAGGCACAACGCACCCGGCGCGCCATCAGCCGCGACGAGGTTCCCGAAAACCTGGTCGGAACCACGTTTTTCCTGGCATCGACCGATGCCGCTTTCATTTCCGGTCAGACCATCAGTGTTGATGGCGGCAAGACCATGCACTAACGCTCCATCGACTAACTATCAAAGGAAACACAATGTCTACATTATTTGAATCGTTCGACCTGCACGGTCTCACCTTGGCCAATCGCATGGTAATGGCGCCTATGACGCGTACTCGAGCAACCGAAGACGGCGTCCCGACCGCCCTGATGCGCGATTACTATGTCCAACGCGCGTCGGCGGGCTTGCTCATCACAGAGTGCACTCAAGTGTCGGATCAGGGTCACGGCATCATCCGTGCGCCCGGCATGCACCGCGAAGACCAGATGCTTAGCTGGCGCAACGTGGTCGACGGAGTGCATGCCGCCGGTGGCCGCATCTACTGTCAGCTATGGCACTGCGGCCGGGTGTCGCACCCGGATATACGCGGCGGCGAGCTGCCGGTCGCGCCATCGGCAATTGCCGCGCGAGGCGACTTCTTCCTGCCCAGCGGACGTGTCGACTTTCCCGTTCCACGCGCGCTGGAAACCATTGAAGTCGAGGCTGTCGTGGAAGACTTCCGTCAGGCGGCACGTTTGGCGAAAGAGGCTGGATTCGACGGCGTCGAACTCCATGGCGCATTTGGCTATCTGACTGACCAGTTCCTGCAGGATGGTTCGAACCAGCGCACCGACCGCTATGGGGGCTCGGTAGAAAATCGGGCACGTCTGACCCTGGAGGTAACTGCCGCGCTGATCGACGTGTGGGGTGCCGATCGGGTCGGTGTGCGACTGTCGCCTTCGAGCCGCTTCTACGGCATGTTCGACAGCGACGCCCGAACCACCTTCGGCTATTTGATCGAACAGCTCAATGCGATGCGGGTGGGCTACCTGCACCTACGCGAACCCAACGCGGCCGACCTGGCCAGCGGCACGGTACAGATCGAACACGTGGCAGAGACGTTCCGCTCCCTGATCACCGTGCCGGTGATCGCCAACACCGGTTTCGACAAGGCAAAGGCGGAAGCGATCTTGGCGACCGGTACAGCAGATATGGTCGCCTTTGGCGTGCCGTTTATTGCCAATCCGGATTTGCCGGAGCGGTTTCGTCTGAACGCGGCGCTGAACAAGCCTGACCCAACGACGTTTTACGGCATCGGCCCAGTCGGCTATACGGACTACCCGACGCTGGCCGAGGTAGCCCAGGCCTGATCCAAGCCTGGCACGGTAGCGAGAGGCGGCGAATCAGTGGTTGGCCGCCTCTCAAACGCGATCAGCGCATTAAGCGTGGGCATAGGCGTAAGCGATAGCTGCGCTGCTGAGGCAGAATGCCTGATCGCCTAGACTATTCAGGAGAAGATCGCGTAAAGCCGCTTGGCCGGCACGGCGCCGGAGGCATCGCCGCCCATGTCGTCCTCCAGCGGGAGCCTCCAATCGACACAGCCGCCCTGCGCGCGATCGCGTGGCAGGGCTGGCTTGCTCAGCTCGAGGTACACCGGCCGCTGGCTAATAGGTCATGCACACCCTGCGCTGGTAAAAGGCAGCAGCGCCGGCGTGCTGCAGCTAGATTCTCATCCGACAAAGCGGCTCGGCCGGCATGCCGCTGGCGTCGGCAGCACCGCGTCGATGTCGACCAGGCAGCGAAGAGCCACCACCATGCGCAGGCCTGCAGCCAGCCGGCGGCCACCCCGGCCACGTCAAGTGTGAAGAATTAGATATCGAATTGCAGCTCTTACGATGCGCGGGCCGTTAATGTCGAGTGTGATTTTGAGGATCTTGGCGAGCCGCGACGAATAATCGAAATCTGAGGGAGTCGCGTCTAAGCTCGACTTTGTCCATTTGCGTGATGGGAGCGGAGCAAAGGTAAGCCCGAATGTATAATCAATGATTGACCGATCCTGGCAGAGAGGTTAATCATGGCAACTATTTCATCCGGGCTTACGAGAGCCATTGTAGGACTGTTCGATGTGTTTCCAAGCGCGCCTGGCCACTCGTGCAAGTCCTGGTGGCCGGCGCCATCTTGGCGGTCGGGCCGCGCACGGTCAGTGCCGTGTTGCGCGTCATGGGCTTGTCGCAGGAACGTCAGTTTCAGAAGTATCACTGGGTGCTGAACCGCGTGAAATGGTCGACGCTGGCGGGCAGTCGGCGCCTGCTGACGCTGCTGATCGAAGCGTTTGTGCCGGAAGGCCCATTGGTAATGGCGCTGGACGACACGATCGAGCGGCGGCGAGGTGCCAAGATTGCCGCCAAGGGCATTTACCGCGATCCAGTGCGCTCGAGCCACGGCCATTTCGTCAAGGCCAGCGGTTTGCGCTGGTTATGCCTGATGCTCATTGCGCCGATTCCGTGGGCAAAGCGCTGCTGGGCGCTGCCGTTCTGCTCGGTGCTGGCGCCGTCCGAGCGCTATTACCTCCAGCGTGGACGACGCCCCAACAAGCTTACCGACCGCGCCCGGCAGGTGTTGTTGATGGTCAGGCGCTGGGTGCCCGAGCGCCCCATTGTAGTGGTCGCCGACAGCAGCTTCGCGGCGCTGCAACTGCTCGATGCGACGCGCCGCAAGTTCTACCTCGTCACCCGTTTGCGGCTCGACGCGGCTTTGTACGATCCGGCGCCGCAGCCTTCCGGCATGCGTGGACGGCCGCGACGCAAGGGAGCGCGCCAGCCAACGCTGAAAGCGGTATCGGCCTCCGAGGCCACCCGTTGGCGCGGCGTGACGCTGTCCCAATGGTATGGCCAGGGCGACAAGGCCGTCGAGATCGCTACCGGTACCGCCGTCTGGTATAGCAGCGCTCTGCCGACGGTGCCCTTGCGCTGGGTATTGGTGCGCGATCCGCAACGCAAGCTGGCCCCGCAGGCCTTTCTCTGCACCGACGAGGCTGCCGAACCTGAACAGATCCTGGCCTGGTTTATCTGCCGCTGGCAGATCGAAGTCACCTTCGAAGAGGCCCGTGCGCACCTGGGCATGGAAACACAGCGGCAATGGTCCGCTCGTGCCATCGCCTGCAGCACGCCGGTTATCCTCGCGCTGTACTCGATCGTGACCTTGACCGCCAGGCAGTTGGTGCCATAGGCCAGTTTGATGACTCGGCATGCCGCGTGTTACGCGAGAGACAGTCCCACTTTCTCCGACACCATCGCACTGGTGCGCCGCTCGTTATGGAGCGAAGGGATTTACGGCGGGTCGGGGAGCCGGCACGACATGGTGAAAATACCGCGTGCCTTGTTCGACCGCCTGACTGAAACCGTCTGCTATGCGGGATAGATGGACAAAGTCGAGCTTAGTGCCCACGCAGCACTCGAGCAGAGGCAAGCAGGTCTTACTGGGTATCAGCAGACGGGGCGACAGCTACCTGCGCTCGCTGCTGATCCACGGGGCGCGTGCCGTGCTTCGACATGCCGAGCACAAGGTGGAGACGGCCACCAGTTGGCTCGGGCACTTACTGTCGCGACGAAACAAGAATGTCGCCACTGTCGCATTGGCCAATAAGAACGCACGTCGGGTATGGGCACTTCTCATGCATGACGAAAGGCGGTTCCATACCGATTACGTCCCTACTGCCGCAGGCACGTAATTGGCACGGCTAGGTTACTTCTCAAAGGATTTCAAGGAGGATTAGCAAGGATCCTTCCACCGATTGCTCAGGCGATTGAAGATGTGATGGCAAGACAGGTTGAGGTAGCCTGAGTTTCGTGGACACTTCCATTTGATAAACTTGTCAAAGGGAGTGAACTTATGAAATTAACGACATACACGCCGGAGTTCCGGGCGGAGGCCGTCAAGCTTGTGCTTGCCCAAGGCTAGACGCTGGAAGAAGCCTCGAAACGAATCGCCATCCCCAAGGGGACATTGGCGAACTGGGTGAGCGCGGCCAAGCGCGTCAGCGATCCTACTGCCCCGCAAGGCAGCCGTAGCGTCGCTGAGCTTGAAGCCGAGGTGGCGAAGCTGCGCAAAGAACTGGCCGTCGAGCGCATGGAGAAGGAAGTGCTAAAAAACCGCCCGACAAGTTCGCCCGTGGCCCTCACGAATAGAAACTCCAAACGAGTACACTGGTTGCACGCAGGACTGTGACCGAACGCTTTTTGGAGGTATAGACCCCGTCAAAAAACCTGGTCCAGGGGAAGCTGCGGACTCATATGTGACGGCACCATCTGGCAACCCCGTTTAGGAAGTTGATCAATTCCGAGTCCCCGTCCTGCGCCTGACTATCCAGGAGGTGGGCCATGTCCAGAGAGCGTTCACGATCCAAGCCTAGCGGGCTGCCGATCATTCATCCATTTGCAGCCGGCATCGATATCGGTTCGCGATTCCACGTCGCCGCTGTCAGCCCGGATCTGTGCGACGAACCAGTCCAGACTTTTCAGGCTTTTACCAGTGACCTGGAGCGCATGGCCAGTTGGCTGGTCGCGACCGGAACAAAAACGGTCGTGATGGAATCGACCGGCGCTTACTGCTCGCCGCCTTTGAAGTTCTCGAGTCGCACCGGCTGGAAGTCATCCTGGCCAACGCCCGCGAAGCGCGCGCCGTCCCAGGCAGAAAAAGCGACGTCAACGATGCCCAATGGCTGCAGCGCTTGCATGCCTGTGGCTTGCTGCGTGCCAGCTTCCGTCCTGGCCGCGATATCGCAGAGTTGCGTGCCTATCTCCGTGCACGCGAGAAGCACACCGACTACGCCGCCGCGCATATCCAGCACATGCAGAAGGCGCTGACCTTCATGAACATTCAGCTCCATCACGTCATCGCCACGATCACCGGCGTCACGGGCATGAGGATCATCCGGGTTCTAATGGGATGGACGTCCGCTTTCAAAATTGCACGCGAGTGCCACAATGAGGAGTGATTTCACTTCGTCATCGAAAGGAGCGACCATCATGAAGATCACGACAGTCGGCTTGGATTTAGCAAAGCAGGTGTTCCAAGTACATGGAGTGGATGCGCAGGGTACGGCGGTATTGTGCAAGAAGCTGGAGCGGTCAAAGGTACTGGAATTCTTTGTGAATTTGCCGCCGTGCCTGATTGGCATGGAGGCGTGCGGTAGTTCGCACTACTGGGCGCGCAAGCTCCAGACCATGGGGCATGTCGTCAGGCTGATGGCGCCACAGTTCGTCAAGCCCTACGTCAAGACGAACAAGAACGACGTGGCCGATGCGGAAGCCATCTGTGAGGCCGTGACCCGGCCCAACATGCGCTTTGTACCGATCAAGACCGACGAGCAGCAAGCCATTCTGTCCGTGCACCGAGTGCGCCAGAGTTTCGTGAAGGCACGTACTGCGCAGGCGAACCAGATTCGCGGCCTGCTTGCCGAGTTCGGCGTTGTGATTCCTCAAGGAATAGTGCACATTGCCAAGCGCGTGCCGCAGGTGATCGAACAGCCGGAGTTGCCTGACAGCTTCCGAGTACTGTTACAGCGGCTGTACACGCACCTGAAGGAACTGGACAAGCAAGTCGACGAACTGGAAGCTACGATCGCGCACTGGCATCGCGAATCGGACCTGAGCCGTAAACTGGCTGAAGTGCCTGGTATTGGCCCGATTACAGCTACGGCCCTGGTCGCATCAGTCGGTGACGCGAAGAACTTCAGGAACGGCCGGCGGCTGGCGGCATGGCTGGGTCTGGTGCCAAGACAGCACTCCAGCGGTGGCAAATCGGTTTTGCTGGGCATCAGTAAGCGGGGGGACACGTATCTACGAACACTGCTGATCCACGGAGCCCGAGCAGTGATCCGACATGCGCAAGACAAGCCGGCGACTGCCTGGCTCAGGCGCTTACTTGACCGACGCAACAAGAATATCGCCGCGGTGGCCCTGGCGAACAAAAATGCCCGGACCGTATGGGCGCTGCTGACCCGCAGCGATCAGCGCTTCCGTTCCGGTTACGCGCCAGCCAGTGCATAACCGGAACGGTAGAATAAACGCAGCAAGTTAGAAGTAGCGATCAGCTGAAATTGGAAGATATCTCAGGTTGTACAGGCAGGAACGAAGTGATGGCGAAATAGGTAAGACCGTGGTTGAGCAAACCTGCAATGCGATATGCGCTTCGAGCGCGGGGTTCTGATAAGGTCTCGACCAGCGTATTCCATCAGGGACCGAGGCGACGGCCTCAACAAAGTCCGGATATATGGCTGCAACCTTTCCTACTCGCTGTCATCCATTCTCTGCTTGGCAAACTGCGGACGTCCATATATGTCGCATTAGCGACCGTCGGCGGGCCAGTCATGTAAACTGCGGCGCCCGAACCCATGACGAATCGACATGCTTATCTTCAAAGGGATGCGTTTCCCGATCGATGTGATCCTGGTCTGCATCCGCATTACGAGAATAGTCATAGTATATCTCCATTGAGAAACGTTGCTGTCATTGTCCTTTGCTCGATCGAATGTCGTTCTCGTCGGCACTCGTTAGTCGGGCTCGATCTGCACCGGGAGCCTCATCCGTCCTGCCCCGGCAGCCTGCCCTCTCGTCCGCCCACGGTAGACTTGGCGGAGAGAGCTTCACGGCTTGAGCAATTCGGTGCGGAACTTCGGAGCGAGCGTTTGCGCCTTTACCATGAAGGCAGCTTGTTCCTCCTTGCTCTGCTCGGGCGCAGGCGTCAGACGACCGTCGACTGGGGTTCCAATCGCCATGAAGAACTCCTCCTGGCCTGCTGGCGCACACATGCAGAGCATCCGCGCCTTCGATTGATCGACGTTGCTGAAAAAGTGCGGCGCGTTGGCCGGGATGTTGACAGTCATGCCGGCCTTGACGACCGTAACCTCGCCTCGAAAATGAAATTCAAGCTCGCCTTCAAGGATCGTGAACATCTCCTCGAAATCGTGCCGGTGCGGACCGGGGCCGCCGCAGTGGGGCACGTTCATCTCAATTAGGCAATATTTGCCCGCAGTCTCCGCTCCGGATAGCAGGACGGTTTAGGTGTCACCCACGACCGCGATGTGGCGCAGCGTAGGATCGTCGGGATTGATCACCGAGAGCTTCCGGTTCGGGTCGTCGGCAGGGATTGCGTTACCGGGCGTGTAGGATGTGGGGGCGGTAGGGTCAGTCATTATGCTACTCCATTTTGCTTGGGGGTGATTAATTAGGCGGCCTTCGCCGCCATCGACAAGACTTGCTTAACGATGGCGTTGGGCTGTTCCTCGGGCATGAAGTGGCCGCAGTCGGGAAGCGTGTGCGCCTCGACGTTTTCGGCAACCATCCTGACCATCTCGCCGACGTTGGCACCGAGGCCATTCACGCCTCCGAGAGCAACGACTGGCACGGTGATTTTGCGCTTCATCAAGGGCTCGGTCTGGGCGATGCTGGTGAACGCGGCGCGGTATATTCCCAGGCTGCCCAGCACGCCCTCCCGCCCCGAAAAGGTGCGGAGATATTCGTCGATCACGGCAGGGGTGAACACCTCCTGGTGGACGGTGGCGTTGCCCCTGTAGAACCATTGCAGGAACGCGCGCTCGTTGCCGACGATCAGCGCCTCGGGCACGCCAGGCGCGAGCGGCAGGATCCACCACCACATCGAGCCTTTCGCCATCGCCTCGGGCGTGTAGGCGATAATCTTTCTCAGCACGTCGCCGAGCATGACGGGCGCCTCGATGTAGAGAAGGCCGGAGACTTCCTCGGGGTGGTCCGCGGACCACATCAACGCCGGCAGCGCGCCCATGTCGTGCGCGGCGTGGATCACGGGCTTGCCGCGCGTGAAGCCGATTTGGGCGACGAGCGCGCGGCACTCTTCCGACAACGCGCGAGCGTCATAGCCTTCATCCCCGCCCGGCTTGTCGCTATCGCCGTAGCCGCGCATGTCGGGAATGAGCACCGACATCCCGGCCCCGGCGAGTGCGGTTGCGACGTCACGCCAGGCATAACCGGTCGAGAGGAAGCCGTGCCACAGGATCACCGGCGTTCCCTCGGCGTCGCCGCCGACCCAGTAATGGAGCCGGACGCCGTCGAGCGTCTCAGTGTTACTACGGAAGCCGGCGATCGGCGGCCCAGAGGTCATTGCGATCACGCGCTTGCCCACTCGACCGGGAGCATCGGCGAGATCGCCGTCATCGCCATCACGAGCGGCCCACCCTCCGGCGTGCTCCAATCCTGGACAAGTTCGGCGACCATCGTGTTGGTCGACGTCAGCCACACGCCGGCGCGCTCCATGCGCCTGCGCGCCATGTCCTCGGCGATCTCCGTGAAGCAGCCGGAGGCGTCCATCACCGCCTGCACTTCGTAACCTGCCTCGACCGCGCTGATCGCGGGGAAGACGAGGCAGATGTCGGTCGTGACCGCCGCCATGATGAGCTGTCGCCGCCCGGTCGCCTCAATCGCCTTCACGAAGTTCGGGTCGGTCCAGGCGTTGACGATGCCGACCCGCTTGACGCGCGCGGCATAGGCGTCGGGCATCGTCTGCTGCAGGAGCGGGTGGAGCGGACCCTGGACGTGGTCTTCCTGGCTGGACGTCATCACGATCGGCATTTTGTAGGCGAGAGCTGCCTGACCCAGCAGCGCGGCGTTGCGTACGGCAGTGTCGGGCATGATGTTCTTGATGAGCTGGATCGTGCCGACCTGATGGTCGATGAGCACGAGCGCGGCGTTTTCTGGCGTGAAGTGCGGGGAGGACATCATAATTTCCTTTGGTCTGTGTGCTGGGATGACGGGAACTAGACGGCGAGTGCCGGGTAATCGGTGTAGCCCTCCGCCCCGACGCCGTAGAACAGGGCGGGATTGGGTTTGTTGTACGGTGCGTCGGTGCGCAGCCGCTTGGGCAGGTCAGGATTAATGAGGAAGGGGACGCCAAAGGCGACAAGGTCCGCCTCGCCGCGGGCGATAACGGCGTTGCCCTTTGCCTTGTCGAAGCCGCCATTGACCATTAGCGGTACCGAGATCAGCGGCCGGAAGGTCTCGGCGATATGCTCGATCTGGACACCGGCCGCGACCGCTTGCGCATTGGGTTCAAGCAGGCAGATATAGCCGACGCCGAGCGCGTTGAGCTGCGGGATCACGTAGCCGAACGTCGTCCGCTTATCGCTGTCGTCGGCGCCGTAAAGAGGATTCGACGGCGATAGTCTGATCCCGACATGATCGGCGTCCCACGCGTCGATCGCGGCGGTCGCCGCCTCGATCATCAAGCGCGCGCGGTTCTCTACCGGGCCGCCATAGGCGTCGGTCCGCTTGTTGCTGCCGTCCTGCAGGAACTGGTCGAGAAGATACCCGTTCGCGCCATGGAGTTCGACCCCGTCGAACCCGGCGGCGCGGGCGTTGCGGGTGGCTTGCGCGAAGTCCCGGACGATGCCGGGGAGCTCGTCGATCCCGAGTTCACGTGGCACCGGGAAGTCGACCCGGCCGCTCGGCAGGAAGAAATTGCCCGTGGCGGGGACTGGCGAAGGCGCGACCGGCGGCTCGCCGCCACGCATGTCCGGATGTGCGACGCGGCCGCAATGCCAGATCTGGCAGATGATCCGCCCGCCCGCCGCATGCACCGCATCGGTAATCTTGCGCCAGCCGGCGATCTGGTCGTCGCGGTGGATGCCGGGGCAGCGGATGATGCCGTGCGCCTGATCCGAGATCTGCGTGCATTCGGTGACGATCACTCCGGCCGATGCGCGCTGAACGTAATAGTCGCGCATCAGGTCGGTCGGCACGCCGTTCTCTGCGGCGCGGGTGCGCGTCATCGCCGACATTACAACGCGATTGGGAAGCGGGAGGCCGTGGAGGTCGAAGGGGGTAAAAAGGTCGGTCATCATATGGTCCTTGTCCATCGAGCAAGCGGTCGTTCGGGAATTTGTCCGAACCGCGTCAGAGCATGTGCTTGCCGCCGTCGACATTGATCGTCTGGCCGGAAATGAAGTTGGCGTCGGGCGAGGCGAGAAAGAAGATCGTACCAATCAGGTCCTCGCCCTCCTCGTCACGCGGAAGGGCGCGTAGTTTGATCTGCTGCTCGATCATCTTCGGCGGCATGTTCGCCTTCACCGCCGGTGTTACGGTCAGACCGGGTGTCACCACGTTGACGGTGATGCCGTCCTTGCCGAGGACGCGGGCGAGGCTGCGCGAGAGGCCGAACAGCCCGGCCTTGGCCGCCGTGTAGTGGACCTGGTCTGCGACGCCATCGAAGACGGAGGCCGAGCCGATGATGACGATCCGACCCCAGGCGCGGCCGCGGAGCAGCGGCGTCATCGCCTTGATCATCAGGAAGGTGCCGGTCAGGTTGATGTCGACGACCCGGCGGAAGTCGTCGGCGGTCATCTCGTCGAACGGCTTTATCGGAAAGAAGCCGGCGACGTTTACCAGCACATCCACGCGACCGCCCACGTCCTTGGCGAGCGCTGCCACCCGCCCGCAATCCGCTTCGCTGGAGATGTCGCCGACGACCGTGTGGAGCTTCGCGTCCGACGCCTCGCCGTCGACGAGCTTCTTTAATGCCTCGTCCTGCGTGTCGGTGGCGATCACTGTGTCGCCGTTAGCCAGAAAACGCTGGACGGCAAGCTTGCCCATGCCCCCGGCGGCCCCGGTGACGACGACGATACGATCGGTCTTCATGTCAGGAGTCCTTCGCTGAGGCGCCGCGCGGCCGCTCGTGAAGTCGGAGGCGGGAGGGATGGGCGCTATCGTGATGGTAGGTGTCGGTGCCGACCTTCTGGCCGTACCAGTGCGTCATCGGCGCTTCCGTGATTGCTGATTCCCAGTTGCTGATTTCCAGCCGCAGTCTGTCGCCTCTGCGAACCAAGACCGACATCGGCAGCATCTCGATGCGCATCGCGTAGACTTGGCCAGGCTTAATCGGCTCTTCTCGATCGTGCTTCAGAAACGGGCGCATGTCGGTGGTGAGTAGCGGGTCCTCGGCGCGGTGCGAGGCACGCAGCCAACCTTGGCTGACCTTCAAGAACTTCGGTTTCGCCTCGTCGGCGGGCAAAAGCGTGAGCTTGACCATTATGTCCATGTCGGTCTGGTCGGACGACGCGTGAAGCTCGAGCACGCCTTGCCCGGTGAACTCGCGGTCACGGTCGAACGGCGGAGTTGTATAGGTGACGACCCGCGCGTAGTGATCGGGTATACCGTCCTTGTCGAGTGTGGTGACGCCGGCCATCCACAACGGATCGGGATAGCTCCAGCTCGTTTCGCCTGGGGCCTCGGTGGGGGCGGCCTCGACGAGCGAGCCGTCGTTCAGCGACTTGACGTGGCTGCTTTTGGCGCCGCTCAGGTAGAACGTGGATTGCTTGGCTTCCGGTGGCGGCCAGTCGGTCGTTTCGTGAACGGCCTCTTCACCCTGCACAAGGAATCGCACCTTGGCTCGCTCCATGACACCGTTCTCGACACCCTTCAGATGGCGGTCGTACCATGGCAGCAGTTCTTTCCGATGGAAGTCTGCGGTCGAGTACAGCGTGAGCGTCTCGGCGAACGTCTTGGCGCCGACGACGAGCAACTGCTTGGGGCCTTTAACAAGTCGGAACCCTTCGAAATTTCCCCTTAAATGAAGCGGTCCTTTACCCCATGACCCAATGGACATCACCGGGATGTCCACCTGATCGAGTTCCCAGAACGGCGCGCGCCGCCGCCACCACTCGTCATCAAAGCGATGTTTGTAGAGATCAAACACCAGTTTATCTCTGCCGTTGGCCGTCATACTGTTGCCTTCCGCCTGATGCTCCAGCAACACCGATCCGAACAGCCAAGTCCACACGAAGTCCATGCTCGGAATGCCGCCCGCGTACATCCAGTCACGGTACATGTCCGTGGCGCCGTCATACGCGCCAAGACATTTGAGAGAGGGCGGCCGGGTACGGGCGGTATTCCACTGGCTCCAGCAGTAGTAAGACATGCCGATCATGCCGACACTGCCGTTCGACCAATCCAGCTTGGCAACATGCTCGATCATGTCGTGGATGGCCTCGCCTTCGGCGCGCGAAACGAAGTCCCAGGTGCCCTCGGATCGTCCCATACCGGGAACGTCCATGGCGATGTAAGCGTAGCCCTCGTCGAGGTAGAGCTGCATCGGCCCGTACTCGATGAACGAGAACACCCAGTTGGGCGGGAGGTGGCGGAGCGCCTTTTGATACGGCGACGCTCCCAGCAAAACCGGGAACGGCCCGGTCTTGCCCTTGGGCAAATAAACGTCCGCCCTCACCAAATCGCCATGGCGCGTCCGTACTTCGACTTCGAATGGCGTTACGTTGACATCGACCATGTTTGCCTTCAGGTGCAATGAGACTTACGTGATGGAAACTGCCGGCGACTTTAGTCGGCGGCCATCTCCTGAGCGTAGGAGCGATAAGTGCGTTGCGGATGGCCGAGCAACTTCGCAGTCGCCTCAACGGCGGCATCGGAGCCGATCATGCCGGTGCGCTGAAAGCCGCGGAACATGCCCGCGACGTCGTAGGCGATCTCGCTGGTCGACATTTTGGCGAAAGTCTTCTCGAACTGACGCAGGTCATCGCCCGCATACTTGACCTCCTTACCCAGCACCTCTGTCCAGATGGCGATGGCGGAGGTCGCGGTGATCACATCGGAACCGTGAATTTCGATGATTTCGGTGGGCAGCGGCTCGCTGCGATCGCGCTCGATCAGCTTGATTGCGGCGATCTCGCCGATGTCACGCGCATCCACCATCGAGGTACCGATGTTGCCAATCGCCATCGGGTAGACCTGCGTCTTGGTGACCGGACCGCCATCGTTCTGGAAGAAGTAGTTGGGGCGAAGGATCGTTGTCGGAATCCCGAACTTATGGATCATCAACTCGGTGGCGAACTTCGCATTCGCGTGCGGACAGTCGAGAAACTCGTCGCTCTTGAACATCGATTGGTAAACGACTCGCTTGATGCCCGCTTCGATGGCCAGGTCGAGCATCAGGATCGCCCTGGTCATTTCATCGGTCACCACTGGATTCAAAAGGAACATGGTGTCAATGCCTTTCAGCGCCGCACGCATTGATTCCATGTCGGTCACGTCGCCCTTGACCGGCGTGATGCCCTCCGGAAGTTTGCCGGTCCCGCCGTGGACGAGCGCGGAAACCGGATTCCTCTCATGAATGAGCGCGAAAGCCGGTTGACCGCGCTTGGCGAGCGCCTCGATGACGCGTGTGCCGACGGTTCCGGTGCTGCCGATTACAAGTATGGTCATGTTGTTTTCCTCGTTTGGTAATCTACTTGCCCTTTTCGCGGGCGCTCGTGCAGCCGAAGGCGCGACGGGTGCGAAGCATCGTGGTGATAAGTGTCGGTGCCGACTTTCTGGCCATACCAGTGTGTCATCGGTGCCTCGGTAATCGCGGACTCCCAATTGCTGATCTCTAACCGTAACCGATCGCCGGTGCGGACCAGCACCGACAACGGCAATAGCTCAATCCGCAATTCATAGGAGCGGCCCGGCACGATCGGCTCGGCACGATCGTGCTTTAAGAACGGCCGCATCTCGGTCGTCAGATCAGGATCCTCCGCTCGATGGGAAGCTCGCAGCCAGCCTTGCGAGACACGCGTGAAAGGAGGAGTGCCGTCACCACCTTGGAGCAGCGACAGTTTGACCATCACGTCCATGTCGGTCTGGTCTGATGACGCGTGAAGGTGCAGCACGCCTTGGCCTGTAAATTCGCGATCGCGAACGAATGGCGCGGTTGTGTAGGTGACGACGCGGGCAGTGTGGTGCGGGATGCCTTCCTTGTCGATCATGCTGACACCGGCCATCCATTTTGGATCTGGATAGCTCCAGTTCGTCTCGCCGCCGGTATCCCCGCGCGCGATCTCGACTAAGGAGCCGTCATTGAGCGAGTCCTCGTTTCCGCTCTTCTCCCCACTGAGGAACAGCTCGGCGATCGTGACGTCGGGGGGCGGCCAGTCGGACGTCTCGCGTATCTCCTGCTCGCCCTGAACAAAAAACCGGACCTTCGGGCGGTTCATTACTCCGTTGTCGATGCCCTTGAGGTGATGGTCGTACCAAGGAAGTAGCTCTGCGCGGTGAAAATCCTCCTTGGAGAACAGCATCTGCGTCTCGGCAAAGGTTTGCGCACCTGTGATCAAAAGCTGCTTCGGTCCTTTCACGCGTCGAAAACCTTCGAAATTCCCACGCAGATGTAGCGACGCCTTGCCCCAGGCACCTATCGAAAGGACAGGGATGTCTACCTGGTCAAGTTCCCAAAACGGCGCACGGCGGCGTTGCCATTCATCATCGAACGGGTGGTCGTACATGTCATAGATCACCTGCGAACGACCATTGCCGGAAATTGATAGCCCACTTCCCATGTGCTGCAGCAACACGGAGCCGAACAGCCAGGCGTTGAGAAAGCCTTGAATCGGTATGCCGCCCTGATACATCCAGTCGCGATACATGTCAGTCGCGCCGTCATAGGCGCCGAGGCATCTAAGGTGGAGAGGTCGAGTCCGCGCGGCATTCCACTGGCTCCAGCAATAATACGACATCCCGATCATGCCGATTTTACCCGTCGACCAATCGCTGCTCGCTACATGCTCGATCATGTCGTGAATGGCCTCGCCCTCGGTGCGCGAGACGGGATCCCACACTCCTTCGGATCGCCCCGTGCCGGGGGTGTCCATCGCGACATAGGCGTAACCTTCGTCGAGATAGAGCTGGATCGGTCCATACTCGATGAATGGGAACACCGCAGGGATTGGTGGTAAATAGCGCAGCGCCTTCTGATAGGGCGAGGCGCCGAGCAGAACGGGAAACGGGCCCGCGCTAATTTGCGGGAGGTACACATCGGCGCGAACGACGTCGCCGTGACGGGTCTTCGTTTCAATCTCGAAAGGTGTGACGTTGACGTCCATGATCTTAGTTCTCCAGCCTGTCGGCGGCGGCGAGTTCCTCGAAATAGGCGCGCAGCGTCCGACGTTCGCTACCTATGATCGCGCGCAGCGTCAGTGGGCTCCCGACCAGGCCATGACGGTCGTAATGCTCAAACATGGGGCGCCTCGGCTTGGCCGCGTCGCCGAGCGCGGAGGGATCGATTCTTTCAGCCCTGATTTCGAGACTGAGGATGTCGCCAATAAGTGCGGCAACATGCTTTTGGGCTAGCAACCCTTCCGAACAAAGCTCGAACGTGCCGTAGAGAAGGCGATCCTCCGTCAATGCGATAGCAGCTACATCCGCGACATCGCGATAATTCACCCTGCTAAAGCGGGTGTCGTTCGACCAAGGCTCGGCAAGCACACCTGTCTCGACGATCTTGCGCCAGGCCGGGGCGTAATTCTGGAAGTACAATGTGGGATGCAGAAACGTGTATTCCAGTTCTGAATTCAGTATCGCCTCCTCGACCGGCGCCTTGGCGGCGTGATGAACCAGTTTGCTGAGAACGGGATGGATTACTGACGAGAAGACTATCCGGCGGACGCCGGCACGAACGGCGGCCTCTACCACGAGCTTGCTGACCTCCGCTTCCTCCGCAAGGGAGGCGGGCGCGATATAAAAGATGGAAGCGATCTCGCGGAGTGCCTCATCCAGACTTGCAACTTCGCGCAAGTCGCCTATGGCCACCTCCACTGCGCCCGAAGTTAACACCTCGTCCGCATCAGCCTGTTCACAAGTGAATCCGCGGACGCGGGCTCCTCGTGCGGCAAGGGCGGGTACCACATGCCCGGCGAACTTGCCGGCCGCACCCACTGCGAGTATTCTGTCATTCATAGGTTGGGCACTTCGTTAGAGAATTACCGCAAGGAATTGCAATGAACAATAGCCGGATTCGGCGCATTGCAGCGCCGGTAGTGCCTCGATAATCTGAAATAAACCGGCGAGTTATCTAGCTTAAGTCAAATTACATCCGACGCAAGCAGTTGATTGATCGTCTGTAGGAAAACACTGTTCGATGAGAGGGATAATCCAAAATGTTTAATTGGAACCATCTGCGAATCTTCGAAAAAGTGGCCTCACTCAGAAGCTTCTCAGCTGCGGCAAATGCCCTTGATCTGCCAAAGTCGAGCGTGAGCCGCGCAGTGGCGCAGCTCGAGGAGGAACTAGGGACACGGCTCCTCCAGCGTACGACGCGCGAGGTCGTCTTAACGCCGATCGGCCAGGCACTAAGAACACATTGCATCGACATCATCGAGAAAGTTGGCGAAGCGGTCGCGTGTGTCGCAAACTTGACAGCCGAGCCACGCGGGCAATTGAAGATCAGCGCCGGAATCGGCTTCGGAATTAATGTACTTGCCGAGCAACTTCCTGAATTCGTGCGGCGCTACCCCGAAGTCGATGTCACACTCCAACTTACCAGCCGGCATGTAGACCTGGTCGCAGAAGACGTCGATGTCGCGATCCGGATGGGGCCTATGGTAGATTCATCACTGGTCGCCACGCGATTGGGGGTCATCAAACGCTACCTTTGTGGCGCTCCCAGCTATCTACAGGAGTGGGGAACGCCGCAAATGATCGGGGATGTTGGCCGCTTTGATGTAGTTGAGATGCCTCGAGCGGATGGGCGCCCGCGATCGTGGACTTTCACCAAGGATGGCGTGACCGTGAAAGTCGAGCCTCGGACGCGAATTTGCGTCGACGAGATGTTGACGATTCATCGCCTCGTTATTAATGGAGCAGGTCTAGGCATTTTGTCGGGTTATGTGTGCGAACCAGAAATCCTTGCCGGTCGACTTGTCAGACTGTTGCCGGATTGGTCATCGCCGGCGGTGGAGGTGAGTATCGTCTTTCCAAGCAGGCGCGAAGTCGCGCCTGCTGTCAGAGCGTTCGCAGATTTCATTAAGGAAGTTACCCTGCCCGGTTGTTTGTGGCAAAAAGATACTTTGGAAACAAATTCTTTTTTGGGAGAAGAGTCTCCGTAAATTCGGACCGTAGAGTAAGTTGACGCTTTACTTTACAATTTCGGGCAGAGGGCCGGATATAGCAGCAAGAGAATGACGAAGAGACCGAGATGGATCCATACAAGCGGATTCCAAGGCCAAACGGCAATGGCTGACGAAGCCTGTGCCAATAACCCAGGTCGTAGTGGTCAAGTAATTTCGGACACGACGATAGGTTCTTTCGCTGCCATTGTGCGTTCGTAGACGCTGGGCGGCAGATTGC
>NZ_JBIMES010000029.1:0-23229 GCF_051262535.1 Massilia sp. CMS3.1 | reverse complement strand
GACTGCACGTCTTTACCATTCTCTTGGATCAGTCTTAACTTGCCTGAAGCAGCCGCCGACCCGGTATCGCGTGCACGCTCCATCGCAGCGCGGCGGTTGGACTCGGTCAGCATATCGAAGCCGAGTGCACGCAGATTCAAACCAGTAAACGGCTCGATTTGTATGATCGACGAATAGACCTGCCGCTCGCCGGCGGGGGTGACTACAAAGTCCGCAAAGCTTTGGCGCCGCATCGCTATTACATGCTCGGCCATTCCGCGCGGATGAACGAGTTCGACCAGCGCAATGCCCTGAATGCCCGGAAATTTTTGCTGTAAGCGCAGCGACGCAACGAATAGACTAAAATCCTCGCGTCTCACCTTGACGGAGCCCAGCAAGTAGGCTTGTGCACTTCGCGCAACGCCTTCATAGGTCGTCATTCTTTGTTCGATGCGCCGAACGGCCTGACGAACCTCAAACCGGAACTCCGTCTCGCTGAGCCGCACATCTTCCTGATTTGCAACATTCCATGCTGCGAATGTCGCGGCGACAGATATGACAAAAGTTCCAACGGTAAGTAGAAAGGGGAGGTTTTTTCCAAGCAAGAGTAAGCTCTTCAGAAGTGTTGGCCGTGTCATTATCTTGACACAGGCGAATGGTCATAGGCCGCTCGGTTCGACCTTCTCGACATTGTATTGTCCTAATCGGACCATACGCTCTAGATTCGCATGCTAGTTGCTTTGAAAGCATTGGTCTGTTAGGTGCAGAACCCGGTTCTGCCGTATTGTTGAGCAAGACACTGTTCCTGTGTAGAGCATGTGCCCGGCGTACACTACGGTAAGATGCAATTAACGCCGGCTGATATTACTGAAATCGGGCAGCTTTTTATCGCGAGCTGAACGGTTTGAAAGATGTCCTTACCTTGGTCCGTTAGTTCCGCGATCTGACATAAATATCACCCGAATCAATCTGTACTATGAACAAGATGCTAGAGCTCTACAAGGCCGTCGCTGAAAGGGAGACAGGCTTCTGGATGGATTTGCCCGTTTCGACTGGCAAATCAGTTTCACGCGATAAATGGCTGAGCCTGATGAAAGAAGACCCGGACCATTTCCAGCTTGCCACGCTTACAGCTGAAGAATTGACCGGCTACTCGCTAGCGGATAGCGATGTCATCGAGCGCGCAGTGTTTGTCACTTGGTCGGACGAAATGCTACAGTAGTTTAGCGAATAGCGTCTGCAGCACTCGCCAATATAAAAATACTAGACTCGATAATATGGTTTCTAATGTCGAGTTGCCCCCCGCGAAAGAATCAGCGCGATGATCGGTCCACATGCGATGTCGGCTGAGGAGCAAGAAGCGCTTCAGCAACACATTGGGCGGACCGGGTTCGAACCTAGGCCGGCGGCATCGAGATGTACCTCAACTTCGACGGCACGTTCGTTTTTACATTCGACAATCGCATGTACAAGCAGTCGGCACTTCCGACAATAAGGCAGGCAATGCCGCACTCCACGACGTCGACGAAACGGGAGCACGCTCATCGCCCCCAGCGGCAATGCCTTATGCAACCATCGGCGCGCCGCGTGCCTTGATACGTAGGTCGTACACCTCGTGTATAACGCGGCCCAATTGCGCGTGCATTCCCTCAGCATCCCGGCCCCAAGCTACCGCGTCGATGTTGTCGAATGCGTCGACTACGTCCTTGTCAGCGTAGGGCGCGGCCAGCTCCGCCGCTCGCATCTGTACGCTTGGCGATGCACTCCTTAAGGCTGCCACCAATCCTGGGAGAAGATCACCTCGGTCCGCCTCCCGTAAGAGCTCGTTGGCCATCAATCGAACCTGTTCATCCGCATCTCCCAACGCGTATAACATTGGCGGAATTGAGGCGGCGTGACCGGTGCAGAATAATCCTTGCAGAGCACTTAGTCGTCGATCCGGGAGTGGGTCATCGAGGAAGCGGCGTAGTGTTTTACACGCGGACACGCCTCCAATATGGCCAATCGCGATCGCGTAGTGATCGCACCTTGGGGTCGCTTCGCCAGTGACCGGCGTACCGCGCCAAGCGAGTTCGAGCAGGTCAATGTCGCGCTCGTCGCCGACGAGTCCTAGCGACCTAGCTGCCATCGCACCAAGCATGCCTGGTCCCAGCACAATACGGCGTAGCGTATTGACCACTTGGGGATGGCTAAACCCTTCGACACGCCCTATCGCTGCAAGAGCTGAGCTTCCTTCGTCAAGCATCAAGTTGAAGCTGACCGCCGCGATGATTTCTGGGTCGTTCCGGAGCGGAATGACGTCAATCGCGGCTGCACGTACTTCGTCATCCGTGTCGGTACACAGTTGAACCAGAATCGCGATCGCTTCACTGTTGTCGATGCCTGCCAAGCCCCGTGCGGCTCCCAGACGCGCGTTTCTGTCCGGGCTTCGAGCAAGTCGGCCGAGCTGTGGGATTGCAGCTTCGCCAAGGAGGCGGCCGTACAGCGCAGCCGCTTGAGCGCGCCACGGGTCACCAGACATCTCCAACGCAGCTGTGATCAGTTCGAGCAGGCCGATTCTGTCGAGACGCTCGAGTCCTTTCGCAGCCGCCAGGCGCACCCAGATGCTACTGTCGGTCATGGCCTCCCTCAAAAGAGGAATATCCTTCGGAACTGCACGCCGCGCCAGCACCGCAAACACGACGGCACGCACGCCTTCGTCGGCATCCGTTGTCATCTTCAACAATGCGTCGTAGGCCTGTTGATGCGAATAATTCCCGAGAGCGCGTGCTACGGCAGTCCTGATCGTAGCGCTCTCGTCTCGAGCAGCGTTGAGTAGCGGCGGTAGTGCGCGCTCTGGGGTAAAGCTTCCCAGCGCTTCGATTGCTGGCCACCGGAAATTTACGTATCGCTCGTCATTTTCGATCACCTCAAGCAATGCGGAGACGGCTGTCTCGCCCCCTATCTTTGCTATCGCTTCAACCGCTTCGGTGAGAATTTTTTTCCGCATGGGCGCCAGGTAGCCCGCAAGCAAAGCGGGAATTGCATCGGAGTCGCCTATTTCTCCCATTGCACGAGCGGCCGTCCTTGCGAGCATCTCGTCCTCGTGCATTAAATACGACTTCAGCTGCTCGGCCGCATGCGGCATCCGCTCAATAAACCGAAGACCACGATGAACAACCTCAAGCTCATTCGTCTTCATAACCATCTCGACTTCAGATGAAAATAAAAGAGCGAGACTGTCCGGCAGCTCTCTACAAGTATCAGCTAAATTTAATATCTGTTCGACCGTTGCTACTTCAACATTAGCGACTGTCCTTGCTACGTCGTTAGCCAGCCTCCATGCTATTGCTTGATCAATCTCGCCACTATACTTGGCAATCTTTAGCCGTAAGTCGAGCACTTGTAAATCTAATGTGTCGGGTAGATCGGCCAGACGATGGAGTACGGTATTGCCCGCTGCGCTCATCGTGAAAGCGATTGCTAACACGGCGGTTGGTGCAAACCTTGCATCGTACGCTAACCCGACGCACTGGCTGACCTCTTCCTCAGTTGTCCAGCGTCTTGCCAAGGCTACCGCGGCCAGCAGATCGCGCGCCCACGTAGGAGAGAAAGCCAATCCTTTGCCGTCAAAACGAGGTTCAACTAACGACTCGATAAAGTTCCGGTCCGGGTAAAAGCCAGGGGTTATGCTAGATACCACTGATTCAAGAGCTGCCGATACGTCGTCTCCATATAACGATTGCAGGGCCGCGTTCTCGAGTGTTTCGACTAACTGAACAGGCACTCCCCCGTTCTCTAAACGGTGGCGAATTGCCGCGTGAATACCGGGTACCCCAGATTTGAACAGCTCATTTATCCAAGTTTCGCGTCGGTTATCGAATAGTTTTAGGCGAACGCTCGGGATATCGTCAAGCCCGATCGACAGGGGCCGACTGGCGACGATAATTCTGTTGCCCCGACGAAGATCGTCGCGCTGCATTCGCATAAATTGTATGCCTTCGAGCAGCAGGTGATGCGGCAACTCATCCAACCCATCCAGCAATAAGACCACCCGACCCTGCATTGTCGCCCGCAGTAGTGCCGTGCGCAGGCGATCATGCGTCGCCACATCTGACACAAGCTGGTCCACAGCGATGTTGATCGCGCTGACAAACGAGCCTTTTTCCGAATTTCCGAACAGCGACCTGGCGCTAACAAAAACCGGTACCCGGATCGGATCAGCGAGGAGCCCCGAGGCTAGTTGCATCAGCAGAGTCGTCTTCCCAGCGCGTGCGGGCGCTATGATCAAGCGAACGCTTTCCGCTAACTCTCCGGACGAGCTCGGCTTAGTCGCAAAGTCGACCAGCTCCCGTGCCGCATACGTTTCTACAAAAAAGGGAGGAAGCGGCCGCCAGCCCCATAACAACCTACGGTATTTCTCCAACGGATCGGTACTGGAGTGAACTAAATGGTTCTGATGAAGTATTGGCGGGTCAATAGACTCAACTTCTACGCTTGTTGAACTGCGCGCCGTCCTTGCGTTTGCTGCAAGCGTCTCCTTGAAAGTAAAGTCAAAATGCGGATCACGTGTCGGATCGCGTTGCGCCAAGCGCTCGGCGGACCAGTTATCACGTGCTGCCTTTACCTTTTGGTAAATTTCAGGAAAATCACGCGGCAGCTCAGGAACTGGTCCATGTCGAATAATGACGTCCGTGAAGTAATCATCTTCCTTACCGTCGAATTTCACCTTCAAGCGGCTGCCCTCACATTCAACACCCGTGAGGTTGGCTTGACGATACTGAACATTCGTTAGGGCGAAAAGAAAACGGTTAATTGGGGCTGCCGCCGTCGTTAAAGGGTATTGCCCACGACCGGCGAGTACGGCAATGACGTCGTCCCGAAACTCTAAGCGAAGGCCCTCCGACCTGAGTGCTTGAGACAAGGACTGATATCGGAAGTTGAGATCGGGTTCATATGGTTTACCTGCTTGAGCCAGATCTCGAATTAACTCTTCGATGTCGAGGAGTTCTTTTTTAACCTGACGATATCGCTCGTCGCCCAGCCATTTTTCCTTCAGTTGATGAAGAACGGTCTCATGCTGAAACCGTTTGTACGAGTAGCGTAGTGCATCAATCAACCCACCATCGCCTGTTCCAGAGACCAATACCATAGGCGGCGCATTGGTGGTCATTTTTATTCCATCGATGTCGTCTGACTTCCAGTAAGAGTGCACTTCTGGGAACGCAGCTGACTTTTCCTCGCGCCCGAATCCAACCGCTAAGATGACGACATCCGCCGCGTATTGCTGGAGCCGACGTGGCGGCTTTTGAACCTGGACAAGTCCTACGGGAGCCGTTGAGCGTGGGCCGTCCCCGTTCCATTGGACCAGCCATTGGCTAGTCGACAAGCGACCCAGCGTCACGTTGGAGATCCCAACATGCGTCCCAATTTCGAATGCGCGTTCCAAGCTACGCCACTCGGCACGCAATTTGTCCACCACCTCGGCCGCCGACCCCGCATGCCAGTCCATAATGCCTAGGTCGGTTTGCGGGGTTTCGGTACCGGCCGCTGGCCAGTCATAAATGTGCGGGTGCAGCCATCGCTTGGGTGCGTCCGCTCCAGCCAGCTGTAGCACCTCCATCTGGTGCTTGTCCAGTACAGACACCTTCCACCCAAGGGCCGCCGCAGCCGCCGCTGCTGTCAGTCCCCCTGCTCCCGCGCCAACCACCAGGAGCTTGCTCCCAGCTGTCGCTAACTTCCTGCGCTCAAGCGCATAGATAAGGTTTAACGCTCGTACTTGCTGCATGTACACCGTCGCAGGCCGCTCAAGACAACCAAGGACAAATAGCCCGCTCTCGCCCGGCACTCCCATCCGTTCTAGAATGTTGGCAATGTGATCGCTCATACCTTTTATGCTTACCAAAAGTAAAATATTGCGAATATCGTACACGACAGCGGGTGTCTTGTATGCAACATGCTAGAGTGATCGATGGGGTTTGCCGGTCGAGCCAAATAGCGCAGCGGCGCGTCCGAGCTCCTCAAGCACGTCGCGCTAGGCGGCGCGGCGTCGTCGTATGGCCAACGCCAACTGCAGCAGACGCCGTTCTCGCATCCCTCTGAAGAGCGATGCCGGCGTCCTCATACCGCCAATCGAACCACGACGGCCTACCCCCTTCACATCGACCAGGCCTACTAACGCTCGGAGGTCGGCGGATCATGATCGGGGAGCTGCGGTATTGTTGTCGGCGCTTGCAGCAGGTTCGGGTCATAAGCGCGGCCAAATTCACTGATCAGGCGTCGCCTTAATGCGTGTCGCTCTGTATCAATCGGTGGCATGGACTGTACAAATCGACGGATCCTCGCCACTAGGCTCGCGTCGGCGGACTTGTTGTCGCCCCCGCGCCCACGAGTGCACACAACAGAACATTCCCTGCTGGATAAGGACGGCGTCATAGGGGGCAGACAGGATGATTTCTTAGGAATCACTTTCCGAATAGACGACCGCCAGGCTGCTCCAGCTACTAACTCGGCGTGGCCGCATTCATCGTCCAGACGAACAAGGTGAATCCGACGCAATCGCACCTATTCCCACAGCCACTGCACACCATCATTGCTGCTTTCACAGGAATCGTATGCGCTTGCCAATTCCTACTGTGTCGCTATACTCAATAGGTCAACCCAAGGCAATAGCTAAGGTGATTCCTTGGGAATCACTCATCTAATCGCCTATGATCAACGGTTCCTATTTATAGTGGCAAATCGGATTCGATATCGGCATCCGAGCTACGTTTGACTAAGTCCCATACGGCGCTTCAGGTTGGAGCAACTGTACTTTATTGAGTCTCGTTACAGATGACCCCTAAGGAATCACGAATTTGTTGAAGCTCGGCCGAGATGATTTCTTAAGAATCACTTTGTTTTGACAATCGCAGCCCTCAGACCTTACAAAGCACGCTGGGCGATTGATTCCTAAGGAATCATAACGGTGTGAGGCTCGGTCAAGATGATTCCTTAGGAATCATTATTGTTTGACAATCGCAACCGCCCGTAACACTGCACGGTCCATTGCAGGCCCGTGATTCCACAGAAATCGCGACTATGATGAGGCTCCGTGGAGTGATTCCTTAGGAGTCATTGCTGTTGGACAATCAGAACCATGTATAACCCTGTCCAAGCGCAAAGCTATTTTAGTGAGTGATTCCGAAGGAATCACGAAAACCGGTGCCCGATAACAAGAGAGTCCCGTTATCGGGCAGGACTCCTGCTCACAAAGTGGCCGGACACGATGATTCCTAGGGAATCGTTTCGCCACGTAACGAGTTGCAAGGCTAGTCCAGCAACAAGCTCGGCGTGGCTGCATTTGGCGTCCTGCCAAAGAAAAGGTGAATCAGACAAAATCGCACATACACCCGCTGCCGAAACACCCCGTCATTGCTAACTCCATAGCAATCGCATGCGCTTGTTAAGTGCTACTGCGCCGTTATCCTAACTAGGTCGATCCGCACACGCATGCCATAGCTCAGGTGATTCCTTAGGAATCACTGAACTTACCGCCCACGCTCTCAAGGTTCAGCTTCTTAGTGGCAGGTCGCATTCGATCGGTCGTCGGGGCTAGCTTTTGTCACAGCCCACGTACCGGACTCCAGATTGAAGCAGCTATGCTGTATTGAGGTTAGATCTGGATGATTCCTTAGGAATCATCGATGATTGACAATTGCGACCGCTCGTAACTCTGCACAAGCGCAACGCTTAGCCAGTGATTCCTTAGGAATACCGAATTGCCGATCGATCAAACGTGAACGTTATTTAATTCGCTAGTTTGCCCATTCAGGCCGATGTAGTCCCGGTGCGAATGGGCGCGGACCTGCCATCGGAATTCGTCCTCATAATTACTGTCGGCTTCTGCTCGCAACGGGACAAGCTTAGTCATCGTACATATGTGGGCATACCACATCTAGAGCCGTTATACGCCATGACTGCGATTACAAATGGGTCGGCGAATAGGGCAGGAAAGGGTGGTCGCCGGCCAGGTGAGGCACCTGCTTGCACCCGGCCGAGCCCGAGCGATCATTGTATGAATAACTCATCAAGGAGTTCGTCATGCAAGCAGCGACACCCGGTTTATTCGACAAAAACGCCCAGGGCGGCGTTTCAGCAAGCGAGCGCACTTCGGCGCTGCATGCGGCGCCTTCGCTCGCGACTCTCGGTTACGACATGCAGCCAGTAGGCGCTACGCATCGTGGGCGTCCGGCCTGAGCTCTGCGACTCTCCCTGGCGCAGAGGGCCCCGGCCAGAGCCGCGCTTGCAGACAGGCGAGCCGGCGGGATACTGAAGCTATACCACCACCGCCGCCATTACTGATCGAGGAAGGAAAACCGATGAATGACCGCATGCAGTTGCCGACGGCCAGCGCGCCGCACAGCGCACCGACCACACATCTGCCGATCGCGCAAACGTCAACCTGCGAATCTGCAGGAAACAAACACCAGGTTGAAAATGCATCTGTCGATGAGAGTCTGAACGGACCACCGAGAGCGACAACCCGGGACGTCAGCTACCTCGCTAAAACAGGAGACAGTCTCACTAGGCTGGCCGCGGACATGCTGGCGGCCGCTGGCCCGGTGTCGAACAAAGGCCCCCTGGTGGAAGCGGCATGCTTGAGGCAATGGGCGCACCGTATCCTTGCCCTTGAGGCTGCGCCGGCTACGACAGGCCTGACCGCACAAGATCCTTGCCCGGGCTGCGGCAAGGCGCTGCTTGGAACGCAGGAAATCATCAAGCCAGATAGCAGCAAAGTAGTGCAGATGCGCTGCGCAGGATGCCGCTGGCAGGGCAGGGAACGGCCGGTCTCGGTGGCACCGGACAAGGCGATCGAACGGCTTGCCAATGTCTGGTCCGGCAATAACGCCGACGGCCAGGACACCGTAATCGAACGCCACAACGCACGCCTGGCCGTTCTTACCGCGGCTCCCCTTAAACCCTATGAACAAGCCACCTCCCGGCGCTTGATGCGTTGCGCGCGATTGCAGCCCGCATTGCCGGCGAATGGGACTGCCCGCCGCTTGTCAAATTTGGTTTCCTTTCCGACAATACGGAGGCCGATGTTCTTCGGTTTGTCAGGACAGCAAGCAGCGAGATTCCGGCGCCGCCTGAGCTTCGATAGCGCTGCACACGTGCATCGTTCCCTCGTACCCGGCCCACTGGCGAGTCGCAACCAATAAAGCGGGAATGCGCCACCGGGGCCAGGCGTCGAGCGCAACTATCGACTCGAGAGACTGGGCGCTATTCGTTACCAGGTCTGCGTTACGCGATGGGCAGCTGGCCGCAATGGGGAGCCCCAGCGGCGTGTCAAGCGTCGTCAGACTGGCTATCCGGACGGGTAACATGTCGCCGTACTGCAAACGCCCAGGAATCGATGCGTAAGGGAAGGGCAGAAGCAGCGCGCTTGGATGCGTCAAGACCGCAACGAGACGTTCAAGCGTGTCATGCGGGCCTGGCATGGACCTGGTCGCAACGGACGATACTGTTTTCAGGCTTACAGAAACCACAGCCGCGCACGATAAGGAATGCTGCTCTGACGTGGTGCTCGGTATGGACGTCGGCAGCCCATTCTGGGCTGGCGGCTGCGCCGCAGGTTCCACCACACATAGCATTACGGACGAACCTGTGCGCTGCCCGTCTGCACGGGACGCCAGCGCTCTGGCGGCGCCGGCCGAGATACCGAGACCGGCACCTACTTCGGCCCACGACAGGCCTGAAGCGCGTAATGCCACGGCATGGCTGCGGCGCGCTTGGGATTTCTCCAGGAACGCGCAGCGCGACTGCGCACCGCCTGCGCGGCGCCTGGCCTGCGCCCGCGCAGCCGCACGCCGCTTCGCCTCGGTCTTGCTGATGATGGTTTGCAGTTCGCGCTCTTCATCGGGGGTGATGGCCAATGCCTCGAGCAGCCAGTCATTGCCAGGCGTGTAGCGGGCATCGCGCGGGCTGCCGTTCCACAGGTTGGGTATGCCCTGCAGCGAACCCTCGGCCCGATCCAGGACACTGTGGACGCAGTTGTCGACCTGTTGCTCGGTCCAGGTCGGGGCAACCTGTGCAGCAAGCAGGCGGATCGTCTGGCGCAGCTGCGAGAAGGGGCGCATGACCGCCAGGCATACCGCGCCGACAAAAATCGGCATGTCGCGTTCACCATCCGGGGCGCCGTGCTCCCACCCCCGCATGCATAGCAGGCGCTGCAGGTCGTTGTAACGGTCGCAGGCCAGCAACTGCCGGTTGAATTTGCGCAAGCCGCTGCGGCAGCGCGGCCCGACGGTTTCCTTTTCCGCCGCGCGTGACAGACGCTGTGCGCGCTCCTGCTCGAACTGTTCACGCGGCAGGCGCAGGATCTCGTCGGCGATCCGGTCGAATTCGTAGAGCATGACCGGGACACCCTCTTGCCGGTGCCCCCCATGGTCGTCGAAATCGAAGTCGTTCACCCAGGCCACCTGGACCGTCCTGCCCGTACGCGAGTTGACCGAACCGACCATGCGCAGGACACGGGCGGCGTCGCAGGCTTTCGCGTCCGCCACCATGGCTTTCAGGCGTCTCCACAGTTCGGACTGGACGCTGCGCCATCTGGTCAGCGCCGCTGCAGGGACCGGCCTAGCCAAGATCCACTTTGCATACAGGCCGTTGCCGCTGTCGACGATGAGACTCGGGCGCGGCAGCGCACGATCCGTGCATTCCTGCAGCAGGATCGGTACCAGCTGTGCTGCAGTCTGCGCGCGCCATTCAGGCTTCTTGTATGTGTCGAGATCGGCCTACAAGGCGCCGACCCGGGACAGGTTCCTGATCTTGCGGCCATCCTTGAATTGGCGAAAGCTCGACTGCGAGATATACGTGTCAACGCTGCCGACAGTGCTGCCCTGGATTTTCTCGGCCAGGCGGGCGTGATAATGCCATTCCTGCCATGGGCGTTTCCGGGTCTTGCCCGGTGCCGTCCCGGTGGTTGCCCCCGGCGCGGCCGCGTGCGACTTGGCCAGCGTGAAGAAGCCATAGCCGCTGCGCGCGTGGAACAGGGCAGGGTCGGCCATCACTTCCACAGGCAAGTCGCCGCCGGTTGCGCTCGCGGGGTTCAGCATGACGCACCCGCCGTGCGACGATCCCGACCCGGCGGGCTGCAGCGCCTGGGCAGGTCATGGTTTCCCTGGCCGGACGCGAACGGCGGATGGGCATGGAGACCATGCGGCATCCTGACCGGGCAGTTTGATCCTGCCGGGCGGGCATCACCGGCGAGCGAACGACCGTCATCCTGAAGGCGCTTAAGGCGGTGGCGCATGCGTGTCCCCGAACAGGCGAGCAGACGCAGTGCCGGCACTATTTTGAAATGGTAAGTACACAGATACCCCTTGGCACCATGAAAGGTGCAAAATAGTGGTTGACTGCCACGCGGGCGGGGGTTAGGATGAAGTTTCTCAGGCTTGTCCTTCCCGACCACGGGCGGATAATAGAAATGCCCCGGCTTTGGCCGGGGCTTTTTCGTTAACGCGTCATCGCATCATCGCATCATCATCGTCTTTCTCGCTCGGTAGTGATTCCTAAGGAATCAAAATTATCGACACGCCGTTATTCTTGCGGCTGTTTCTCGTTTGCAACTATCTCATCGCCGACGCCTGCCAGCCATTTGTAGATCCGTTCGGCCAGGTCGTTTTCGTTGATACCGGCATTTTCAAGCTTGATGTGAACGGCGCGGCCACGCAGGCTCAAGCTCACCAGCGGCGAGCCGTTCTGGGCCGTCACGATGCGTTCCTTGACCCCTTGCGCCTCGGTGCCACCGATGCGGCCCGCCATTTTGTTTGCGTACATCTGCTTGAACCAGGGCAATATTGAATTTTCGCTCGCGCCTTCCTTGAGCCGCAATACGGCTTTCAGGATCAGGTCGCCATCGTTCGGGTAGTTCTCATACAGGCTGCGGATGATTTCGCTCGTACTGGAATTGAACAGCCCGGGGTCTTTCTCAAGCAAGTCGACCATTGGTTGAGGCAACGCCGCCATGGCAATGCACTTGCTCACCGTACTCTGGCTCATGTCGAACCGCATCCCTATCTTCCTTTGCGACAAGCGCAGGCTCGGATCGGGGTGGGTATAAATCGCATTGAACGCTTTGCCCAGCGTGTAATGGAATTCGTCCTTGCGCGACCGGTTGCTGGCCAGGCGCGCCAGCTGGGCATCGTAATCGCTATAACTGCGGATAATCGCCCTGATGAACGTCCAGCCAGCCTCTTTTGCGCCGCGGGTACGCCGGTGCCCGATAATCAGCTCGAAGCGTCCACCCACCCAGCGCACCTGGATTGCCTCTTCCTGGTGCCCGGTCGTCATCGACTCGCCCAGGCTGACCAGGCTCCCTATGTCGTAGCGACTCCCGGAATCACCAGCACTCTGGAAAATACTGTCGACCAGCATGGCGATCGGCAGCATCAGCTCGCGGTTCAGGTAAGGAGTCCAGTCCGTGACCTCATCCCACTTGACGCGCATGGAAGGATGGTCAGCAAAGCGCTGGCCTGGCAGCAGCGGCAGGTCGTGATCAAGGGCAGCGGGCGCCTGCTCCGCAGCACTGTCGCTGCTTGATTCTGGCAGGTCCGCTGCCAACGCTTGCGGCTGGCCGCCGGCATCTTCGTGTTCTGTGTTCGCGGCCAGTTGCTCGGGCTGTTCCGGCGAAGCGGACGCCGGCTGCACCGGTGCCACGGCGCCGGCGCTCTTGCCGCTTCCTGGCGCCTCGGGCTGGCTCTTGCCGGCCAGCGGGGTCGATTTTTCTGCCGGCCCTTCAGCGGTGTCGAATGCAGCGGAGCGCGCCAGGTCGGTGCGTTCCTGAATCTTGCCGCTACCCACCAGGCCCGAAAACTTAATTGGCCCCTTCCTCATGCCGCCGCCTCCTGCGTCAGCGGGTCGAACCCGCCCAGTTTGATATCGTAAAGCCGGATGATCGACCTGGTCAGCGAAATGATGTCACTGGTGCCGACCGAATTCGGTTCTCGCTCGAGCACAGGCGCATTGGCCGTGATGTTTTCCGGATCGGACTCGCGCAGGAAGCCGACGAAGTCGCGCACGATGGTGTCGTTGATCTTGTCGGGGTAGCGGGCATGCAGGATAGCAAGCTGCTCGGTATGCGGTTTTTTCGTCTGGTTGTAGCCGTTGACGACGATCTGGACGTCGATCTTGGACTTGCAAAAACTGTTCAGTTCCTGGACGTTCGAGCTCAGCACGTCGAGGGCGGCGACCGCTTTTGGTTCCGGCTTGACCACTGCCAGCAGCAATTTTGCCGGCACCATGAACGTCGTCGTCAGCAGGGACGAACCAGGCGCTGAGTCGACAATGATGACGTCATAGCGTCTAAAGACGGCGACATGTTCCTCGAGCAGGCGCTGGAATGCTTCCTCGCGCCTAGTAGCGTTGCTCAGCCAGTTTTCGTTGGCCATCGTGATGTCGGCCGGGATCAGATCGAGCATATTGTTCTCGTACAGCGGCCAGATTGCAGCTTCGACATCTGCCGGTGGCGCCGGCTTCTTGTCGAACTTGCTCGCCATGTGCTGGTCGTTGCTTTGCATCAGATCGCTGATGTGGGTGATCGATTCCGTCCGCCACTCGATACCGAAAGACTCGGTCAGGGTGGCCTGGGGGTCGCCATCGATGACAAGCACCTTGTAGCCCATCATTGACAGCGCCGTAGCGACATTGCATGCAATGGTCGTCTTGCCGACCCCGCCCTTGGCCATCCGGACGTCGATCAGCGGCGGCAAGACATAAGCACGCTCATGCTCGGCAGGGATGTTCATGAGCTGCATCCTGATCTCGCGAATACGTTCGGGACGGTATAGCTTGGTTGCGCCGGCGTCGGCGTTGTCGCGGAAACGCGTTCGGAACATTTTATGGGTGCCGTCGAAGCCTGTCAGCTCCAAAGCCATTTTCGGCTTCATGCCCGGGAAAGTACGCACTGTACGCATCAAAAGGTATCCTGCTAGAAGTTAATTAAATGCATCTTAACTGGCATATGTGATGCTGTCACGCAAAAACCGACCGTTTTGCGTCCTATGATCCAAATCAAATCTACGCTGACGGGGCAAAGCAGGGGTTAGGTAAGGACGCTTTCGTAGGGCAAACGTCAAATTTGCGTCCACGGCTGATAATTTGTCCGCATTTTCGCTGTTTGATTTCGCGCAAACTTTGGCGAATTTTTGTGGACGATGAGCATGGGGTCGGATCCGTTCGATGGCGCCATGGCAAACCGGGCATGACGTCCACAACGGATAAGCCCAGACCACGCCGTATGTTCTCGCGGCAGCGGCACGTTCCGGCCACCGCTGGTCCGGACAGAGGCCTCACAGCCGCCATCGTCAGAGACCGATAGAGACTCTTCCGACGCTTGCTGTCGTGACCGTGAGCGCGTTTGGGCCACCGGCGGCGCTGGCCAAGCTTATGATCATGCCTGGGACGGCACCTGCTTTTGTGCCCGACTTGCATTCTGTATTTTCCCGACGATGAACATGCCGAAACTGCTGCGCACCCGCGCATCGGACATGTGCTCGCGTAGTTCCGCCGGCGTGACGGCCAGCATGCGCGCCAGCGGCTTGGCGACGACGGAGCGGCAGAAATCGTTCACGGCCTCGGCCTGTTCGGACGGCGGAAACAGATCGTAGGCTTCCAAGCCGAGGAGTGCTTCGTTGTCGCGCCGGGCCGCGTCGTCCGCGGCTGCCTTCTTGACGCTTTCTGCCGTTTTTTTGACAGCCTTCGCCTTTGCCTCGGTCGTCTTGTTCGCGTCCGTCAGCTGCTGGTGGATCTTCACGTCCAGCGTGCCAAGCCGATAGCCTTCACGCAGCGCCTTCATCAGGTAGCCACCGGCGCGGTGCTTGACCTTGCCGAGGTCCACGTTGTGCCTGGTGTAGTCGATCGCCTGCTGGATCCGCTCGTCGTTGAAGGTTTCGCGGTTCGAGATGATTTCGTTGAATTCTGCCTGGTTCAGTGCGAACTCCCGGCTCAGGATGTCGTACTGCGAGCGCAGGACGAGGAATTCAACTTTTTGTTCATCCTGGACGGTCGTCTTTACCTGGGAGACCTTGAAGCGAACCTGGCCGATGCGTTTTGAGCCCGGCACGTTCTGGGTCAGCATTTCGATCTCGAGCTTGGCCACTTCCTTGATTTCGGCGATGGCGCTTTCCAGTACCTTGTTGCGGAAGTGCTTGAACAGGTCGTAGGTTTTCTTGTTGGATTCAAGCCAATCGCGTAATTCAGATATCTCGAGCCAGGGCGTCATGCCTTCTTCGATGTACTCCTGCAGGCGGTCGTACAGCAGCTTCGAATGGATCGATTTGAAGACGAAGCGCAGGCTCAAATAGTGGGACGTGGCCGGATTCTTGATGGCGGCCTGCAGCCGGTCAGACAGTTCGAAAAGGAATTCGCCATTCCGGACAAAGGCAGGTCCGAGAAGCGGGACAGAACCGTACCAGTCGTTGGCTTGGTTTTCGAGGTCGATTTCGTTGAGCTCGATCGCGCCTTTTTGCGCTTCGCGGATGATCTGCTGGAGGTGACGGGAGTTCCTGCTGGTTGTTCCGAGTAGCCACCTGAAGAGTCCCAAGTCGACCCGGTATTCTTTGTGCAACTCCGTATCTTCGGCTGCCAGGAAATATGTCACGTCGATCAGGCGCCGTCCGGCCAGGCTCAGGTCGACGATTTTGACCAGCGCGTTGTTGCGTCTGAAGCCAAGGTCAATTGGCGCTTCTGCCACGCTTTTGTCTAAAGGCGCAAAATCGGCAAATAATGCCAGCGCTAATTGCCGTGATGGACTGATCATCGAACTCTCCTTGACGGCGAGAATGACAGTCCAAGGTCTACATGTCAAAACAAATTTAGTGACCTTGCCTCAAACAGTTTTAAGCCGGCAGCACGCGTGGAACGCATCCAAGGATGTCACCGAGACCCTGATTTCGTCAGCGCGTCTACAGACCAGCACATTTTTTGTGACCTTAGTTCCGCCTTCCCTGGCCCTGGTAACAGGGCTCGACAGCGGCATTGCCGTACAGTCGGGCTTATCCACCAAAGGACGGGTTGTAGTAGTAGGTTCTTTTTTAAATAACAAACCTACATACTAAGGTTCTCCTTGATCCCTTTAAAATCAACGACTTAGAGAAGCAAAACCACATTTTGCCTGCGCATGGTCGACGTTTGTGTGCGGCAAGGTCATGTTTAACACGAGCAAGGTCACCATCTATGTGCAAGAGTTGTCCACAGTCAACGAAAGGTCACAGACTTTGTGCGGAAGGTCACCGGTTATGTGCAAAATCGCCCGAAACCGGCATCCATGGCCCATTTCAGCGCCGTAGCCCGTCGCAAGGTCACAACAATTGTGCAGCTCCTTTCAAGACCCATAAGTTGCCAACACAGCAGCCCTTCCAGGCCGGTCAATCCTAGCAAAGTCACTCAATTTGTGCGCGAACCCGGCATTTTGGCCGGATCCGGTTACGGGTTTGACTACTGTAGGGGAATTGGGACCAAACAAGGTATGGTTCGGGCGAAGGCAAAGTCACCTTTCTTGTGCAATGTCCTTGCGTTTGGTCAATGCTTGCATTTTCCTGATCTGCTCGCTTTCACCAGACCGCGTTCTACGGGGCGTAGCGCAGGCGAAAAGTGCGGCCGACAGAGGCAAAGTCACCGTTTATGTGCAACGGGTAGACGGAATAGCTGCCGATTCCGGGCTTGGCAAGCCGCAAAGCGTGAAAACGCCCGTTTTATCGCTTCAAAACTGCAGCCTTGCGGAATCGAGACCCTAAAATGCGCCTGATCTTGCACAAAGAAGGTGACTTTGCCTCGCCAAAGCAGAACTTGCGCTCGTAGCGACCACCCTCGACGCGCAGCTTGCACAATTGACGGTGACTTTGCCTGGCAGGGGCAGGGCGCCCATACCGGATCAACTGCGGCCGGGCTGCATCATCGTCGCGGCTGTGGTGCAAACGTTCAGCTCGGCTAGAATGACCAGCTTTGCCCAGCATGCGTAACCGTCCAATCAAGAATGACCTGTTCAATGTCCGACACTTCGAGCAGGACATTATCGTTCTTTGCGTGCGCTGGTACCTGCGCTGCAAGCTGTCCTATCGTGACCTCGTCGAGATGATGGCCGAACGCGGTCTGCCGATCGCTCACACGACAATTCTGCGCTGGGTGCAGCGCTACGCGCCAGAGTTCGACAAGCGCTGGAGCCGCTTTTCAGCCCAGGCGGGTACGTCATGGCGAGTGGACGAAACCTATGTCAGAATCCGCGGCCAGTGGGCGTACCTCTACCGGGCTGTCGATGCATCGGGCAAGACTGTCGACTTCCGGCTTAGCCCACGACGCAACGTAGCTTCGGTCAAGGCCTTCTTTCGCAAGGCCATACATTGCCAGGGCCGCTCGCCTGAGACCATCACGCTGGATGGTTACGCAGCCTCTCACAGGGCGGTTCGAGAACTTCGGCAGCAAGGCAGGCTTTCTGAACTGACGAAGCTTCGCTCGTCGAAATACCTAAACAATCTAATTGAGCAGAACCATCGCTATGTGAAATCCAGGTTAGGCCAATGCTGGGTCTGAAAAGCTTCGCTTCCGCCGCCACGACAATTCGAGGCGTCGAGCTCATGCATCGCATTCGCAAAGGCCAGTTCGACCTACGAGATTTGGTAACTCAAGGGCAAACTACGCCCGAAATCTGGGCTGCTGTGCTTGCTGCGTAAGCTGGCCCCACATATAGCCAGCTGCCTTGTTCCTCGTCCACAATTTGCACCACAGCCCGCTGGGCTTTGAAGAGCGAAGCCAAGCTGCCGGATAGGAAAACGGAGCCGCGCCTCAAGGCTGGCTCGGCGGCCGAAGGACCTACGTTGCTCGAGCGTTTTTTGAGTGCGCGCGCCAAGCTCGCACTCGACGTGTTCAAGGAGATGGATGCCGATCAGCGTAGCACGACCTATGAACAGTTCCGGGCGCAGGCGACCGGTAAAGTGCCCGCGCTTGACAAGGTACTTGATAAAGGTGTGACGCGAACGGCCCTGGGCCTATGGTAGGCCGACGCGCTGTGGGGTGAGCTCACTGTGGAAAAGTTGTCCCACTTTGCGGACAAGAACCAGGTTTTGATCTGACGTCATCTCAGGATGGCTGTGGTGAGAATGATGGATGGAGATGCGCCCGCCCACCTGTGGCAGCCCATGCATCAATATGGCTTCCAGGATCTCGGCGGCTTGCTCGGCCCGTCAATGTCGACGGCGGCTGCCGTCGTCCAGTGCCAGCTGCTTCGATCCGAATGAACGGTGAACTTGATTGGCGTGCAGAATAGCCACCGGCGCCAACCTTTATCGGCGCAGCGGATCGACAGCGCTTGGCATCATCGCCACCATGCGGTCAATCATTGCACGGATGTCGGCTATGCCCAGGTGGCTTTCGTTACGTAACAGCTGTTTGTATAGCAGCGAAACGATCTGAAGCGAGTCAACCGCACGTACCTGAACGGCAACGGCTGGCCGCCCCCGCTGGATCAGGCGGAAATAATAGTGCGAGTCCTGGAACTCGATCTGGACCGACTTGTCGTGCTCGCGGCCATGACCATCGAAGCGAAGCGACCAGATCTTGTTCTCCAGCAGAGCAAGCACCTGGTAGGCTTCCTGCACGGTGAGCTGGACCACGATCTTGTTCTGCCAGTCGAATGTCTTGCGGGCACCGCCGGCGAGCACGACCGCGCCCTCAATGTTGATCGTGTGCTTGCGCTCAGCCCGGGTCGTCGCTTCCGCGATGCACAGCGCCGCCGCTGACGAAAAGATTTTAAAGCTGTAGTACGGGGGATCCGCAGCAGCTGAGGGGGTGCTGTCGGTCACGGCAGCTGCTGCGCCCAGTCCTGCAAGATATTTACGTGCGGCCGCGGCGTGAGGCGTGCGCGTATCGATCGCGTCGATGGCGTCGAAGAACCGGCGCTGTTCCTTGAACGCGAGCCTGACGAGCTGGTCGGCCGGCAGCCGGCCACCGATGCGCTGCAGGGCCGACCGGGTCCTTGCGTCGAGCACGCGGACGGTCGCCTCGAGCCCGTCGCGTTGCTGGCGATCGCCAGCGCCGAAAGCAATCAGCGCCGCTTCAAAGCGTTTGCCAGCACCCGAGCCGGCCAGCTCGAGCAGCTGGTCGCGCGACAGCGCCGGCAATCCTGCGGCAGCCAGAATGCTTGTGATTTCAGAGAGCTTCATTGGACTTCTTCTTCCTTGGCTTGGCGGTAACGTAGATGTCGGCTGATCGCTCCAGGGCCAGGCCGAGATACCCCCTGACGTCGTCCTTTGTCCGCCCGTGCTCCTTTAATTGTTGCGTGGCGAATGTATTTCGCAAGGTGCGGCCGCCGCTCCGGTTGACGTCGATGCCGGCCCGGGCGAACGTTGCTTTCACCTGGCGCCAGAGCGTCACCTTCGACATCGGTTTGCCCTCGGCGTCGCCGGGGAAGACCAGGTCGCCTTTTAACAGGCGCTGCCCCTTGCTGTCCTCGGCCAGCCGCTCGATGAGCCAGTAGCGCAGCGCGTCGGCGCCGTAGCTGTGGACGATGGTGTCGTGCTCGTAGCTTGTGGCGTGTTTGTCTTCTGGATTGATTTTCAACCGGAGGGGCAGGGGACTGAACGAATCCTCGACCTCCCCCAGGTGTAGCCCGATCGCCTCGGCCACCTTCAAGCCTCCAAATAGCAGCGTCGCCTGAACAGCGTGATCGCGCCGGCGCTTCCACGCTTTGGGCAGTCGCCCAGCCCGGTTCGCTCCGGGCGGATCGAGCGGGGGCAGGGCGGCCACGAAAGCGGCTACCTGTTCGGGGTCCAGGGCTTCGGTGCCAACGTTCTGCGCAAGGTAATGGTTGTCGGTGGCGAGCTTAGTGGCCGATGTCGCCGGGTTCGGTGCGATTTGCAGGTAGCTGTAGCAGCGCTCCAGCAGCCGCAGATACCGTTCGGTGATCCCGCTGTTTTGCTCGCCGCGCCGACGCAGCTGGCTGATGAAGCGTACCAGGTCACGTTCCTCGACTTGCGAAAAGCGCCGGTTCTGGCCAGCGAGCCATGCCGTGAACTTGCGAAACATGAAAATGTAGATCTCGGCCGATTTCTTGGATATAGCCTCGGGCTCGGGCTCGCCAAGTCGCCGGCTGGTGCTGGCGAACTCTGGCGTCGCGACGAAGGCCGTGAAGGCTGCAAGGGGATCGTCGTCCCACGTTCTCAGGTCAGGCATAGGCACCTCGTTATTTGCGTTCGTTTTGGCTACGGTGCGGATGGCGGCGAAGGCGCGAACAGCTTTGCGTTTCCGTTGTGGAGTTTGCCAAGGATACCATAATTGAAACTAACAGACAGACAAGGTAGCTAACCCCAAGGGGGATGCGAACGCCGCCGACTCCGGGCCTGGACCGGGGGGATTCTCTGGATTCTCTTTGCTCTTTTCGTTCTTTTTGCTCTTTTAGCACCTGATGGTTGGCTAGTAGTGGCGGCTGAGGTTGAGTAGACGGAACGTGTCTGCAGGGGATGTATGTAGCTTTGCTATGTTTGTTAGTTACGAATTTGGCATATCTTAACTCTTCAACATGTCTGTCGAAAAAATCTTTCGCCGAAAAGTGTAAAACAGAGCCCGTGAGTGGCGCCAAACCTCTGACTGAACCAAAATCTTTGAGGTCAACTTCATGTATTGCTTGTTGGGGTCGTGAACCAAGGCTTCTTCGGCGGCCTGTCGTTCTACCGACGCCTCACGCACGACCGAGCGACGTGGCAGGAAATGCAGTCAAAACAGAAGCCATTGGAGAGCTATTTGATTTCACTAGATACAAACTCGGTGTCGACCACCTTTGCACTACTAGCCCTATTCGTGTGTGCTGAAGCTACGTCCCCCTTCGAATGCGCATGACGACGCAGACGAGCGACATGTCCGGTCTGAAGACTGCAGGCTCCGAAAGGAGAGACCTGAAAGGCACTACCAGAAAAAAAATTGCAGCACTGCTGCAAGAAGTCGCTACATCGGAGAGCGCGGCCGCTATGGCATACTCGGCCGCCGCACGCATGTTCATGCATGTTCCGGCGCAAACCAACCTTGCTAAAATCCGAACATTTATTGAAACAAACGTACCAGTTGGCCTGATTGACTCCACCACGCTCGACGGCATAATTCAGCACTACGAGAAGGCGCTGGATCACCGCAAAAGGTCTGCACTGGCCCAGGTAACGATCCCTAAGCGACTTTTGGAACGACATCAGTCCGAAATATGTCATGAGTTACCAAATTTCTCCCCCGCTGACTACCACGGTGTAATAGTGCTTTGGGCCCCTATGGGATCCGGCAAGACTCGCATGGTTGGACGGCCATTCATACGGTATTGCGTAGAACATACCAACACCAAACCATTAGCAATCTGTCACCGCGTGAGCCTTGTCTATGATATGGCCAATGCACTGGAGATCGAGCACTACGACCAAATAGACGCCAACACGGTGGACGACCCGGAAATCCGCGGGCTGGCAACCTGCCTTCCAAGTATCACAACGACAACCTACCGACCTCTGATTGACCAAGCTGAATACGTTTTCATTGACGAAATTAGCCAAGTCCTGCGTTTCCTTTCTGCGAAAGACCACTGCCGCACTAAAGAAGCGAACAACGAAGAAGTTTACGATCGACTTCGTGAACTGGTCGCCAACGCAAAGTGCGTAATCGTGGCCGATGCAGGTTGCGATGCGCGTACTATCAGTTTTCTTGAATCTTGTCGCCCTGGCGAGAAAATCCGCATCGTCGAGATGCTCGCCAAGCCGAAGGGCATTAACGCTACCTATCACTTTGGATCAGACGCTGCCGCCGCAGTTGTAGGCGACTGTCTTGCCGAACTCGCTGCCGGCGGACACGTTTGGATCGCAACGGAGTCGGCGCGCCGTGCACGCAACTTGGGTGCATTCTTCGCTTCGCAGCGCTATCGTGTTCTGTCGGTTTTCGCTGGTAACAAAGGCAACCCCGAGCAGGCCGCCTTTCTAGCCGAGCCTGAACGGTTGTCACACGAGTACGATGTGGTGATCGCATCGCCCGTCATAGGATCCGGTCTTTCGATCGAACACAAGGAAACGGGGGAATGGTTTACTTTGGGCGCCTTCATCGGCGGCGGACGGCAAATCACACCAGCCGACGTCATCCAGGCGCTCTATCGAGTGCGCTATCTCCGCTTTTTCTCGCTTGGCTTGTTGCCCAACTCCGAAATCGGCAAACAGTCCGGCAAGAGCATCAAGGCTGCATGGCTTGAGGCATCCGCACTCGAAGGCGCCGAGGGGTCAGCCAACGTGTTTACGGATTTCGTCGCAGACATCATCGCAAGCGATCAAAACGCTCGCGCGGACTTCGCTGCAGGCTTGTTGTGGCAGCTCGAACGTGCCGGATGGTCGGTCGCCAACCATGATACGGTCAACTCAGAACTCGTCACCAATCTGGCCGCCGTAGACAAGGCCCAAAACCAAGCTCATCGCGCCGCCCTGATAGCAGCGCCAGTCATCGACCACGACGCGGCCAGGCGGCTAGAATGCTCGCCCCATCGGACCGAAATGGAAAACATAACGCTCGAAGCTCATCGCATCCGTGGTGATCTGAACATTTCTTGTTTGGACGAAGCCACTCTCGACTTTTGGGACAACGGGTCTGCAGTTGGCCGACTCGATCGTTTCAGCGCGTGGAAGGGCGTTATCCTCTCGTATGATGATACCGCTGAGAATCCAGCACGCCGCATGTACTGGAAAGCCATGGTTGCAGCGTACAACGACCTGTTGCAGGGCTTTGATCCCCATTGCACCCGCCTCACCGAGGACATGGCAAACCTGCTTCTCGACCGCATGCTTGCGCGCCGACACCTGCTGGCCCATCTGGGTATTATTTCCAAAAAATATGGTGCGTGGAAAGAGGATAAGGACGGACGACCACTTGACCTGCCCCGGCCAAAGAACCCCCGTCAGGAATTGGCCGACGTCCTGGCACGCATTGGTCTAGCCTGGCGGTCAATCCGGGCACGTGTATCCATCCCTAGCGTACTTACCTTAGAGAATATGACTAAGGGTGGATACAAGATGGGCCGCGTTTATGTCGTAACCCAAGACAGTCTCACTAAAATGGAGACTTCCGCGCGACTACGTAACGCTGGGCGAAATACCAAGCACGTTTATTGCGCCTCTACACAGGCCGTTGATTTTCCCAAATCCGACCCTGACACCCTAACTTTCTCACAACGACAGTCCCCAGTTCGTTTCGGTGTAGTGGTCAAGTAATTTCGGACACGTC
>NZ_JBIMES010000028.1:0-23651 GCF_051262535.1 Massilia sp. CMS3.1 | reverse complement strand
CAAGCCCGCGTCGCCGAGATCGGCCGAGAGGGAGCCGATACTGTCGACGATCGCCTGATAGAGCTCCCCAACTGTCAGATAATCGTTGGGCATGTCTGTCACTAGGTCGGTGCGGTCCGAGTCGCGCGAATACACCGGTTTGTCGATGGTTCGTCCGTCGCGATCCACTGCCTCGCTGGGACGTTCAACATAAATGAAATGATCGAGAGTGGCGCTATCGAATGGGAGCAGAGCGACCGCTATGTCTGCTGGAAATTGACCTGCCGTAGCTGGAAAGTTGAAATGGCGGTAGTGTGGCCTCGACCCGACTGAGATCAGCAGGTTGTTAACAAGGGCAAGATGCAGCATTTCCTCCGTGGCAATCGCGACAATTTCAGCGCGCCAACGTTTTACCGCGCTGAACTCGTCTGGACTCAGATCTTCATCGAGACTTTGTTTGAGGGAAAAGGCTGCATATAAGTAGCTGCACATTAAGCAGTGCTCTATTTCGGCAGCCTCTGCAAGCATGCTGATTAGCTGATCACGGTGGGTGGCAGGGTTCAATGGGGGTTCCTAAAAATCTTGTTAGAAGGCGCTTGTCATGGGGTGTAATCCCTATCGCTAACGGTGACGGCGGCAATCACTGACTACGAAACCAAGTCGGCGATTTGCACGGGTCCGCCTCCGCAAATTTTAGCCAGTTCGTGCAAACGTGTTGCATCGCTTACCGGGCACTCGACAGGCGAGACCGCTGCACCAAGCGTGACAGCCATATTCGGGCCACGCCATTGGAAAACGCTAACCAAGGAAGTCCTTTCGAAAGCAACGAACAACCGCTCCGAAAAAATTAAAATGCAGCGGCGGCGCTGCGTGAGCTCCCTGTCGGCGAGTCCGCATTCGACTTTCGCCAAAGGAACCGGGTTTTCGGAACCACGAGCGAATCCATAACCTGCCCACCCATACTTGCGGTCTCTTATCCAAATGCTCGGAGAGCCTGCCGCATATCGCTGTGGGAGCTGTGAGGTTAGCGCCAAAGAGCTAGGAAACGCTCGCGTCGACCTCGACAACCGCCCTTTTCTCAGCGCTGTAGCTATGTCGTTCGGCACGCATGAAAACGTCCGGGCGCCCGGCAAAAGAGATACAGAATACCGCGCATTCGGTCGAGCTGTTATGCCTTTTTTCGTGCAGGGTATGCATTCAGACTCCCTCTATCCTTATCCTTTAAGCGGATATTTGCCCGTACGCGAGTCATCGAGGCTCGGTCCGATCCGATAGTGAACCCGCATCTCTGGGACGAGATTGACCAGTTCAAGAATTGTCATCCAAGATCTGCCATAACCTTTCGACAGTAAGCTTGCATGTGCTTGCTCAAGATCCGCCAATAGCATGGCAATTCGGTCAATAGTGCCGGCATGAAATTCGCAACCAATGCTCTCCGCCCGGAAGTGCGAAGCGTCACTAACGCAAGCTCCTTCTAGAGTAGTACAGGTCGTTTCGTCAACGATGTCCATCACGTTCCTACAGTTAATTGATCGGTCACTTGCGCTGTTAGGGAAGCGCTGAACTAATCAGTTTCCGATTGCTTCTGCCGTGATCTCGTAATTGCGGCGCGCAACAGCGAAATCTCGGTTTGGTGATGAGTCAGAAGGGAGAATTGATCCGTTTTTTGTACACAACCTGAGCGGTCACCCTCACAATCTTGAAAATATTGCGCTTACGATGCAGCGTTAATGCCCACCGCCCTGGGATGGCACGATAGTACGTTTCCAAGGGATTCGCGAAGGTCATACTTACAATATACCATAGATTAGACTGGTCGTCTACCGCGACCATCACCTTTCGGATAGTGCGGCAAAAGCGCCGCCACTAGGGCCGGCCACGGCGTCGCCGCGTCGATCTCGGCCAGGAAACGGTCGCGCCGCGTCAGCTTCTTCTTGCTGGCGAAATCGACGTCGGAAAAGCTCATTTGCTTCACCATGTAACTTGTGCGAATGCGATACGCCATCGTGCCAGCTCAGCTCGCTTCGGGCGAGACCTCGCGGATTAAATCAGTGTTTCTTTAGCAACCAGCGCTACGGGAGCATCCGTTGGGGTCTTGGTAGCGACGAGGCGCGGCACTGGTTTACCGAGAGCGGCCGCGTGCGCCGTTGGCTGCCGCGCAACGCTAGCTTCGACCATTGCTTCCTGACCCAATTTGAAGATATTGACTACGTCCGACAGGGCTGCAGCCTGCTCTCGCATCGATCCTGCCGCCGCCGCCGCCTCCTCTACTAGCGCAGCGTTTTGTTGGGTTACCTCGTCCATCTGCGAAATTGCCGAATTTATCTGCTCAATGCCCATGGTCTGATCTATTGTGGCCGAAGCGATCTCGGACATGATCTCGGTTACACGAGTAGTTGACTGCACGATGTTCGCAATGGTCACCCCGGCCTCGTTGACGAGCTTTCCCCCAGCGTTCACCTTTTCAACCGAATCGTTGATCAAGGTCTTAATTTCCTTGGCTGCTCCTGCCGAGCGCTGCGCTAAGTTGCGCACTTCCGCTGCCACGACCGCAAACCCACGACCATCTTCGCCTGCACGTGCCGCTTCCACTGCGGCGTTCAAAGCCAAGATGTTTGTTTGGAAGGCGATTCCGTCAATGACGCCGATGATGTCAACGATTTTTTTCGACGATTCATTAATCGAGGCCATGGTGTCGACTACTTGAGCCACCACGCTGCCACCTTTGACTGCAACCTCCGAGGCGGACACAGCCAGCTGGTTAGCCAGACGTGCGTTGTCGGCATTTTGCTTAACGGTGCTAGTCAGCTCTTCCATCGACGAAGCGGTTTCCTCAAGCGAACTCGCCTGCTCTTCGGTGCGTGAGGAAAGATCCAGGTTGCCAGCGGCGATCTGATTCGAGGCAGTGGCGATGGTATCGGTGCCCGAACGGACTTCTCCTACAATCTTCTGCAGGCTGGTGTTCATTTCTTTCAGGGCTGCTATCAGCAAGCCAGTTTCATCACTCGATTTGACCTCAATCTTGCTAGTCAGGTCGCCCCTTGCTACCGCCCTTGCGACGGTCAGTGCCACTCCCAGCGGCACCGATACGGTGCGTGCGATAAACAGCGCGATACCCAGACCCAGCATTAATGCCAAGCCAATCGCGATAAAAATCCAGATGCGTGCTTTTGAATATACTAAAGCCGCGTTGTTTGCTGCTACGTTGCTACCAGAGGAATTAATTTCAACCAGTTTAAGCATATCGTTGCTTGCAATATCAAAGAATTTTTGCGATGCGCCCTTCAACAAGGCTGCCGCTTCGACGTTCTGCTTTTTGCGGGAAATACTAAGCAAGGTTTTGCTCTCGCTAACGTAGGCACTCCAAGCCGCACTAAACTCATCGAAATACTGTTGTTCTTCAGGCGAGGAGATCAGCCTGACGTAGCTAGTCCGACTAGCCTCGATCTTCGCGCCTAATTCTATAATTTTCTTGTCAAGCGCAGCCATTTCCGAGTCGTCATTAGAGAAAACATGCTGGAGCTCAGCAATCCGGAAGTCGGAGGTATCGGTATTGATCTGCGAAGACAAAATGGCAGACGGCATCCAGTTCCAAGCGATTTCTTCGATTGATGCGTTAACAGCGCTGAGCCGGGAGACTGCAAACAGGCCGAGTGACGCGGTCAACGCTAAAATCAGTGAAAAGCTCAGTATAAGTTTCCTGGAAACTCTAAGATTGTTAAACCATTGCATTTTGCAAATCCTTTGTCGTTGAGCGGCTGCAAATTCTGGCATCACAGTGATGTGCATCGCTGGAGGTTCAACGCCATGAGGAATGGCGCCGATTTTGTCCCCATGAGTTTAGTGTTCGTCTATGCAGTCGTTGCTGTTTTCCACTACAAACGTGGCGGCTATTCGAGCCACCCGCGCAAGTCCTGCCTCAGGCGATATAGTCCGGCCGGTTCGGCGGCGCCGCGTCGATGAACGGCTGCTGGGATGTGCAAAAATCGTAAATTGTACGCACGCGCCCAAAACGCGACAGGTCGCAGCCCATGCGCATGGCGTTCGCGACCTGGGGTACCAGGCAACAGTCGGCCAGGGTCGGCGTATCGCCAACGCAGTAGGCGCTGCGGGGCCGTGCCGTGAGCAGGTTTTCCACAGCGGCGAGACCCTCGTCTACCCAGTGCTTATACCAATTCGATTTATCCGCCTCGCTCACCCCTAATGGGCTGCTGAGAGGTTTCAGTACCCGTATGTTGGCGATCGGGTGAATTTCACAGGCGATCGTCTGCAAAATTTCCAGCACGCGCGCCCAATTGATTGCGTCCAGCGGAACCAGGCAAGGTTCTGGCTGACGAGAGTCCAGATAGTCGATGATGGCAATCGACTGGGTTAGCTTGACGTCGCCGTCGATCAGGGTCGGCACAATCGCGGCCGGGCTCAGGGCACGGTATTTCTCCTTGCCCTGCTCCCCGCTACGCAGGTTCACGCCGACGTACTCATAGGGCAAGCCCTTGAGCGCTAGCGCGATTCGCACGCGGAACGAGGTGGAACTGTTGAAGAAGCTGTAGAGTTTCATATGGTTGCCGAGTCGAAATGTCAGGCAATGACAGCGCGTACCTGATGATAGGAATATTTTCCATACATGGCGAAGATCGCTACCGAGGCCAGGAGTGCTGGAATCGCCAGCATCAAAATGATGGTCGAGAAGCCCATTCCTGCGCCGAGCAATGCGCCGCCCATCATCGAGCCGAGAATGGCGCCGCAGGGCCCGATACCCAGTGCCCAGCTCACTCCGGTGGTGCGGTTGCTGGTCGGGTAGAACGACGCTACCAGCGCATTCGCGCCGATTTGCGAACCACTGATGCAAAAACCCACGCTGAACACGGCGACATTCAGGATCACAAGGTCGGTGTACCGATAACCGATCAGTGCGATGAAGAGAATGCTGACCAGGTAGGACATACCCAGTACCTTGTATGGGTTGAGCCGGTCCATTGCCCATCCAAGGGCGATTGCACCGACCGTGCCGCCCGCCTGGTACATGGCGGCGACTCGTGGTGCGTTCACCGTCGACCGCCGTATAGGCGCCCTCGCCGTCGAGCACCAGACGCAGCGCCAACTGGGAATGGCAATGCGCCGGCGCCACTTCGCCCGGCAGGATCAGCTGCAGGCCTGCATATAGCGACTGCGTAATCGACGATTTGCCTCGCATGGCAGGGTTTTCAAGCACCAGCACGCGGCGCTCAGCCTCGGCCGCGGTGATCAGGCGCCCTGCTTCCATGACGTGTTCACGCACGTCGGCATAGCGCCAAAGGGTCGGTTCAACTGGCGACGTTGGCGACTTTGGCACCAGGGCGCCTAGCACTTCCCACAGCGGGGTGAGGTGGTCGCCGCCAATACGGCGATAGTATTCCGCGCGCTTTTGCTGAACCTCTTCCGGCCCGGACAGCGTAGCAGTGGTTTGCATTTCCATTTCCCGTGCTCCTTTAGTTTGTACGCTGCCTCGGTATAGAAGGCGTCGACTCGCTCGTCCGTTCCGAAAGCCTTAGCTAGTTTTATTAGCTGGACAGGTGATCGCGCTTGTCTTCGAAAATTGGTGATTCGTTTAGTGGATTCGATTATAGGAAATAGAGTAAAATAAAAATACGAAATTCCGTGAATGCGCAATATTGATTTAGTGAATGTGACATGCTGAACCTGCGAGACATTGACTTGAACCTGCTCGTCGTTTTCCATCAACTGTTTAAAGAGAAAAGCGTATCGTTAGTGGCGGACAACCTCAGCTTGACCCAGCCAGCGGTAAGCAATGCATTGCGCCGACTACGTGCGATGCTGGGAGATGAATTGTTTGTGCGCACTGCGCGCGGCATGGAGCCAACTCCGTACGCAAGCCAGCTTGCCGAGCCGATCGCCAATGCCCTCGCGACAATCCGCGACACCTTGGAGCGCGAGCTTAAGTTCGATCCGGTCGCGAGTACGCGCAAATTCACGATCGCGATGACGGACCTGGGCGAAATCCACCTTCTGCCCAGACTTATGAGCCGTCTGGCCGAACTCGCACCGGGTGTCACCATCAGTACCGTACGCAATACCGCTGTTGCCCTGAGCGACGAGCTAGAAGCTGGCCGAGTCGATGTCGCCATCGGCCTGCTACCCCAACTGAAGGCAGGCTTCTACCAGCGCCACCTGTTCCGGCAACGCTATGTATGTATCTTCCGGGAGGGGCATGCGCTGGACAGGGAGTCGATGACGCTGCAGGACTTTGAGAGCGCCCAGCACATTGTGGTGGTGGCCGGGGCCACGGGGCATACAGTTGTTGATGACATTATCGCCAAGCGCGGCGTACGCAGGCATGTGAGGCTGAGCGTCCCGCACTTCGCCGCACTCGGGCATATCCTGGCTACTACGGACCTGATCGCAACGGTACCGGAACGCTACGTGCGCGAGAGCATGGCGCCCTTTAAATTAAAATTCCTGCCACTTCCGGTGCCGATTCCTGAGTTCGACGTAAATCTGTTCTGGCATGCCAAGTTTCACAAGGAGCCAGGAAATCAATGGCTTCGGGATGTGGTTGCGAATCTTTCCGTGACCTAATAGATCATGGGCCCTGCATGTATCCCTGCAGCGGCGGCTCGACTCGCTCCGCTTCAACGGATTAAGTCTAATGCCTCGTAATTGCATCAAGACGAAGCCGCCGGCACTGACGTAATCACCATCGGTCCTGACAGTCCAAATAAAGCAGCCGCTGCACGTGCTGTGCACAGCAGCTAAATCGTCCCAAGCGCGGTAACGCGCCTTATTTGCCTTTGCCTACTTTGAACGCTGGCGCAGCTGGATCGGTCTTTACCGTCCAGCTCCCGCTTTATCTAAATGAAGACGCTGACGCGTAGGTATCTTCCATGAACTGGAAGTAGCTTATCTTCCCGTTCTTTACCTTGGCATGAATCGAAAACGGCGAACGGAAAGACGTACCGACAGCAACCGAGCGGTAAGTGAAGCTGCCGAACACAGCGACGTCTTCGCCGGAACCGAACATGTCAGTGATTTTAAAGTCCTCAATTTTCCAGTACTTGGCAACGCGTGCGAAGATGCTGCTGAAGGCCTTTGGCCCGGTCGACGTACCGGCCCACGGTTCGATTCTCTTCAGCTCGGGATTGTCGAAGTTCAGTGCGATATATATTGCATCCGGTGCTACTAGCCGGTTAGCTGCGGCCTCGACCTTGTCGGGTGCTGTGTTTTCGAGAAAATCCTTGATCACATAAAGCGGCTCACGCGGCACTTTGCTCTTGCTGGCGGTCTGCGCCAAAGTGAATCGCCCCGGGTTTTGAGGAGGCTCCATTCTTTGAGAAAATGGAGCTATGAAAAAGCAACCCAAGTATTCCCCTGAAGTCATCGAACGCGCCGTGCGCATGGTCAGCGAAGCCGGCAGCCAGTACGAGTCGCAGTGGGCAGCGATCACGTCGATTTCCGCCAAGATCGGCTGCACCCCAGAGACGCTGCGCCGCTGGGTCCGCCAACAGGAGCGTGATACCGGCCAGCGGCCCGGGCCAACTACTGCCGAAGATGAGCGCGTCAAGGCGCTCGAGCGAGAAGTGCGTGAGCTGCGCAAGGCAAACGAGATCCTGCGCTTGGCGAGTGCGTTTTTCGCCCAGGCAGAGCTCGGCCGCCACTTCAAGTCGTGAAGGCTTTCATCGACCGGTACCGCCATGCCTACGGTGTCGAGCCGATCTGCAAGGTGATGCAGGTCGCGCCGTCTGGCTACTGGCGCCACGCTGCGCAGCAACGCAACCCGGCACTGCGCTGTGCCCGCACCCAACGCGACGACGTGCTGAGCGTCGACATTGAACGTGTCTGGCAGGCGAACCTGCAGGTCTACGGGGCTGACAAGGTTTGGCGCCAACTGAGGCGTGAGGGAACCGACGTGGCCCGCTGCACCGTGGAGCGCCTGATGCGCAAGGCCGGGATGCGCGGTGTCATGCGAGGCAAGGTTGTGCGCACGACGGTGGCCGACGCGAAAGCGCCATACCCGCTCGACCGCGTCAACCGCCAGTTCAAGGCCCCGCGGCCAAACCAGTTGTGGGTCAGCGATTTCACCTACGTGTCGACCTGGCAGGGCTTCGTCTATGTCGCTTTCGTGATCGATGTCTTCGCTCGGCGCATCGTCGGCTGGCGCGTCAGCAGCTCGATGCGGACCGACTTCGTGCTCGACGCCCTGGAACAGGCCCTGTACGCTCGTCAGCCCGAACGGAACGAGCTTGTCCACCATAGCGATAGGGGCTCGCAATACGTATCGATAAAATACAGCGAGCGCTTGGCCGAAGCGGGCATCGAGCCGTCTGTGGGTAGCAAAGGCGACAGCTACGATAATGCCCTGGCCGAGACGATCAATGGGCTCTACAAGGCTGAGCTGATCCATCGCCGCGCTCCCTGGAAGACGCGTGAGGCCGTCGAACTGGCCACGCTGGAGTGGGTGTCCTGGTCCAATCACCACCGCCTGCTGGAACCGCTAGGCTATATACCGCCAGCCGAAGCTGAGGCAAACTATTACAAGCAACTGAGCAGTCAAGCCGTCGCGGCCTGACTCACACTAACCGGCCTCCACGAAAGCCGGGGCGATTCATATAGCCGCTTCATATGTTCGTTCGGGAAGCGCCCACCAATCGTGGTGTCGTAGATTGTGGACTGTCGAGAGTAGGTGCTATCCGCCTTGCCCATCACAAATGGTGCCCGCGTCATCGACTCAATGCCACCGGCAATCATCAATTGTGTTTCGCCTGATTTGATGGCACGCGCAGCGATTCCTATTGCGTCCATACCGGAGCCACACAAGCGGTTAAGAGTAGTGCCCGCTACATCCGACGGCAGTCCGGCTAGCAGCGACGACATTCGGGCGACATTGCGGTTGTCTTCGCCGGCTTGGTTAGCGCAGCCGAAGATAACGTCGCCAAACGTGCTCCGGTCAACACTGGGATTACGTTTCATGAGTTCGCGCAGCGGTATCGCGCCGAGGTCGTCTGCGCGCAAGTCTTTCAGACTGCCGCCGTAGCGGCCTATCGGCGTGCGGATCGCGTCGACAATATATGCTTCGTTCATGTGATCTTCAATTCAGGGAGCGCAGCAGGGGTGCATCAGAGACTGCCTGCAGTTCGTCGAAAGTGAGGCCTGGCGCCATCTCGCACACCCTTAGTCCTTCTGGGGTTACGTCGAGCAGCTAGATCGGTATAAATGCGGTTGACGCAGGCCAGGCCGGTAAGCGGGTAGGTGCATTCGCGAACAATCTTGCTCTCTCCCGTCTTAGTCTGGTGGTCCATCATTAGGAAGTCTGTTTCGCGCCTAGTGCTAAGTCCATTGCCCCCCAACGGCTGGAATGGCGTCCGGTGCGCTAGTATGCCAATTGGCAAGATCACCTTTTTCCGAGACCTGAAATGCACCTAGCACGCAGATGTCGAGGTGGCCGCAGCGCATCATCGCAAACGAATCAGCGTGATGAAAATAAGCGCCACCGGTTATCAGAGTCACCGGCTGTTTGCCAGCGTTAATCAGGTCTTCGTCTTCCTCGCTGGACACAGGAGCCGGGCCTATGCCAAGCAGACCATTTTCACTGTGCAGGAAGACCTCGCGGGCTGCTGGAAGAAAATTAACGACTTTAGTTTGCTCGCCGATGCCTAGATTGACGTAGGCCCCCTCAAAGATGTCTGGCGGCAGTCAGTTGGGCCAGAATCGAGATCGCAATCTCTGAAGGCATTTTGCTGCCGATAAAGATACCGATCGGGGCATGCAGCCGTTGCAGCTGCAGCGCGCTGACATCGAACTGCAGCAGCCTTTCGCGACGCCGCTCGGTATTTGCGCGCGAACCGATCGCCTCTACATAAAAGGCTTCCGAACGTAGTGCTTCCATCAGCGCCAGGTCGTCCAGCTTCGGGTCGTGGGTTAGCGCTACCACGGCCGTTCGCGCGTCCACGCGCTCCGACAAAACCCAGTCGTCCGGCATGACGTGCACGATGTTCACCCCTTTCACATTCCAGCCCGAGCGGTATTCTTCACGCGGGTCGCACACCAGTACCTCGTAGTCGAGCATAACGGCCATCCGGGCGACGAGTTCAGACAATTGACCGGCGCCGATGATCATCAGGCGCCAGCGGGGACGGTAGTTCTTAACGTTGCATTCCGAAGTTCGATGCCTGCTTCCTCGTGCCTGGCTTCGAAGACGACGGCGACGCCGGTATCGAGATCGAGCCGGCGAGCGGCGAGCATTTTTTCTCCAGATACGCCAGGACCTCGCTAATTCCGCTCCCTTCGTCAAGGGTTCGCACACCAGCCGGATGGTTCCGCCGCCGGGCAGGCCAAAGCGGTGGGCGTCTTCCGCCTGTATTCCGTAAGTGAGCAGTTCCGGGCGGTCCCGCGGGAAGCCGCCGCGCCTAGTCCATTCGATCAGATCGTCTTCAATGCAGCCGCCGGACACCGAGCCCGTGACCCGCCCATCGGCGCGAATGACCATCATCGCCCCTTCCGGCCGCGGGCTCGATCCCCAGGTCTGGACGACGGTGACCAGTTGGCAGACCAAGCCGTGGTCGATCCACTGCGCCGCGGCCTTCAACACTGCCACATCCATACTGTCCATCGTCGCCTCGCATTGTTTGGTCGATCTCAAGCCGCAAACATATCGTCAAGCATGAGTGGCAGCTTTCGGATGCGTTTTCCGGTCGCATGAAATACCGCGTTGACGATGGCAGGCGCTACCCCGACCATCGCGACCTCGCCCAGCCCTTTCACGCCCAGCGGGTTGAGCCTGGGATCGGCAATGTCGACGAAACCGACATTGATTTCGCCAATGTCTGCCGCCACCGGAACCACATACTCGGCCAAGTCGGTGTTGAGGAATCCTCCGTAACGCGGGTCGACCTCGCTCATCTCGCGCAGGGCGGCGCCGATTCCCCATACCACGCCGCCCTCGACCTGGCTGCGCGCAGTGTTCCTGCTCACCACCGTGCCGCAGTCGACAATACTGACGACGCGCGGCACGCGGATGCGCCGGGTGGTCGGCTCGATGCGCACCTCGACGAAATGCGCGACATGGCTGAATGCCACGAATTCCGGGTACACGGGGCCAACTCCACTAGGCAGGCCGCCGGTCAGGCGCGTGTAGATCTGCTCGGGCTGGCCATGTCCGCGCCCCCGGCTTTCGCTTTCAATAAAGGGGCGACCCGACGCTTTCAACAAAGCAATCGCTGAACCATCTTTTGCGGCCCCCGGAAGTTGGCGCAATTCCGCCAGCAGTTGCTTGCATGCCTGATGGACAGGAGGCAGCACAGTCGCCGTGCCCCAGGACCCCGCGGTAAGATGTTGAGGCGCAGCGCGCGTGTCGCCCAGCAATACCGCGACCGCACCCACCGGCACCCCAAGCGCACGCGCCGCGGTGTAAGCGATCGCGCTACTCATACCCTGCCCCATCTCATGCCCGCCGACCGCAACCTGCACGGCGCCGCTGGCATGTATGCGGACCTTGGCAATCGCCGGCGCCATGGCCGCCTTGTAGGCGCCGGTCGCAACGCCCCAGCCAATCAAATTTCCCTGGGGGTCGCGCATCGAACCCGGCGCCATGGTACGCCGGCTCCAGCAGAACTCCTCCGCGCCCTTGCGCAGACAAGTGGCGATGTGACGCGACGAAAAGGGTTTGCCGGTGATCGGGTCCTGCGCCGCGTCGTTATCGAGCCTGAGCTTGACCGGATCCACTCCTAGGGCATACGCCATCTCGTCAATCGCCGATTCGAAGGCGAAAGCGGCGGCGTGTTCCGTCGGTGCGCGCATGTAGCCGGGGGTCTGGACATCGGTCCTGACCAGCCGCTCGATGCCTTTGAAGTTGGCGATTCCGTACAGCCGCGCCGTCATGTCGGTGCCGAACGAGGGAAACGCATCATGGCGCGAGGTTTGCTGATCGGTCTGGTGAATCGCGGCAGTGAGCTTGCCCTTGCTGTCGGCGCCGAGCTGCACACGGTGCCGGCTCGCTGGCCGGAACGAGGCCGTGTGAAAAAGTTGACTGCGCGTCAAGACAAGCTTGACTGGCAAGCCGAGCCTGCGTGCAGCGATGGCCACCAAAACAGTGTGCGATTGCAGGGAGTTTTTTTGCCCGAATCCTCCACCCACGTTGGGCGACACCACCTGGATCAGCGAAGCGTCCATGCCCAGCTGCTTGGCAAGGCCATGACGCAGGCCTTCCGCGTTCTGGGTCGGCTCCCAGATCGTGAGTTTATCGGCCGTCCACTCCGCCACTGTCGCAACGAGCTCTAAAGGATTCTGGTGTTGCGTCGGCAGCAGGTAGGTGAAATCGACGGTATGCGCGGCGCTTTTCATTGCCGCGTCGGCGTCGCCGGCTTTCTTGTCTGCGAACATCGGGTTTGGCAGGGAGGCCTGGGCCAGGGTCTGCACACCCGGCGAATCGATGTTCGCGCTGAATGGCTTCGCGTCGTAGTCGACCACGACCGCGTTCGCTCCCTCCCGCGCAGCGTCCGGCGAGCTGGCGATGACCAGGGCAAGCGCTTGGCCGCGGTACGCGATCTGCGCCGAACGCATCGGCTGAAAGCTTTGAAAACCAAAACCGCCGCCCATGATGAAGCCGCCACTTTCAAATGGCCCGATATTCTCGTGTGTCAGAACAAGCTGCACCCCTGGCACCTTCATCGCAGCGGTGGTGTCGATGCGGCGCACCTCACCGCGGGTGATCCGCGATGGCACGATCGCGCCGTGCAGCAGATTGCGACGCGCGTCATCGGCTGCATACCGGGTCCTGCCGCGTACTTTGTCTTGCGCACCGACGCGCTGGTCCTGCAGGTTTGTGTCCCGTTTTCTCATGATTCAGCTCCTGTCTTTCGCCAGCATCAGCGCATCGATGACCGTCTCGATGCCCAGCGCTATCTTGTATCGGTTGTGCTGGAGCGGCACCGCTTCGGCAAAGGCAATTTCTGCTGCTCGCCGTGCAGACTGACGCGTCAGCGGTTTCCCGATGAGGCTGCGCTCCGCCGCGCTTGCGCGCCAGGGACGGGTGGCGACGCCACCCAGGGCGATTCGTACGTCCACCACCTCGTTGGCTGCCAGGTGCACGCCGCAGGCGGCCGACGCGAGCGCAAACGCATAGGATTCGCGGTCCCGGATCTTGTGGTAAGCCGATGCACGACCTGCCGGCGTCATCGGAATCTCGATCCGGACAATCAGCTCGTCCGGAGCCAGGACATGTTCGATCGCCGGCGTCGAGCCGGGTACGACATGGAGGTCGCGCACGGCGACGAATCGCTGTCCGCGCGGACTGATAGTTTCAATGACTGCGTCGAAGGCGACCAGGGCGACTGCCAGGTCGCCAGGGTAGACTGCCGCGCATGCCGAACTCGCCCCCAGGACGGCATGGGCGCGGTTCGCCCCGCCAATCGCCGAGCAGCCACTGCCGGGCGCGCGTTTATTGCACGCGAATTCGGGACTGCCCCTGAAGTAGGGGCAACGCGTGCGTTGCAGGAGATTGCCGCCGATGGTTGCCATGTTGCGCAGCTGCTGCGATGCTGCTTTCCACAATGACTCCGAAATCGCCGGGAAATTCTGCTTCAGCATGGCATGCTCTGCCAGGTCGCTCATGGGCACGAGGGCGCCCACGCGAATGCCCCCTTTGGGTGAGACATCGATGCCACGCAGTTCTTCGATGCCCGTGATGTCGACGACCGTCTGGGGTGCTTCCACGCCCAGCTTCATCAGATCGTACAGCGTCGTGCCGCCGGCGAAGTAGCGTGCGCCGGGTTGGCTGGCGGTGAGCATTGCAACGGCATCTTTTGCCGAGTCCGGACGCAAATAGGCGAAATTACGCATGCGATCGACTCCTCATTTCAAGGGCGGCCTCGCGGATCGCCGCGAGGATGCCCGCATACGCGCCGCAGCGACAGATATTGCCGCTCATGTATTCGCGGATTTGCTCGTCGCTCGTGGCATGCCCTTCCTTGACGCACGCGATCGCCGCCATGATCTGTCCCGGCGTGCAGTACCCGCACTGCAGCGCATCATGTTTGATGAAAGCTTGCTGCATCGGATGCAGTTGCCCGGTGCGCGTCTCAATTCCTTCGATCGTCGTCACGGATTTGTTGTGCACCTTGACCGCCAGGGTCAGGCAGGAGGCAACGCGTCGACCATCGACATGGACCGTGCAGGCGCCGCATTGTCCGTGGTCGCAACCTTTCTTCGCGCCCGTGAGCTGTAGTTGATCGCGCAGGACGTCAAGCAAGGACGCACGCGGCTCCAGGGTCAGGGAGTGCTGCTTGCCGTTCACCCGAAAGCGCGTGTCCGTCGCGCTCGTACCCGGATTGCCGCCGACTGCGACGGCGCAACCGGCTACCGACGTGGCAGCTCCGGCCGAGGCCACACCCAGCATGAACGTCCGTCGTTTCAGGGTGAAGTTCGATAGCCCTTCGGCCGCTGAATCATCAATTTCTGCCATGTGCCGCTCCTTCAAAAAATTAGGCCGGATTCATCCGGACGACAGGGTCGCGTTCGATGAAATGAAATTCGAGCAAGCGACTGCGGCGCCGTTCCGGTTTGTGGAAATCGCCATGACCAGACCGCATTGATCCGTCTCTGCGGACAGCCACCTGGCGGCGGCTGTTGTTGCATGGGAGGGATTTGTTAGACGATGCCACCATTGGCGCGCAGGACCTGGCCATTGATCCAGGCGCCATTGGGTCCGGCGAGGAAGGCGACGGCCCCTGCGATGTCGTCCGGCTTGCCGAGGCGATTGAGCGGTACCAGGCTGGCGAGGCGATCGATCAGGTCCTGCGATTTACCGTTGAGGAAGAGCTCGGTGGCCGTGGGCCCGGGCGCCACCGCATTGACCGTGATATTGCGCGAGCCCAGCTCCCTCGCCAACACCTGGCCGAGCGCTTCGACCGCCGCCTTGGTCGCAGCATAAGCGGCATAGCCGGGATGGTAGAGGCCGACGATGCTGGTCGACAGGTTGATGATGCGCCCGCCCTGACGCATGCGGCGGGCCGCTTCGCGCATGGTATTGAAGCCGCCTTTCAAGTTCACCGCGATTTGGCGCTCGAACATCGTGTCGTCGGTCTCCACCAGGGGGGCCAGTTCCATGATGCCGGCGTTATTCACGAGAACATCGACCCCGCCAACTGCATCCTGCGCGGCATCGAACATGCGCGCTACCTCGCCGGCGTCGCTGACATCAGCCTGGGCCGTGACAGCGCGGCCACCGAGCGTTTCGATCTTCCGCACCAATGCTTCAGCGGCGCCGGCATTGGCCGAGTAGTTGATGAGGACCCTAAATCCTTGTACTGCGAGTCGTTCGGCGATTGCTGCGCCAATACCGCGCGACGCGCCGGTAACGATGGCGATTTTTTGATTTGATTTGATCATGCTGGTCCCCGTTTCGTGCGCCGCGTCGGAGCACGGCGGGCAGAAACACTATATTTGGAAACAACAGTGCGATAAAGGTCGTGGAATTAACTTCACTGTTCAATGGGCCGATACAATCAATATGACGTATGGACCGCATTGGACACTGGGGCAACACTGCCGCGTGCTACATGCAAGGACGTAGCGCCGGCGTTGCGCTAAGCGACACGCAGGCGCGCGACATCCCTGGCTGGGGGTGTGCCAAACATCTGGGCGTAGTCGCGGCTGAACTGCGACGGGCTTTCGTAACCTACGCGAAAGCCAGCAGAAGCCGCGTCCACCGCCTCGGCAAGCATCAGACGGCGCGCCTCGTGTAAACGCAATTGCGTGCGAAATTCCAGTGGACTCATCGAGGTGATTGCCTTGAAATGGACATGGAAACTCGACCGGCTCATGCAGGCGATATCGGCCACCTCGTCGATCTTGCACGCTTGCGTATAGTGTTCGCGAATCCAGAGGATTGCACGCGCAACCTGGTTGAGCCGGCTATTGCCCTGCGCCATATGCCTGACAGTTCTGTTCCCTGGACCGGTCAACAGCCGGTAAAGGATTTCGCGCATGATCAGCGGAGCAAGGGCCTCGATGTCCCCCGGCGTGTCTAGCAAGGCCGCCAGCCTTACCGTGGCGCCCAGCAGTTCGGGCGTGGTGCCGGTGAGCGCGATTCCTCCAGGCGACAGCTCATCCTGGTCGACCGGCATCGCATGGCGGAGCGCCAGTTCGCTCAACTGCGCCAGGTCGAGGTCGATACGCAGGCACAGGTAAGGACGCGCGGCGCTGGCTTCGATCACCGAACCAATCAACGGCAACTCCACTGATGCAAGCAGATATTGTTCGGCGTCGTAGACATAGGTGCTGGTATTAAGCACCACCTGCTTGCGGCCTTGCGCAACCAGACACAGCGTTGGCCTATAAACGACAGGCATCGGCGTGGTCGGCGCGTCTGCGCGTATCAGGCTGACCCCAGAGATGGCGGTGTCGACAATGCCGTTGCCAAGGGCGTGGCGGCCAATAATGCCGGATAAGGAAGCGAGAAGGTTTTTCATACCAATAGTCCGAAGGGAGTCGTACGATCGTGCAAGCATACAGGACTTCCCTTCTAACGTTCGCCTCCCGCCCGCCACCACAATACTCCCATGTTTCGTTAACGGGAAAACACAGCATGCACGTCTTAAACAGTCTTAAACAGTACCGGTTGCTGGGACGCTCTGGATTGCGGGTGTCTCCCCTTGCCCTCGGAACGATGACCTTCGGGTCCAGCTGGGGCTGGGGTGCCGATGAAGCGGAAGCGCGTCGGATCTTCGATACGTACGTCGACCAGGGCGGCAATTTTATCGATACCGCCGTCAATTACACCGGAGGCGAATCCGAGCGGATCCTGGGCGGTTTCATGAAGGGCAAACGCGACAGTATTGTCCTGTCGACGAAATTTACCATGGCCAGGCAGGCAGGCGACCCCAATTCCGGCGGCAATCACCGGATGAACATGGTCCGCTCTGTGGAGACTAGCCTTCGCCAGCTCGACACGGACCGGATCGAGCTGCTGCACCTGCATGCATGGGATTTCACAAGCTCCCCCCATGAAGTGATGCGGGCGCTGGACGACCTGGTGCGCGGTGGGAAAGTCCTCTATGTTGGTATCTGCAACACCTCGGCCTGGCAAGTTGCTCAATTGCAGACCATCGCAGAGTTGCGTGGATGGACGCCACTGACGGCGCTGCAAATCGAGTACAGCCTCGTTGAGCGTACCGTCGAGCACGAGCTGATGCCGATGGCGCGCACCCTGGGCCTGGGCGTGATGCCATGGTCCCCGCTGGGTGGCGGCATCCTGACCGGGAAGTACAGTCGTAGCGACCTGAACGAAGCCAGCAGCGCCCACGTTGCGCCGACGCGAAAAGGCGTCATCGCATCCTCCGGGCACATGAACGAGCGTTCCCTCGACATCGCCGCGACAGTGGGCCGCGTTGCAGACGAACTGGGGGCGACGCCATCCCAGGTTGCGCTGGCCTGGACCCTGTTGAACCCGGCCGTGGTCGCGCCGGTGATCGGGGCGCGCACCCTGGCCCAGGCAGAAGACAACCTCGGCGCCCTTGGCCTGCGCCTGGAAGACCAGCACATCGCCGAGCTCGACGCATGCAGCAGCCCTGAACCGATTTTCCCGGCGCGCTTCGTGGAGCGCCCGCTTGTGCAACAGCTGATCTTCGGCGGCGCCGCCGTCCAGCTTCCAACCATCAGGAGTCAAGCATGAATCCCGTCATGAAAAAAATTTCTGTGCTGGTCCTAGCCTCCATCGCCGCCACGAATCCTCTAGCCGCGCCAAGCCAGGCGCAGACGACCGCGGCGCGGGGCACTGCGCTGGAAACCGCCAAGAACCGCGCGTTCATTGCCGGGGCGTTTGCCAAATGGGCTGCGGGCGGGCGAACGTTTTTTGACGACGTGCTGGCGCCGGACGTGGTGTGGACGATCAAGGGCACTAGTCCGGTTGCAGGCGCCTACCGCGGGCGAAAGGAATTCATCGACCGTGCCGTCACACCGTTTGCAGCCCGCCTTGCCGCGCCAATCAAGCCGACCGTGACGAATATCTGGGCCGAGGGCGACCAGGTCGTGGTGCAATGGGACGGCGCCACGACGACGAAAGACGGCAATCCCTATGCGAACAGCTATGTGTGGATTTTTCGGATGGCCAACGGGCGCGCCTCCGAAGTGACTGCCTACCTCGATCTGGTGGCCTACGACACGGTCCTGAGCCGGCCGCCGAAATAGCATGCGCTTGGCTGCGCCGCGAGGACGATGCGCGGGCTTCGGCGAGCGCTCATCGCGCGTCTTTCACGCCGGCGCGCCGACGCTCGCCCGGCGCAGGGGCTTGCCCGAACTGGCGCGTCAAGAATCTCTGCACGTCGGCGTTGGAACGTCGAAGGATGCTGAAATGGTCGGCGCCCGGGTAGCGTTTGTACTTGACCGGCGCGCCCGTCGCGCTCAGCTTCGCGACGAAACGGCTGGTAATCGGCTCCAGCACGAACGGGTCTGCCGTACCTTGCAGCACTAGGGTCGGCAGGCGCAGGGTGAAGCCCGGAGTGGCGTAGGGATCGTTGGCTTCTAGGAAGGCTTTCATCTGCGGCTGTGTTTCCCAGCCGGCCTTGAGGCCCGCGAATGACTTGCCTTTTTGTTTGACGGCGGCGTCGATCAAGCCTATTGCCTTCACCGAACAGGCGGCGCGGAAATCGGACAAGGTGCGCACCAGGTCCGGACCCATCACCGCCGACGGATCGAAGTCGGGCGATTGCGCCATCAGGCCGGTCGCCATGAGCGCCACCTGGAATTGTTCCATCATGCGCGCCGTATGCGTGGCGCCCGCACTGCCGGCCGCACGAGACTGCCGGCCGAAGCTGGCGGCAGTCTCGGCGATCGACGTGTACGGAACCGAGGCTACGGTTCCCACCAGCTGTAATTCGGGTGCTTCTCCCATGCGTGATTCGACACTGAGCACTGCGTGGCCGCCGTCGGAATGGCCGAACACCGCCATCCGGTGCGACAGCGAGGGCTCAGCCTCACGCGCGGCGCGCACGCCGGCGATCAGCGATCGCGCCAGACTGGACGCGCTGTAATACGGGTAAGCTACCGTGGCCACCGGGCCCAGTCCTTCGAAGTCAGGCGCGACGACCACGTAGCCGGCGTCGACCAGCGTGCCGATCTGATACACATAGTCGCTCTTGAACCCGTCGCGGGTCAGGCCGCCGTCAAGTTCCGGCGACAGACTCGGCGCGCACGTTTTCAAACCCGGCGTCGTGGTGCCGTGGGCCCAGGCGACGACCGGCCAGCCGCCTGCCGGCGCGGAGCCTCTTGGGACGAAGAGCAGGCTCGACGCCGGCGTGGGCGTGCCGGCGATACCCGGCATGGAGTGAACCAGCAGCGTCACCGCGGCATTAATGCCGGCTGGCGCTTCGTGCGGGCTGGACGATACGAGCGTCGGCGCCGGCGAGGCGGTGCGCTGGGCGGCCTGGGGCGCGCCCGGAGAGGCCATCCCCAGCGCGAGGGCGATGGCGATGGCGCTGCGGGCCAGCGGGGCCGGGACGGCGGAACGGGAGGTGCAAACCTGTTGGATGGTCATGAGATGGGTCCAATAAAATGGGTAAGTAGAGTCAACGAATGGGCGACGCAGGCGCGCTTGTCCTAGACCTGGACCATGCCGCCGTCGATGCACAATTCGGCGCCGGCGACAAAGCTGCTCTGGTCGGACGCAAGAAACAAGGCAGCTGCCGCCACCTCTTCCGCCTTGCCAAGGCGGCCAAGAGGAATACGGGCGGTCAACGCGCTCCTGACTTCGTCGCTGACGTCGTCGAACATCGCGGTATCAATCGGCCCGGGGCTGAGCGCATTGACACGGATGCCGCGTTGCGCCAGTTCCCCCGTCCAGGTACGCGCAAACGCGCGCAGCGCGGCCTTGCTCGCACCGTAAGCGCCATAGCCGGTCGTCCCGATAACGCCGGCGATCGAGCCGATCAGGACCACTGTGGCGCCCTGACCCATCAGCGGCAGCGCCGCCTGCACGGTAAAAGCCGCGGCCCGGGTATTCAGGTCGAAGGTCTGGTCGTAGTGCAGCTCGGTGGTGTCGGCCAGCGTGGCGTAGTCGGCCCTGCCGGACGAGGTCACGAGAATGTCGAGCCGGCCGTGGCTTTCCTGGATGCCGGTGACGATGCGGGCCAGGTCGGCCTGGCTGGTGACATCGGCCTGAATGGCCCGCACCTTGCCGCCGATTCGGGCGACTGCCTGCGCCAGCGCTGCCTGGCGCCGTCCAACAATGAACACTTCGGCGCCTTCAGCGACGAAACGCTGGGCGATCGCCAGGCCGATGCCACTGTTGCCACCAGTAACGAGTGCGATTTTTCCATTTAGTTGCGACATTTTCTGATCCTCATGACGTGAAGGCCAGATGGTATACAGGTTATACTTGCTGTCAATTAGGTACCTGCAGTCGCCCAGGTTTACACAAGGAAACCACCATGGCCAGTTTTGAAGAACCCACTTTTGCCGCTGCGTGCGCGACCCGGCCGATCCTCGACCAGCTGGCCAACAAATGGTCGGTCATGATTCTGAGTGTGTTATGCGAGCGGCCGCAGCGCTTCAACGTGGTGCGCCGACGGCTCGAAGGAATCACGCAGAAGGCCCTCACCCAGGCTCTTCGGCGCCTTGAGCGTAACGGCCTGGTGCGGCGCCGCGTCATTGCCGATTCGCCGGTGGCGGTCGAGTATTCGATTACCTCGCTCGGGCGGTCCCTGCAGCAGTCGTTCCAGGCGGTGTACCAGTGGGCGATGGATCATTGCGCCGAGCTGGAAAAGGCGCAGCGCGACTTCGATAGCCGCCACCTCGGGGAAACCATCGATCACGAGGATGAGGCAGGCTAATGACCGGGCGCGAGATGCGCAGCGCGTTGGGTTTGCAGTAGGTGATCTCTCTTCGGCCCTCGGTTGACTGTACTAAGGTTTGTGCATAACGCAATCTTCCACAATGGGCTTCGACCGCATTGCGCACACAGCGCGAACCGATGATAGAGCAGTGCCTGGCAAGCCTAAAGGCAGCCGTAGCTGTGGCACAGCGCTACGGCTCTCGCATGAAGGATATTCTTGCACCGATGGAACAGCAGTGGGTGTGGGCGCCGCGTCGCCAGAATGAGCAGCATTGACCACCATGCCGTATCCGCGCCTTCAGCCATGTCGTCGAGGGGCGGGGCTTTGAAACGCTGCACAGCGGATGCAGCTACCCGGCTCTGGGAGCACGTGCACTGTGTCCTGCGCGCCGGCCTGTTGGAGGACAAGGCGCAGGCTCAACGAAGCTTTTCATTCCTGACAAACGCGGTCGCAATGTGGCTATACTAGGGCTCGCGCACCGCGCCGTTTTCCTATTTCCACAACGCGCTGCGACAGCATTGCGCAGACAACGTGAACCGATGAAAAACCTGCCCCTGGCCGACCTCGAGGCATTCGTAGCGGTGGCGCGCCATCGTAGCTTTCGCAAAGGGGCCCTCGAACGCCAAGTCTCACCTTCGCTGATCAGCCAGCGCATTAACGCTTTGGAAGCGCAGCTCGGCGTCAGGCTGCTCCACCGGACCACGCGCAGCGTGATGCCGACGCATGAAGGTGAAGCCTTGCTAGCTGCTTTAATGCCCGCACTGCAAGAAATCGCCGATGCCGTCGAGCGGCTTGACACGCAGCGCGAGCAGATCTCCGGCACGCTACGCATTAGCGCGCCGCAACCGGTCGTTCATTACATTCTGGCCCCGCTGGTTGGCCATTTCCTGCGCCGCTATCCGCACGCTGAACTTGATATCGTTGCAGAAGACGCGCTAATTGACATCATCGGCGACCGCTATGATGCGGGCGTGCGCTACGGCGAAAGCCTGGCGCCTGGCGTGATCGCAGTCCCGCTCGTGGCGGAATGCCGGATGATCGCGGCAGCTTCCCCTGCTTTTGTCGCGCTGAACTGCATGCCAGGACATCCGGACGACCTGGCCAGTCTGAGCCTGATTCGGCACCGGTTCCAGAGTTCGCGCGTCCTGAACTGGGAATTCGAAAAAGACGGCATGAAAATCGTCGTCGTCCCATCGGGCCCCCTCACCACCAACGATCCAATGCTTGCCGTGCGCGCGGCCATCGACGGCGCCGGGGTTGTCTTCGAATTCGACAGCTATCTTCAGCACGCGATCGATGACGGGCTGCTCGTCCCGGTATTGTCGGATTGGTGCCCATCTTTTCCTGGGCCCAGTCTGTACTACTCTTCGCGTCGGCACATGCCTGCGGTACTACGCGCCTTTATCGACTTCGTGCGGGCCGAATCGATGATCGGGCAGACATCTAGCCATGGAGTTATTGCGCGCGCCGCATTGCCGTGATAAGCAGTTTGTTTGCCCCTCGCGACCTCTAATTAGTGGAGTCAGAATGGACCAGTTCTTTACCCGTTTTTTACCTGCCAAGTGGAACAGTCAACCGGAACGGACTTTATTAATGCCCGTAGCGAACGAACATTTACGCAATAACAATAGAGATGACGCAAGCTATCACCGTGCTTAGACACGGAGAAACAAGTATTCCGTCGAAGCGATATGACGTTATTCCCATAATGTCAGATGTCTGTTTAGCCTTTGCATAAAGTCGACAATATGGTTTCTATTGTCGAGTTAGCAATAGTTCCTTACCAACGGCGTTTGGAAGCGAGCGCCGTCTCATCGTGCGGTGTTATTAACCCACGTGCGGTGGTTCTGTCGCGTTGGCTGAGCAGTTGCCCTGATGAGGTAGACTGTGGCGCCATAAATCGTGGCAGTCTGAGATGCTATTACGCCGAAACAGAAATTGGCACTCGCCGCTTAACCTCTACTTTTAGCATGCTCTAAAAGTGGGGGGATTACCGAAAGTTCTTACAGATACTTCTAGGGGCTCAATGTGTCGAAACTACTGGGCGGGATAAGACCTTGAAATCTTTTCGTTATTTCGACTTGAACGAGACGCGGTATGAAATTTGGTCCATACGCCATGAAGACTACGTGCACATTACAAAGATGATCATGGAAAATTCCAGCACAAGTATGCCTCCCCGGCGAAGCGATAGACAACAGGACTCTTCTATCAATTTCCCGTTGGTCGGATTAGCGATGATCGTCGCAAGTGCCGGCGCGGGCTACGGGGTCCTCTACTACCTTTTGAGCTAGATAGTGAGCAACCAAGGGGAATTCAATTCGAACACTAGCCGCTTTCTACAGCCGAGCTCGAAAGTAAAATCGACATTACCAATGATATTGTCGAGTTCTGCTCGCTAGCCTTGCGAGACTCAATAAGGATTAGGCGCGACAGGAACTCGCTTATAAATACCATGTTCAGTAAGAAGGCAGGTAAAACCATGCATAATGTTGGGAACTATTGGGGCTGACGATACGTCTAGCTGCAAGATACCAAAATTGCACAGACTTTCGGCGAACAGCTTGAGCGCTCTCTTGCGTAGAGCACTTCCATAGTCGCCTAGCCTACGCTGGCAGATTACCAAGTGGCACTCATTGAACGACGAATCGGTGCTCAGATCGTGTTGGCTCCACACAATGTGCTGACGAAGCCTGTCTTGTAAGACATAGCCCCCAGCATCCTGCTCAACATAGTTGCAGAGTGGCGCGCTTGCGCCTCCCCGCATATGTTGCTGATCGCGTAAGGCGAATTCGGTCGAGCCCAGGCGCAGCGATGCTGCCCGGCTCAGCGTCTCCTCGTTCGCGTTTGTCA
>NZ_JBIMES010000027.1:0-25981 GCF_051262535.1 Massilia sp. CMS3.1 | reverse complement strand
GTTTGGTACTGCGTCTTGCTACTTGGCGACAAAGCGTTTTGTTTGTCAGCAGCAGAGAGATGAGATTATGCAGTGTTTCGCGATTCTCGTCAACCTCTTTTTTGCTACACCGCAGTGTTTCGCGGTTCCTTCTGTCAACACAACTACTTGATTACGTTGTCGTTTTCAGCAGGAGGCGAATTATAGCGAACCGCAGCGGCGGTTCGCAAGTTCTTTTTTTGGAGCTCGTCACAAGAAAATAATGCTGCCAAGCGAGACGCCATGTCAGGGTGGTGCGGTTATGCGCATCGGGTGATGCGACCGACACCGATAACAAATCTCGTGCCCAGCAGCTTCGGGGGCTGGAGGGGGCTTTTTTTCCGGCTGAGCCGTGAAAAAATTGATCAGGCGTGGCGTTTGCTGTGCAGTTTTTGAACTGCTGTGCAAAAGGCTGGAAGAGGAGAAATTGACGAGCGTACAGGTAAGGTGAGCGCTGGTGCCGCGCTCAGGCGGAGTGATGTGGCTGCTGCGCGCGCAGCAGCGCGCATTCGTCATCGGTGAACAGGCGCGAACGGGTCAGGAAGCGGCGGCCGGTACCGTTGTCGAGCGAGAACATGCCGCCATTGCCGGCGACGACGTCGATGATCAGCTGGGTATGCTCCCAATAGGCGAACTGTTCGCTTCCCATATAGAAGGGCGTACCGTTCAAATTGCCGAGATGGACGTCGGTGTCGCTCAGGTTGAACTCGCCCTCCGGGTAGCACATCGGTGCGCTGCCGTCGCAGCAGCCGCCGGACTGGAAGAACATCACCGGGCCATGGCGCCGCCGCAGCTCCTCGATGAAATCCAGCGCCGCCGCGGTGGCGGTTACGCGCTCGAGCGAAGTGGTCATGCAGAACCTCCGAAATCGTATTAAATTAACTCCGAAATCGTAGCGATGACGGATTGACGTGCAGGCCGGCCCAGCGTCCTGCATCGCAGGACCCCGGACCGCAACCAAGCTCGACCTTTAGAAGAAGCCGAGCGCTTTCGGGCTATAGCTCACCAAGAGGTTCTTGGTCTGCTGATAATGGTCGAGCATCATCTTGTGGTTCTCGCGGCCGATGCCCGACTGTTTATAACCGCCGAACGCGGCGTGGGCCGGGTACAGGTGGTAGCAGTTGGTCCAGACGCGGCCGGCCTGGATCGCGCGGCCCATGCGGAAGGCGCGCGAGGCGTCGCGCGTCCACAGCCCGGCACCGAGCCCATACAGGGTGTCGTTGGCGATACGCAGCGCATCGGCTTCGTCGGTAAAGGTCGTGACCGACACCACCGGCCCGAAGATCTCTTCCTGGAAGACGCGCATTTTGTTATCGCCCTTGAACACGGTCGGATGCACGTAGTAGCCGCCGGCCAGCTCGCCCGCCTGCTCGTAGCGCTCGCCGCCGGCAAGCACCTCGGCGCCTTCCTGGCGGCCGATGTCGAGGTAGGACAGGATTTTTTCGAGTTGCTCCTGCGACGCCTGGGCGCCGATCATGGTCGACGAGTCAAGCGGGTTGCCCTGCTTGATCGCCGCCACCCGCGCCAGCGCACGCTCGATAAAGCGCTCGTAGATCGATTCCTGGACCAGCACGCGCGACGGGCAGGTGCAGACTTCCCCCTGGTTCAGCGCGAACATGGCGAAACCTTCGAGGCACTTGTCGAAGAATTCGTCGTCCGCGTCCATCACGTCGGCAAAGAAGATATTCGGCGACTTGCCGCCCAGCTCCAGCGTCACCGGGATCAGGTTCTGCGCCGCGTACCCCATGATCAGGCGCCCGGTACCGGTCTCTCCGGTGAACGCGATTTTTGCGATGCGCTTGCTCGAGGCCAGGGGTTTACCCGCCTCGAGGCCGAAACCATTGACGACGTTGATCACGCCAGGCGGCAGCAGGTCGCCGATCAGCTCCATCAGCACCATGATCGAGGCCGGGGTCTGCTCGGCCGGTTTCAGCACCACGCAGTTGCCGGCGGCCAGAGCCGGCGCCAGCTTCCATACCGCCATCAGGATCGGGAAGTTCCACGGGATGATCTGGCCAACGACGCCGAGCGGCTCGTGAAAATGGTAAGCGTAGGTTTCATGGTCGATCTGGGCAATGGACCCCTCTTGCGCGCGGATGGCGCCGGCAAAATAACGGAAGTGGTCGATCGCCAGCGGAATGTCGGCCGCCATCGTCTCGCGGATCGGTTTGCCGTTGTCGATGGTCTCGGCGGTGGCGATCATCGCCAGGTTCTGCTCGATGCGGTCGGCGATCTTGTTGAGGATGTTGGCGCGCTCGGCCGGCGAAGTCTTGCCCCAGGCTTCTTTCGCTTCATGGGCCGCGTCCAGCGCCAGTTCGATGTCCTCGCTCGTTGAACGCGCGATTTCGCAGAAGGGCTGACCAGTAATCGGCGTGACGTTGGGGAAATACTCGCCCTTGCTTGGGGCCACGAAACGCCCACCGATGTAATTGTCGTAGCGTTGCTTGAACGGATTGGCGACGCCGAGCTTGCTGATGTCCGCGAGATTCATGTCATCCTCTTTCTTGATGGTTATAGGCCGTTGGCGGCAACGGATGTGTCAAAGCACGCAAAGGGTGCCGCAAGTGCCGTGCCAGCCCTGCGTCATAGGGGATGAGCGTGTTGCGCTGACCGTTTTTTGGTACACCTGCTCAAAATTGGAACAGTGCAGGCGCCGTGTTGAAAGCAATGCAAGCAGCATGCCATCGCGGTGCAAGCGTGTTTTCAGGATGGCAGGTATATTGCTTGTCGAATTAGTACCACCCTGCCCCGGTCAGGGAGCTATCCCAACAATGGAGAACCAATGAAGCAAACTGCATTTCGCTTGAACGCGATCGCCGCCCTGTGTGCCTGCTGGCCGCTGATGGCGTTTGCCGCTGCTGAAACGGCCGCTGAAACGGCTGCTCAGTCAGCAGAGACACCGCAGGGACCGCTGAATGTCGTCGTGGTCACGGGCAGCCGCTCCGAGCACACCAGCTTCGACCTGCCGGCCGCTATCGACGTGATCGATGCATCGCAGATCCGCGATACCCAGCCGCGCGTGAACGCCTCCGAAGCGCTGGCCGCGGTGCCGGGCCTGGTCGCACGCGACCGCCAGAACTATGCGCAGGATTTACAAATCTCTTCGCGCGGCTTCGGCGCCCGCTCGGCCTTCGGCGTACGCGGCGTACGCCTGATCGCCGACGGCATTCCGGCCACCATGCCCGACGGCCAGGGCCAGGCCGCCACCTTCAACCTCGACATGGCCGAGCGCATCGAAGTGCTGCGCGGCCCCTTCTCCGCGCTGTACGGGAACCACTCGGGCGGCGTAGTCCAGCTGTTTACGCGCGACCCGAAAGGGCCGCCCGCAATTGAAACGAGCGTCTCGGCCGGCAGCTACGGCATGCGCAAGCTCGACGTGAACGCCCAGGGCGAGGCGAACGGCATCGGCTACCTGATCGACGTTTCGCGCTTCGACACCGACGGCTTTCGCGACCATGGCGCCGCCCGGCGCGACCAGGCGTATGCCAAGCTGACGATGGCGACATCGCCCACCAGCCGCCTCGTGCTGACCGCGAGCGGCCTGCGCCAGGACGACACGCAGGATCCGCTTGGCGTCACCTGGGCTACGTACGGGCGCGATCCGCGCGCCGGCGAAATCGATACCACCGATACCGCCAGTCCCCAGCGCACCCTGGCCGAACGCTACAACACCCGCAAAAGCATCGACCACAAGCAGCTCGGGATGACCTGGGAACAGCGCTTCGGCGCCAACCGCCTGCAGGTGACGGCTTACGGCGGCAACCGGCGCGTGGTGCAGTACCAGTCGTTCTCGCGCGGCTTCCAGGCGCCGCCGACCCACTCCGGCGGCGTGGTCGACTTCGACCGCGACTTCCTCGGCTTCGACGTCAACTGGCGCGACGTGCGCGAGCTTGGCGGCGGTACGCTGCGCACCACCGTCGGCATCGACGCCGGCCGCTCGACAGATAGCCGCCAGGGCTTCGAGAATTTCGTGGGCGACGTGTTCGGCGTGCGCGGGCGCCTGCGCCGCGACGAAGAAGACAAGGTCAGCAACCTCGACCCCTACCTGCAGGCGGAATGGGAACGTGGCGAATGGGTCGTCACGGGCGGCGTGCGCCACAGCCGTATGAAATTCGATGTGGCCGACGGTTACCTCTCGAACGGCAACGATAGCGGCGGGGTGCGCTACAGCCACACGACGCCCCTGGTCGGCGTGCTGTACAAGGTCTCGCCGACCCTGAACGTGTACGCCAGCGCGGCGCGCGGCTTCGAGACGCCGACCCTGAACGAAGTGTTTTATTCCGGTGCCGGCGCCGGCTTCAATTTTAATTTGCAGCCGGCCACCAGCACCCATCTGGAAGCGGGTGCGAAAGCTTTTATAGGCAGTAACATGCGCGTGAATGCTGCGCTGTTCCAGGTCAAGACCCAGGATGAGCTGGTGGTCGACGTGTCGAGTGGCGGACGCACCAGCTACCGCAACGCCAGCGCGACATTGCGCCAGGGCGGTGAATTGTCGCTCGATGCGGACCTGGGCGCCGGCTGGAGTGCGAAACTCGCGCTGTCGGCGCTGCGCGCGATCTATGACGAAGGTTTCGGTACGGTGCCAAAGGGTAGCCGCCTGCCGGGCGTGCCGAAGACCAGCGTCTACGGAGAATTGGGCTGGAAGGAAGCGGCCGGGCGCTATGGCGCGGCATTCGAGGCCATCGGCAACGGGCGCGTGTTTGCGGAAGACACGAACACGGCCCAGCCGGCGCCCGGGTATGCGATCTTCAATGCACGGGCGCAGGCCAAACAGGAATGGGCCGGGTGGACGATCAAGGAGTTCGTGCGCTTGAATAACCTGTTCGACAAGCAGTATGTGGGATCGGTGATCGTGGGCGACGCGAATCGGCGCTTTTATGAAGGCGCGCCGGGCAGGAATTGGGTGGTGGGGGTCAGTGGGCAGTATCAGTTTTAATCAAAACCGATACCGCAAGCCCGCATTGAAGGTCCGTGGCGCACCCGGCGCCACGAAGCGCGCATGCGCCGGCTCCACCGCGCCGGCATGCGGTTGCAACAAGCGCCCTTCCGGGAACATATCCACCGCAATCGCGCCAAAACTTTCATAGCGCCGGTCGAACAGGTTGCCTACCCGCGCGAACAGCTCCCACCCGGGAGCTGGACGCCAGCTGGCATGCAGGTTTACGACGGCATGCCCGCGCACGCTCCAGTCGGCGCGGCGCGCCTCGTCATCGTCCCCGGCATCCGCGATCAACCCATCCTCATTCCCCTGCGCCGCCGCATGCGACACCGCCTGCACGTTAGCCCCCAGTACGAGGCCCGGCCGCACATCCCAGTCCAGCCCCAGTTTCAAGGTATGGCGCGGCAAGCCCGCGATCGGCGTACCCGGCCCGACCGTCACCGTGCGCGCACCGGTAAACAGGGTTCCGTCGGCATCGTAGGTCGCGCGCAGATAGCTGTAGTCGGCACTGGCGCGCCACGCCCCCCACTGTCCGTGCGCACCGAGATCGGCGCCCTGGTGCCGGGTGCGCGCGAAGTTCGAAAAATAGCCGGCACGCGAGGCGCCGGCGCGGCCGAACAGGATGTCGTCGCGGTTTACCGTGCGGTAGAGCGTGGCGCTGAAACCGGAATCGCCGCGCCCGCCGCGCAGGCCCGCTTCCATCGTGCGCGAGACCACCTGCTTCAGATAGGGATCCGATTGCAGCCCGACCGGCAGCCGGCACGGCTCCTCCGGATCGGCGCATCCGAGTTCGATCACGGTCGGCACCCGGTTGCTTTGCGCGATGTTCGCGAACCAGGTCAGCGGCCCGCGCGCGTGGGTCAGGCCGAGGGAGGGATTCAAACGTTGATAGGTAAACGCTTCGTACGGTTTGGGACCGTCTTCGGTGGTAAGCGTATTGCCGACGCGGGCGTGGTTATAGCGGGCCGAAGCCGTCAGGTGGGTGGCGGGTGCCAGCGCCAGGGTCGCGGCGGCATACACGCCGTAGGCCTGCGCCGTGCCTGCGACCGAGGACATCGGCTCGCGTTCTTCGTCTTCATCTGCCTCGACGCCGCGGTCAAGCGTGAAAAAGGCTTCCTGCTCGAACTGGGAAAAATGGACACGGCTGCGGTCCCAGGTCGCTCCCAGATTGAGCAGGTTGCCGCGCACATTGCGCGCCAGGTTGATGCTGGCGCCGTGCCCGCGCTGGCGCGTGCTGGTGGTATTCAGGCTGGCCGGGTGCAAGGCTTCCCCGTCCGCGCGCGTAAAACCGCACTCGTCCGGATCGGCAGGCCTGCCATCAAGCAGGAAACCGTCGGCGCAATCTTCGACGTAATCGCCATAGTCGTCGCCGACATCGCCGCCGACGGTGTCGCGCCGGCTGTTGCGCGCGTAGGCGGAGGCCGTCAGTTCGCTGCCCTGCGCGAGCCGGTGCGTGAGCCGCAAAGCCCCCTGCAGCACGCGGTTGCGGGTGCGGTCAGGGTAGGTGTAGACCGCGCGCCGGTCCTCTTCGTATAAACCCGGCTCGAGCGTGCCGTCTTCGTCGCGGTAGCTCGGCACCAGGCCGTTGCCCAGCATCCGGCTGCGTCCGCCCAGCAACGTCACCTGCCAGTCGGTGTCGCGGCCCTCGCGCCCGGCCTTGACGAACAGGTTGCCGAGGCGGCCGGCGGAATGGTCGCGCCAACCATCCTCGTCGAACAGGGTGGCGGCCGCAAAGCCATGCCAGCCATCCTGGCCACGCACGCCATAGGCCAGGTCGGCGCGGCGCCGTCCGTGTTCGCCGATCGAGAACGCACCCTCGAAGCCGGGGTCGGCCAGGCCCGAGCCGGTCTCGAGCGCGATCGCGCCGCCCAGCGTGTTCAAGCCATATAAAGGGTTCGAACCCGGCACCAGCCAGAGACGCTTGATCGCCGCTTCCGGCAGCATGTCCCAGTTGACGACGTCGCCGAACGGTTCGTTGATGCGCACACCATCGAGATACACCGACAGTCCCTGCCCGGTGCCGAGCAGGGGAGACGCGCGAAAACCGCGGTAGGTGAGGTCGGTCTGGAACGGACTGCCGACGATCTCGTTGACGTTCACCCCATGCAGGCGGCGCGCCATCGTCTCGACCAGGTTGGCGCCGCGGGCATCGCGCAAGGCCTCGCGGTCGAGCGTCTGGATGGCATACGGCAGCAGGCGCGGGTCGCTGCCGCTGTCGGCGAAGGGCACCACGCCGATCACCTCGACCCGCGCGATCGGCGCTTCCTGCGACTCAGGCAACGCGGGGGTTGCGGCTGCGTGGCGCACCGGCGTCAGCGCCAGGGCGATCGCACTTGCCAGCAGCAGGCGCAGGCGCGCGCAATCGCCACCTGCCCGCCACGCGCCGCGTGTACGTCCGCTTCGACCTTCGGTCGTTCCATTGCACGCCGCTCGCACCCTCATGCCTTCCCTCCCGATCGATGTCGATAAGGACCAGTAGGAGCAAGGGACGTGCCATGGGTAAATGATGCGATCCGGGCGCCCACCTGTATCAAAATGGAACAGGTGTCACACGGCGGCGGGCAATTCCTTTTCCGGAAGCGCGGCAAGCGTGCCCGGGTACAGGCGCGCCAGCGTGGCATCCGTCGCCGGCGCGATCAGCGCCAGCAGGTGTGCGCTTGCGGCAGCCAGGTCGGGCGCGGCGCGCACCTGCTGCCAGAGCGTCGCCAGCTGGTCGCCCTGCGCGCCGAGTGCCGCCTCGACTTCCGCCTGCCAGAAGGCCGGCGCTTCGCTCTCGACATAGTTGCCGCGCCCGCGTCCGAAGTGGGCCACCGCCAGGTAGCGCAGCACGCCACCCACCAGCAGCGTCTGCAGGAAGGCGTCGGCGAACTGCACGCCCGGCTTGTCGCCGTCGTTGCGCTGATTGAAACCCCAGGCGGCGCCGGCCGCCGTCAGGCCGCCGACGAGCGCCCCGAGCAGCGCGCCGCCGCCCAGCGTCAGGCCGCCCGCCATCAGGTCGGCCGACAGGCCCGTCGCCGCGCCGGAGACCACCGCGCCCAGCAGGCCGGCCTGCGCCTTGTCGATCGGTGCGTGCACCGCGAAATTCTCGCGGACCCGCGTGTTGATGACCCGCGCCTCGCCCGGATCGACCTTGTGCAGTACCAGCATGCGCATGGTCGCCTTGTTGATCTCGCCGTTCAGGCGCTCGACCAGCGCCGCCATCGCCGCTTCCTGGCGCCCCTGCTGGTCCTTGTTCAGGCCGACCGCTTTCAGGGCCGAACGCAGGAAGCCGGCGTTCCCTTCCGCCAGCGGCTGGCTGTCGCGTGCGGCGGCCGCCACCTGTTCAGCGCTGATGCGCAAGGCACTGGCGTAGCGCTGGCGGTTGTTCGCTTCCCAGGCCGTGCGCAGGCGCAGGTAGCCAGCCTGTTTCTCGGGTGCGATCAGCGGCGCGACCGCCTCATAGAACACGTGTTCGTGTACCCAGCAGCGTGCAAAGGCATCGAGCGCCAGCACCTCGCGCACGACGCCAAAGCGCGCCAGGTGCTTTTTCCACTCTTGCTGTTCGCGACCCTCGGCGGCCCCGGTGCGCGGCGGTCCCATCTGGTTGAGCAGGACCACCACCGGTTTGCCGAGCCACTCCAGGATGTTCATCTCGGCCGGCAGATAGCCGGCGTCGCCCGGCGCTTCCGAGGAATTGACGAGATAAAGCACGACATCGGCTTCATCTTTGGCCGCGCGCAAAGCCTGCTGGCTGAGCCAGAACGGACGGTCGCGGTAGCGGTCGAACACTTCGCGCAGGAACCAGCCAATCGGGTTTCCCGTCAGCGCCAGGCGTTTAAGAAGACGCACCGAATCGCCGAAGCCAGGCGTGTCCCACAGCAGCAGGGTGTCGCCCAGCGGCGTGGTCTGCAGCGGATGCGCTTCGGCGAAGGTGGTCACGTGGGCGGCGTCGCGCACTTCCCCCACGTCGGCGCCGACCAGGGTGCGCGCGAGTGTCGTCTTGCCGTTGTTGGTGTGCGAGACCAGCGCGAACTGGATTTTAACGGGCATGTTAACGGGCATGTCGCTCATCGCAGCTCCGGCAAGGCCAGGCCGGCACCCAGTTCGATCGGGTGTTTGTCGGGGTCGACCAGGTTCACCACCGTGGCGGCAGTGCCGTGAAAGCTGCAGAACTGGCGCCATAGGGCGATGCGTTCGAGCACACGTGCATCAAGACCGGCTTGGCCGGCGCCGCGTTCGGTCATGCTCGATTCGTCCAGCAATACGGCCACGCCGCGCTTGCTGTTCTTGACGAGCACATCGAGGAAGGCACCGTGATTTTCCTTCTCCGGTGTCGCCGCCAGGCTGAACAGGGCTGCCGTGACGGTGACGCCGGCTTCGTCGAAGGGCGTATCGCCCAGCGCCTCCTTCGGCTCCTCGCCATACGGCACGCTCGGACGCAGCAGCACGCGCGCCTGGGCGCCCAGCGCCATCGCCGCCACCGTCCACAGGCCGCGGTCGCGCGCTTCGTCGAGCGTAAAACTGTAGGGCAGCACGCGCAGGACGGCAGCCGTTCCGGCGCCGATGCTGTCGGCCAGCCGGCGGAAGTATGGATGTTCGAGCTCGAGCGGGAAACGGCGCGCCAGGCGCCGCGCACGCCAGCCGGCCAGCGTTGCCAGGATCAGGCGCGGCAGGACGACCAGCAGCAAGATCGTCGCGCCATACAGATGGACCCAGCGCTCGCCGCCCGCGCTTGATGTGCCGGCGCCGGCGCCGAAACGCAGCGATTCGATGTCGGCCAGCGTAAAGCCCTGCAAGAACGGGAACAGGAGCAGCACGGGTGCGAACAGCCAGGACAGCAGGGTGTGGACCTGGGTCGCATCGAGGAAAGTGCTTTCCCAGCCGGCGACATATTGGGTCAGCAGGCCGCGCGCATACAGCGACAGCACGGCGCCCAGGGCGAATGCCGCCGCCGACAGGTGCACGGTGCGCGACAGGCGAGCGCGCGTCAGCGGTTCGCTCAGCACGGCCCATTCGGTCATGAAATCGGTCATGCCGGTGGAGAGCGCGCCTGGGAGCTTGCGCGGCAGCGCGGCCTTGCCGACACTCAGGCGGCGCAGCAGCCCCTGCCCCGCCAAGCCGGTTTTTCTTTGGCCCGGGATGACGGCCCGGATCAGGAGGAACAGATACACCAGCACATTCCAGCCGATGATGAACAGCAGTGGCGCCGACAGCAAATCGACCCGGTGCGGATCGGCGATGCGGTCGAGCAGTGCGCCGGCGAACAGGCTCAGCACCGGCAACGCCGCCCAGAAGCCGGGCAGGCCGAGGCGGCGGCGCTGGAAGCTGGCAAACGCCGGCGTGCGTTCGGCCAGGCGTTTGATGATCTGCTCCGAGCGCTGCTCGAGGAAATGTTCCTGGGTGGCCGCGGCCTTGCTGTCGGCCGCCTGCCATGCGGCCAGTTCGCGCGCGCTGCGGCTGGCGTACTTGCGGTCGTCCTCGCTCAGCACCTGGTGGCCGGTATCGGCGCTTTCGATCGCGCGCACCAGCACGACCCGTCGTGCAACCTGTTCGTTCATGCTTGTCCTGTTTTATTCGATTGGCAACATCGCACCCTCGATTGTGCACCAGAATGAAGTCAGACCCCAGCACGGCCCAATTGCTTGAGCCGATCCGTAGCAAAACTACGCGGACCCGATTGACTTCAAGCGAACTCGGGAGTAGCTTCTCCTCGCAGTATTGATGAGCCACCCAGCAGAGGTAGCGAAAGTACAGCAAGCGCTTGAAAGAAGACGCTGATGCCAACAAATGTTTAAAAAATACAAACAAATATCGGAGACTGACATGCGATTCCAACAGAAACTGCTCGCCGCCCTGATCACGGGCGCCCTGCTCGGCGCCCCGGCCTGGGCTGCCATCAACCCGAATAAACTCGGCGCCGCCTATGACGCCACCAAGGCCAACGTCACCTTCAAAGTGTATTCAGGCAAAGCCACGCGCATCGAGCTCTACCTGTACAGCACGGCCACCGGCACTGCCGAAAAGGCGCGCTATGCGATGACCAACACGGGCGGCATCTGGAGCGTGACGCTTCCGGCCTCGACCCTGAGCGGCCAGGGCCTGGGCGGCACCCTGTATTACGGCTACCGCGCCTGGGGCCCGAACTGGCCCTACAACGCCGGCTGGACCAAGGGTTCGGGCCTTGGTTTTATCAGCGACGTCGATGCCGCCGGCAACCGTTTTAACCCGAACAAGCTCTTGAGCGACCCTTACGCGCTCGAACTGAGCCACGATCCGACCACGCCGACGATGAGCAACGGCACCATCTATGCCAGCGGCGCGACCTACCGCAACATCGACAGCGGCTCGTCCGCGCCAAAAGGCATCGTGCTGGCCGGCGACACGCAAGTGACCGGCACCAAGCCGACGCGTGCGTTGAAGGACGACGTCGTCTACGAAGCCCATGTACGCGGCCTGACGATGAACGACAGCGGTATCAGCGCCGCTTACCGCGGCACCTACAAAGGCGCGGGGCTGAAGGCGGCGGCGCTGGCCGCGTTGGGGGTGACCGCCATCGAATTCCTGCCGCTGCAGGAAACCCAGAACGACACCAACGACAGCGATCCCACCACGACGACCGGCGACAATTACTGGGGTTACATGACCCTGAACTATTTCGCCCCGGACCGCCGCTATGCCTATGACAAGACGCCGGGCGGCCCGACGCGCGAGTTCAAGGAAATGGTCAAGGCCTTCCACGACAACGGCATCAAGGTGCTGATCGACGTCGTCTACAACCATACCGGCGAAGGCGGCGCCTGGTCGCCGACCGACAAGACGACCTATAACGTGCTGAGCATGCGCGGCCTGGACAATGCCACCTATTACAGCCTGACGGCGGACTTCCAGAACTCCTGGGACAACACCGGTGTCGGCGGTAACTACAACACGCGCAACACGGTTGCCCAGAACCTGATCATCGACTCGCTCGCCTACTGGCGCGACAAGCTGGGCGTGGACGGCTACCGCTTCGACCTGGCCTCGGTGCTGGGCAACACCTGCCAGCACGGCTGCTTTAATTTCGACAAGATGGATGCCGGCAATGCGCTCAACCGCATCACCGCCGAGCTGCCGCCGCGCGCGGCCGCCGGCGGGACCGGCGTCGACCTGATTGCCGAACCGTGGGCGATCGGCGGCAATTCTTACCAGGTCGGCGGCTTCCCGAGCGGCTGGGCCGAATGGAACGGCGCCTACCGCGACGTGGTGCGCCAGGCGCAAAACAAACTCGGCAGCGTGGCGATCACGCCCGGCCAGATGGCCACGCGCTTCGCCGGCTCGAGCGATTTGTATGGCGACGATGGCCGCAAGCCCTGGCACTCGGTCAATTTCATTACCGCCCACGACGGTTTTACTTTAAAAGACCTGTACAGCTGCAACAGCAAGAACAATGGCCAGGCCTGGCCCTACGGTCCGAGCGATGGCGGCGAGGACAACAACAACAACTGGGACCAGGGCGGCGTCGCGGCTGACCAGCGCAAGGCAGCGCGCAACGGCATGGCGCTGATGATGTTATCGAGCGGCGTGCCGATGATCGTCGGCGGCGATGAAGCGCTGCGCAGCATGAACTGCAACAACAACCCGTACAACCTCGATTCGTCGGCCAACTGGCTGAGCTGGACCCGCACCACGGACCAGAGCAACTTCCAGGCCTTTACCAAGGCGATGATTGCCTTTCGCAAGGCGCACCCGGCCCTGCGTCCAGCCAACTTCTATTCGAGCGTCGACAACAACGGCAATGTGATGGAGCAGCTGCGCTGGTTCACACCGGCCGGCGCGGTCGCCGATGCGGCCTATTTCAACGACACGGCCAACCATGCGATCGCCTGGCGCATCGACGGCTCGGAGTTCGGCGATCCGGCGTCCGCCATGTATGTCGCCCACAATGCCTGGAGCGCGCAAGTGAACTTCACGCTGCCATGGCCGGGGGCGAATAAAACCTGGTATCGCGTCACCGACACCTGCGGCTGGGCGGAAGGCGCGGCGCAAGTGCAGGCGCCGGGAACCGAAGTCCTGGTCGGCGGCGAGAACACCAGCTATGGCGTGTGCGGGCGCGGCACCCTGCTCCTGATCGCCAAATAGCCGTTCGGACAGCCGGGACCATTATTTCCGTCATATGTTCCCGGCGATCGCAGCCGTGCTGATGCGGCTCTGTAGTTTGTTGTGTGAGGTGCATACGGCACCGGCAAGTATTCAAAAAAAATGGAAAGTGGCCGACAATCCGATAGTTGAACGGTGTATTCTCTACAACAGATGGGGTGTCAAACTCACAAAACAGTCCACACAGTGACAGTCGCCGGACCATGAACCGGCGCTCGTTGCGGGACGCAGGAGACAGCATGTCGAAGTTTGCCGTGGAACACGTCAAGCGCGTCCATTCGGTCGTCCACGACCGCATTGGCGCCGATTGCATTGGATCGGGCAACCGGATCACCCGGTCGTGGATCCGTTGCCTCAACGAATACCAGCTCAACCCCGACAGCTGTGCCGATCCCGAAGTGGTCGCTACCAGCGAACTGCAAGAACGCCAGGAACGCCTGGCCGACGTGCAGGCCGTCGCCAAGGTCGAGATGGCGAACCTGTACCAGCAGCTGGCCGGTTCCGGCTACGCGATCATGCTGACCGACCGCGAGGGCGTGCTGCTCAATTACTTCGGCGACCCTGCCTTTACCCACGCCGCCTCCAAGACCGGCCTGATGCAGGGTGCGGTCTGGAGCGAGCGCGTGCAAGGCACCAACGGCATGGGCACCTGCCTGGTCGAACGGCGCCCGCTCACCGTGCACCAGGACGAACACTACCTGTCCCGGAATATCGGCCTCAGCTGCGCCGCGGCCCCGATCTTCGACCATGACGGCGAACTGGTCGGCGTGCTCGACGCCTCCGGCGAATCGCGCCTGGCCCAGCAGCACACGCTGGCCCTGGTCAGCATGTCGGTGCAGTTGATCGAGAACCGGGTCTTCCTGAACCAGTTCCGGCACGACTACATCCTGCGCTTCCACAACCGGCCCGAGTTCGTCGGCACCTTGAGCGAAGGCGCGATTGCGCTGTCCATCACCGGCACGGTGCTGGCCGCGAGCCGCGCGGCCGTGTCCCTGCTCGGCTACACGACACCAGGCGAGATCGTCGGCCGCGATGTTTGCGAACTGTTCAACATCACCTTTTCCGGCCTGGTCGACAGCAGCGTGCGGCGCGCCTATCACCCGGTCCCGATTTTCGAAGTGCGCAGCAACGCGCGCTTTTTCGCCGTCGTCTACCAGCCGGTGGCGACGCTCGGCGCACGCCGCCCAGCGCGCCTCGAAGGGACGCCGGCCCAAGCCGCGGCCAGCGCGCTCGATGCGCTGCACCTGGGGGATCCTGCGATGCGCGCCAATGTGGACACCGCCAAGCGGGTCATGGAGCGCAACGTGGCCATCGTGCTGCTGGGCGAAACCGGCAGCGGCAAGGAGCGTTTTGCGCGCGCGATGCATTTGTCCGGCAGCCGCGCCACCCGTCCTTTCGTCGCCATTAACTGCGCCTCCATTCCCGAATCGCTCGTCGAGAGCGAACTGTTCGGCTATCGCGCGGGCGCCTTTACCGGCGCCAGCAAGGAGGGGCAGCGCGGCAAACTGTTGCAAGCCAATGGCGGCACCCTGTTCCTCGACGAAATCGGCGACATGCCGGTCACCCTGCAGGCCAGGCTGCTGCGCGTACTGGAAGAACGCGAAGTGATGCCGCTCGGCGGCGAAGCGCCTGTCAAGCTCGACATTCGCCTGATCAGCGCCACCCATTGCGACCTCGGCAAGAAGATCGAGCGTGGGGAATTCCGCGAGGATTTGTACTACCGGCTGCAAGGGGTCACCTTCACCCTGCCGCCGCTGCGCGACCGGTTCGACCGCGGCGCGCTGATCCGCCAGCTGGCACGCGAGGAAAGCGATGCCGGATGTCCGGTCGAGCTCGACGACAAGCTGCTAGCCCTGCTGGAACGGCAGCGCTGGCCCGGCAACCTGCGCCAGCTGCGCCACCTGCTGCGCACCATGATCGCGCTGCGCGAATCGGACCGCCTCACCGTGCATGACTTGCCGCCCGAATACCGGCAACCCCTCAGCGGCATGGCGGCGGCCGTCGGCGTGCCGGCGGCCGAGCCCCCTGCCGAGCTCCCCGCGGACTGCGCTTGCCCCCCTGCCACCGTGCCCGCCGCCAGGGTTGACGCCGGACTCAATCCCTTCGAGTGCGCGGAGCGCGAGGTGCTGCTGCAGGAGCTGAAACGCCAACAGTGGAACCTGAGCGGCGTTGCCCGCGAGCTCAACATCAGCCGCAACACGCTCTACCGCAAACTGCAGCGCCTGAATATCGAGCATCCGGACAAGTCGCTGTTTCATTAAGGTTCTACGCCATGGGCGCACTCACCCACGCACGCTATACCAGCACCGCGATCGCCCTGCACTGGCTGGTCGCGCTGCTGTTGCTCGGCCAAATCGCGTTCGGCCTGGCGCTGGAAGACATCCCGCGCGGCACACCGGCGCGCGGCTATTACGTCAACCTCCATAAAAGCAGCGGCATCCTGATCGGCCTGCTGATCCTGCTGCGCCTGGGCTGGCGCCTGGCGCACACGCCGCCGCCGCTGCCGGCGACCACCCCGCGCTGGCAGCGCCGCGCGGCCAGGGTCAGCCATATTCTTTTGTACGCATGCATGCTGGCCTTGCCCTTGTCGGGCTATCTGGCCTCGAATTTCAGCAAGCACGGCGTCAAGTTTTTCAATGTGGTGCGCTGGGCGCCCTGGGGACCTGACGACAAGGCCTTGTATGCCGTCTTCAACGGCGCCCACCGCTTTGCCGCGCTGCTGCTGGCGCTGCTCGTTGCCATGCACGTGCTCGCAGTGGCGAAGCACATGCTGATCGATCGCGACGGCCTGCTGCTGCGCATGTGGCCGCAGCGCCGCGCGCGTGCGGGCCGGCTACCTGCCAACCTGCCCCTGGAGAACCGATGATGTCACCGTCCTTCCGCCGTCTTGCCGCCGCCCTCGCTTTTGCGGTGGCACCACCCCTGCTGGCCGCCCCGTTCGCGTATGTGCCGAACGAGGGGTCGGGCACGATCTCGGTGATCGACACGGCCACTGACCAGGTCGTGGGCGAGCTGCCCGGCGGCTCCAAGCCGCGCGGCCTGGCCGTCGGTAACGACGCACGCTGGCTGTATGTCAGCGACCAGCCGAACAACCGCCTGCAGCTGGTCGAGCTTGAAACGCGCACGCTGGGCGCCACGGTGGCGCTGGGCGAGTCGCCCGAAGGCGTCTCGATCTCGCCGGACGGACGCTGGGTGATCGCGGCGCTCGAGGGCAAGAACGAGATCGCGGTCCTCGACACAAACACCCGCGCACTGGCGTTTTCGATCCCGGTGCGCGGCAAGAATCCGGAACACGCCGTGTTCAGTCCGAACGGGCGCCTGGTGTTCGTCAGTGCCGAGGAAGGCGACGCCGTCGACATCCTCGATTTCGCCGGCCGCAAGCAACTGGCCCAGGTCGCCGTGGGCGCGCGCCCCCGCGGCATCGGTTTTTTGCCGGACAGTAGCCGCGCCTATGTCGCTACCGAAAACGCCAACGAAGTATTCGTCATCGATACCGCCAGTTTTGCCATCGTCGCCCGTATCAAGGCCGGCCTGCGCGCGAATGGCATCGCCGTGCACCCGAGCGGGAAATACGTGTATGTGTCGAACGGCGGCGACGCCAATGTGTCGGTGATCGACACGGCCAGCAACCAGGTGGTCGCCACCGTGCCGGTGGGCCAGCGTCCCTGGAACATGGCGCTCACGCCAGATGGCAAGAAACTGTATGTCGCCAATGGCCGCTCCGGCAGTGTGACTGTGATCGACACCGCAAGCCGCACCAAACTGCGCGATATCGCGGTGGGCAAGCTGCCCTGGGGCGTGGTGATCAGATAGCGGCGTCTTGAGCGAAGCTGGCGACGTCGACACTGACCACCCGGCGCCCGCTCGGTGCCCCCGGCATGGCCGCCGGACCTTTCAGCAAATCGATCACCAGGCCGGCCGGATTGCAGCCGATCGAGGCGTGCAGTCCCGCATAGGCCGCCGTCAGGCGCGGATTGACATCGAGTACCACGGCGCCGCGCTCGCTCAGGATGATGTCCACGCCGACATAGCCCCACAAGGTAGGCAGCGCCGCCGCCACCTGCTGCGCCAGGCGTTCGAGCGCACCGTCGGCATCCATCAGCCCATTCACGGTACTGCCCAGGAAATGAAAGCGGTTGTCACGCACCGCCACGCGTTCCTCGTTACGCGCCAGCAGCCGCGCCGCGCCGTCGCAACAGATCAACGACAGGCTGCCGAGTTTGCCCGCGATAAAAGGCTGCAAGACATAACCCTGCGCGGCGTTGGTGCGGATCCAGGCCAGGGCCGCGGCCCGGTCGCTGAACAGGCGGGTGTCGAGGCAGCCGGCGCCATCCTCTGGCTTGACGACCCAGGCGCCGTCCCCATCCGGCAAGGAGGCGTGCGGCCGATAGGTCGGCACGGTAGCCACACCGCCCTCGGCCAGCGCCCTTGCCACCTTGAGCTTGCTGCCCGCGACCCGCACCGCACCCGGCGCGCTGCCCAGCAAGATACGCTTGCCACGCAGGATGTCGCGCGACAGGCCTTCCAATAGCCCTTCCGATTCCGGCGCCAGCGGCCAGACCGCGTCCGCCGCCTGCACGCAGCTTGCAAAGCGCTCACCAAAGGCGGGCGCCGCCAGCGCGCCGCCGGTCCCCTGCCCGCACAGCGTCGCCATCGTGCACACTTCGACACCAGGCAAGGCGCCAAGGTCGGCCAGCAAGGCGTCAAACAGCATCGCGCCCTGCTGCGTGACCGAACGTGGCAAGGCGCGTGTCATCCAGCCGCCCTCCGCCACGTAATCGAAAGCAAACACTTTCAAGGGCGCCATCGTGTGCCTCCGGCTGATTCCATGTCAGGCAGCCTCCCCCACCGAGCTCAGCGCTGGGCAGCGACGACCTTGACCAGGGTGAGCGTCTCGTCGATGACGGGCATTTCCGCCCCTGGGGACACGCCGGGCGTCGCCACGCCGGGCCTCGCTACGCCGGGCGTGGCCGCGCCAGGTTGCGCAGCGCCCGACGTCGGTCCAGCCACGGTGGCCGTGCGCGCCCCGGCCGTACCCGGTTGCTTGACTCCCGTGTTCGCCAGCGAAGTGCTTACCTGATACAGGCCGCCCGGCACCGCATCGCTGAGCACGAAGGTATAGGTCTTGCGCACGTAATTTTCGAAGCGCGCATGCAGCGGGTCGTCCAGATAGGGCTGGATGCGCACGGCCTTTCCTTCCACCGTTTTACCCTGCCAGGTAATGCGTTGCGGCGTCACCTGCGCACTGGCCAGCGCCAGCCGGATGCGCTTGCGGAAATAGCCGACAGCGCCCCCCGTCAGGCGCTTCATCTCGCCAATATCGTGCTCGAGAAAGCCAAGCAGTACCGGGTTGCCGTGGGCGTCGTCCACCTTCGGCAGATCACGTTTGCGCGCCCCGCTGAGGAAGTGGAGCGCAGCCTGCACTTGCCCTTTGCTGCGCGAGACGTCGAGCTGTACGCTATCGGTTAACGGGGATTCGGCATTGCTGAGCTTGCGAAATTCATAGACCAGGGTGGCGGGCGCCTGCATCTTCGCGAGATGGTCGGTCTCGAACAGCAGGACTTCGGCGGGCGAGACGGGCTGGGCGCCGGCTGTGGCGATCGACATGAACGCAAGGACGGCGAACCGAAAGCAGATAAGGCGCGCGCCCGGGTGGCGTCTCGGCAGGCGGCTCATGGTGTCTTCGCCGCTGTTGGCGCTGCTGATGAAGTCACTGGTGGCGCCGAGGTCAGGGCGGCCTGCTGTTCCAGCAGCGGCACGCCATATTGTTCGAGGATCGCGTGGATCTTCGCCTGGTTCGCGCCGATCAGCCCATCGATGCGCTGGCGGAAGTCCTTGTCCGCATGGCGTACTGCCATGGCGATCTCGAAATCGAATTTCATGCCGGGTTTTGACACCAATGGAATGGCGGCAATCTGCGCCGAACGGGCATTCCTGGCGAAATAACCGGCGATCGGCCCCCAGGCGAAGGCGACATCGATCTTCCCGCTGGCCAAGTCTTTTTCGACGATTTCACCGGGATATTGTTCGGCGTCGCCGGTCTGGCTCTGGTACCAGGTCACCTGCTCCATCAAGTCGTTCTGCAGCAGCCATTCAGTCACCGGCGAACCACCGAAGGCGCCGAAGCGCAGCTTTTTGCGTTGTGCGGGCTCGAGAACCAGCAAATCATCGAGGCTGCGCACCCGGTCCAGTCCCTTGCCTTTGACATAGGCCATGGCGTAAGTGGAACGGTAATACGGCCGCGTGGTCGCGCCCATGTCGAAGCCTTTGGGGACGCCCGTGACCAGGTCGCACTTGAAGTGATCCGCGTTTTCTTCCTTTGCGCGCAAGGTATTGCGAATGAACCCCATCCGCTGCGGGAACCAGGCGTGCTCCAGCTTCCAGCCCAATTGCTGCGCAAACAGGGCGGCGATCTTGTTCTCGAAACCGGCCAGTGCCTGGTTCGACAGCGGCAGGTTATTCGGGTCCTGGCAGACCCGCAGCACCTTGTCGTAGCCGGGTTCGGGAGCCGGCTGCGCAACGGCCGTCCCCCCCAGGCAGGCAAGCGCGCAGGCGCCGCCTGCCACCAGCGGCTCCCACTGTGGGCGCCACCTCATTTGCCGATCTCCTGCAGGCGGCCCGGTTCGATGGCGCCGTCGGAACGTCCTTTCAGGTAGGCGTACAGGTTGTCGATGTTTTCGCTCACCATCTTGCTCGTGTCGAAGTTCGGCATGCCCTTTTCGATCCGTCCCTTGAGGACGGCCACCTTGAATTCTTCCTTGCTGAGCACGCGCAGGCTGTTCACCAGCGAGGGACCGACCATGCCTTCCTGCGCCGCGCCGTGGCAGCGCTCGCACGCCATGGCGCGCCAGGTCTTCCAGCCGCTCAAGGTTTGCGCGTCGACCTGGTTACCCTGAGCGACCTTGTACGGCGCCGTATCGGCCGCCATGGCGGGTGCGAACAGTAACCCGGACGTTCCGATCAGGGCACAGCAAGCGGCCGCGATCCCAGCTTTCTTTGTCAATCTGTTCATATGCATTCCTGGAGATAAGACACTTGGGACACGGTTGCCGGCGCTTGCGACCGGCAACCGTTTTCACACACTCTGCCTACGAGCTTCTTATTTGCTGCGCATGGCCGTTGCCTGCCCAGCCGGCAGTACGCGGTCGGGCAATGCAAACACCGTGAGCACGCCCCCGAGCTCGGTGTACTTGGCCAGGTCCTTGTAGCCGCCCACCGCGCCCAGGCCTTCGGTGCCCTTGGTCAGGCCGGCCGCGAGACCGATCCCGGCCCAGCCGCCAATCCCGGACAGCACGCCGATGTATTGCTTGCCCTTGAATTCCCAAGTGTGGACGTTGCCGATGATCCCGGATGGCGTCTTGAACTTCCACAGTTCCTTGCCGTTCACGTCGACGGCCTTGATGTGGCCTTCCAGGGTGCCGTAGAACACGACGTCGCCGGCAGTGGACAGCGCCCCGCTCCAGACCGAGAACTTCTCGGGTTTGGACCAGACGATCTTGCCGGTGCCCGCATCCCAGGCGATGAAGTTACCCAGGCCGCCATGGCTGTTCGGCGCCGCATACATCGAGAGGGTCGCGCCGACATACGGCTGGCCCGCGGTGTACTCGCTCTGGAAGGGCTCGTAATCCATGCAGACGTGGTTGGTCGGCACATAGAACAGCCCGGTCTTGCGGCTGAAACTTGCAGGTTGCTGATCCTTGGTGCCAAGCGCGGACGGGCAGATGCCCTTCGAATTGACGTCGGGCCCGTTCTTGTCGGTGCTGTACTTCGCCACCACCTGCGGCCGACCGCTCTTCATGTCGACGTGGGTCGCCCAGTTCACTTTCGGATCGAATTTCTCCGCCACCAGCAGTTCGCCGCTGACGCGATCCATCGTATAACCGAAGCCGTTGCGGTCGAAGTGCACCAGCGCCTTGCGCTGCTGGCCCTTGACCTTGATGTCGGCCAGGATCATCTCGTTGACGCCGTCATAGTCCCACTCGTCGTGCGGCGTCATCTGGTAGACCCACTTCGCCATCCCGGTGTCGAGGTCGCGCGCGAAGATGGTCATCGACCACTTGTTGTCGCCCGGACGCTGGCGCGGATTCCAGGTGCTCGGGTTGCCGGTGCCGTAGTACATCAGGTTCGTCGCCGGGTCGTAGCTGTACCAGCCCCAGGTGGTGCCGCCGCCCAGTTTCCACTGATCGCCCTTCCAGCTCTTGAGCGAGGAGTCCGGGCCGATCGGCGCCATCTTGCCATCGGTCCAGGTCATGGTTTTGGCGGGATCGACCATCAGTTCGTTGTCCGGTCCCGTGCTGTACGCTTTCCACAGCACTTTGCCGGTGTTCATGTCGTGCGCAGTGACGCGTCCGCGCACGCCGAATTCGCCGCCGCTGATCCCGGTGATGATCTTGTCCTTGAAGACATGGGGCGTGTTGGTGGTGGTTTCGCCGATCTTCGGATCGCCCACCTTGTTCTTCCACAATTCGGCACCGGTCTTGGCATCGAGCGCGACCAGGGTGGTATCGGCCTGCTGCAGGAAGATCTTGCCGTTGGCGTAGGCGACGCCGCGGTTCACCGTGTCGCAGCACATGACCGGGATCACGGCCGCGTCCTGCTTCGGCTCGTATTTCCAGCGGATGCTCTGGTCTTCCAGGGACAGGGCGTACACCTTGTTCGGGAACGGACTGTGGATGTACATGGTGTCGCCGATGACGAGCGGCCCGCCTTCATGGCCGCGCAGCACGCCGGTCGAGAAAGTCCAGGCGACCTGCAGGTCCCTGGCGTTCTTCGCGGTGATCTGCTTGAGTTCGCTGTACCGGTGATTGGAGAAGTCGCCCGACTGCATCGCCCAGTTCTTCGGGTCCTTGGTCAGCTGTGCGACGTCCGAATCGGCAGCCAGTGCCGGTCCGGCGGCCAGTGCCAGGCACGGCCACCAGCGGATGAATCTCGTTGGAAATGACATGATGAAGTCTCCTATGGTTTTTATAGCGGTCCAACTGGTTGGCCTTGCAAAACCTCAGCGCGGGGATCGCCCCATCCCTTACACAGCACTTAGCGTGCCAGTGGCGCCGATGGGGTATTCGTGTGACAGCATGTTCAGATTCGAGACAGTGCCCGGTGGGCTTGTATCATCCATGACGCAACACCAGGCCGGGCACCACATCAGCGTTGCGCTACATAACAAGCCTTGTTGGCAGTGGCCAGGATCGCCTTGTACTTGTCGGCCATTTTCTTGACCGATGGGGGGTCGCGAAACATGGCGCCGCGCTCACCTGCCATGGTCTGGTTGCGCAATGCGGTCGACATCTCCAGGTAGTGGTCGTGCGTCATGCCTTTGGCGATGTGATCGATGACGCAGGAACATTTGTAGAGGTATTCGCCCTTGCTTTCGTGCTGTTGCATGCACTCCAGTACGTACTCCACGCGGCTGCTGGTCGGGAAATCATTGGCATACGCCGCAGGGGCGAGGAACAGCAGTGACAACAGCAGCAAAGGGGCTCGCTTCATTCTTTTCTCCGATGACGGCTAAGGTGATGGCTGGATACATTGCCGCTGCGCAGGCGCCGTCCCGTGCGTGCACAGCGGCTTGTGCGTGCATGTCAACGGTGTCGCCTAGGCTTCCTGCAGCACGCCGCGCGCCTTCGCCACATGCGTCGAGATGGCATCCATCAATGCGGGGGACAGCGCGTCGTAGGGCGGCAAGCCGAGCTCCACGAGGCGTGCGCGCACGGCGCCCATGTTTTCCGGACGCGCGCCCGACTCGATAATCGACGACACGAAGGCAGCGAACTCCGGCGCCGCCCAGCCGCTCTCGCGCGACAGTTCGGTGTGCACGAAGTCAAGGCCATGGAACGGGTGCGCCGTGTTCTCGATGCGGCCGTACATGTGCACGCCACAGTCGCGGCAGGCGTAGCGCTGGATGGTGGCGGAGGGATCGACGATGGCAAGCTTGTCGGCGTTGGCAGTCACCGTCAGCTTGTCGCGCCCCACCACGGCCACCTGGGAAAACAGCGTCCCGGCCGGCTTCCAGCACTTGGTGCAGCCGCACACATGGTTATGTGCGACCTGACTCTTGATCTCCACCGTTACCGGATTGGTAGCGCACTGGCAGGTCAAGGTGCCGCCCGAAAAGTTGGGCGCGGCCGGCGTGATACCGGCATCGACGGCGGGATGGATTTTCACTCCGCTGGCCATGTTGCTGCTCGTGTCATTGCTCATGTTCGCTCTCCCTGGTTGGTTGGTTCAAAACAGCCTTGTGGATCCGGTCAGTACAGCACTACCGAGCGGATCGACTGTCCGCTCTTCATCAGCTCGAAGCCCTCGTTGATGCGCTCGAGCGGCAAGGTGTGGGTGATCAGGTCGTCGATGTTGATCTTGCCGTCCATGTACCAGTCGACGATCTTCGGCACGTCGGTGCGTCCGCGTGCGCCGCCGAAGGCAGAGCCTTTCCACTCGCGTCCGGTCACCAGCTGGAACGGCCGGGTGCTGATTTCCTGGCCCGCGGCGGCAACCCCGATGATGAAAGACTGCCCCCATCCCTTGTGCGTGCACTCGAGCGCCTGGCGCATCACCTGGGTGTTGCCGATGCATTCGAATGAGTAGTCGGCGCCGCCATCGGTCAGCTGCACGATGTGGTCGACGATGTTGCCGACCTCGTTCGGGTTGACGAAATGGGTCATGCCGAATTTATGGGCAATCTCGACCCGGGCCGGGTTGATGTCGACGCCGATGATCTTGTCGGCCCCCACCATGCGCGCGCCCTGGATCACGTTCAGGCCAATCCCCCCCAAGCCGAACACGACGACATTCGCGCCCGCCTCGACCTTGGCCGAAAACACGACGGCGCCCACACCGGTGGTCACGCCGCAGCCGATGTAGCAGGCCTTGTCGAATGGGGCGTCGGGCCGGATTTTTGCCAGTGCGATTTCGGGGACGACGATGTAGTTGGAAAAGGTCGAGGTGCCCATGTAGTGAAACAGGGGCTGCCCGTCGAGGGAAAAGCGGGAAGTCGCATCGGGCATCAGGCCGCGGCCCTGGGTCGAGCGGATCGACTGGCACAGGTTGGTTTTGCGCGACAGGCAGAACTTGCATTGCCGGCATTCCGGCGTGTACAGCGGAATCACATGGTCGTCGCGCTGCACCGAGGTGACGCCGGGGCCCGTTTCGAGCACGACGCCTGCACCTTCATGTCCGAGAATGGCAGGGAAAATGCCTTCGGGGTCGGCGCCGGACAGGGTGTAGTAATCGGTATGGCAGATCCCGGTCGCCTTGATTTCCACCAGCACCTCGCCGGCACGCGGGCCTTCCAGGTCGACTTCGGCGATGGACAGGGGGGCTCCGGCTTTCCACGCAATGGCTGCTCTCGTTTTCATGGCATCTTTCTTGTCGATGAGGTCCGCCGATGAAGGCGGACGGATGGCAAACAGCTTGTCTTGCTGTCGCTCCGAAACTGCAACAGTGCTGTGCCGCCTGTCCCGCTACGGGGACAGGTGTTGCGCCGACCGCGGATGCGAACGCGGGAGACGGCGCCTGGCGCACGCAGATGGCAGAGAATGCAAGGGGCGTGCCACGTCGGCTGTCGGGTGACAGTCGGCGTGCGCAGGGCGTTCAAGAGGGGTGTAACCAGGGAGTCTCAACGTCGACCGCGACCGTGACCCGAGCCGTGCCGGTAGCCGCCGTGGTGTCCGCCGCGGTGGCCGCGGTAGGAATGGTGATGCTTGTAGTAGCCGAAGCCCAGGTCGAGTGACACGGGCGGCCCGACATAGGTGGGATAGCTGTAGCCGGAATAATAGGGATCGTAGGCGTACGGGGGCGCATACACGCAGCCCGCCAGTCCAACAGCGAGCAGGAGTGCGGCCACGATCCGCCCTGCCCTGCGTTTGCTCTGCATGTCCATGTCCAGTCCTTTCTGAACGGAGAACCCATGTTCAGTGTAGTCCTGGAAAGCGATTTTTCAATACAACTTCAGCTTATCCCGCTCGCTCAGCCCAAGGCTAAAGCAAAAACCACGAAACGCAAAACCCGCTGGCACAAGCACATGGAGTGTGACGAGATCGGGTCTGAAGCGATATTCTGATTCCTTTGTTGTATTACCCGAGCGTTTTTTCATGAAAGAGAAATATGACCGACCACGATCAACGAAAGCGCAATTCTTTGCTTCAATTAGTCTCCCTGGGGGCAGCGGCGGGGTCCGTCGTGCTCGCTCCTTCTAGCCGTGCCGCGCCTGCCATAAAAGCAACGGTCACGGCAGCACAGGCGCTTGCACTGCTCAAGGAAGGCAACGCACGCTTCATTGCTGATCGTCCGGAATCAGTCATACAGGGCAAGCAGCGTCGTCTAGATATTGCCCGTAGCCAATCCCCCATTGCCGTGCTCGTTAGTTGCTCGGACTCGCGCGTTCCGCCGGAGCTGCTGTTCGGTCGAGGTTTGGGAGAACTCTTCATCATTCGCAACGCCGGCAATACGGTCGATACAGTCGCCCTGGGTAGTATCGAATACGCTGTGTCCCAACTGAACGTACCGCTCATCGTCGTGATGGGCCATGAACGATGCGGCGCAGTCGATGCAGCTGTCTCCGTGGTCGAAAAACAGACAGTATTTCCGGGCAGTATGGGGCGGATGGTAGAGCCAATCGTACCGTCCGTGCTCCAAGCGCGTGCTGCACTTGGAAGCAAGCATACGCATGACCAGTTACTCGACGCGTCGGTGCGCCTGAATGTACAGCGTGTAGTGAAACGGCTACGTGAGTCGGAGGCCTTACTGGTCGAGCCTCTGCGAGCAGGGAAACTCATGATTGTGGGAGCGCGTTACGATCTCGACGATGGCCGGGTAGAGTTCCTGGAGGCCTGAGCACCGTCCAGTACCTTGAATTTGAATCCGAAATTTTTTGGGCTGACGTGCGGCCTGGCTGTCATCTTCAAAAACAGG
>NZ_JBIMES010000026.1:0-27612 GCF_051262535.1 Massilia sp. CMS3.1 | reverse complement strand
ACGGGTGAGCGTGGCTTTTTAAGAACGATAAAGACGAGGATCAAGCCGCCACGCTCTCCTGTTTTTCCGGCAGGGCGATGGCATTGTCGACGCTGAACTGGTAATCCCTGAACACGTGCTCGGCGCTCAACACCTGGTAATTGCCGTCGGCCAGCTTGTGCGTGGTGTCCTTCAGGCGGTAGGTATAGTGGCCGCAGGTCCAGCAATTATAGTTGCGCATGTGCGTGCACAGGCAGGTCTTGTCCAGCACCGGCGGATTCTTGACCTCGGGATTGGCCAGCACTTCGCGGTTGTACGAATTGATGTAGGCGCAGTTGCCGGTGGCGTCCAACAGGTAGCCGTAAGATTCGCAGCCCGGACGGATGCCCGAACCGATTGCCGGCGTGCTTTTGAGCATGCGCATCGGGTAGCCGGTCGGCGAGATGCCGTTGACGATGATGTCTTCCTCGCTGGCGCGGAAGTATTCCTGCTTGACGCTGTCGGGCATGCCGCACTCGTGGGTGACAGTGAAACGGGTCGCCACTTGCACGCCGCCCACGCCTTTTTCAAGGAAGCCCACCGCATCGGAACCAGTAAACACGCCGCCAGCCGCGATCAGCGGGATGTCGAGGTTTTCCGCGCGCATGTAGGCGAGGATCTCATCCATGATCAGGTGCAGGTCGTAGTTCTTCCAGTCGAAGCCGAAGCCCAGGTGGCCGCCGGCCAATGGTCCCTCGACGATGATGAAGTCGGGCAGGCGGTTCAGCCTGGCGACCTTGCGCAGGAACAGCTGTAGTGCGCGCACCGACGACACGATGATGCCGAGCTTGGCGTCACGGAAACGCGGATGGTCCTTGATCAATTCGAAGGAACCGAGGTGCAGGCCGGCCGACATGGTGATGCCGTCGATGCCGGCATCGAGCGCCGACGACAGGCGCGTGCGCAGCGTTTCCTTCGGCGCATTCATGGTCAGCTTTTCCATGCAGTTCACGAAAATCAGGCCATCGCCTTTTTTCGCCGCCATGGTAGCGCCCACGTGCAGGCGCGTCGCTTCGGCCAGGCGTTCGAGGTCGAACTGGACCACCGCCTTGTCCATGTTGTTGATGTTGAACTTGTAGAGCTTGGTCTTGTCCTTGACGAAGGTCGTGTCGAACTTGCGGTCCGACACATCCTGCACCATCGCGTCCGAGAGATGGCCGATGCCGCCCAGGCGCGCCGCTTCCAGCGCGAGCTCGGAGGTCGAAATGTCCACGCCCATTCCGCCGATCATGATGGGCACATATTCCTTGTTGCCCAGACGCAGGCGGAAATCATCAACACGTTTCATTGCTATCCTTAGACTACCGAAGTTGCTCTAGCTCAAAAAGGGAAGGGCCGATGCGAGCGAGTTTGTGCAGCCTCAATTCTACCCCAGGCAAATTGGGGAAGACGCGAGGCGTGCGGCGCGCCGAAGAGAGAGTAGGGCGATTCCTGGCCGGGCGTGGCTTTCGCGCCGCTCGGCCGTGGTCCGTCCACCGTCAATCGACGGATCAATCGCGGAAGTTGTTGAAAGCCAAGGGCAGGTCCAGGATGTCCTTTTTCAGCAGGGCCATGGCAGCCTGCAGGTCGTCGCGCTTGGCGCCGGTGACGCGCACGGTCTCGCCCTGGATGCTGGCCTGCACCTTCATCTTGCTTTCCTTGATCGCCTTGGTGATCTTCTTGGCGTCGTCGGTCTCGATGCCGTTGCGCACCTTGATCAGCTGCTTGACCTTGTCGCCGCCGATCTTCTCGACCTTTTCTTCGTCGAGGAAGCGCACGTCGACCTTACGCTTGGTCATTTTATTGACCAGCACGTCGTACACCTGGCTCAGCTGGAAATCGGAATCGGCGAACAGCGTCAACTCTTTTTCCTTCTGCTCGACCTTGGCGGAGCTGCCCTTGAAGTCGAAACGGGTGGTGATTTCCTTGTTCGATTGCTCAACGGCGTTCTTTACTTCGACCATGTCTGCTTCGCAGACGACGTCAAACGATGGCATGGCGGGTTCCTTTAAGTATCTGGCTATATGTTGCTGTTTTACGATTGGCCGTATTTTAACGGACTAGCCTCCATGAGACGATGCTTTTTGCCGTCAGGCTTGGGCTTGCCACTATAATTATCTGGATTTCGCCTTCCATGACCCATTGAAACATGCCCGCCGACCTCCCGATCGAACACGACGTTTCCCTGCAAGCCTTCAACACCTTCGGCCTCGAAGCACGCGCGCGCCACTACCTGCGTGTCACAAGCGACACCCAGCTCGAACAGCTGCGCGCTGACGCCGCCTTCGAAGGCGTGCCGCGTTTCGTGCTCGGCGGCGGCAGCAATGTGCTGCTCACGCGCGACGTGGAGGCCCTGGTGCTGCACATGGCCATTCGAGGCAGGGAAATCGTCGGCGAGGAAAACGGCAAGGTCCTGGTGCGCGCCGGCGCCGGCGAGCATTGGCACGGTTTTGTGGACTACACGCTGGCGCAAGGCCTGGGCGGGCTGGAAAACCTGTCCCTGATTCCCGGCACCGTGGGCGCCGCGCCGATCCAGAACATCGGGGCCTATGGCCTCGAAACGAAGGACGTGTTCCATTCGCTGACCGTGTTCGACATGGGGAACGGCGTCCGAAGGACCCTGAACGCAGGCGAGTGCCGCTTCGGCTACCGCGACAGCGTGTTCAAGCATGCCGACGGTGTGAATCTCGTGGTGCTGGACGTCACGTTTGCCTTGCCACGCGCCTGGCAGCCGAACCTGCGCTATGCCGAGCTGGCCCAGGCCGTCGAGACCGCGGGGTTCACGGCGCCGACGCCGCGCCAGGTCAGCGACCTTGTCGTGGCAATCCGCCGCCGCAAGCTGCCTGATCCGGCCGAGATCGGCAATGCCGGCAGCTTCTTCAAAAATCCCGTGGTCCCGCCGGCAGCGTGCGCGGCGCTGTTGGCACGCTTTCCGCAGCTCGTGCACCACGTCCAGCCGGATGGCAGCGAGAAGCTGGCCGCGGGCTGGCTCATCGATCAGTGCGGCTGGAAGGGGAAATCCCTGGGCGCGGCCGGCGTCTATCCGAAGCAGGCGTTGGTGCTGGTGAACAATGGCGGGGCAACGGGCGCGGAAGTACAGGCGCTGGCGCACGCGATCCAGCGCGACGTGCTGGAGCGCTTCGGGGTTGAGCTGGAACCGGAACCGGTATTCGTCTGAATCAAGCGCGGAAGGCTGCAACCCTGTTGCGGCCGCGCGATTTCGCCGCGAGCACTGCTTCGCCGGCACGCGCCAGCACCGCCTCGAACCCGCCTTCTTCAGTCGGCATGGTCGAGGCCACGCCGACCGACATCGTCACGATGCGCCGTTCGGGCACTGGATGCGGCAGCGCCAGGCGCTCGAGCGCGCTGAGGCAGGCTTCGGCCACCTGCACCGCGCCATCGAGTCCCGTGTCGGGGAGCAGGATGGCGAACTGCTTGCCTTCGTAGCGCGCGGCCAGGTCGGATGGGCGTTTCAGTTGTCCGGTCAGCAGGCCGGCCAGCTTGCGCAGGCAGAGGTCGCCCGCGTCGCGCCCCATGCGGTGATTGAAGTAGCCAAAACTGTCGACATCGCATATCAGCAAGGAGAGCGGCTGGCCGTTGCGCCGCGCGCGCTGCCATTCGCCCAGTGCCACCTGGTCGAAGCGGCGCCGGTTCGGAATCCCGGTCAGGCTGTCCACGCCATCGATGCGGTCGAGTTCGACCTGGGCGCGGGCCAGCAGCGCCTGGGTGTCGATCAGGCGGCGCAGCGCGTCGTCGCGTTCCTGCACAGCCTGGCTGGCAAGCGCGTGATAGCGCAGGCGCGCCAGCAATTCTGTCTGGGTCGGCAACTCGGCGAGGTAATCGCTGGCGCCGGCGGCAAAGGCGGCGTCGCGTCCGGTGTTATCGGCATGCGGCGCCAGTACCAGCAGGGGCAGCCCGGCGAGGGCGGCATGGGCGCGGCAGGCGCGGATGAAATCGCCGCTGTCCTCGCGTCCGCCCAGCGCGCGCACCAGCACGGTGGGGCGCAAGGCCGCCGCCTGTCCCAGTGCCTGGGTAGTATCGGTGAGCACCAGTTCGATGTCGTCGACGCCCGCCAGCATCTCGCGCAGCGCCCCGGCAAAGGGCGGCGCACCGACCAGCAGGACGCGGCAAGGGCTATTCAGTGACGCTAGGGCAGTGGCAGAAGGCATCGGATTGGCGGAGTGGACAGGGCAGCTCCATTCTACCCCGAGCACCTCCCAAATTGTTGCATATAGCCTACTTCGAGTGTCCGCCTACAACGGTCTGGGCCGGTGCCCCGCGTTCGGCTATATTTGGATTCCCATTCGCTCAGGAGAAAGTATGAAAGCCATCGTCACCGGCCACACCAAGGGTCTCGGCGCCGCCATCGCCGCCGAGTTGACCGAACGCGGCATTCCCGTGCTCGGCCTGGCGCGCGGCCGGGCCGCAGGAGCATCCGCTTTACTGACTCAAATCGAGGTCGACCTGTCCGACAGCGCTGCCCTGGCCGCCTTCCTGGCCGGCGACAGGCTCGCCCGCTGGCTGCGCGACGAGGGCGCCACGCTGCTGGTGAACAATGCCGGCGTGGTCGCGCCCGTGGGTCCCCTGCAGGAACAGGATCCGCTGGCCACACTGCGCGCCGTGACCCTGAACGTGGCCGCGCCGCTGGCGCTGGCGGCGGCCGTGGTGCGCGCCAGCCGCGGCGAGCGCCGCATCCTGCACGTCTCGAGCGGAGCGGGCAGGAATGCCTATCCCGGCTGGAGCGTCTACTGCGCCACCAAGGCCGCGCTCGACCGCCACGCCGAAGCGGTGCTGCAGGACGGCGACGCCTTGGTGCGCTGCTGCAGCCTGGCGCCGGGGGTGATCGATACCGGGATGCAGGCCGAAATCCGCGCCACACCCGAATCGCACTTCCCGATGAAGGAGCGTTTCGTGCAGATGAAGCAGAAAGGGGCACTTGCTGCGCCTGAAGAGTGCGCGCGCAAGCTGGTCGATTATTTGCTGGCGGAGGGATTCGGAGAAACACCGGTGGACGACCTGCGCAACGCCTGACGCCCGGGCGATGGCGCGATGTGGCGCAGTGTGGTGAGCGCTTGCGCATCCATGATGCTGATCGTGCGCTGGCGGACGGTGATATATCCCATATCGTTGAAGGCCGATATGGTACGGCTGACTGTTTCCATGGTCAGGCCCAGGTAGCTGCCAATTTCCTGGCGCGTCATGCGCAAATTGAAGATCTTGTTCGAGTATCCCATCGCGGCAAAACGGTCGGACAACGCAACCAGGAAACGGGCAACGCGCGCCTCCGCCGACAGGGTGCCGAGCATGCCGATTACTTCCTGGCGTAGCGCCAGTTCGCGGCTCATCATGCGATACATCAGCGTTTCTATATCCGGATTCACGCGGCTGAGACTGGTCAGCCGCGTGAACGACAGCAGGATCAGGTCGCATTCCGACAGCGCCAGTGTCTCGCACGTGTGCGTGCCAGCGTGGATACCGTCGATGCCGATCATGTCGCCTTTCATGGGAAAGCTCAGTACCTTTTCGTTGCCAAAGTCGTCGACCAGTGCGGTTTTCAGGAATCCGGCATTGACGACATACAATGTATCGAACGCCTGGCCGAGGCTGTGGATCTGCTGTCCGATCTTGAACTGCACATGTTGGAACAGCACCTTGGCCGAAGCGGGCGAAACGCTCGGGACACGCAGCAGCGCGCATACTTCTTCCAGTGTCGACCAGAGCGGGCCCTGACACTGGCGTCCTGCCTTTGCGTCATGCGAATGCATGGTCATTATCCGACCTGGCTGTGCAGAACTGAGCTGGTGTTCCATTCCTGCCTCCTGGTATGCAGCGCGGTCTCCGACGGGTATGAGCACCCCCCGGCCAAACTGTTCTGGACTACACCCCGTCCGGAGTCAGGTCATGGACCGCACGCGCGCTCCACCGACGAGGCACGGTCGCGCGCATGCGGGCAGAGCCGGCGAGCACGCGCATTGCAAGCGCAGGGGGTACGCCGGTTTCATGCAAAAACGCTTGCGCCACACGGCAGCCGAGATTCTCGCGGTAGGCAATCGCGACATCGATCAGCGTGGCCAGGATCGGATCGGCGCGCCGATCCATTTGACGGTCTTTCAACGCGTTGTTCACCAACTCTCCCCATGATGTGCAGTCCCGGTCACAGGCATGACCGGTCCACCGTGCGGACGCCTTACTGCACGCTGATGAGGTCGACTTCGAAAATCAGTGGCGCGTCGGGCGGGATCGTGGTTCCGCTGCCGGCGCGTCCGTAGGCCAGGGACGCTGGAATGATCAGGGTGCGCTTGCCGCCCGCCTGCATGCCGAGCAGACCCTGGTCCCAGCCCGCGATCACCTGGCCGGTGCCGAGCCGGAATGTAAAGGGGGTCCTGCCGATCGAGGTATCAAACTGCGCACCCTTGAAATCGGCCTTGGTCGCGTCGTACAGCCATCCTGTGTAATTCACCGTGAGCGTACGCCCCGAGCTCGCCAGGGTGCCCGATCCCTGCACCGTGTCGATGCGCTGGAATACCGGCCCCTGGCTTTGCGGCGTGGTCGCGCGGACCTTCGTATAGCGGATATCGGCGATGTAGCTCGCGCCTGCCGGCGAGAGCAGCACCAGTTCGCCGTTGTCGATGTAGAGCGCGCCCGGCGCGCTCGTCGCCGGCTGCAGCCCTGCGTCGGTACTGCACACCGGTCCATCGGGATAGTCGATGCACCAGGTGCGCACGCCGTTCGCGCTCGTGCTTGTGAGGGCCGGGCCGCTGCGCGTGCGGGAATAAGCTGGAATCGCGATCGTCACCAGGTCGAGCGGCACCTGTATCGCGCTCGTGCCGGGCGTGAGCACCGCACCGGCCGTCGTTGTGCTGATGTAGGTCAGGGAAAAATCGGCACTCAAGCTCTCGGATGCGGCAACCGCCCCGGCGCAGCCGTCGGTGGCGTGGAAGTTGCGCACCAGGTTCAATTGCAGGGCATTCGCGCCGGAGGCGGCCGCGCTCAGGATGGCCGTGTCCTGGGTCCGGCCCAGACAAGGCCCGTACCAGGTGCCTGCATACGGCGCCAGCGTCGTCGTGCTCGGCGTCGGGGCTGGCGTAGGGGTCGGTGTCGGTGTCGGCGTCGGGGCAGGCGTTGGCGTCACTGTGACCGGCGGGACGACGCTGGTTGCGCCAGCGCTACCGCCACTGCCCCCGCCGCCACAGGCGCTCAAGCTGAGGCAGGCAAGCATGAGCATTCCGGCGCATGACTTACCTGTTTTTCGCGTGCCGGGGTAATGTCCATTCCACGATTGGAGTGAAACGTGGTGTGGGTTCGAGCGGTCATCAGCTAATAGTGCACGCATTATCATCTCCCCGAATTTTGGAATTACGTTCAGTCAACTAGTCCAGCCGGATCTGGTGACTTATTGTTTTACGCGGCGCCCGAGCATACGCCGGGAAGGCCTCAGCCATGCCTTCGTCAAATATGACGAAAACAGGCATGCCCCGATATTCTGGGCATGCGATCAAATAAAACGCAACCGGGTAAATATAACTTTCGGGTCAGTAAAGCGTTTATGCATGCCGAATATCGCGCCTACACGTCAGCATTGCCAACTCATCTTTTTTTACGGGGCGTAGAGCTTCTCACTCGTAAACCCATGCTGTTTTCACTTCCTACATGACCTGTAGGCGGGTTCCTACGAGACTATGATCAAAATTTTAACGATAGTTATAATTTATGGAACGAAAATTTAGCATTGTGTACTTTTTGTGACATGTAAAAATTTATGCCGTTTGCGTAAATTTCTATGCTAATTTAATAAATACGCCGATTGCCACTACTGGTTATTCTGCATAACGCGTCATGTTCGAATGCGCTATCCAGACGTAAGGGCACCCCTTTGCCTGCAGATTGGGGAGGTGGTTTGAAAACGGAACCATATGTCGCCAGGCAACTGGTCAACAAAAAGGTGGTCCAAACTATCCTAGGGGAAACAACATGTCTCTGAATTCGCAATATAACTTCAATGTCAATCTGGACGACCTGGCGTTTATTCTGAAGCAGATCAAGATTTCGGAGGCGAGCACCAAGTCAGATGGCTCCGTCGACGGTCCACTGCTGCGTGAACTGGTGGGCAGTCCCCTGATGCCGAACGGCCTGCGCACGGTGGATGGTACCTGGAACAGCCTGCTGCCAGGCATGGAGCGGATGGGTGCGGCCGACAACATCATGCCGCGCCTGGTCGCCGGCGTCTGGCACAACGCCGAAGGCGTGGCCGCCAATTTCTTTGGACCAGGCAGCCCCGCTTTTACAAGTTCGAGCTATGCGCAGACCACCACCGGCAACATGGTGTTCGATTCGCAGCCACGCATCATCTCGAACCTGATCGTCGACCAGACCGACAGCAATCCGGCCGCCGTTGCCGCTGCCGATGACCGCGCCGACATCGCGACGTTTCCAGGAATGGAGACCGTCCATGTTTCGGCCGACGGCACGCTGCTGATTCCGAACCAGTCGCCCGACATCGGCCTGTCGCCTCCCTTCAACGGCATGATGGCGCTGTTCGGCCAGTTCTTCGACCATGGTCTCGACCTGATCAGCAAGGGCGGCGGCACCGTGTACGTACCCCTGCAGGAGGACGATCCGCTGTATGTCGCGGGCAGCCCGACCAACTTCATGGTGTTGACGCGTGCGTCCAACAAGCATCCCGGCCCCGACGCCGAGATGGGCACCGCCGACGACCTGACCGGGCACCTGAACACGACCACGCCGTTCATCGACCAGAACCAGACCTATACCTCACATCCCTCGCACCAGGTATTCCTGCGCGAATATGCTCTGGTGAACGGCAAGACGCTGGCAACCGGCCGCCTGATCGACGGCGAGCATGGCATCGGCAACTGGGCTGAGGTAAAGGCCCAGGCGGCGGCACTGCTGGGTATCCAGCTGCTCGATAGCGACATCTTCAATGTGCCGCTGCTGGCCACCGACCGCTACGGCGAATTCTTGCGCAGCCCAACCGGCCGGGTCCAGATCGTCACCGCCACCGGATTGGTCGAAGCCGACGCGCCGGGCGGCGCGGGCATGCCGCTGCCTGCGAATACCCTGCGGACCGGACATGCCTTCCTCGACGATATTGCCCACGCCGCGACACCCGGCACCTGGGACCATGACGGCAACCGCGCCACGCCGGCCGTACCGATGACGGCCGATACCGACAGCATTACCGGCCCGATAGGGAATGCTCCACAGCCGCGCGGCACCTACGACAACGAACTGCTCGACCGCCATTTCATCACCGGTGACGGCCGCGGCAACGAGAATATCGGCCTGACCGCGATCCACGCCGTCTTCCACGATGAGCACAACCGCCTGGTCGAGGACTACAAGAACACCATTCTCGGCAGCGGCGACCTGGCCGTGATCAACGAATGGCTGGCGGTCGACATCGGCGCCATCCCGACGGACGCGGCGGACATCGCCGCCCTCCAATGGGACGGCGAACGCCTGTTCCAGGCTGGCCGCTTCGCCAACGAAATGCAGTACCAGCACATGGTGTTCGAGGAATTCGCGCGCGCTGTGCAGCCCAGTATCGACCCCTTCGTGTTTTCGAATTCGGCCGACATCGACCCGTCCATCATGGAGGAGTTCGCCAACGTCGTGTACCGCTTCGGCCACTCCATGCTCAACGAAACCGTCGCACGCCTGGACGCCAACCTGGCCTCGAGCGACATCGGCCTGATCGAAGCCTTCCTTAACCCGATCGCCTTCGACAAGAACGGCACCATCGACCCGGATATCGCGATCGGCCAGATCGTGCGCGGCATGTCGCGCCAGGTCGGCAACGAGATCGATGAATTCGTCACCGATGCGCTGCGCAACAATTTGGTCGGCCTTCCGCTGGACCTGGCCACCCTGAACATCGCCCGTGCCCGCGATACCGGCGCGCCAAGCTTCAACGAGGCGCGCAAGGCTTTCTTCGAGATGACCGGCGACGCCCAGCTCAAGCCCTACACCAGCTGGGCCGATTTTGCCCCGCACATGAAGAACCCGGCCTCGATCATCAACTTCATCGCCGCCTATGGCATGCACCCGAGCATCCTGGCCGAGACTTCGCTGGCGGGCAAGCGCGCCGCCGCCACGCTGCTGGTCATGGGCGACCTGGACCTGAACGGTGACGAAGTCATCAATGCCGATCCGACGAAGGTCAGCGCCACCTACCGGCTCGAGACCGCGCCGGGCGACCGCACCGACTTCTTGAACAGCACCGGTACGTGGGCCACCAAAGAGACCGGCTTGAACAAGGTCGATTTCTGGATCGGCGGCCTCGCCGAAGCCAAGCTCGAGTTCGGCGGCATGCTGGCCCCGACCTTCAACTTCGTGTTCGAAGCGCAGATGGAAAAGCTGCAGAACGGCGACCGCTTCTATTACCTCAGCCGCACGCAAGGCCTGAACATGCTCAACGAGCTCGAGGCCAACCTGTTCTCCGCGATGGTCATGCGGAATACCGATATCGGCGACGTCGGCAGCACGACCCACTTGCCGGCCCTGCTGTTCACGGCGCCGAGCTATACGCTGGAAATGGACAAGGGCAGGCAGAATACAGGCATTGATGCCGATGGCACGGGCAGTGGCACCGCGATGAACGGCGACCCGGGCCGCCACAATCCGGTGCTCAACGCCTTTACGTCGCTGGTAACGCGCAAGGCGCCGGGAATCGATGTCGATGGTGACGGCCACAAGGACGGCGGCCAGCTGATCTATGCCTACGACGGCGCCGATCACGTGGTATTGGGCGGTACGCCGGGCAACGACATCATCAAGGGCGGGCGCGGCATGGACACGCTCTGGGGCGATGGCGGCAACGACATCCTCGACGGCGGCGACGAAGCCGACCAGGTGCATGGCGGCGACGGCGACGACATCATCACCGACCATGGCACGCCAGCCGGCGCCGCCGACTTCCTGCGCGGCGACAACGGCAACGACGTCATCAGCAACGGCGCCGGCAACGACATCGTGTTCGGCGGCGCCGGCCAGGACTTCTTCATCGTCGGTCCCGACTTCACGGAAATCTTCGCCGGCGAGGGCAATGACTTCCTCTTGGGCGGCAACGGCTCCGACGTGCTGATGGGCAATGAGGGTGACGACTGGATCGAGGGCGGCGAAGGCTTCGACGGCCTGTCGGGCGAAAATTCGCAACTGTTCTTCGACAGCAGCATCATCGGCCACGACGTCCTCAATGGCCAGGGCAACGACACGGACTACGACGGCGAATCGGGCGACGACATCATGGTGCAGGGCGCCGGCATCCAGCGCAACAACGGCATGCTCGGCTTTGACTGGGCCATCCACAAGGGTGATCCGGTCGCGGCAAACTCCGACCTCGGCATCCCGATCTTCGGCCAGCAGGCCCCGTTCATCCTGCGCGACCGCTTCGATTCCGTTGAAGCACTGTCTGGCTGGAAGTTCGACGATATCCTGGTCGGCACCATCCGGCCGACCGGCACGGCCGGCGAGCCGGGCGGCATAATTGGCGGTCCAGCAACCGACAGCATGCTGCTGCAGAAGAACGTGGCGCTGATCAATGGCTTGCAGGAGCTGCTCGGAAGACCGGCAGAGAACAATGGCGAGGCTGTCGTGTTCGACCCGAGTACGGGCGCCGACATCCTGATCGGCGGCGCCGGCAACGACAAGATCACCGGCAAGGCCGGCAACGACCTGATCGACGGCGATGCCTGGCTTAACGTGCGCGTCAGCGTGCGTGAGAAAGGCGATCCGACGAAAGAAATGTTCTCGGTCGATACCATCGCCGACCTCAAGACACGCATGCTGTCGGGCGAGATCAATCCCGGCCAGCTGGTCATCGTGCGCGAGATCCTCGGTTCGGCTAACGCAGAGAACGAAGTCGATACGGCCGTGTACTCCGACCTGCGCGCCAACTATGACGTCACCCGCAACGCCGACGGTACCTGGAACGTCGCCCACTTGCGCGGCACCGCGACCGACGGTACCGACCGCATCCGCAATATCGAGCGGCTGCAGTTCACCGACCGCACCATGAACCTGACCGGGGAACCGGCCATCGACGACACCACGCCGACCGAACTGCGCTTGCTGACGGCCCTGCCGGGCACGATCGCCGAATTCAGCGGCGTATCCCCCTCGGCGGTGACCTATCAGTGGCAAGTCCGCAGCGGTGCCACTTACGTCAATATCGCCGGCGCCACCGGACTGACCTTCATGCCGCAGCAGGCCCAGGTCGGCCTCGAGTTGCGCGTGATGGCCAGCTTCAGGGACCTCCTTGGCGTCAATCGCGTCGTGTTTTCCGACCCGACGGCGCCGCTGGGCGACAACATGCGCGGCACGGACCTGGCCGATATCCTGATCGGTACGCCGTATGCCGATGAGCTGATTGGCCTGGCGGGCAACGACACGCTCAGTGGCGGCGCCGGGGTCGATGTCATGACTGGCGGCATAGGGCATGACGCCTATGTCGTTGACGACGTCGGCGACATCGTCAACGAGGACCTGAACGGCGGCACCGACGCCGTACAGACGACGCTCAACGCCTACACGTTGGGAGCCAACCTGGAAAACCTTACCTTTACCGGCACCGGCAACTTTACCGGTACCGGCAACACACTGGCCAATGTGCTCACTGGCGGCGCCGGCGACGACATCCTCGACGGCGGCGCCGGCGTCGACCGGCTGATCGGCGGCATCGGCAATGACACGTATATCGTCAGCGATGTCGGTGACCTGCCCGTGGAAGGCCTGAACCAGGGCCAGGACCTGGTCCGCACCTCGCTCGGCAGCTTCTCGCTGGCCAACAACATCGAAGACATGGTGTACACCGGTACCGGCAATTTCGTCGGCAACGGCAACAACGGCATCAACAGCCTGACTGGCGGCGCCGGCAACGACGTGCTCGACGGCCTCGCCGGCGATGACCGCCTGGCCGGCCTGGACGGCGGCGACACGCTGCGCGGCGGCACCGGCAACGATGTGCTCGACGCCGGCCTGGGCGACGACACGCTCGACGGCGGCGTCGGGCTCGATGTCATGACCGGCGGCAGCGGCGACGATCGCTACGTCGTCGATAACCTCGGCGACCAGGTGATCGAGGCGGGCGGCGAGGGCATCGACCTGGTCAGCACCACGCTGGCGGCTTACACCCTGGGCGACACAGTCGAGAACCTCACCTATACCGGAACGGGCAGTTTCATCGGTACCGGCAATGCCTTGAGCAACGAGCTGCGCGGCCGTAACGGCAACGACCGGCTCGACGGCGGCGCCGGAGTCGACGTGATGTTCGGGGGCTTGGGCAACGACACCTACATCGTCGACGAGGCACTCGACGATGCGGTCGAGTTCGGCAACCAGGGCATCGACACCGTCCTCACCACGCTGAACAGCTATATCCTGTGGTCCGACCTCGAGCACCTGACCTTCACCGGCAGCGGCGCGTTCATCGGCGAAGGCAACGAGCTGGCCAACACCATCACCGGCGCGGGCGGAAACGACAGGCTCGACGGCGGCACGGGAATCGACCGCCTGGTCGGCGGTGCCGGCGACGACACCTATGTCGTCGACACGGCGCTCGACGTGGTGGTCGAGGGCGGGAACGCCGGGACCGATCTGGTCCTGTCCAGCGCCGCCAGCTTCACGCTGGCCAACAACATCGAGCACCTGACCTATATCAGCAGCGGCAACTTCACTGGGGTCGGCAACAACTTGGCCAACACCATCACGGGCGGCAACGGGAACGACAGCCTGAACGGCGGCACCGGCAACGACACCCTGCGCGGCGGCGCAGGCAATGACAGCTACTTCGTCAACGTCGCAACCGACCTTGTCGAGGAAGGGCTCAATGCGGGCGTCGATACCGTGTTCTCCACCTCGACTGCCTACACGCTCGGCGCGAACGTCGAGAACCTGACCCAGAGCGGCGTCGCGGGGACGCTGACCGGCAACGGCTTGTCGAACATCCTCAAGGGCAGCACCTTGAACGACACGCTGCGCGGCGGCGCGGGCAACGACCGGCTCGAAGGCGGCGCAGGCAATGACATGCTCCAGGACAGCGAGGGCAACGACATCTTCGTCTTCGGCCCCGGCCCCTTTGGCGCCGACATCGTTACCGGTTTCGATGCGAACCCGGTGGGCGGCCAGGACCTGCTGGACATCTCGGGGCTTGGCATTACCGCAGCCACCTTCGCCTCGTCCGTGAGCTTCCTCGACCTCGGTCTCGACATGCGGGTAACGATCGGCACTATCGGTTCTTTCGTGCTGCAGGGTGTGGGCGACCCGTTGACGCTGACAATCGACGACTTCCTGCTCAGCGGCGGCACAGTGCCGGTCTTCCAGAGCGTGACGGCGGGGCCGCTGGCGGTGGCCTAACGTAGAAAGCAGAAAGCAGAAAGCGGAGAAGTAGACAGGCAGGAACGTAGTAAAAGCAAATGCAGCAAAAATCCCTGGCACAGGCGCCGACAGCGTCGCGCCAGGGAGCGATTCAACCATAACTACAGCAACACACACCAAACCAAGGGGTTCAAAATGCAAATCGTCAAGAAGTCGTTCAAGAATGTGGGACTCTGCCTGGCAGCAGCGCTGATGGCAGGCAGTGTGCAGGCCGCCGTCATTTTCACCCCAGGCGTTGCCCCGGCCGCGGGAACAGTGGAAAACGTGCGCTTCGACCCGACCAGGCCTGGTGTCGTGACCGGACCGGGCACCACGGTGACCGGCATCGCCGGGCGCACCGACTATCTGGTCGATTTCACCGCGGACGAACTCTTGATCGCCTTCGAGAACCCGGCCGCCGTGCCGGCGGTACCGCCCACCGTACGCGCAACCGACGGCGCGCTGCGTTCTCTGGATATCGACGTACGGGGTGGCGCCTTCACCACCTTCTTCTACAACCTGCGCCTCGGCGCGGTGGCGGGCAACCCGGCCGGGCGCTTTGCTGACATCCTCGTCAGCAGCTTCGACGGCACCACCACCAGCTACCAGCAGCAACTGCGAAACGGTTTTAACCTGCTCACGATCACGGTCGACAACGATACGCTGCTGCGTGGCGTATCGATCTTCTCCGCGACCGACATCCTCGATATCCGCCAGATCCGGGTTGGCGGCTTGCAGGACGCGCCGATCCCGGAGCCGAGCATCCTGATGTCGTTCACGCTGGCGGGCATCGCCCTCTGGCGTGTGCGTTCGCGCCGCCGCACCGGCGCGCGCGTCGGCAGCACATTCGCCCAGGCATAACGCCGACGCCACTCCCCGGAGACCGTCATGAAACAAGTCTGGCGAGAGCTGCGGCCCCTGCTCGGGTACATGGGCCTGTTTTCCTTCTGCGTCAACCTGCTGTACCTGGTTCCGGCATTGTTCATGCTGCAGGTATTCGACAGGGTGCTGACGACGCACAGCCCTGAAACACTGGTGGTGCTGCTGGTCGGCACCGCGGTGGCGATGGTTGTCATGCTGCTGCTCGATTATGTCCGCCAGCGCATGCAGGGAGTGATGGCGGCGCTCGCCGACGAGGAGCTGGCACGCCCGCTGGTCGAAAGCCTGGTCGAGCGCGCAGCCCGCACGCCGCATGCCGCCGCAGGAGAAGGCATGCGCGACCTCGCCACCATCAAGACGGTCCTCTCTTCGAACGCGCTCACGGCGCTGTTCGACGCGCCCTGGGCACCGCTGTTTTTGGTGCTGATCTGGACCTTCCACCCGCTGCTCGGCTTCGGCGCCCTGGTCTCGGTGTCGATCATGCTGGTGCTGGCCTGGCTGAACCACCGCACCAGCCGCGCCGCGATCGAAGGCCTGCAACAGGACGGGCGCCGCGCCGCCCGCTATGTCGAAAGCTCGCTGCGCAACGCGGAGGTGCTGCAGGCGCTGGGCATGACCGGCAGGCTGCTCGACCGCTGGCGCGCGCTGCAGGACGAGGTGGCTGCCCTGCATGCGAGCGCCGGGCGCGGCGGGGTGGCCTTCGGCGCCTTGACACGTTTCCTGCGCCAGGTGATCCAGATCGCGATGCTGGCGCTGGGGGCCTGGCTGGTCATCAGCCAGGAAGCCTCGGCCGGCGTCATGATCGCCACCACCGTGCTGCTTGGGCGCGCTCTGCAGCCGGTCGAGCAGCTGGTGGGCAGCTGGCGCGCGCTGGCTGACGGCCGCGCCGCCTACGGTCGCCTCGCCGCACTCGATACGAACGGCGGCGCGCCACAGCTCGCACTGCCATGTCCCAGCGGACGGCTGCAGGTCGAGAGCCTGTCTTACCGTGTGCCCAGCTCGGGAAAACCGGTGCTCTATAACTTGGCGCTGTCCCTCGAACCTGGCGAGTCGCTCGCCATCATCGGCGCCAGCGCGGCCGGCAAGTCGACGCTGGCGCGGCTCCTGATCGGCGTCTGGACCGGGGCTACCGGCACCGTACGCCTCGATGGGACCGACGTGGCGCGCTGGGACCGCGCCCAGATCGGCCAGTGGATCGGCTATGTGCCGCAGGATGTCGAGCTGTTCGACGGCAGTGTGGCCGACAACATCGGCCGCCTCGAAGAGGTCGATTCAGAGCGTGTGCTCACGGCGGCCAAGCGCGCCAACGCGCACGAGATGATCCTCGAATTCGCCGATGGCTACGACACGCTGGTAGGTGAGGGCGGCATGCGCCTCTCCCCGGGCCAGCGCCAGCGCATCGCCCTGGCGCGCGCCCTTTACGGCAACCCGCGCCTGGTAGTGCTCGACGAGCCCAATTCGAACCTCGACGGCGCTGGCGAACTGGCCCTGGCCCATGCGGTGAGCGGCCTGCGCGCGGACGGGGTCACCACCGTCATCGTCACGCACCGGCCTTCGCTGATTGCGCACGTCACCAAGATCCTGGTACTCGAGAACGGCCGCGCCAAGCGCTACGGAGCCGCGGCCGAAGTGATGCGGGAAATGCAGCGCCAGGCGCAGGCGGTGGTCGACACCGCCAGCGTCGCTTGAGGAGACGATGATGAGCAACCCGATGATGATGAACAATGCAATGACGATGGATGAGCTGGAAGCGCTCGGCAGCCGCGCGCAGGGGCGGCGCCTCGGCCGCATTGGCCTGACCATTTTCCTGCTCGCCCTGGTCCCCATGGCGGCCTGGGTCTGCACCGCGCCGCTGTCGATGGCGGTGGTGGCGCCGGCGTATGTGAAGGTCGACCTGAACCGGCGCCCGATTCAGCACCTGGAAGGGGGCATCGTGCGCCAGGTACTGGTGCGCGACGGCCAGCGCGTGCGGGCAGGCGAACCGGTGCTGATGCTGGGCGACGTCGGCGTCGATGTCGACCGCAACCGGCTGGCCTACCGCGCGATCGTCGAACGGGCCAGCCTCGCGCGCCTCGAAGGCGAACAACTGCGCACGGCCAGCCTGCGTTTTCCGGACGACCTGCGCGACGCGGCCGAGCGCGACCCGCGCGTTGCCCAGGCAATGGCCAAGGAAGCGAGCCTGTTCGCCAGCCGCCGCACGTCGCTCGAGAGCGAAGTGGCCCTGATGCGCACCCAGCGCCAGCAGGTTGGCAGCGAAGCGCAATCGCTGCGCGCCCAGATCACCAACATCGAGCGCTCACTGACCCTGCAGCGCCAGGACCTGGAACTGAACCGCGGCCTGCAGCGCGACAGTTTCATCTCCAGCGCCAAGCTGTCCCAGATTGAGGCCACCGTGGCCGATTATGCGGCCAAGGTCGACGAGCGCCGTTCTGAGCTGGCGCGCGCTGCGCAGCGCATCGCCGACATCGACCTGCGCATCCGTTCGCTGCAAAACGCCTATGTTCAGACGGCCAGCGACGAGGTGAAAGGAAGTGTCGCGCGCCTGACCGACATCGACCAGGAAATGCGCAAGACCGACGATGCAGCCAGCCGCCAGGTGGTGGTTGCACCCGCGAGCGGCGAGATCATCGATCTGAAGTTCACCTCGCCCGGTGCTGTCGTGCGGCCCGGTGACTCGATCGCCGAGATCGTGCCTTCGGACGCGCGCCTGATGCTCGAAGCCCACATCCGACCCGAAGAAATCAACCATGTCTACCAGGGCCAGAAGGCGCGTATCAAGTTCACGGCGCTGAAGTACCGCAGCGCGCCGATGGTCGAGGGTGAAGTGACCTATATCTCGGCCGACCGGCTGGTGGACAAGGGCACCGGGCAGTCGTATTTCAGCGTGCTGGTGGCGGCCGACGAGAAGGCAATCGGCGCGCGCCATGCGGTCAAGCTGCAGGCCGGCATGTCGGCCGAGGTGTATATCGACGGTGCGACCCAGACGCCGCTGCAGTACCTGGTCGAACCGGTGATGTCGACTTTCCGCAAGGCGGGGCGGCAGCTATAAGTGGCGGAGCGCTCGCGCATATCGACGGAGGCGCGATGACACAGCCACGGCACGAGGACCCGACACGGCGCCACGCCTTCGTCACCGCCGGCCTGGCCGCGATTGCGGCCCTCGTGCTGGTGGTCCTGGAAGATCCGGCGATGCCCATGACCCCTGGGCGTGCAGGCGCTGCGTCAAGCACGGCTGCGGCCGCTGCGGGCAAGCCCTTGCCGCTGGCCGGCCAGGTGCCCTACCGGCAGTTCGATGCCTCGGTGCGACTGGTCATCCGTCCGCCTGTCGTGGGCAGTACGACGCCGGTGCGGCCAGGTCAGAAATGATGTTGCAGGAAGCGGGAACAATCAGCGTTTATCAATAATGAGGGAGCAGATCATGAAATCGCGCAGGATCTTCCTGGCGGCGGCGGTCGCCACACCATTGCTGTACCCGATTTTCAAACATGGGGGCACCTACACCCCCACGCCGACCCCGTTGCCGGTCGACGACGGCCGCGGCCTGCCGAACGTGGCGCTGCAAACCCACGACGGACGGCACGTCCGGTTCCATGACGACCTGGTCAAGGACCGCCTGGTCGTGGTCAACATGATGTACGCAAACTGCAGCAACCTGTGCCCGGCAAATACGGCGAACCTGCTGCAGGTGCACGAGATCCTGCGGGAACATATGGACAAGGATGTGTTCATGTATTCGCTGACGCTGCAGCCGGCGATCGACAAGCCGGCCGACCTGCGCCGGTATATGGAAAAATTCGGGGTCAAGCCGGGCTGGACCTTTCTGACCGGCCAGCCCGACCATGTCGAGCTGCTGCGCTTGCGGCTCGGCTTCTACTCGCTCGACGCCGTCGCCGACGCCGACCTGAAACAGCACACGGGCATGCTGCGCATCGGTCACGCCGGACGCGACCGCTGGTCGATGATCCCGGCACTGGCGGCGCCCGACCAGATCGTCAACTCGATTTCCAGCTATATGTAGGCACATCAAAAAAATCCTAGGGGTATTACCATGGACACATTCGACGAAAAAAAAGAATCAAAGGAAACAGAAGAACGGAAGGAAGGCAGGCATACGCGGCGCTGGGTGGTGACGGGCGGCCTGGCCGCCGCCGGCGCCGGCGTGCTGGCGGCCGTGCGCGAAAGTGGCGCGCCAACGCCGGCAACGGCACAGCCGGCCGCCACTACCACCACTACGACCACCAAAGCAGCCGTACCGGCAGGCAAGACAACGGGTACGACGACCACCCAGTCCGCGACGACGACCAGCAGCGTGCGCAATGACTTCATGCAGAGCCGTGTCGGCAAGGCGCCGGCGACGCCGCCTTTCATGGTAAAACTGCCGATTCCGGAAGTGAAGGAGCCCGTAGAGCGCCTGAACCCCGCACCGGGCGAGTTCCCCGTCGAGGACGAGGCGGGCCGGCTGCCGCACCAGGTCTGGCACAAGTACCCGCCGCGCAAGTTCTACGAGTTGCGTGCCAGGAAGGGGTCGCATTCGTTTCATCCGCACTTGCCGGAGCAGGATATCTGGGGCTTTGACGGCATACTGCCGGGCCCGACCTTCGTCGCCAACTACGGCGAGCCGATCCTGGTGCGCATCGAAAATGATTTGCCCGACAACCCGACAGGCTTCGGCTCGCCCGAAATCTCGACCCACCTGCACAACGGCCATAACCCATCGGAGAGCGACGGCTTTCCCGGTGATTACTTCAGTCGCGACAAATACGGGCCGACCCTGACCCGCGCCGGCAAGTTCAAGGACCATCACTATCCGAACAAGCTGTCCAACAGTGCCGACTTCCCTGGCACCGACGGCGACCCGGAAGGCGCACTCGGCACCCTCTGGTACCACGACCACCGCATGGAATTTACCGCGCCGAACGTGTACAAGGGGCTGGCCGGTTTCTATCTCATTTTCGACGGCCTCGACACGGGCAACGAACGTGACGAGCGGACAGGGGCCTTGCGCCTGCCGAGCGGGGTCGGAAAATACGACATTCCGCTGATGTTCCAGGACAAGAGCTTCGATTCCGGCGGTTACCTGTACTTTAACCAGTTCGACCCGGAAGGCATGGTGGGCGACAAATTCTGCGTCAACGGCAAGATCCAGCCTTATTTTTCGGTCGAGAAACGCAAGTATCGCTTCCGCGCACTCAACGCGTCGTCGCTGCGCTTCTATGAGTTCTACCTGGTGCATAACGGCGCCGACCAGAAGTTCTATCACATCGCCAATGACGGCAACTTGCTGACCTCCCCGATCTACACCGACCGCCTGCGCCTGGCGACGGCCGAGCGCGGCGACATCGTCATCGATTTTTCGAAGTTCCCGCTCGGCAGCAAGGTCTACCTGGTCAACCGGCTCGAGCACCTGGACGGGCGCGGTCCGACCGGGAAACGGCTCACGCCCGGTACCCAGATCCTGCGCTTCGATGTCGACGCCGAACCGAAGGAAAAGGATGAGAGCCAGGTGCCGGCCCTGCTGCGCCCCTTGCGCCGTGCGGTGGTGCCGCCAAACACCAAGGTCAGAAGGTGGGAATTCGACCGCGAGAACGATCTGTGGACGGTCAACCACAAGCTGTTCGACGTGACCAAGCCTGCCGCGATCATCAAGCAGGGCGTCGATGAAATCTGGGAGCTGCAAGGCAAGGGCAGCTGGAGCCACCCGGTGCACATCCACTTCGAGGAAGCACGCATTCTGACGCGCAACGGCTTGCCGCCGCCGCCCCACGAACGCGGGCGCAAGGACGTGTTCGAACTCAAGCCGGGCGAAGTGGTGCGGATCCTGATCTGCTTCGAGGATTTCGTCGGCAAGTACATCATGCACTGCCATAACACGATCCACGAAGACCACCACATGATGGTGCGCTTCGACGTCGTGAAATGAATCCTTGGCGCGCCCCACGCGAGGGGCGCGCCATCGAATCTTGGACGAAGAATCCGGGAGCATGCGATGACTCAGGTGCAGAACGACAAAGACGACGAAAGCGTGGCGGGTAACTACATCCACCGCTTGTTGTGGGCGGCGATGGGTGTTGCTGGGGCCGTCGCCATGGCTGCACAGGCCAGTCTCGAAATGAGCGCACTGGGCTCGCCGGCCTCTGGTGGGATGCTGGAGCCGGTCGCCGCGTTCCCGGCGCCGGTGGCGCCTGGGGCGGACGCGGTCCGCCTGCGCGAGGCCTTCATAACGCAGAAACGCGGCGGTGTCCCGCGCGACAGGTACGGTCCCAACGCCGCTTTGGCAAGCACAATAAAGGAGATACAGTAGCAATGCATACACACAGATCTTTCCTCGCCTTCGCTGCAGCCGCGCAGCTGCTCAGCCCGCTTGCCCGGGCCATGCCTGTGCGGAACTCTCGGCCGATGGTGGCGCGCCTTCCCGAGGTTCTGCTGCAAACGCATGCCGGACGCGATGTCTATTTCTGCAATGACCCGATGTCGGGCCGGCTCGCCGTACTGAACCTCCAGTACGGCGACAGCGCCAACCTGCGCCTGCCACCTGCGCGGCAGTCGCCAGGCGCTGGTTTGCACGCGCCCTACCTGTATTCGCTGAGCATGCAGCCGGCCATCGGCAATGCGGTCGAGTTGCGCCGCTACATGGAGCGGTACGGTACGGGAGACGCCTGGCCGTTCGTGAACGGGACGCCGGAGGAGTTCACGCTGCTGCGGCTCAGGCTCGGGATGTACACCGGCACGTAAGGGTGTTGGGCATTCCCCACCAAGACGACACTTTCGATGGGTACGATGCCCCTGTCGGAGGTGTTACACGGTGCGTGAAAGACGGTTGTTTTAGGAGGGTTCAAGCGCGAGGCAGTCAAGCTGGTAGCTCAGCCTGGCGCGAGCAAGGCGGCGAGCGCGACCCTGGCATGGGCGCCGATTTGCTGGGCCGGTGGAGCAGAGACGCAAACGTGGATGCAGAGGTCGTCAGTGGCCGAGAGACGGTTTCCAGCCATGAGTACGATCGCATGCGCCGCGAGCTAGCCAAGGTCAGGACGGAGCGTGACATCTTGAAAAAGTCGCTCGGCTACTTCGCAGCCGACCTCAAGTGAAGTACGGCTTTATCGCCAAGTATCGAGCCATCTGCAATGGAAAGCTTCTTCTCAACGTTTAAGACCGAGCGCTTTAGCAAAAGCGTTACCGGACCAGGGATGATTTACGTGCTGACGTGGACGACTGTCGAAAGGCTCTACATTCCACGCCCGCGTCAATCCACTATCGGCTATGTCAGCCCAATACAATTTGAAAATCTAAAATGCGCCTAACGGGAGTGTCCGTGACAATGGGGGAATGCCCGTCCCAACGAGTCCCGGAGAAGAGGAATTTATTCATAGGATGGGATTATTGTCGTAGCTCCCCTTTTTTGAAAATGAATACTGCTGTGCATAAACTTCCACCGATTATTGAAATTGTATTTACCTTGACAGACGATCGGCTGTGATCTTAAATGAACAATACAATCCGCCAAGAACACGTGCACTCTATTTTGCCTTAAAACTACGGCATGTTCGATTATGACTAAACTCAAACGCGCACTTGCTGATAGCCCATCTTGACATTACCAAGCACAGTTATCATCCGCAACAGTCAGGCTGCGTTCGAGGTGGAGATTTGACCGTTAAAGAAGAGATGCATTGCTTTGAAAGGCAATCGTATGGATCCCAACGGTACTAACGAGAACAAAACCCCGGTGAGTGCATCGAGCCAAACTACCGAACCCGGGGTCGACGAAGAAACAAGACCAGGGCTGTCATTCAAGCGACGTCGATTCATGCTAACCAGTACCGCCGGTGTCGTCGCCTTCATGGGACGAGGTGCCTCTGCCCAAGTTACAACAGGAAATCCGGCTCAAGTTTCGCCGAAGAACTGCACTACCGTGACACTTGAGCCAACAGCAGAACGCGTGCCGCCGCAAGAAGCGTCCAGTGGTTTCAGTGGAGCCGAAACCATTCTTGCATTTCGCAATCATGGCATGCAGGCGGAACTGCTGAGTGAGCCTATCACGCCGCTCGGGTGCCATTACCTCTTGATTCATTTTGACATTCCAAAGCTCGACGCAACTAAATATTCACTGGTGATTGGCGGTCGCGTACGTAAGCCTGTCCGATTGTCCCTGGATGAGATCAAGTCAAAGCCAAAAATGTCACAAGTGGTGACCATGGAATGCGCAGGCGTAGGCCGTTCAACACTGCACCCGCGCTCGATTTATGTCCCTTGGTTTAAGGAAGCAATCGGAACCTACCAGTGGACCGGTACGCGCTTACGTCCATTGTTGGAACAAGCAGGCCTGCTTGACGACGCAGTTGACGTATTGTTTACTGGCTGGGATACGGGTATTGATCTGGGCGTGGAGCACGCGTTTGAGCGTAGTCTTTCCGTAGCGGACGCCTTGAACGACGACGTGATGTTAGCGTGGGAAGCGAATGGTCAAACTTTACTGCCGCAACACGGATTCCCACTGCGGTTGATTGTCCCGTCCTGGTATGGCATGGCCAGTGTTAAATGGCTACGTGCAATTACGGTATTGAACGAAACCTTCCAAGGCGTTGAACAGTTTCAAGTGTATCGCTATCAACAAGTTAAGGGCGAACTCGGTGAGCCGCTGACGCACAAACGCGTGCATTCAGCCCTCAAGCCCCCGGGGATCCCTGATTTAGTAACTCGGAGGCGTTTTGTTGCACCAGGCAACCACGTGCTGGAGGGGATGGCCTGGTCTGGCGCAGGGCGCATCGTTCGGGTTGAGGTAAGTACGGATGACGCCCGCACATGGGGCGACGCGACGCTCGTCCCTGTGTCCATAGATCGCTACGCATGGACGCAATGGCGATTCCCCTGGCAGGCCAAGGTTCCTGGCGAGTATATGATTGCATGCCGCGCGACGGACGAGAAAGGGAACAAGCAGCCAATCGACCCGAATGCAGCGTGGAATCGCCAAGGGATGGGGGTCAATGGCGTTCAGCGGGTACATGTTACCGTGCAGCCAGGCATTGGAGCCGCACAGTTGAACGTTCCATCCAGACCGAGGATTGCGGTAGCGGGAGCGAAAGCCCCACCGGTTCCGACGGTCGTAAATAAGATGGTTGACCAGTAGGCGCTGCGTTCATCGCCCAACAAGAATACATAATGCTGACCTAGCTATTCAGGTCGGAGTTAGCGCCCAATGCAGGCCTCAGGCCATAATTGGGCGGCGCGTCATGTACCACCCAGTTACCGCTTAGCATAATGGCCAACCGCCGCCGGCCAAACGGACGATAAGGGGCGGTCTTCATGGGGCGTTTGCGAACGATATCTCCAGGAGCACCGCGCCGCGAGACGATGAAGCCAGTGATTTTCGGAGTCGCTTCTCTGGTTTCATTTTGCATCCCGACTCCGGCCCTTAATTCGACGCACATGGGGGCGTTGCGACAGTTCGCACGTGGACCCCGAACATTTCCTGAGGGGCACTGATTTAGCGCTTGGAAGGTGTTCGGCATCCCGCCGGGGAGCTCATTATGATGCACGATTTCTTAGCAGACAATATTGACGAGCTTCTCCAAAGGTGCATTGATAAGGTTGCAAAAAGGCCCCGGCGAAACGCCACGCCTGAGCAACTGAAAAATGGCATTCCGATATTCCTCGAACAGCTGACCAGAACCTTGTGGACCGAGCAGAATACGAGTGCAGCTGCCGGTGCAGAAATATCAGGGGGCGCGGGGGGTGATGCCCTGGCGCTGTCAGAAATGGGATTGACTGCAGCCGCGCATGGAACAGCGCTCCTGCGACTCGACTACACCGTTGACCAAGTCGTACACGACTACGGAGACCTCTGCCAAGCTATTACCGATTTGGCGATCGAGCGGAAGGTTCCGTTTTCCATCGACGAATTTCGTACATTGAACCGTTGCCTGGATAACGCTATTGCAGATGCCGTCACTGAATTTAGCGCACAACGGGACGCCTCTATCGCTTATCAGCAATCGGCCAATTCAAACGAACGGCTGGGCTTTCTCATGCATGAGCTGAGGAACTCGTTAAATGTTGCTAGACTCGCAGCGAGTGCCCTTGAGGGAGGCAAACTGACTCTGTCAGGTGCGACCGGGACGGTTCTGAAGCGAGGCCTGGTGTCTATGGCGAAACTCATCGATAACTCGCTTGAGGACGTACGCGCAGGAAGCGTGCCTTTACCTTCAAACCAGATGTTTAGTCTTGCGGATTACATACATGAGGCAGGAGAGTCTGCGCAGCTGGATGCGAGCGCTCGCGGGTCCATAATCACGATTACAGATGTCGACCCATCTATTTACTTAAAGGGAAATCGTGACCTACTCCTAGGCGCACTGGCCAATCTGTTGCAAAATGCCGTTAAATTTACCCATCCGCATAGCGAAGTAAGATTGAGTGCTTACGCAGCTGGCGACTGTGTCCTTATCGATGTTGCAGACCACTGCGGTGGGTTGCGGAACGGGGAGGCAGAAACCATGTTTTCACCGTTTACCCAGTACAGTATTGACAAGTCTGGTCTTGGACTCGGACTGTCGATTGCGAAGCAAAGTGTCGCCGCCGCTAGCGGAAAAATTAATGTAAAGAACCTCCCAGGCGTCGGGTGTGTTTTCACTATTAATCTTCCAAGAGTAGGCGCGCCTTAGAGCGCCTAACAAAACCTTTCGACGTATCTCCAGCAGATGAGAGAGCAGGCCAACGTGAGGAACGCCTGATGGATGTCAGCCCGACGCTCGTGGCGAATGCGGAGCCTGCGAAATCGGTGGAGCCACCCAAGGGTTCGCTCAACGACCCATCGCCATCGGCCAAGCCTTTCGCGTGACTCTACGCCGTAGCGCGCGATCCGTGCTGCGATTCCTTTATGACGCAGCCAAGCTCGGTGTGCTTGTGAAGCATAGGCTCGATCGGCATGTAGCTTTCCCGGACGTTTGCGAGCCTGGCCCGACAATCCTTTGACGGCCGGGATTGCCTCAACTAATGGAATGAGCAAACGCGAATCGTGCACTTGCGCCCCGAGAAGCGGGCCACTAATGGCAACCCACGCTGGTCCACCACCACGTGATGTTTGCAGCCGAGCTTGCCACGGTCAGTTGGATTTCGACCGGTATGCTCGCCGCCGAATGGCGACGGCACGCTCGCGGCATCGATACTCGCCCGGTCCCACATGATTTGGTCGTATTCGCGGAGCCGCCGAAGTATCGCCTCATGAAGGTTCTGCCAGACGCCGGCTTGCGTCCATTCATGTAGCCGACGCCAGCAGGTCATACCGCTACCGCACCCAAGTTCACGTGGTAGATATTCCCAAGGTATTCCAGTCCTGAGCACAAACAGAATCCCGGTCAGCGTTGCTCGGTCATTGATGCGTGGACGTCCGCCTTTTGGAGATGGGACATGTATTGGAAGCTGAGCTGCGATAACGGACCACAGCTCGTCGGACAGCAGTGCTTTTGCCATGGCATCAGTCCTGCTAAGAACGGAGTTGCCATGCTAACGCGGAGCAATGCGAATGGCCGCTTACGACCCAGAGCGGACCGTCACTTTTCGGCTAGGAGTGCCGGGTCGAACCAAACATCCTCATGCCCACCGGCGATTTGGAACCTGTAGCCCGGGGGCAGTGACAAGTAAGGTTCAACCGATGGCAGGAACTCAGCAACGTGTGCGACGTGAAGCGGCTGATAGAAGTCGGGATCGGTCGATGCCTCGCCACCACCCCAGATAAACCACCCGCACGCTTCGTCAAGGCGAACCCGTAAGCCGTTGATGGGGAGTTCTCCAATGGTGGCGAGCGCAATCCCCAGCTTGGCCCCAAGGGCTGGCGGATCGGCCACTGCACCGAATCTTGAACATACGTCCTCTTGCTTTTCCATGGATTCCTATCAAGATTAGATGGGGGCGTTGAACGGCCGCTCATGGCCGGTAGCAGTCCACCAGCGAAGGACCGCAACCGACCCAGAGCAGACATTTCTCGGAACAGACGGCTCACATTCTGATGCCGTTTGCGGCTTGCTTACGAGCTGAACGACGACGCGAGACAACCAGAATCGGTAGCAAGACGATAACGAAGTAGATAGCAATGTCGAGGATGAGAGCGCCTGCAAACAGCTTGTCTTCGACGAAGGCGAGCTGCCGCTCGACGGAAATCCCAGGGGCGTCAAACAAGTACGCAAAAGGAAAGCCACCCTTTAATACGGGCCTGTAATCCGAATCGCCGTACTGGACTAATTCAGGACCAACCCGCTCAACAAATACCGACAGGAGTGCCAGCGTGATTGCCAGAGCAAGACACACCAAACTTACCTTGGTCAAGCGAGACATGGATTCTCCATTAGTTACGCTTCACTTCGACTGTCCGCA
>NZ_JBIMES010000025.1:0-29218 GCF_051262535.1 Massilia sp. CMS3.1 | reverse complement strand
TAAGCGGAAGTTCTGCACCCTGTGTGACTACATCGCCCAAGACTCGCCTTCCTCGAAGGCTTCGTTGTAGGCATGGGCCAGCAAATAAGCATGGCGCGCTGCAGCGGGTATGGCCGAAGCAGACATCATCAGCCAGTGCGCGCGCCGCTCTTCGGTCAGCGCATTCCACCAGGTCATACCCTGGTGCGGATCATCTTCCGGAACTGGGAACACCCCACCGCCAGCCTCCTGCCCGTCTTCGAGCAACGTCAGCTTCCAGCCGCCTCCGATGCCTGCTGGCCGCGGGTGAATTTCGTACGTGCGCTTCATAGCGTGTTCCTTATTGGATGGCAGGGATTGGCTTCACGATGCGCATCACGCTGGCGCGCGAGACGTCGTAGTCGCGAGAGAGAGCACTGATCGATTCGCCGGCCTTAAACCGGGCAACCATCTTCGCGCGCTGCTCGTCCGTGGTGAGGGCTGGGCGTCCCAGGGTCTTGCCCTCAGCCTTCGCCCGCGCCAAGCCGGACTGGGTGCGCTCGACTAGCAGATCCCGCTCCATCTCGGCCACGGCCGCAAGCATGGTCAGCATCAGCTTGCCGGCGGCGCTCGTCAGGTCGAGTTTCCCCAGCTGCAGGACGATGACTTCAATACGGCGCGCGGCCAGCGCCTTGATCGTGGCGCCGACGTCCTGGGCATCACGGCCGAGACGATCGAGCTTCGTCACCACCAGGGTTTCGCCGTCGCGGATCTGGCCGAGCATCTTGGCGAACTGCGGGCGCTGCGCCGCCGAGACCTTCCCCGATACGCCCTCATCCGCATACCAGTAGTCAACGGCATAGCCGGCCGCCTCGATCTCCCGGCGCTGGTTCTCCGTCGTCTGTTCCTTCGTGCTGACCCGACCGTATCCGAAAATTGCCATTTTGACCACTTTCCGCTGTCCAAGAAAGTTCAATAGCTTCCAATAACGTCCATATTACATATGAACATGTTCATAAGTAAATAGGCTATTTTATGAGCGGTCCGCGTCAGGTCGGATTACACCTGTTCACAAACGGTCGATTCTGAACAGCCAGAAATTGATGGACAATCCTTTGGTCTGAGGCACATGTAAAATAGTTTTCCTTTCCAAAGTTTACTGACTATGCCGACCCTCTTCACTCTCCTTTCAGATGCAGACGCTGTCTTGGCCCTTGAACCCGAAGAATTGGCTGGCCTAGGCTTGGAGCTCATAACATCGGTCACTCCTGAGGATGGCATCGGCAATCCTCTTCATCCCACTTCGTTTACTCATCCCGACACGCTCGGACCGTTCCCTGAAAACAAGCGAAAAGTAGTGGCGCATGCGATGGCGGAAGGGTGGAATTGGCTTCTACATGAAGGACTGATCGCGCCTGTGCCTGGTGAAACGTCCGGCTGGCATTTTGTGACTCGACGGGGGAAGCAGCTGAATAACCGTGCTGGGGTCGAGGCCTACGCAAATTCGGTACTGCTTCCGCGCAGCATGCTCCATCCGTCTACCCTCCAGTGCTGTTGGTCAGCATTCATGAGGGGCGAGTACGACACGGCGGTGTTTCAGGCTTTCCGCGAGTTAGAGATCACGATTCGGGAAGCGGGCGGGTTCTCTGCCGATGACATCGGTGTGCCGCTGGCGCAAAAGGCTTTCAGCGAGAAAAACGGTTCCCTGACGAATTTGGCCGACCCACCAGGCGAGCGCGTCGCCCTGCTCAACATGATGACAGGGGCACTCGGCTCCTACAAGAACCCGCACAGTCATCGCCGGGTTCATCTCAGCGCGATCGACGCGAGCGAGATGATCGTGATGGCCAGCCACCTGATGAAGATCGTTGATGCAAGGCGACCATCGGCCTAACTGGAAAATGAAGTGAATATCGCCAACCTTGAAGCCGGCCAGTGACCAACTACTCGGTCTCCATGCTTGACGGCTACGATCCCGTCTATCAGGCCAACAGCGCGGTGGGACCGCGCGTTTGCCTTAGCAAATGTGGTGACTAGGGCAATCTGGTCCGGTGCCGCGGCGGGCGCTTTCGCCCTCGACCAGATGAAGCGATGCCAGCCCGATCGTTGAGCGTGAGTGCATTGATCTGATCAACGACTTCGGTCGCTCGATAGGGTGGCACGAAAAACGCGAGGATCTCAGCCGGGGCAGACCAGTCGACGCTCGCTACTGCGATGGTGGCCTAGCTCATGTGGGAATACGGCGCCGAGTTTCCAACCCCGGCTGAGTAGTCGGACTGGCGACAGCGCTGGTTCGGACAGCACTCTGCAGGTGGGCAGAGCCGGGCGTCGGTATATGCTTCGAGAATGTCGAGTTTTGACAAGTTGAATCGCCACGACTATTGTAGACACTCCTGAGCCATAATATCGGTCACAAGGAGAAGGTATGAGCGGCAAGCGGTACACAGAGGAATTCAAGATTGCAGCAGTCAAGCAGGTAGCCCAGCGTGGGCACCCAGCAAGCGAAGTAGCGGAGCGTCTTGGGGTGAGCATTCATAGCCTGTACGCCTGGACGAAGCGCTATGGCGTGCCCGAGGCGGAGCGCAAGGCCGTCGATGCCCAATCGGACGAGATGCGGCGCCTCAAGGCCGAGCTCAAGCGCGTCACGGAGGAGCGTGACATATTGAAAAAGGCCGCGGTGTACTTTGCCAAGACGTCCGGGTAAGGTACACCTTAATTGCTGAGTTACAGGACCAATTCCCGGTGCGCCGGCTGTGCAAAGTGCTCGAGGTGCATCCGAGTGGCTTCTATGCCTGGCGCCTGAACCCTGAAAGCCGCCGCGCTAGGGAAGACAAGCGCCTTCTGGTTCCCATCAAGGAATCGTGGCTCGAAAGCGGCAGCGTGTACGGCTACCGCAAAGTCAGCGACGATCTGCGCGAGCTCGGTGAACAATGCGGTATCAATCGAGTCCACCGTCTTATGCGGTCGGCCGGAATTCGTTCGCAAACCGGCTACGCCAAGCGGAAATACAAACGGGGCGGTGTCCCTTCGCTGGTGGCGCCCAATCATTTGCAGCGCCAGTTCGACGTGCAGGAACCGAATCGTGTTTGGGTGACCGATATCACGTACATCCGAACATACGAGGGCTGGCTCTATCTGGCCGTGGTGCTTGATCTGTTTTCGCGTCAGGTGGTCGGCTGGTCGATGAGTTCTCGAATCGATCGTGAGCTAGCGATGAATGCGCTATTGATGGCGGTCTGGCGTCGGCACCCCAAGAATACGGTGATGGTGCATTCCGATCAGGGCAGCCAGTTCAGTAGCTACGACTGGCGCGACTTCCTGTACGAACATAACCTGCAGCAGAGCATGAGCCGGCGTGGGAACTGCCACGATAATGCCGTAGCAGAGAGCTTCTTTCAGCTCCTGAAACGGGAGCGAATCCGACGCAAGACCTACGGCACTCGGGAAGAAGCAAAGCAGGATGTCTTCGATTACATCGAGATGTTTTACAATCCAAAGCGTCGGCACAGCTTCAGCAATGACTTGTCGCCGGTCGAATATGAAAAGCAGTATTTCCAACGGCTCGCGAGTGTCTAGCAAACTCGTGGCGATTCAAGTCCGCCCAACCGGGCATCGTTAAATTGACCCGCTATCCGGAACAGCCGGAGGGTCTTGTGTCGGTTTGGTTACTACTTCAGGCGCTGGGTGTCCAAAGGCCATCTCATGCTTAAGCATCCGGCTTACCCCGTCAAGACCGGGGAACAATGTAGCGCCAGAAAGCCCCATATACGCGAGGTCTTGCAGCACTTCTTCGGCAAGCCTCGCAGGCATGTCGGCAGCAAACAGATACTCCTTGCCATTCTCGAGTTCAGCTTTTCTGATGACACCGCTAAGGTCCGAGTGATTAGTGACAATGAAGCAACCTTGTTGAGCGTACAGCCGAGGGTTGTTCCGGAAAGACATTTCAAGCGGTGATACATACGGTTTGAAGTAAGGAAGGACAACAGATGGTGTCCGATGGTTGGTAACGAACGGCTCAGTAAGCGCAAAAATACGTATTTTCTCTATACCTGGACGCGCATCCCGGTTTTCCAGTGCATCCGCAAACGCAAAGAATGCTGCAACGTATGGAGAAGTGGACCAGTCCAGCAACGGAGTGGGAAGACCAAAGTGCTGCGCTAAACCAAGCAACATCGAGTAGTCATCGCCGTTGTTCATATCGATGCGGATGTTGAGTGCTGCTTCGGCATGCCGATGGAACTGTTGTAGTGTTTCAGCGCAATACCGTTCAAGCCGGTTGCGGCCATTACGTTGCAGGGTTGTTGTTAGCGCAAATTTGCTTGACCCGTGGCCGCGAAAGTAGGTGGCCTGCTTGTCCCGTCGCATGGAGTTCGCCCACTCACGGAAGTCCGCCCAGTGATTGCAATCGACTGCCTTAACTTCAGTTGGTGTGCTTGACTGCAGGCGGATTACCCCACCCGCGCCGGTATCGTTGACCCACGAACCATGGTAGGTGCCATCGTGACCGATTCGCAACATGGCGCGCGTAGAATCAAAGTTTGCTCGGTCCTTTTCGGGTACTGGCGCAGGGTATATCCCGCCCTTCTCGGCTACGAGAAAAAGGGTGCGCGGTATCAAAAGGTGGGCACCGTCGTCTAGTATGTGACGTTCGCAGAGTAGGGTCTTTTGCGGGGCTCCTGCGTCCCAGACGTGCAGCATGCATTCCGCCGGTCTGTCTACATCCATGGATAGCATTGCCTCAACCGTACGGTCGTTGCTTTCGATTGTTCCGAAATACTGCAGATCCATTGTGACTCCAGGAGTTCTAAAGCGAGCATGGTACACCGCGATAAGTATCGCTATCAGACTAGCATCCCTATACCGCAGTGTGGCTGTGTGCTTCTACCACTACTTTGCACTTCGTCGGACGTCGCATGGACCGGCCTATAACCGGTGATTGAATTTGCAGATAAAGGGCCTGAGCAGTGCGGCTATACCCAATTCACTGGTAAAGACGCTTCTGCCGGAATCTAATTGCTTTCTGATTTCAGATCTGATTCGCATCCGTTCTCGGCCGGACTTCACACCATGTCACGCCAGATTACGCTTGCGTGTTCGGCACTGTCCACTGTGCCGTTACCCTGCCGCATACCCACTTGTCGGGTTGGTGGGCTCACTAGCTGCTCTGATAACTCATGCACGAACAACGGTTGCATTATTGCATTCATTAAAAACGTCCGTTCTTCGCCGCTGGTGGACCTTCGGTGTACGTTCGCTCCCGGTCCAGGCTGTGTAAAAACACAAAGCGGGCAGTACGCCGGCGACACCCGGGCTCTCAGAGCGCTGTCGACGGCGTTTTCTCGAGGTCGGGAATGGTAAAGAGATCCCCGACAACACGCAGATCTCGCGTTTTACACAGCCTGGGTTGAAAGGGGACTTCACCGAAGCCTTCGCCCTGCAAGCTATGGCAAACATTATTTGTAAGAACAGCGTGCTGGAACGGCCTCCCCATATGGATGCATGTGGCAAACTTTATTATTCGTTTACACCAGTTAGCTTGCACTCACTTGCTCTAGTAGTAACATCACTACATAGAGCAAGCATAAGGGGTTGCCATGACCATTACCACCATATCCAGCCGCGAGTTCAACCAAGGGGTGAGCGAGGCAAAAAGTGCCGCAACCAATGGGCCGGTGTTCATCACAGATCGAGGCCGGCCGGCCCATGTACTGATGAGCTTTGAGGAATATCAGCGACTTACAAAGCAGCGGCGCAACATTGCTGATGCGCTGGCTATGCCGGGTATTACCGACATTGAGCTCGAGCCTCCCCGCGTGACCATCGAAACACGGGCGGCTGATTTTTCATGATGTTTGTTCTCGATACCAACGTGGTGTCCGAACTCCGCAACGTGCGGCTTGGCAAGGCCAATACGAACGTAACGGCATGGGCGGAGAGCGTTGATGCTGCTGACCTCTTTGTGTCTGCTATCACCATCATCAAGGCCGACGGTCGATTCGACAAGGCCGACCTCATCTACAACCCGCAAAAGAATGAGTACCACTGCTTGGCAGGCGAATCTTTGACATGGCGCTTCCAGCGTCGAGAAAGGCATGACGAACCACCGGTACTGGAGCTCGAACTGCAAAGGCTGTGCTCTCAAGGACAAGTGCACGCCGAGTTCACAGCGTCGGGTGACCCGCTGGGAACATCAGGACGTGCTCGATGAGATGCAGGCGCGTCTGGAACAGACGCCGGATGCCATGCGAATCCGGCGTTCGACTGTCGAGCATCCGTACGCGACGATCAAGGCGTGGATGGGAGCGACGCATTTCTGACGAAAGGCATGGAACGCGTGAAAGCGAGCAGGATTTCTCAACAAATCCCTGGACATAAACAACTGCAACTCAGTCGTTATTCTTGCTATGAGCTAATGTTTTTTATAAAAGGAAAAGAGTGTTTAGACAGTCGCGGGGCATGTACTTCCTTTGGCAGTGCCGTTCCTTATCGGTTCTCCCTGAGCGCTTTCATCTGTTCCTTGCTGGGTGAGAACAGATCAGTTTTCTGGCCGAACGGCTTCAAGCTTCCACCATCAACGGTGAACACAGTAGTGTGATGAAGGCGGCCACCAAACCCATTACCGCCATCCAAGTCCTGTCCCGCATAGACGTTCTTCTCCCCGGAGAGAATCCATACCGGCTCGAGTCCCGCTTTGGCGAGGCGTTCCAGGAAGTAGTCGCGAGAGACCACCCCTGCGCCGGCACCACGCATGTATAGGGAAGGATCTTGCCACCGAAGAACTCCTGCAGCGTCAACGTATTCCGGCTTCCTGCCGCTGCGAAGGTGTAGGTCCAGAAGCTTCATGGCGACTGCGGACGGAAGGTGGAGCGTGAACGACTCGTTGATCGAGTTGTCCTCGGTATTGCCTTCGGCAGTGAGAGACTCGACAATGCCAGTGTAGGGAGTGGCAATACCTATGGAGGCGTCCTTCGAAAGATTAATTTCCTCTCCATTGCGCCAGCCGTGCTCCCCCAAGAAGGTTTCCAGGCGCCCGTCGTCCGACAGTCTCGACGAGTCACCACGTTGCTTGCTCAGCAGGTCCTTGGCCAATTTAGGGCCAGCACCTAGGCAAGTGACCAAGCACGTAATACTGGACCAAGCGTCTGCGTGATTACGTCTGCTCTGACCTGGGACTTTCCAATGGCGAGAGCTATGGACAACAAGCCATCGGTGACTGTCGGGGCTCACCACTTCAATCTCTTCGGGGTCGTTGCACAGGTCACTTTCCACCGCAACCCAGGAAAGGAGCAAGTCTGTGTCGCCGGACGGCAGCCGCGGGGAGGACGGCGTCCACCATGTAACTGGAGTCGAGGACCAGCCAGACTCTTGCGTGCCGCGTACAAGGAGGGAAGGGTCAATATCCTTCTTCATGTCGCGGCCGCTGGGCCCGTACTCGATGGCTCGTAGCTTGCCGTCGTCGTGGTAGGAGCACATAGCGAGGTTGTCGGTCAGACGAGCGGTGACCTCGGCCAGAGCGATGTGCTGATACTTCTTCCCTATCCGCTCGACACGGTGATTGCCCATGCGCTCGCGACAGATGTGGGGTCCCTCGTCGAACTTCTCGAAGAGCTCCTCGGTCCACCCCATCGTGTGCGCGCGAACACATATCCAACGCCTCACGGTCGCGTGGTCGAATTCGGGAGGACGCCTACCATCGTCGTTCATTCTGGTTGCCTCAAGCAGGTGCTGCTCGGCGAAATCGCTGTACTCAGCGAGCATCTCAGGGGAGAGCTGGTCTTTAAAAAACGCGTTCGCATTTGCCAGCTCTTTCCATAGTCGCGTCGACTCGTCCTTGGTCTTCTTGCTGAACCAATCCCGCTCGGGGCGTTGCCGGTAGTTCGAGCTAGCACGAAGCAGGTTCGTGCGAGTCTGAAGTTGCGCTGCCGTAGCCTGAGCCTCGAAGCCGGTTTCCCAGTGCTCGTAGAGCTGCTGCGTTGTCTGCCCCACGAGCGCTCGCGGCAGGCTCACGATGTCGTGCAGCCATGCGCGTAAAGTGTAGTCACCAAAATCCCCATGTTTTTCGGTCGACGAGAAAATGGAATCGCCGTACCCCTTCTTGCAGTAGTCCTTGAGATCATCATCGGTCACTGGCTCCAAGGGCCAGGGCGAAGTGAACTTGGCCTTGCCGGCTTCAATGTCGACTTCTGGGGGAAGCTGGCCAACAGCTCGGGCGTACAGCAAACAGCCAAGTGCATAGTCGCGTGCTAGCAGGTGAAGAGGCGGTGTGCGCTCCCCTGCGAAGTAGTTCGTCCAAACCGCTGACGCAACGGCCGTGCATGCGGCGTCGTCTACCCCCTGCATCATTGCTCCGTAACATGCGGCCAGCAAGCGCTCAAATATGTACGGATCGTCGACTTGACGGAACTTGTCGAGCAGGGCGACGCCAACTTTGAGATTGGAGGACAGCAGATTTACCAGCGCTTTCGTGGCACGGTCTCGCACGGCACGGTTGCTGGTGGAAAGAAACCAAGTCAGTGCGACGGCAGCGAGCCATACACGCTCGTATTCCACTTCACCGGCTTCCACCTGCCATGCCCACTCAATGAGGGACTCAACCGTACCTCCCTCACTCAAGTCGTCTTCCGCGAGGAAGACCGACCACACGGCGTCCCTTTGAGGCATGGGAAGCTGCCAGAGATCATGGTGCAGCCATTCGGCATTGAACTGATTCTCCGGCTCAGTACAAACCAGCAGCAGCAGCCCATAAGAACATTGGCCGGTGAGCTTGCAAAGCGTGGACACCCAATCGACCGTCCGCTGCGTGAATGCTGTAGGAGCACGCCAGGCAAGCGAGCTGACAAATGCATTAGCAAGTGACGGGTCGTCGATCGCGTCCTTGGGCAGCAAATCGAACAATTCGTACCCGAACCGCTCGGGAAACTGGACCGCCAGTGCCTCGATGACCCCAGCAAAGCGCCAGGATGCTTGCGGACCAAAGTAAGTAGCCAGGGGCTCTCGCTGGATTGAGCCCTGGAGGTCGGCGGGGTCAAAATGCGCGATGAGACGCTCGGCTCGTAAATGGTCGGACAGCCGCTCGAACGTAAATCTAACGGTTTCGACATTCCTGCCGTCGTGGCGCTCGGCTTCCTGCGTCAGCACGCCTTCGGAAAGAAACGCCAATAGAAGGCTCCTGTCCGCTATGCCCCCTGAATTGTGAAAGCGCTCGAATAGTTCGATAGTCGCGTCGAGTGTTAGACTGCCGAAGTCGCCGTGCGTAGCGCAAACATCAAGGAAGCCGTCGAGCGCCCTACGCGCAATTTTCTGCTGGGGAACAAGCCGCAACCCTTTTTCAACCTTTTTTGCGACGGCCGACAGATAGAAATCAAAGATCGTCGTGATTCCTTGCAGGCCCTTGGGCAGCTGCTTGAGGTTTTCCGCGTCTAAGTACGCACAGCACGTCCGCAGGAACAGTGGATTCTCGAATTCCTGAGCCAGGTTTGGAGAGCTGGGCCGCGCGATGCCGCGCTGGTCGAGGTATGCCTTGGCAGCGGCCCCAGCATGGCCAGCGAACCCACGGTGGATCACATGCTCGAGTCCTTTCAGTGGGAGATATTGCAAATACGTGTCGCGCACAGTGAGGACTAACGCCAAGCGGGGGAACCGCTGGATTTGCGCAACGAACCCTTGCAGTCGAGTCTCCCACAAGTCGACTCCGTGCTTCTCGTTTAGGGCATCAATCGCAAGCACAGACCGGCAACCGGCGGCCTCTGCAGCAGCGTCCAGAGCTCCGAGGAACTCATTCGTACTGACCTGAGCCAGGTCCAGCTGCCCGCTAATCTGTTCCCAAGGGTCGGCCTCAATCAGGGTTCCAGTCAGAACCAACACAAAAGGGCGTGCCAGCTCAAGCTGCTTTGCGCCGAAGTCGGCCACTAGATGTGACTTGCCGATGCCAGCCTGTCCCGAGATGACCAGTTCTCGCTTGTTTGCCAGTCGCCAACGCGTGCTGACTAGCTCGCGGCGCACGTGGTCCACCGAGGAATATAGATCGAACAGGTGTCTCCGAGCAATGGCACTGTCATTGTCAGCGACTTTGTCTTGAAGCTCGGTCAGCGCACTTAATACGTTCTGCACGACGACCGCCGACAGTGCAGCCCAAGTGTCTAGTGGAAGATAAGCATCCAACGTAACCGGTGAACCTGCCAGGGCATCGAGCAGCGGTTCGCAGACTTGCTTCATCCGGTCAGCAGAGGACGTTAAGCCGTGCCGCGCCAAAATGCGCGTAGCTCCGTCTAGGCGGTAGGTGATCTCTGCTGCCCAGCCGGCTGGCTCCGCCAACAATTTCGGATCACGCGCGAGCGCTTGCAACGCGTGCTGGATAGGCAAGTCGACGTGGCTCTCAGGGCTGTACCGCTCGCCGAGATTGCGGCGTGGAACCTCGAATCTCTCACGGAACCAAGCCGAGCTGAAGCGGACAGTGTCAAACCAGTAGCGGGCCCGCCCAGAGTAGGCAGGGGTGTCGCGTGCGAGGCGCTCTGTGATGCTCGACGCGCTCCAAAGCTCAATGTCCAAGATGCGACCCTGCGCCGCGGCGGCTTTAATGCTCTGATCACACCAGTCTTCGTATCGCTGAACCTGGCTACGTTTCTTGCCCGAACGATTGTCCCGGAGGTCGATAGGCAGGCAAACAATGAACTTCTTCAGCTGCGGATGGGCGGCCATCGCGCGCTGCAGGGATTCGGCAATATCCGCAATCTGGACTGATTCGAATCCATTCACGAAGTACTTGGCTTGCCAGCCGACTTCGCGCCCGTCCATGTAAGTGCGGTAGCACTCAAGGCCCTGATCCGCTCCGGGACCTTTCCGAACGAACCGTGAGCCCTCCGCCGGGTCCTCCAAGGCAGCAAGTTGGCAGCAGAGCTCTTCGAAGCCACCCATCTGGGTACTCCGGTGCTCTCGAATCTCAATAAAATCAATGCGTAACGGCAACTCAGCCTCCGGTGTATGGCGTCTGCTCCGAGCGCCGCGAGAAACACTTTAGCAGATGCCGTGTCCACTAGACCAATGACCAGTGGACAGAAAAGCATGCGTCAGCCTAAGTAGTTGTCCGGGTGACGACAGACAGCATGACCATCATTTGGCGCTTGCTTAGGCACCACATCACCCTTCAACGGAGAAAGGAGCGGTGGAGTGCTGGGATCGCTCAGAGTAGGTTGAGTCGGCTGCTAGCCGCTACCATCTCCTCAGCACTTGTTCAAGGGATCAAAGCTCGATCGTACAAGCTTGGTTGGACCCGACGTATAGAGCGCAGCGACGCTTTTTTGCGTTACCTTGCGAATAGTCTGTCCTACTGTCACAATCGTGGATCGGCCAACCAGGTGCGAATCCCACGGATGACTTAGAAATACTCGGCTTAGCCTAGATATTAGAAAAACGTCTCTTGGATGGGAACCCGACGCCCGCCTCTCCTAGGTAGCCATGCAGCTACCCGTAACCTCCAAAAAGATTACTTAATGATCCCGACCTATAATTCTCTCGCGGTAGAAAGATCCACCAGCGAAACGACGAACGACCCAAAGCCAGAAGCAATGATGAGCCGTACATCAAAAAGATTCGAAATTCTTGAGAAGAATATTCGCCGGCAGACAGGTAAGGCGATTGTTGACTTCAATATGATTGAGGAAGGCGATTTAGTCATGGTCTGCCTTTCCGGCGGTGCTGACAGTTATACAATGCTCACCACACTAATTCATCTTCAGAAGATAGCTCCGATCAAGTTCGAATTGATCGCAGTTAACCTTGATCAAAAGCAACCGGGATTCCCGGAAGACGTGCTCCCTAGTTATCTGAAAAGTGTCGGTGTGAAATATCTCATTGTTGAGCAGGACACTTACAGTATCGTGAAGGAAAAAATCGAGCCCGGCAAGACAACATGTTCGTTGTGCTCACGATTGCGTAGGGGGATCCTCTATAGAACTGCAAAAGAGTTGGGGGTTACTAAAATTGCATTGGGGCACCATCGAGATGATATTCTGCACACGTTTATGCTCAATCTATTTTACGGTGGCAGTATAAAAACAATGCCCCCGAAGCTGCGTGCCGATGATGGGGAAAACATTGTCATTCGCCCTCTAGCATATTGCAAGGAAGCCGATATAAAAAAATATGCCGCCGTAATGGAATTTCCCATTATTCCTTGCAACCTTTGCGGATCGCAGCCTAATTTGCAGCGACAGGCTATGCGCGCCTTAGTCGATCAATGGGAAAAACTGAATCCAAATTGGGTGAGAAGTATGACGACGGCTATGCAGAATGTAGTGCCTTCCCACATGCTGGATCGAAAACTTTTCAATTTTAACTCTTTCCAAAACGAAACTGAGAACGAAGTTCCAGGCGACGTTTTATTTGATACTCAGGTCGAAGCTCAGGCAGGCCTAAGTATCAAGAATTTAACATTAGATTAAAGTTCGTTTTGCATCATCGCTGGCTTTGCGTATTGTCGGGAAGAGGAGTATCAAGCAAAGCCAACCCGTCTTCAAGTAATGAGGCACTATATGCAAGCTGAGTGTGACGAAGAAGTAGCCGGTCGTAACGTGAATTTGCATCAATTATCTGCAACTCTAAGATTTTTATCTTATTAGTTAGTGCCTCGTATTCTGGATTGACTGTGGGTTCGACAGGGCTCTTCGCATTGCGATAAGCTTCAGAAATCCTTGAATTTGCAGACAATGATTGTCGAGACCAAATGTCTGGTAACAAGGAATTTGAATCAGCTGCTATCTGTTCGCGAATATCTTCCCATGTCATTGATTTTGAGTGCGGCCATTTCGTGATAAGACGAACTATTTTCTTTTCGTCTTCTTCGGAAATCTTTTTCATACCCATGGTTATGCTTTCCTATCATCATTTCTATTTCGTTTAAGTAGCGACGTACGCTGGGATATTGTCATATTTCCCGGCGCTGAATCGAAAGTTACAATAGTGCCTACTGAAATTGAACCATCATTTTCGATAGCAATGATTGCATCGCAACGGCTGATGTCATCTTTGAATTGCTGTAGTTGCAAACGAATTGAACGCGGAATTTGTTTGTACGAAAGAATTTTCTCTTCGCACTTCGCGATCATTTCCTCGGCGTACTTTCGCCGGCTTTGGATATTGCTAAGCCGTACTACATCGCCTTTGCGCCACAGTTGCTGATCACATCGGGTGCAGTCACCGTATTGCTTGCAGGGATCAAGTGACCAATCAGTGGCGCAACCGCCGATGTCCGTCATATGTTTGGGCGCTGCATTCTTGTAAAGAAACTCCTTTCGATCCACAAGTTTGATCGTTGCCGCCCGCGCGGCAATAGGTCCAGCAACGCAAAAATCTATGTCTGGATCGAACGTTTCAATAGATTGGGTCACAATCTCATGTGCAGTTCGCCTATCATAATGCTGCGATTGCCACCCGCTTTTTCGCCCCGCAAGCTCATCAATGAAAACTTCATGTGCCCCTGCTAAAAGCGCAACTGTATGATGATATTTACGCGTGCCATGTAGCGTAATTGACGGGTAATCTCCGTTTCGCAACTTGACATCTAACGCTCTGAAAAGCATTGCTTCGCCGGCCTCTGTATTGCTTATCCAACGGTTAATACTAGACGCCGTGATGACGCTTGGGCACCACCACATATAATTATTTTCACCTGGCAGTGCGGTATTGTTCGTGTCCGTCTGAAAGCACACTAGAAGCGCCTTATCCAACGTTATATTAGAATCTTTGCTAGTATACGGCCAATGTATAAGGCCTGATCGTTGCTTGAATTGCGAGAGCAGTTCCGCCCGAAGGTCTGTACTGCGAATATAACTGTTCCCTCGGCGGCTATTTTTGAAAATAAGATCGAGCACCAATCGCTTTTTTGTTGCGTAGCCTTTCATGTATTCGCTAGCTACGACCTTACTAACAAATAGCTCCCGTGATACATTTGGCGGAAATGTTGTTAAAAAGCCAGCTTCTCGCGCTGCCGTTTCTATTTCAAAAATTGTGCAAAAATCCGTTGCCCAGCGGTAGCATTTAGGAATAGGGCTCCAAATGTCATCGGGCGTATCTACAAAAAATAAAGGTTCGATTTTCTTAAGCCGTCGGGGGAAGCGTGGTGTCCCCTTTGGTAACTTTGCTCTCAGTGCCTGATAAGTTTGCGAAACGGTCAAATACTCGTTTGAGAAAATGGCCAGTAAATCTTTGGGAATAAATAATTCGCTAATAGATTCAAATTCGTTGCCAAATCGTCTGATATAGAAACCCAGTGCTTCGTGAGCACCTTTTGAATACTCACATACAACCTCGAAAAGTTCATGTGCTAAAGGGCCGAGCTTTTTTGAGATCGGGAGGTCCTGAGCCGCGTCAATTTTAGGACGCCCGATACGAATTCGGTACCGACCATTCGAATCGGACTTACAGTAAACAGCGTCACGCTGCAGTGTCATCAAATCTGAAATCCGCATGGATACGGTAGTAAAAGCAAGCCCTGTTATTGCAGAAATGAATGTGCGCTGGTCGTCTTTTCCATAGCGATTCGTAGCCTTCCGGTACGCAAGCCCGACTGCAGCGGCCGTCTCGCTAGTTACTCTCCCACTAGGAAGTTCGTCTAAATCGGTCGAATTACGTGCGCTTAACGTCGACGAAATTGGTGCCGCGATACAGGCCGAAAATGCGAACGGCTTTTCAAGAATCCGGAAGCCCTTGCCAGTAAAACGAAACGTTTTACTGTTGTGGCCGTTTTGAAGCATGTTCGCAAGGATTTCAAGTTCCTTCGCTGAATCATATTTTTTCGATAAACAATAGCGCGACTCTTGGAGCAATCGGGTTGTTCGTTCGAAAGTAATATGCTTTAAGTTCACAGGATCGTTATTGCCGCCCGTCTGGTCTCTTAGTGCTCTTTCGAGAAAAGTTAGCGCCATCATTAAGGCTTTTGGCGGAGAGCGTAAATCCCGGTAGACGCAAATTACATTTATGTAAGCTTTGGCGAACTTTAAAAAACGACCTGGAGCCAGTAGGCCATTTTGATCAAAAATTTCCGGCTGCGAATCTCTACGGGCTCGCTTAAATACAGACCGCCCTTGCGAAAGATATTCGTGCTTTAAGAACCAAGAGCGTGCAGTGTTGTCACCATGGCTCAACAGCGATTCAGCCCACTCGAAGTACGGAGCGTCGCAATCGAATTTAATCGAGTGCACTGTATTTATTGCAGCTGACCCAAATGGAATCGCCCATTCAATAAAATGGTCGAATCGCTGATTTACCTGAGGAACAGTAGGGGGGCAGAACAGGGGTATATTAACTTGGCCCATTCTCGTTTTTTATCCTGGCCATTAAGCCTTCTACAATTGAAATAACATGGTCGTCTCGACTCACTGAAGCTGCCGGCAACCTCATTTTTATAGCCACGTTTTTGCGGTTTTGTAGAAAATTTAGGACCACATGGTGAGGCCCGTCCCGAAAAGCCTCGAAGCGTGCGCAATCGTAGCATCCTATTGGAGCAAACACATCGCACGGGTCATCTCCGCACGACCCCAATCCTTCATCTAGATTTGGGTCAAAAATCACATGCTCGGAATCGGGGTGGGTTGCAGCATCTCGGTCAATTATCTTTCCCTGAAAAGCGTCAGCAATGAAGTCATGTTCGCTTTCCATTTTCTCTTCATAGTCGGCAAATGCTTCATCAGATAAATTAGTATAATGTCTCAATGAAGTAATGGATGTTTGAAAGCCAGCACGTGCCAATACTTCAACCGGCGCGCCCTGAATAGCGAGGTGAGTTAATTTCGTATGTTTAAATCTTCTCGTAAATAGGTCATCGTCATCGAGGTCGTCTATTCCCTCGGATATCAAAGTGCGCGTGGCCGCTATCCGGTCCACAATAGAAATTGAGCGCTTCGCTATTATTGTTTTTCTTCCGCTGGACTTAGTTAAGCAAAAAAGGGGTAAGGTTCCTAGTAGTGGCCCGCCGATTATCTTCTCTAGATGAAGAATATGATCTATAAGTGCTCTACTGACTGCTTCGGATAACCTTGTGGACAGCATATAGTCACGTCCCGAGGTTCCGGCTTGCTTAATGATTGGGACATTTATTTCTACTCTCGCGTTATCGATCTTGCGCTTTTCAAGGTCAATTATGTCGCCTACAATCAATAGTCTTAATTGAGTAGGTCTCATCGCTTCAGATATTATAAGGCGCCAAAGTAGATGATCTTGGGCGTTAAAATGAGAGTTGATGTAAAGATTATTTAATCTTGCAAGGATCGTGCGCGTTGTAGATACCGAAAAAGGCCTTTCCTGTATATCTGAATTTTGGATTTCGAGAGTATCCCTTGGTTTCGGGGATCTAGATGTCGAAATGTAGTCAGATAGGCATTGTGAAATTCCGAGTTCTTTGCGTTTGAGCCAGAACTTAATTAGAGATCGGAGTAATTTTATTTGACTTGGGTTCTTGTCCTGAGAATACTTGTTGAACATCCCCAACGAGATGTGTTCGATTGGAGACGAATTAATCCCGGCTAAAAACTTCGTAAAGCGCGTAAATTCGTCAACCCATCTGATAACGGTACTAACTTTACGTTTCCCATTAAGCGCGTTTAAGATTACGCACCAATAGACAAAGGCGATTTTTTCTGCCAGATACCTGGAGCTCTCGCGGAGTCGAAGATTGCGACGACCGGCATCTCCCTCGAGCAGCATTTCGTCGAGATCTACGTTCACAAAATTTTTCGAATCAATGAGTCTTATTTTTTTAGGCAACATTGATACGTCCTATACTTAGAAAATATGTATGTGTGGCGCTTAGAAACACCATGACGCTCAGAAATCATTGGTTTGGTTCTATTCGCCGGTCTCGCTCTTCAACATATTCAGCCTCTATATTTGAGATATGGCGGCTCGCGTAAAGCTCTGGCATCTTTGATTTCGGCGACCAATGCCCCCGTAAAAGCATTAGGGCCCGTATTTCTGCCGCGCTTTTACCTTTTGATGAGGTCGTCTCCCATAGATCTGTAAAGTGAGTGTGACGAAGAACATGTGGAGAAACTGATTCGAAATCTTCAATTTTTTGCAGTTTGTTAATTATACGGTTTAAATTTCTGCGCGAAATGGGTTTCCCAGTTCTAGGGCCAGAATGACATACGAACAAATATGGAGTTTCAAAACCGGTTTTTCGAAGTTCAATGGCTTCCCGCCGCTCATGTGATACATAAAGAACTAGCTGAGCGGCTAGGTCTTTGTTAATCGTGACAGGACCAGCCAATGTTTTGACACTAGGTTGATTTAAGCGATCATCGTTAATGTCATTAGGTCTTCTAATAACTTTTACAATTGCCCTTGTTTTACGGGAAGAAAGCTTGAAATTGGCGTCCAAGTCCTCGCAGCGTAGCTTAAGCAGTTCTCCTGCACGAAGGCCTGCTTCATGTAAGAGTCGCGCAATCAGTTGATCTCTTTTGCCTTGCGGTGACTTTGAAAAAAAACCTGAATCAAGTAAAACTATTCCCAAAAAATCTGACTGATCACGAGTTAGGGATTTACATTGAGGCGCTTTTTTCCCCGCACTCATGACATTGGCAAAAGCCAAATTTAATATTTCCTGATGGCGAACGCTTTTAGCCATCTCTCGGTCTTCTAAATTTATGACGCCTTCGATCATGCTTCGGGTAAGCCAGAGAAGGTAACTTCGGATGTTAATAAGCCGGCTATTTGTCGTTGTGCTTTCGACAGTTTTTCCTGACGGGAGGACACGTACGTTTTTAGCTTCGCGTTGGAATGCCTCCGCGAGCTCCCGTGCGGATGTTTGACCCCAAGTGTGCAGGTCGATTACTTCGCGTTCAGTTAGCGCAAGTTTTCCGGCGCGAACGCGTTGTTCTGGCGTCAGCCATGACGGGGAGCGTTTGCGGCGTAGGTCAAGCCACTGAAGATAAAAGGCTAGGTCATACATGACCGTAACCTGGGTGTTCAGCGCTTTTTGCCCTAATGTACGGAATACGTAAGTTGTGGGTAATTCGTGTAGGAGGCCTGAAACCCGATCAACTAGCAGCGGGCGGCGAATTGCACGAGCACCTTCGTCGCTTTCCACCTCGTCAAATATAACGCGGATCTGAGCTGAAAGATGGCTGTCGAGGGTCGGGTTGTTCACTGGGAGAAAGCATAGTTGAGGTGCTTTCCAGCATATTTTGCTGTTGAATTTTTGTAAAGCCTGAAAGATCAGCTGGTGGAGAAGTGTGGCGTAATCTTTACAGATGTGAAGGTGTGCGCATAACCTTGCCGCCGGACAGGCAGACCATCACCTTGTCGCCATCTTCGATCATGTTGAAATCGCCGATCGCCTGGCCGACCAGGCGGCACAGGCGTTTATGCAGCTTGTTGTTCTCGTAGGTGGTCTTCTCGCGCTTCTTGGCGTCGAGGGTGGCCTGCTCGTCGGCGGATATCAGTACTGCAGCATTCATGCTTCTTCCTTCATCTGAAACACTTCCACGCCGACGCCTTCGCAGTCGGGATACACATCCGGCTTCATGGTCGACACGCGCGCGGCGCGCACGCGCGGGTGGGCCAGCATGGCGCGCACGACATCGTCGCAGAGCGTCTCCTGCAAGTGCACGTGGCCCTGCGCCATGCGCTGGATAATGGTCTCGCGCATGAAATCGTAGTCGACGACTTCGTCGAGATGGTCGGCTGTCGGCGTCGATTCGGCCAGCGGGATGTACAGGTCGACATTGATCAAGACGCGCTGCTCGCCCTTTTTCTCGAAGTCGTGGACGCCGATGTTGATCATCACTTCGTAATTGCGCAGGAACAGCCGGCGGCAATTGCGCAAGCTCGGGTGGGTCAGGGCGGACAGCATAAGAAAAGGCCTTGTTAAGTTACTCAGTTAAATTTGATTATTTCGTAAGAAACATCACGTCGCGCGCCAGCGGCACCAGGTGCTGGCCGCCGTCGACCACCAGCGTCGTGCCGGTGAGCGCGCGCGCCGAGGCCGCATACACGACGGCGTCGGCGATATCCTGCGGCGTCGAGGAGCGCCCTAGCGGCGTCAGGGTGTGGGCCTGCGTAAAACCTTCCTCGCTCTGGTCGCCCGACACCAGCGTGATGCCGGGTGCGACACCGACAATACGCATCTTGGGTGCCAGCGCTTGCGCCAGCATCTTGGTGGCCGTCTCGAGCGCCGCTTTCGACAGCGTGTACGACAAAAAATCCGGGTTGAGATTGTACAGTTTCTGGTCGAGCAGGTTGATGACGACGGCCTGGCTGTCGTGCGGCGTCGACGCGTGCAGCGCCTGCGCCAGCAAGAGCGGCGCGGCCAGGTTGGTGCTCATATGCGCTGCCAGCAGCGCAGGTGAAAACGTGGTGGCGCTGTCGTATTCGAACAACGAAGCGTTGTTGACAATGCAAGTCACGCGCCCAAGCGCTTCGGCGGCGCGACCAGGCAGCGCGCGTACCGCCGCTTCATCGCCCAGGTCGCAGGGCAGCAGGGCGGCGCGCCGTCCAAGGGCGCGGATCGCATCGGCCGTCTCGTTCGCTTCGCGCTCGGAATGGCGGTAGTGCACGGCGATGTCCCAGCCGGCTTGCGCCAGCCCCAGGGCGATCGCGCGGCCGAGGCGGCGGCCGGCGCCGGTCACGAGCGCGACCTGGGTTGGGCCAGCGCCGGCTGGAGGCATGATGTGCGTCATAGGCTGCCGTTGAGTGAAATTGTTGATCCCTGCCGATCTGGCTACAATGCCGGGATGTCCTTACCCCTTCCCGACAGCGACGCGCTGGCCGCGTCCCACGCCTTACAACAGGAAATTGCTACCGCTATTCAAGAGGCGGGCGGCGCGATTCCCTTTTCGCGTTTCATGGAGCTGGCGCTGTATGCGCCCCGGCTCGGCTACTACAGCGGCGGCGCGGCCAAGTTGGGGGCCAGCGGCGATTTTACGACCGCGCCCGAGATCTCGTCCCTGTTCGGGGCGGCGCTGGCGGGTGCGGCAGCCGCTATTATCGCCCAAAGCGCGCCCAACATCATCGAATTCGGCGCCGGCACCGGCAAGCTGGCGCGCGACGTGCTCACCGCATTGCGCGCCGAAGGCGTGGAAATTGACCGCTACACCATCATCGAACTGTCGGGCGAATTGCGCGCGCGCCAGCAGGAAGCATTCAAGGATTTCCCGCAGGTCGAGTGGCGCGACGGTTTTCCCGACGATTTTAGCGGCGTGGTGCTGGCCAACGAAGTGCTCGACGCCATGCCGGTCGAACTGGTCCTGAAAACGGCGCATGGCTGGCGCCGACGCATGGTGACGGTCGCCGACGGGCGGTTTGCCTATGAAGAGGCGGAACTCGACGCCGCATTGAGCGCGCAGCTGGTGCGCCAGATTCCCGACTTCGACGCGCTGCCGGAAGGCTATCTCACCGAATTGCACCCGGTCGCCTGCGGCTTCATGGGCTCGCTGGCAAGCATGTTTGCGGGTAACAAGGGCGCGGCGATCCTGATCGATTACGGCTTCCCGGCACACGAATACTATGTCGACCAGCGCAGCGGCGGCACCTTGATGTGTCATTATCGCCACCATTCGCATCCGGAACCGTTTTTCCTGCCGGGGCTGCAGGACATCACGGCCCACGTCGATTTCACGGCCATGGCCTTGAGTGCCCAGGATGCCGGGCTGCCGGTGCTGGCTTACCTGAACCAGTCCGGTTTCCTGCTCGGCTGCGGCATCGGCGAGCTGCTGCTGCGTACCGATCCCGAGGACGCCGTGCGTTATTTGCCACAGTCGAAAGCGGTGCACAAGCTGGTGGCGCCGAGCGAAATGGGAGAGTTGTTCAAGGTGCTGATCGTGGGGAACGAGGTCGAGTTGCCGGATGCCATCCTGCGCGCCGATCGCAGCCGCCGTCTGTAGCGTCGATAACTTGCGCCGGGGATACAAACCCGGCTATGCTGTACCGCACACCATGGCCAAGATTCATACCCATTACGACAACCTGAAAGTGGCGCGCGGCGCGCCGCAGGAAGTCGTGCGTGCGGCCTACAAGGCGCTCAGCCAGAAATACCATCCCGACAAGAACCAGGGCGACGAAAAGGCCGCCCGCATCATGGCGATCGTCAACACCGCCTACAACATCCTGTCCGACCCGGTCCGCCGCAAGGAGCACGACGAGTGGATCGCGGCCGAGGAATGGGAAGTCGAGTGGCTCGAGAGCAGCGGCGACGAAGGCGCCCGCCCCAGGGGCGACAACTGGGAAACGCCGCCACCGCCGCGCAATCGGCGCCGCCTGCTGCGCGAACCGCGCTGGTGGCTCGGCATGCTGGGCGGCGTGGTCGCCGGCGCCGTCTGCGCGCTGGTGCTGGTGAAGCAGCCGCGCCTGCTGCCGACCGCGCTCGCTTTCAACAAGCCGGAAACCATCGCGCCCGTGACCTCGGTCCCGGCGCCGGATCCGGACGCCTGGGCCATCCCGACCGGATCGAAAACGCCGCCCGCCGTCGTCAAGGCGCTGGCCGTGACCCAGCTGATGGTGCCGGCGCGCCAGCCCGAATGCGACACGGATCTCGCCACGCCGGCGGCGCCGAACGGCGAACCCTGGCCCGAGCAATCCGGTTACATCCCCGGCTACCCGACGGGCAACAGCGGGCGCGAGATGACGGTGGTGGTCGACAACAGCGCGAACCCCTCTGCGCTATTCGTCAAGATCTTCGATCTGGAGCGCCGCTCGAACGTGCGCCACGCCTATGTGCTGGGCAACGGCATGCTGACAATCGATGGCCTGGCGGCCGGCAAGTACGAGGTGCGCTATCAAAACGTGGTGAGCAATGCCTCGCGTGCCGAGTGCAGCAACAAAACCGCACGCCGCGCCGACGCCGGATTTTAGAGCGCCTGACAAAGCGCCCATGGCGGCCTTGCACTTCGACAATGCGCCTTGCCCTGAGCGCTTTGTCCGGCGCTCCTGATCAGGCTGCGACTGTTGCTTTTTCCCATCGGCAATGCGGTTTAATGCGATGCCCGACCCTTTTTCGTTAATTTGTTCCCTTGACGTAATATACTCGGCCGGCAGCGGCCAGGCCGCGCATTGCCGCTGGCCCCACGGAAGACGCCATGAACGAATTAGACGGCCTCACAGCCCTGCTCATCGAGCCCCACTCGGGCATGCGGGCCAACATCCACAGCATGCTCACCATGTGCGGCCTCACCCGCATCGAGCACGCCAGCAGCGCCAATCAGGCAGTCAAGCAACTGACCCTGCGCAGCTTCGATCTGGTGCTGTGCGAATACGACCTCGAGGGTGGCCAGGACGGCCAGCAGCTGCTTGAAGACTTGCGCCACCATAAGCTGGTGTCGCTGGCGACGATGTTCTTCATGGTCACCGCCGAGGGCGATTACGGCAAGGTCGTCAGTGCCGCCGAACTCGCTCCCACCGACTACATCCTGAAACCGTTTACGGCCGACCGCCTGCTCGAGCGCATCGCCCGCGCGCTCGAAAAAAGGAACGTTTTCCTCCCGGTGTACCGCTTGATGGAAGCGGGCGCCCAGCACGAGGCGATCGAAACCTGTGCCCTTGGCGAGGCCGCCCATCCCCGCTACGCGATCGATTTCCTGCGCCTGCGCGCGGAACTGCACCTGTTCCTGGGCGAGGCAAGCCAGGCCGAACCGATCTACCGCAAACTGGCCGAGAGCCGTGCGATCGCATGGGCCCGGCTCGGGCTGGCGAAAACCCTGTACCTGTGCGAGCAGTACGAAGAAGCGGGCAGCATCTTGACTGAATTGGTGCAGACCAACACGAATTTCGTCCATGCCTATGACTGGCTGGCGCGGACCCACACGGCGATGGGCGACCTGGAGCAGTCGCAGCAGGTGCTGGGGCGCGCAGTGGCGGTCTCGCCGCATGCGGTGCGCCGCCTGCGCACCCTGGGCGAAGTCGCCTTCGAGGCCGGCGACGACGAGACGGCGGAAAAAGTGTTGAAACAGGTCGTGGCCAAGGCAAAATATTCGGAATTTCGCGATCCGGAAGACCACGTGAAACTGGTGCGCACCCTGGTGCGCAAGGGCGATCCGGTGGCGGCCGCCTCGGTGATTCGCGACCTCGACCGCTCGATGGGCGGCAAGGGCCACGCCGACGCCTGCAGCGCGATCTCGTCGGCGCTGCTGCACGAATACACCGGCAACGAAGAACGCCTGCTGGAATCCTTGAATGCCGCGCTGGCCGCCAGCTGCGACCTCCCTGGCATGTCGCCCGACCTGAAACTCGAACTGGCCCGCAGCTGCCTGGCGCACGACATGGCCGATGGCGCGACCAGCTTGGTGCGCGACGTCATGCCCAATGCCGCCGACGCCACCGCGATGGACCGCGCGATGAGCGTCATGGCGCAAGCCGGCCACGCGGAACTGGGGACCATGCTGGCCCAGGAAACGCACCAGCATGTGCTCGACCTGGTGGCCGGCGGCGCCGAGCGCGCACGGGGCGGCGACCATGCCGGCGCCGTCACACTGATGCAGGAAGCGGCGCTGCGCATGCCGGGCAACCCGCAAGTCGCCTTCAACGCCGCGCTGGCGCTGCTGCGCTGTCTGGAGCACACTGGCTGGGACGACAAGCTGGGCCTGCAGGCTCTGGCCCAGCTGGCCGCGGTGCGCCGGCTCGACCCGCGCAACCCGAAACTGGCCGCGCTCACCGCGCTGCACCAGACGGTTTTAAAGAAGTACGACAAGGGCGCACGCGCCAGGAAAGCCGGGTAATTCCAGATGGTAGACGCAGCAATCCAGCCGCCGGACGAGGGCGTCACTCGCCGCGTGCGCGCGGCCTTGATGCAAAAAGTGAACGGCGACGAAGAGATGTTCGCCCTGGGCGGCTCGATCGCACGGGTGATCGAACTGGCCGACGCCGACGAGCCGGGCCCGCACGATCTTGCCTATTTCGTCCTGTCCGATGTCGCGCTGACCCAGCGCATCCTGCGCCTGTCGAACACGGTCCGCTACCGCACGGTGTCCGGCACCGCGGTGACCACCGTCTCGCGCGCCATCGCGCTGCTCGGTTTCGATAACGTCAAGACCACCGCGCTGGCGATGCTGCTGGTCGACACGCTCGATAACGGCGCCCACGCCGGCAGCGTCCGGGTCGAGCTGGAAGCCTCCCTGTGCGCCAGCCTGGTCGGGCGCGAGATGGCGAGATTGTCGTTCTACCAGGGTGCCGAGGAAGCGGCGATCGGCGCACTGTTCAAGAACCTGGGCGCCTTGCTGGTCGCCACGCACCAGCATGAACGCTACCGCGAGATCAACCAGCTCGCCGCCGCCGGCAAGCACACCCAGGCGCAAGCCTCGCAGATGATCCTCGGCTGCAGCTACGACAGCTTATCTGCCGCCGTACTGGCCGAGTGGAAGATTCCGGACGTGATCGTGCGTGCCCAGGCAGCGCTGCCCCCGGGGCCGTTGAAGACGGCCGGCAGCCGTGGCGAATGGATGCGCCAGGTGGCGTCCTTCAGCATGGATGTGGCACGTTTATTGGGAAAGAGCGGCGATCCGTGCGACACCCCTGACGCACGCGCGCTGCTGGCGCGCTACGGCGCTGCCTTCGAGCTGGACGCGGCAAGCCTGGAGCGCCTGTTCGAGAACGTGGCCGAAGGCATGCAGGGTCTGCTGGAAAGCATGAACCTGCAGCCGCTGCCGACACCCGAGCCGGAGCCGGGTGATGGCTTGCCCGACGTATTGATGCTCGCCACGCTCGACGCCGGCGAGATGGAGACGGGCGCCTGGCCGAGCGGTAAACCAAAGAATGCACGCGAGCTGCTGCTGGCCGGGGTGCAGGACGTGACGCAACTGCGCGCCGGCGGCCGTGCGCGCGTCAACGACGTGATCCTGGCCGTGCTCGAGACCTTGTTCCGGTCGCTGGGTTTTCGCTTTGCGACCGTCTGCCTGAAAGATGCGCGCCAGGGCCAGTACCGCGCCCGTGTTTCCTTTGGCCCCGAGCAGGCGCGGGTCCAGGCCGGATTTCAATTTTCGATCCCCGCACAGGGCGCGCGCGACCTGTTCCTGCTGGCGATGGAAAACGAGGCCGACCTGATGATCTCGGACGCGTCGAGTCCGAAGATCCGCGAATTGCTGCCCGCCTGGCACCGCGCCCTGCTGCCGGACGCGAAAAGTTTTATCGTCCTGCCGCTGGTGGTGGGCAAGGCGCAGCTGGGCTTTTTCTATGCCGACCGCGCCGGCACGGCGCCCGAAGGCATGCCGCCCGACGAAACGGCCATGATCCGCGCCCTCAAGCGTCAGGTACTGGCTGTACTTGCGTCCGGATGAATTCACGGAACTCGGCGGCCGGCATCGGCCGCGAGAACAGGTAGCCCTGCGCTTCGTCCCCGTGCTTGGCGCGTAAAAAGCCCCATTGCGCCTGGGTCTCGACGCCTTCGGCCACCACCGTCAGTCCGAGCGAATGGGCCAGTCCAATCGTGGCGGCGACGATCACCGCGTCGTTCGCGTTGTGCTCGATGTCCTTCACGAAACCGCGGTCGATCTTGATGCGGTCGATTGCGAACAATTTCAGGTAAGCGAGCGACGAATAGCCGGTACCGAAGTCGTCGATCGCCAGTTTGAAACCGCGCGTGCGCAGCTGGCGCAGCAGCAGGCGCGTTGCCTCCGGATCGCGCATCGCGGCCGTCTCCGTGATCTCGAGTTCCATCAGCGACGGATCGATGCCGTAATGCGCGACCAGTTCGTCCAGCCGTGCCAGCAGCGTGCCGCCCGAAAACTGGCGCGCCGACAAGTTCACGGCCAGGCGCAAGTCATCGAGCCCTTCGCGCCGCCATTGCGCCAATAATTTCATGGTCTGCCCGAGCACCCAGTCGCCCAGCGGCACGATCATCCCGCTTTCCTCGGCGACGGGGATGAAGCGGCTCGGCTCGACGCTGCCCAGTTCCTGGTCGTTCCAGCGCAGCAGCACTTCGGCGCCGATCACCCGTCCGGTGTCGAGCTCCACTTGCGCCTGCAGGTACAGCTCGAACCCTTCCGCGTTGAGTGCGCTCCACATGCGGTTTTCCAGCAGCAGGTGCTCGTGGGTGGCGGCGTTCATCTCGGGCGAGAAAAATTGAAAATTGCCGCGTCCTTCGCGCTTGGCCGCGTACATCGCCATGTCGGCATGCCGGATCAGGGTTTCGGCGTCTTCGCCGTCATCCGGGAACAGCGCTACGCCGACGCTGCAGCCGCTATGGGCCGTGGCACCGCCCAGTTGATACGGATGCGACAGCGATTCGACGACCCGTACCGCGACCGTGGTGACGCTGTCGGGCGTCAGCGGGCCGGCCAGCACGATGATGAATTCGTCGCCGCCCAGGCGCGCCAGCGTGTCGACCTCGCGCAATAAATCCTTCATGCGCTCGGCCGCGCACACCAGCAGCTTGTCGCCGGCGGCATGGCCGAGCGAATCGTTGATCTTCTTGAAATGGTCGAGGTCGATGAACAGGACCGCGGCCGGCTCGTTGTGGCGGCGCGCCAGGGCCAGCTGCTGCTCGAGCCGGGCATTCAGGGCGAAGCGGTTTTCCAGGCCGGTGAGGGCATCGTGGTGGGCCAGGCGGTAGATGCGTTCCTGCGAACGCTGCTGCTCGGTCAGGTCGCGCAGGATGCAGACGAAGAACGCCTCTCTCCCCATCAGCACCGGCGCCACCGAGATCGACAGCGGCACCGCCTCGCCACTCGCATGGCGGCCCTCGAGCACGCAATCCTCGGGCACCGCCGTCGCCAGGCGCGCCAGTTCGGCGCCGGCATCGCCCCCGGCGCCGCCGGGATTGGGCACGAGCGAACCGAAGGACAGGCCGTCCAAGTGCGGCGGCGGGTAGCCGAACAAGCGCGCGGTGGCCGCATTGGACGACACCAGGATGCCGCTTGCATCGACCGTGATGATGGCATCGGCGGCGTTGTCGAGGATCGCCTCGAGGCGCGCTTCGCGGTCGCGCAGGCGCGCCGTGCGGTCGGCGACCTGCTCCTCGATGACGGCACGCTCGCCGCTGATCAGCAGCATCAGTGCGCCCAGCATGCCGGTCAGCAGCAGGCCGGCCGACAGCACGCTCCAGCTGGCCGCGCCGGTTTCGGCTTCCATGTAGGCGTGCGTCGGCCGGAAACTCAACTGGTAGCTGCGCCCGGCGAACGACAGGCCGACCCGGTAATCGTCGCGGCGGCGCTGGCCCATGCTGCCGGACACCGGCAGGGCTGCGCCGTCGGTGACGTCGACCATGGCTGCATGAAAGCCGTCGAACCCGGAGCGGGCGATGGCTTGCCCCAGCAGGCGCTCGGCATTGAGCACGAAGATCACTACCCCGGCCGGCGGCCCGGGCCCTTCGCCGACCGCGCGCAGCAGGCTGATGCCGAGTTGGGGTGTGGAAAGCAGCATGTACGGCTCGGAAGCGACCGGCGCGCGCGAAACCATGGCCTTGGCCGCCACGGCCGCGCGGCCGGGCGCGGCGAGGAAGTCGACCCCGCGGATCATGTTATTGCCCGCCGGCCAGATGTAGAGCACCGGCAGGTAGCGCTCGCGCTGATTTGCCGGCACCAGGCGCCGCGTCTCGTCCATGTCGACGATGGTCGTGAACGCCGGGTCGACCGTACGCCGCACCCAGTCCTCGAAGCCGGCGCGCTCGGCGTCCTGTACCGGTACCGCCCAGTTCACGCCCTGGATCTCGGGGCGCCCGTCCGCATAGCCGGCTGCGATATGCAGGAACTTGTCGCGCGCAAGAATGTGTTCGGTGTCGGCCAGGGTGCGGGCGAAGGTGCCCACGAAACGCACGTGCTCGTTGAATTCAGCCTGCAGCATGTCGGCTGTCTGCTGCGCCTTCAGGCGGTAGGGCTGCAGGTGCTGCTCGTGTTCCCACCCCAGTGCCAGGCGGTAGATGGTGACGACCGCGGCGCTGGCCAGCAGCAAGGGCAGGGCGACCAGCGGCGCGCGGCGGCGCCACAGGCGGCGCGGATAGCCGCAAATGATCCAGCACAGGGGCGCGGCCAGCAGCACGCCGAGCGTGTCACCCGCCCACCAGGCAAACCAGAAGCGCAGCTGCGAGACCTCGTCATACGCCCCCAGCGCATACAGGAGCGGCACCGAAACGGTGGCGCTGGTCAGGCAGACGACCGGGGTCAGCAGAAAATACAGCATGACGTCGTGCCCGGAGTCGATCGCCGGGCGCATGCGGCGCCGGAACTGGCTCGCCCCTATCCAGGCCTGGAGCAGGGCGCCGAGGGCGCCGGTCAAGGTCGCCAGCAAGACAGCGCCCTGCGACAGCGCGGGATTGTTGGCATGCAGCAGAAAGGCGGCCAGGCCGGCGCCGATGGCCACCGCCGGCAAGACGCGCATGCCGCCGGCGGTGGCCAGTGCCAAGCCGACCCCGGCCGGCGGGAACAGGGGCAAGGCATAGCCCGCCGGCAGCGCCAGCCAGTTATTGACGACGCGCATCGCGAGATACACCGCGATGATCGACAGGCCGGCAACGAGGATCTGCGGCCAGCTCCAGCGAGGGTATTGGGGCGCCTTGTTGTCCATGTGCGGGAGTATTGACATGCCTGTGGCATACAGTACCGCAGCGCGCGGCAGAGCGGCGCGCCAATTGTAGAAAAAAGACCCTTGCAGATTCCTACCCCCTACGGTTACAATCACGCCCCGAAGCAACGCTGCTATTTAAGCCAAGTCAGTGATGATGGCAAAAATAGTTGACAGTATGTTGAGCTTGCTTCATACTCTGCGGTTCTTCGCGGTGGGGTGGCCGAGTGGTTAAAGGCGGCAGACTGTAAATCTGCTCTCTCTGAGTACGCTGGTTCGAATCCAGCCCCCACCACCAAATGAAGAAGTCGTGAAGTCGAATTGAAGTTGTACCTCGCGGGTGTAGCTCAATGGTAGAGCAGAAGCCTTCCAAGCTTACGACGAGGGTTCGATTCCCTTCACCCGCTCCAGTAAATTGTGCCGCAAGCTGTGCGGCGCAAACATCAGCCCTTTTAGCTCAGTGGTAGAGCACTCCCTTGGTAAGGGAGAGGCCACGTGTTCAATCCACGTAAAGGGCACCAGAATTTAAAGCGGCAGTGCGATGTACTCGTCCGTCAGGTGTGCCTGGTAATTCTCAAAATATCGTTAGGAGTCTCAAATGGCAAAAGGTAAATTCGAGCGGAACAAGCCGCACGTCAACGTCGGTACCATCGGACACGTTGACCACGGCAAGACCACGCTGACCGCTGCAATCGCTACCGTCCTGTCGAAGAAATTCGGCGGCGAAGCAAAAGCATACGACCAGATCGATGCAGCGCCGGAAGAGAAGGCACGCGGCATCACCATT
>NZ_JBIMES010000024.1:0-29969 GCF_051262535.1 Massilia sp. CMS3.1 | reverse complement strand
TTTAACCACTGCAAGCTTGAATTGCTCGCTGTACTTGGCCATGAAAAAACCCCAAAAGTTGGTGTCCAACTTTTGGGGTTCAGTTCACGGAGCTTCCCTTTTCGTTTTTCCGCCGGCTGCCTTCTATCAGAACTTGTACTTCAGGTTCAGGTAGAACTGGCGGCCGCTGACGTCCAGTTTCTGCTGCTCTTCTTCGCTGTAGCGATAGTAGGCGCGCTTGACATTGGTCAGGTTGGTCGCGTCGAACGAGACGATCAGGTTCGGCGAGATGTTGTAGCTGGCGTTGAAGGCCAGTGTCGTCACGGGAGCTGCGATCGTCGGCGCGGCGAACATCAGGATGCCGGCCACGGGCGACTTGTTGTTCGTCGAGTTCGGGGTCGGCGCCGTGGTCGTATTCACATACTCGCTGCGGTAGTTCGCCACCAGGCGCGCCGAGACGCGGTCGTTCTCGAAGTAGGTACCTAGGTTGGCCGCGTACTCGGATGCGCCGGTCATCGGACGGCCATCGTCGACCTTGGTCTTGGCACGGCTCACGTTCGAGGTGAAGCCGAACGGCGTGCTGCCGAACGGCTGCTCGTACGACAGCTCGATGCCGGCAATGCGCGCACCCTGCTGGGTGGAGGTGTTGACGGCAAAGGTCTTGAGGATGCTGTCGCGCGGATCGACCAGTTCGACGCTGTCGCCACCGCTCGAACCGGTCTTCGGATAGCCATCGATCTTCGAATAGAACACGTTCACGCCCACCATCGAACGGGGCGCGAAATACCAGGCCCACGAGGCGTCGATATTTTTTGCCGTCATCGGCCCCAGATTCGGATTCGGGCCGTTGACGGTGCAGCCGCTGGCGATGCAGGTTGCACCGGCATACCCGGCGCCCAGCAAATTATAGTTCTGACGTCCCAGGGTCTTGCTGGCGCCGAAGCGGGCGATCATGTCCTTATCGAGCTCGTAGCGCAGGTTCAGGCTCGGCAACACGTCGTCGAAAGTCTGATCGGTCGGCTTCTTGTAGTAGACGATGCCCGCCCGTGGGTCGAACGGGACATTGTCGTAGAACTGCACGCCTTCGCCGACCGTGGTCAGCGCCGTCGGGAACGCCGGGCATGGGATGGCCGGCTGGTTCGGGGCCGAACGTGCGCAGGCGCCAGTCGGCAACGGGATCGGGACTTGTGCGTTGACGCGGGTGCGGACAAAGCGCACGCCGACATTGCCGGACCAGCGGTCCGCTTCCAGGTTGGCCATGACGTAGGCCGAGCTCTGGCGTTCGCGCAGGTCGAGTTCGGTGGCGGCGCGGCGCTCCCAGTCAGGCGAGGTCTCCTTGCCGTTGGCGGCGAAGTAGGCCTTCATTGCTTCCGGCGTCAGCGTCCAGCTGGTGTTGTCCCAACCTGCAGGGCCGTCCAGCCCGGAGCCGAAGTCCGACGGGTAAGGAATATAGCTGCCGGGGCCGGTCGGCGCGTTGGCCGACAGGGCTGCGCTTTTCAGTTGCGGGAAGCGACGCGCGCTCTCGCGGCGGTGGTCCGCATAGCGAACGCCGGTCTCGAGCGATTGAAACACGCCTTTGTCGAGACGGTAGTCGGCATCGAACTGCAGGCTGTTTTCCTTGTCGGTCGTCTTCACGCCCGAGGCAGCACGCCCGGACAGCACATAGCCGCTGCCGTCGGCGTTCAGGCCGGGCACGTTCGGACCGGTGCCGAAGTACTGGACAAACGGGGCGTCGCGCAGGCTGCCCAGCGCATACGACACGCCGGTGCCGTAACGGGTATACGTCAGGCCCTGGTCGAGGCCGGTCTTGCCGACGCCCTTGGTGGTCGAGAACAAGGTCTTGACGGTCAGGTCCTGGTTGACCTTGTACTTGGCATCGAAATCGAGGAAGGCGCTGCTCGACTCGGCGCCGTCGCGGTAGGCGCCTTCGGTCTCGCCGATATATTGCGGCGTGGTACCTGGGGCATACATGATGTCGGCGCTTTTCAGCACGCGCAACTGGTCGCCATACAGCGTCGTTTCGTTGACGATCACCGGGTTCTTGATCTGCGCATAGACACGCTGACCATTCGACGAAGTCGGCGTTGTCAAGCCCTGCACGCCGCCGAAGCCGCGCAGCATGCTGAACATGGCGCCGGCGTTCAGGCGACCGAAGTTATTCGCTTTCATGCCCGAATGGAAACCGGTCATCGTCATGTCGAGGTCGTTGTTCGGCTTGAACTGGACCGAGAACATGCCGCCCTTGCGGTCGCGCACGCTTTCCACGAATTCCGTGCTCATCGATCCCGGGATGCGCACGCCGTTCAGGTCGGCCGCCGTGTAGCCGGTGCCGGCCAGCGAAGCGTCGGTGACGCCCAGCATCGTCGAGGTATTGATCACGTCCCAGCCGCTGCCGCCCGAGTAGGCAAAGCGCGAGGCGGAATCGCGGCGTACGTAGCGCTTTTCGGCGAAGCCCTGCACGATGAAGCCCAGCGTGCCGGCCTCGTTCTTCCAGTTGAAGGTGGCGTTCAAGTCCGGCGCCGTCTTGCCCGGCAATTGAGCATAGTTAACGCCGCCGCTGATAAGGCCCCCGAAGCGCTCCTTCTGCGCCAGCGGTTTGCGCGTGGTCACGTTGATGGTGCCGGCCAGGCCGCCATCGACCAGGTTGGCCTGCGAGGTCTTGTAGACCAGCGCCTGGTTCAACACACTCGACGGCATCAGCGACAGGCTGGTCGAACGGCTGCTTGAGAGCTGGTCGGAAACGTACCAGTCGCCGCCGGAGACGGTGTGGCCATTGAAAATGATCAGGGTCATGTCGGCGTTGGTACCGCGCATCGACACTTTTTCCGCTTCGTCGTAATCGGTCCGCACCGCCACACCCGACAGGCGCTGGAGCGAGTCGGCCAAGTTCTTGTCCGGCATCTTGCCCACGTCTTCCGCCGTGATGACCTCGACGTTGGCGGTCGCGTTCTTCTTGACGTTGAGCGACTTGGCCATCGAGGCGCGGATGCCGGTGACCTCGACGGTCTGCATCGGGGCTTCCGCGGCTGTCGTCTGCGCCATGGCCGGCAAGGCGCTCAAGCTCCACAGCGCCATCGAAACGGCAGCTGCCAGCGGCTTCTGTTTGAACATTCTCTCTCCTGGATATATAGGTATGGTGTGATGCGGCGGCAGACGGTCGCTGCCATATCGATAGTATTAGCTATAAGCAAATAACTGAAAAATTACTTGTCATCCCTCAGCCATAACTTGAAGGAATGTTTGAGTTCTACAACACCGAGCTTATGGATGGGCGACAAATTTTCATTGTCAAACGGCGTGCTGCCGCGTTAGCGTGTTGCGAACACAACACGGAGACCCTTCCATGCGCCTCGCCCCCCTGCTGTTCGCCGCCTTTGTTACCGGCTGCGCCAGCCAGTCCTCCCTGCCGCCTGCGCCCAGGCCCGCGCCGCCCGCCCCGGCCACGCCTGCGCCGGCGGCTCTCGTTCCGGTCGCGATCGAGACCGTGCTGCAAAAGCCCATCTACCAGATGACACCGGTCGAAGCCGGACGCTACGTGGCGTGGGCGCACGCGGCCGAGCCGGACTTGCGTAAGCGCATCGCCGCGATCGGTCGCAAGAACCTGGGCCAGCCTTACCTGCTGAACCTGTTGGGCGAGTTCCCGTTCGAAGTGCACGACGACTTGCCGATGTTCAGCCTGCAGCAGAGCGATTGCGTCGTGTTCGCGGAACACACCTATGCGATGGCCCTGTCGCGTTCATGGGAAGAGTTCTTCTGGATGCTGCAGCGCATTCGCTACCGCGACGGCGTGATCGGCGTGGCCACGCGCAACCACTACACCGAGATGGACTGGAACGTCGCCAATCGCTGGCTGCTGACCGACGTCAGCGCCGCCCTGGCCGGCGCACATGGACCCAGCTACGCCATGCGGGTCGACCGCGCACGCTTTCTCAAGACGCGCCACGGGACCGAGCGCAACATCCCGGTCGAGACCAGCCGCCAAAGCTATGTACCAAAAGAACAGGTGACGGCGATCGCCAGCCAGCTGCAGGAAGGCGACTTCGTCAACGTGATCTCGACCCGCGACGGCGAACACTGGGCTTCGCACGTCGGCCTCGTGGTGCTCGGCCCGAATGGCGAGCGCCACTTCCTGCATTCGCAGGAACCGAAGGTGCGCGAAGAAACCTTCGACTCCTTTATCGCCCGTGCCCTTGAGCGCGAGGCGCGCAATGCCCGTGCGGGCAAGAACGGCCAGCGCCTGGCCGGTTTCAAGTTCCTGCGCCTGAACGACAACATCGTGGTGCCGCCGATGGCGCCGCAGCCCCGTCCCGGTACCTGATACCGTTTTGCCGGCGCGCGCCAGCGGTGCGCGCCCGGTTCTCCTTCTCTACCCCGGCTGCCCCCTCTTGCAGCGATGTCCGGGCGCCCCCTCGTTCCTCGACTCCCCGTTCCTGCCACCCCTCCTCCCTGAAACGCGGTCGTCGCATTCGCTGCGCGCCTGCCCGCTATCAATACACAATTTCCACCTTTTTATATTCTCAACGGAAATCTATTGCATCTCGCGATGTCATTTATTTCCTAATTACATTTCTGTAATTAAATAAACAGAGCATTTCGTTTTAATTCGGAATTGTCGGTTGAGCGGGGTCAAACTCAGCAATCTGACTGAGGCAGATAATAAACTTACTCAGCAACAGTAAGTCTAAGCGTCACCCTGATTCTATTTGTCTAATTATTATTTCCGAGGGCATCTTTCTTAATATATTTGGCTTTCTTTTTAGCCGCGCATTTGCCTTTTACCGCTGCCATTGCAACCCACCCGACCGAGTAACGCGCACCATGCCAACTTTATCCACCCGAGTATTAAGCCAGTTTTGCGCCGGAATGGTATCGCTGCATCGGACTACCAAAATAGCGCTCATGGTCTGCATCGACCTGGTTGCATTGCCACTTTGTTTTCTCATCGCGATGTTATTGCGCGGCGGCGATATGAAACTCGCCGCCCACTACGGACTCGCATCCTATGTCATTGTGGCGCTGGTCACGATTGCAGCATTTTCGATGTCCGACTTATACCGCGCCGTTATTCGCTTTATCGACGGACGGTTATTGAGCGCCACCGGCATGGCACTCGGCATTGCAATCCTGTGTGCTTATGTCGTGCTGTTTGCGATTAACGATGCCATGTTCCCGCGCAGCGCACTCGCGATTTACTGGTTCATCGTCTTTTCGTATGTCGTCACCTCGCGCATCGGCATGCGCAATTTCCTGCGCAATCACAGCACGCGCCGTCCAGCGTCGGACGCGGTCGCCATTTATGGCGCCAGCGAGGCAGGCGCACGCCTTGCGCAAACCATGCGCAGTAGCGACGAATTCCGTCCGGTGTGCTTCTTCGACGACAAGCGTGCGCTGAACGACCGCACCATTGCCGGATTGCGGGTATTCCATACCGATCGCCTGGCCGACCTGGTCGCCGCCCACAATATCCGCACTGTCGTCATCGCCGTGCCCGGCATGCCCGCCGAACGCCTGCGCGACATCATGCAGCGCCTGGCCGGTGCCGGCGTCACGACCAAGATCCTCAGCCGGCTGGTCGACCTGGCCGACGACCGGGTGCGCCCACGTGACTCGATCCGCGAACTGAAGTTCGAAGACCTGCTCGGCCGGCCACCGGTGCCGCCCCGGCTCGACCTTTTCGCCCGCTGCGTACGCGGCAAGACCGTGCTGGTCACGGGTGCCGGCGGCTCCATCGGCAGCGAACTGTGCCGCCAGATCGTGACCCTGGCCCCAGGCCGGCTGCACCTGCTCGACCACTCCGAGTTTGCGCTGTACACCATTCGACAGGAACTGAGCACGCGTTTTCCCGACCTGCGCATTGATGCCCACCTTGGCTCGGTCTGCAATGCCGACCTGGTCGAACGCATCCTGGGCGACAGCCATGTCGACACGGTCTACCATGCGGCCGCCTACAAGCATGTTCCGCTGGTCGAATCGAACATCGTCGAAGGCCTGCGCAACAACGTGCTCGGCGCCCAGGTCATCGCAGCGGCCTGCGCCAGCCATCATGTCGAGACCTGCGTGCTGATTTCGAGCGACAAGGCGGTGCGCCCGACCAATATCATGGGCGCCAGCAAGCGTATTGCAGAGCTGATCTTCCAGGCGGCAGCCGCCAAGCACGGTGGGCAGACAACCTTCTGCATGGTTCGCTTCGGCAACGTGCTCGGCTCGTCCGGCTCGGTGATCCCCTTGTTCCAGCGCCAGATCGCGCGTGGCGGCCCGCTGACCATCACCCATCCTGAAGTATCGCGTTACTTCATGCTGATTCCGGAAGCGGCGCAGCTCGTGATCCAGGCCGGTGCCATGGCCAAGGGCGGCGACGTATTCGTGCTCGACATGGGTGAACCGGTCCGCATCGTCGAACTGGCGCGCACCCTGCTCGCCATGTCGGGCCTGACCGAAAAAACGCCGCAGAACCCGGATGGCGATATCGAAGTGAAATTCGTCGGGTTGTTCGCAGGCGAAAAGCTGCATGAGGAGCTGCTGACCGACGGCACGGTGTTCCCGAGCGAGCATCCGCGCATCATGCGCATGAAGGAGAACGCCCTGCGTCCGAGCGTGCTGGAGACCTGCATCACCTGCCTGATGATGGCTTGCGAGACGCACGAGCGGGGCATGATCGAATCTATGGTCAAGGCCATCGTCAGCGAATACACGCCCCAGCTGCCTGTCGCCTCCCCGGCGCCAGCGCCCGAACCCGAACTCGAAGCCGGCAAGGCGCGGCTCAGCCTCATCCATAAATTCGTGCCCTTCCGTATCTAGCGGCGGCATTCCCCCTTCACCCACCCACCACTCAATGTTGGCGAGGAACACATGCGCGACGAACAACAATCGGCCCACCTGCAGCAACTCACAGCCAAACTGCGCGACCGCACGGCGGTCATCGGCATCATCGGACTCGGCTACGTCGGCCTGCCCCTGACCTTACGCTACGCGGCGGTCGGCTTCCGGGTGCTGGGGATCGACATCGACACGGCCAAGGTCGAAAAACTCAATCGCGGCGCAAGCTATATCAAGCACATCCCCGCCGACGCGATCGCGTCCGCACGCGCCGCCGGTTTCGAGGCGACGGGCGACTTCACACGCGCTGGCGAACCCGACGTGCTGATCATCTGCGTGCCGACGCCGCTCAATGCCTACCGCGAGCCAGACCTCTCGTTTGTCCTCGACACAACCGATGCGCTGCTGCCCTTCGTGCGCCCGGGCCAGCTGGTCTCGCTTGAAAGCACCACCTATCCCGGCACAACCGAGGAAGAACTGCGTCCGCGACTGGAGTCGCGCGGCCTGGCCGTGGGGCGCGATATCTTCCTCGTCTTCTCGCCCGAACGCGAAGATCCGGGTAATCCGCATTTTGAGACGCGCACCATTCCCAAGGTGTGCGGCGGCAGCACCGCCGCCTGCCTCGAAGCGGGGGTCGCCCTGTACAGCGCCGCCATCGACTGCGTCGTGCCGGTCAGCTCGACTCGGGCTGCGGAACTGACCAAGCTGCTCGAGAATATCCACCGCGCGGTGAACATCGGTCTCGTCAACGAAATGAAGATCATCGCCGACAAGATGGAAATCGATATCCATGAGGTGATCCGCGCCGCGGCCACCAAGCCCTTCGGTTTCACGCCTTATTATCCGGGTCCGGGGCTGGGCGGGCACTGCATCCCGATCGACCCCTTCTACCTGACCTGGAAGGCGCGTCAGTACGGCGTCCATACACGCTTCATCGAACTGGCAGGCGAAATCAACAGCGACATGCCGCACTGGGTGATCGGCAAGGTGACCGATGCACTGAACCAGCGTGGACGCTCGGTGATGGGCAGCCGCGTGCTGGTGCTGGGTATCGCCTACAAGAAGGATGTCGAAGACATGCGCGAGTCGCCATCGGTCGAACTGATGGAGATCCTGCGCGACAAAGGCGCCCATGTCGAGTACTCCGACCCGCACGTGCCCATCTTCCCGCGCATGCGCGAGCACCGCTTCGAGCTCTCGAGCGTGACGCTGACGCCCGATGCGCTCGCGTCCTACGACCTGGTCCTGCTGGCGACGAGCCACAGCGCCTTCGACTACGACATGATCCGCCGCTACGCCACCCTGATTGTCGATACCCGTGGCGTGTACCTCGAACGCCTGCCGAACGTCGTCAAGGCCTGAGCCGTCCACTGGAGAAGATCATGCGCAACTATTCCCCCGTCATCGTCGACCGCAAGATCCGCTTCGCCCTGGTGGGCTGCGGCCGCATCGCCAACAACCACTTCAACGCCATCCGCCAGCACCGCGACCGATGTGAACTGGTCGGCGTCTGCGATATCGATCCGCGTGCATTGGCCGAAGCGGCCGGCAAGACCGGCGCCGAGGCCTATGCAACCCTCGATCAGATGCTGGCACGCTGCGATGCCGATGCCTTCATCGTCACCACGCCCTCCGGCCTGCATCCGGAGCAGACTGTCCAGATTGCCCATTCCAAGCGCCATATCATCACCGAAAAACCGATGGCCACGCGCTGGGAAGACGGCAAGCGCATGGTCGCTGCCGCCGATGCCGCCGGCGTGCGCCTGTTCGTTGTCAAGCAGAACCGCCGCAACGCCACGCTGCAGTTACTCAAGAGCGCGGTAGACAAAAAACGCTTCGGCCGCATCTACATGGTCAACCTGAACGTGTTCTGGACCCGTCCCGACGAGTACTACAACAGCGCCAAATGGCGCGGCACCTGGGAATACGACGGCGGCGCCTTCATGAACCAGGCCAGCCATTATGTCGACCTGATCGATTGGATCGTCGGTCCGGTCGAAAGCCTGCAGGCCTACACGGCGACGCTCGCGCGCAACATCGAGGTCGAGGATACCGGCGTTATCAGCTTGCGCTGGCGCAATGGCGCGCTCGGTTCGATGAACGTCACCATGCTCACCTATCCGCGCAACATGGAAGGCTCGATCACGATCCTGGGCGAGCATGGCACGGTGCGCATCGGTGGCGTGGCCGTTAATGAAGTGCAGCAATGGGAATTCGCCCAACCCGACCCGGACGACGCCCGGGTGCGCGACGCCAGCTACGAAACCACCTCGGTTTACGGTTTCGGCCACCCGCTCTACTACGACAACGTGATCAAGGTCCTGCGCGGCGAAGCCGAACCCGAGACGGACGGGCGCGAAGGTTTGAAATCGCTCGAGGTGCTGGTTGCCGCGTACATGTCTGCGCGCGACGGCAAGCGCGTTGCCCTGCCACTGGAGTACTGAGATGAACCGGCATCCAATCGATTCACCGGTCGAGCGCGACCCGGCCGAGCGCGGCCCGGTGCATCCAAGCGCCATCGTCGACGCTGGCGCCACGCTGGGACCGGGCACACGGGTCTGGCACTTCGCCCACGTCTGCGGGGCCGCACGCATCGGCGCCGGCTGTTCGCTGGGCCAGAACGTCTTTGTCGGCAACGACGTGCAAATCGGTGACAACGTCAAGATCCAGAACAACGTGTCCGTCTACGACGCTGTCACACTCGAAGACGACGTCTTTTGCGGCCCCAGCATGGTCTTCACCAACGTCCACAATCCGCGCGCCGCGGTGCAACGCAAGAACGAATACCGGCGCACGCTGGTGCGGCGCGGCGCCACCATCGGCGCCAACGCCACCATCGTCTGCGGTGTGACGGTCGGCGAGTACGCCTTCATCGGCGCCGGGGCGGTGGTTACGCGCGACGTGCCGGCATTCGCCCTGATGGCGGGCGTGCCGGCGCGCCAGATCGGCTGGATGAGCCGCTTCGGCGAGCGCCTTCCACTGCGGATGAAAGGCAATGGCGAGGTCCTGTGCCCGCATACGGGCGACCTTTATCTTTTGCAGGACGGCGTTTGCATGCTCGTTCCTGCAGCTCAACCTTTATAGCGGACACCATGGAATTCATCGACCTGAAATCACAGTACCAGGCCTCGCGCGAACAGATCAACGCACGCATCGCGGCCGTGCTCGAGCACGGCCAGTACATCCTTGGACCGGAAGTAGCTGAACTCGAAGCCCGGCTGGCCGCCTATACCGGCGCCCGCCACTGCATCACGGTGGCCTCCGGTACCGAAGCGCTCCTGATCTCGCTCATGGCGCTCGGGGTGCGCCCTGGCGACGAAGTGATCACGACGCCATTCTCCTTCATCGCCACCGCTGAAGTCATCGTCCTGCTAGGCGCGGTGCCTGTGTTCGTCGACATCGACCCCGCCACCTGCAACATCGCTCCTGGCCTGATCGAAGAAGCGATCACCCCGCGCACGCGCGCTATCATGCCGGTGTCGCTGTACGGCCAGCCGGCCGACATGGACGAAATCAATGCGATCGCCACGCGGCATGGACTAACCGTGATCGAAGACGCGGCCCAGAGCTTCGGCGCCACCTACCATGGCCGCAAGAGCTGCAACCTGTCCACGGTCGGCTGCACGAGTTTCTTTCCCAGCAAGCCGCTCGGCTGCTATGGCGACGGCGGCGCCCTGTTCACGAGCGACGATGCACTGGCGGCGGCAGCGCGCGAGATCCGCGTGCACGGCCAGTCGCGCCGCTACGTGCATACCCGTGTCGGCGTGGGCGGGCGCATGGACACGCTGCAGTGCGCCGTCGTCCTGGCCAAGCTCGAGCGCTTCGACTGGGAGCTGGCCCAGCGCCAGCGCGCCGCCGACAGCTATGAAGCCGTGCTCTCCGGGCGCGTGCAGCTGGTCGGGCAGGCGCGGGACCGTACCAACGTCTACGCCCAGTACACGGTGGTGGTCGAGGAGCGTGAGCGTGTCCAGGCGGAACTGCATGCGGCCGGCATCCCGACTGCCATCCACTACCCGGTGCCAATGCACCTGCAGCCGGCCTATGCCCACCTGAGCAGCGCAGACGCCTGCCCGGTGGCGAGCAACATGGCTGCCCGCGTGCTGAGCCTGCCGATGGGACCCTACCTCGAAGACACCGAGGCGCACCAGGTCGCCCAGTCCCTGCTGCGGGCGCTACGGGTTCCCGTCCCGGCCACCGATTTCGCCGACGAACCGGTATGAACCTGCGATTGCCGACTTTCTGGAAGCACGTGATCACCGTGCTGGGCGGCGCCCTCGGCGCCCAGGCGTTGCCGCTACTGGCAGCGCCGCTGATCACGCGCATGTGCACACCCGCTGAAATGGGTGCATTCAGCCTCTGGCTGGCCATCGTCGCAGTCGCAGCGATCGGCGCTACCTTGCGTATGGAAACGGCAATGATCCTCGACCACGAGACTGAACAGCAACGCACCTGTTTCGGTCTCGTCCTATACACCGCCACCATCACCGCCGTCCTCGTCACTGCGCTCGTGACACTGGCGCACCTGGTCGATATGCCCGCTATTAGGCAGCTGTCCTGGCCCGCACTGCTGACCGTCGGCGTCGGCACCTGGCTGACCGCCAACATGCAGACGACGCTGGCCTATGCTACGTCCCACAACGCCTTCGGCAAGGCCGCGCGCGCCAAGGTCGTGGGGGCCGGCACGATCGCAGTGGCGCAACTTCTATTGCTTGCTGCGGGCATTGGTGCAGAGGGCCTGCTGGCAGGCCAGTTGATTGGCCTGGGCATCGGCCTGATCGCTGCGCGTCGGCTGCTGCACCCGCCAGCGGCACGCATCGGATTCATTCTCGGCGCCGAGGCGCGTGCCTACCTCGTGCGTCACCGCAAGTTCTGGCGTTATGCCCTGCCCTCGAATCTCCTGAATAACATGGTCGGCCAGTTGCCCCTGTTCCTGATCGGCATGCACCATGGGGCGCTCGCAGCGGGACTGTACGCCCTCACCCAGCGCGTATTGGCTGCCCCGATCTCGCTGCTGGCCGCTTCTGTACTGGAAGTGTTCAAGCGCCAGTCGGTGCACGAATTCGAAACGCACGGCCACTGCAAGCAAGCCTATCGCTACACTTTCAAGGTGCTGATGCTTCTCGGCCTGGCACCATCGCTGGTGCTCCTGTTCTACTCCCCGAGCCTGTTCGCCTGGGTCTTCGGCCCGGCCTGGCGCGATGCCGGCGAGCTGGCACAGATCCTTGCGCCGCTGTACTTCCTCAATTTCGTTGCCAGCCCGCTCAGCTATGTGTTTTTCGTGACCGGCAAACAAAATGTCGACTTGTGGTGGCAGCTGACCCTGTGCGCCGTGACCGTCACAGCGTTCCTGCTGCCAGGCACCCTGCACCAGAACCTGCTCTGGTTTGCGATCGGTTATTCGATGCTGTACCTGGTCTACCTGCACATGTCCTGGCAGTGTTCCCAGAACCGATTGGCGGCCGCATGACGCCCGCCCGCTCACTCAGGGCAATGCGACGCGAGCAGCGCATCCTGCTTGCTGCATTTTTCATGCTGTTCCCAGGCTTTTTCTTTTATCACACGCTGCTCGGCACGGGTACCACCGGTGCCTTCCTGGGCGGCTATTTCGCGCCGGTCTCCTTGCTCTTCGCCGCGCCGCTCGGGCTCATCTACCTGAACCGCATGCGACGCGACGCGCGCCGCTTCCACGCTGTCGACTTGCACTTGGGCTTGTTCCTGTTGTACTTCGTTGCAGTCATCGCGGTCAACGCCGCGGCCGGCGCAAATCGCACGATCGTCGGCAACCACATGCTCGGCATCCTGTTCATTTTCAACCTGTTCGTGATCGCTAGCTTCCTCGACTTCGACAGCCGGCGCTTTCGCATCGTCGGCCTGCTCAGCCTGCTCGGGATGAGCACGATCGCGGTTTCGTTCTCGGTCGACGGCGTGTTCTACCTGGGCGCGACGGGGATCGCCAAGGACGTCGACGCACTGGCTACCTACCAGGGCTTCGCCCGCTCCTACCTGATCACTTTCCTGACCGTCATTGCCTTTACCCGTTCGCTGCCGCTACGGCTGGTGCTGCACGCACTGGGAGCGGCTACACTGTTCCTGAATACCGCGCGCAGCGAGTTTGCCACGCTGATGTTCGTTATTCCAATCATCGAGTTCTATTATTCTCGGCACAAACTGCACTTCCTGCTGTGCGGACTCATTCTGTTCTTCGTCATTCACCTTTACTTCGACCGCATCCTGGCGGCGCTGCCGGCCAACCGCATCCTCGAACTGCTCGACCTGTCGCAATCGACCTCGGCCAACAAGCGCTATCACCTGACCGTGCATGCGGTCCAGACCATCCTGGCGCACCCTTTGTTGGGCGACTACGCCAGCTACAAGCCGGGGTATTACTCGCACAACGTGCTGTCCGCCTGGGTCGACCTCGGCTTCTTCGGGATGGCCTATCTGTGCCTGGTCACCTTCGTGCCGATCGTCCCGATGTTCATCCGCGAATACTTCGCACCCCGGCACTGCGGGATCTTCCTGCTGGGCTTCTCGATGGCGTGCGCCACCGTACTACTACTGCTGACGTCGCACTACTTCACCGACATGCTGATCGGCGCCACGCTCGGAGCTAGCTCCCGATATTTTTATGAGAGGAAATATGCGAAAAATCGCACACCTGACCTCGGCCCATCCGCGCCACGACACTCGGATATTCGTCAAGCAATGCTGTAGCCTGGCAGCGCACGGTTTCGACGTGACGCTGGTGGTCGCCGATGGCGCCGGACCGGCACAGCACGACGGCGTACATATCGTCGACGTCGGCCGCCTGCCGGGCCGGGTCAATCGCATGCTGCGCACGACACGCCGGGTATTCGAGGCTGCGGTGGCGGCCGACGCCGAGCTCTACCAGCTGCACGACCCGGAACTGATCCCGGTCGGGCTAAGGCTCAAGCGCATGGGACGCAAGGTCGTCTTCGATTCGCATGAAGACGTGCCGACCCAACTGCTGGCCAAGCCTTACCTCGACAAGGCTTCGGCACGCCTGTTGTCGAATTCCTTCGGGGCCTACGAGCGTTTCGCCTGCCGCCGTTTCGATGGCGTCATCGCGGCGACACCGACCATCCGCAATAAATTCGCCCACATCAATGCGCGTTCGATCGACATCAACAATTACCCGGTGATCAGTGAATTCGATGGCGAGCCGAACTGGAGCGAGAAAGGAAACGAAGTCTGCTACGTCGGCAGTATCTCCGCCATCCGGGGCATTCGCGAACTGGTCCACGCCTCCGCCCTGCTGCGCTCGAACGCCAGCCTGGCCCTGGCCGGCCAGTTCGCCGAGCCCGCGCTCGAATCCGAGGTGCGCGGCTACCCTGGGTGGGAGCGCATCGTGCGCCATGGCCACCTCGACCGGGCCGGCGTCAGCGGCGTCATGCGCCGTGCCGTCGCCGGACTGGTAACGCTGCATCCAGTGGCCAACTATCTCGACGCCCTGCCCGTCAAGATGTTCGAGTACATGGCGGCGGGAATTCCCGTGATCGCTTCGCGCTTTCCCCTGTGGCGCAACATTATCGAACGCCACGGTTGCGGCGTCTGCGTTGATCCCGGCGACCCGGCCGCGATCGCTGCAGCCATCGATTACCTGGTCTTGCATCCCGCACTGGCGGCGCGCATGGGCGAAAACGGCCGACGTGCGGTGGAGCAACAATACAACTGGTTGCGCGAGTCGAAAAAGCTGATCACGTTCTATGAAAGCGTTTAACGGTTTCTCAACCCCTCCAAGTACATGACTTGGTAGGCGCCGCCTCAAGGTCTCAGTGCCGCGCGACGGAATCCGGCAGGTGAAATTTTGGCGTTTGATCGCGCTTTTATTCGGAAACCAAGTAAAACAATTTCCAGCAGTAATAAATTCGTTTTGGAAATCGCTTTGTACACTGCGTAAAACTGCAAATATTTTTCTTCAGATATCGCCATATTTAATCCGTTTCAATAAGCATCTGATCAACCGGTCTTATTGTGTATCTCACATCGTCGGGCATACAACATGAAACCTATTTCTCACCACTACAAGCTGCTCACTGAAATTTTGCGTCTACCCGTGGCCGAACTGCATTTTAATGAAGCGCTCGACCCTGCGGACATCCGGGCAACCTACCGTTATTACACCAAGCCGCATCCGCGGTACAAGCTCATCCGCAATAAAACCGTCGGCGCAGCGCTGCTCGACCTGAATGGACTTAATCGCGAAGAGCAATACCTGGAGCTTATCAAGGGAAAGAACGCTGGCGCTTATCATGCGAAGCGCGCGCGCGGCCGCGGTTACCAGTTGCGCCACATCGACCGCAATGCCTATATCGACGATATTCATGCCATCAATACATCCATGGAGGAACGCCAGGGGCGGCCGATGGATGCGAAGTACCGGGAAAAGCAGTCGCATTTCGATACGCTCCAGCATTTCCGTTATTACGGGGTATTCAACCCCGAGGGGCGGATGGTGGCTTATGCCAATCTCGGCCACTACGGCAATTTCGCCGCTTTCTCCCAAATGATGGGCATCCGGAACAATGACGGCATCATGCACATGATGGTGGTCGATATCGTGTCAGAGCTGATCGGCGAGCAGCGCGTGCGCTACCTCATGTATGACACCTTCTTCGGCGCCCAGCCCGGCCTGCAGACGTTCAAGAAGATCCTCGGTTTCCGTCCCTACCGTGCGAAGTACGCCCTTCAATGATCAGTCTCCTGAACCGGCTCTATGCCGACTACCTGATGCCGTCGCGGCTGGGCCAGTACCAGGCCCTGCTCGAACGGGCCCGCGATGGCGGCTACATGCAGCTGTCCGTGCGCAGTTTCTATCGCGCGCTGGCGGCTCCTTCCGGCACTGGGCCGCGCAAGGTGCTGGTGCATCGTCACGACATCGACAGTGATTTGCGCACGGCAAAAAAGATGTTTGCGCTCGAGGCCAGGTACGGCGTCAAGGCCAGTTACTACTTCCGCCTAACTACCCTCGATTTCGGCTTCATGCGCGAGATCGAAGCCGCCGGAAGCGAAGCGAGCTACCACTATGAGGAAGTGGCCGATTACGCCAAGCGTCACCGGATTCGCTGCTCAGAAGAAATCCGGCGCCGCTTCCCCGAAATTCGCGACCAGTTCATGCGCAATTTTCAGAGCATCGCCGAACGCCTTGGAATGCAGATGGTGACGGTCGCCAGCCATGGCGATTTCGCCAACCGCCGCCTGAAGGTCATCAACCACGAATTGCTGCGCGATCCCGAACTGCGGCGTCGCTGCGGTATCGAGTGCGAGTCCTACGACAACGAATTGCTGCGTCACTTCGACATGTACATCAGCGACCGCGAGCATCCGCACTACTACACGCCGCTCTCGCCGTTCGAAGCGCTCGGCCGCTACGACCGCATCTGTTTCCTGACCCATCCGCTCCAGTGGGAAACCAATTGGGTGGAAACGACGCGCTGCAACCTGCGGCGTCTGGCCGAGGAGATCTCATGGCGCGCCTGAACATCCTCCTGATCAATCATTACGCCGGTTCGGTGCGCCATGGCATGGAGTTCAGGCCCTATTACCTGGCGCGCGAATGGGTACGGCAGGGGCACCGCGTACGTATCGTCGCGTCATCGCAATCGCACATCCGCGCCCAGGCGCCCGACATGGGCGGCCGTGACAGGTTCGAGCAGAACATCGACGGGATCGACTACACCTGGTTCGCCACGCCCGCCTATCGCGGCAACGGGGTTAAGCGCATTCTCAACATGCTCAGCTTCGTGTGGCGCCTGGTGCGTGAAGGCCGCGCGCTGGCGCGTAGCGAACGGCCCGACGTAGTGATTGCGTCGAGCACCTATCCGCTCGACATCTGGCCCGCGCACCGGATTGCACGCCTGGCCGGCGCCCGCCTGCTGTTCGAAGTACACGACCTGTGGCCGCTCTCGCCAATGGAGCTGGGTGGATACTCGCGCTGGCACCCCTTCATCATGCTGCTGCAGGCGGCGGAAAACTACGCCTGCCGCCACGCCGATGCAGTCGTCTCGATCCTGCCGAAAGTGCGCGCCCACCTGGAGGCGCACGGCATGGCGCCGCACAAGCTGCATATCGTTCCGAACGGCGCCGATCCTGCCGAGTGGCTGGAAGCCGACACGGCGCTGGCGGCGCAGGCCGAAAGCGCACTCGCCAAGGCCCGCGCCACGGCCGATTGCATCGTCGGCTATGCCGGCACCCATGGACTGGCGAACGCCCTCGACACCCTGCTGGACGCGGCAGTGCTGCTGCGCGGGCGGCGCGTCGCCTTCGTGCTGGCAGGCGTCGGACCCGAAAAACAGCGCCTGCAACTGCGTGCCCTGGCGATGGGCCTGGAAAACGTGCACTTTCTCGACCCGGTCCCGAAACACCAGGTACCAGCACTGTTGAACCGCTTCGACCTCGCCTATATCGGCTGGCAGCGCCAGCCGCTGTACCGCTTCGGCATTGCGCCGAACAAGCTGATCGACTACATGATGGCGGCCCGCCCGGTGCTGCACGCAGTCGACGCCGGCAACGACCCGGTTGCCGACGCCCAGTGCGGCATCACGCTCGCGCCCGACGACCCGCAGGCGCTGGCGGCAGCCATCGTGCAGTTGACCAACACGGACGCGGCCGAGCGCGAAGCGATGGGGCGGCGCGGCCAGCGCTATGCCCTCGACAACCTTACCTACCCGGTACTCGGGAAACGATTTTTGACTGCCTGCGCAGGAGACTGATCATGGATGACCACCAGCTTGCCGAAACAGCCGTCGCACCATTCTTGCCGTTCGCCCTGCCCGATATCGGCGAGGAGGAAATCGCCGCGGTGGTGGAATGCCTGCGCTCGGGTTGGGTGACCACAGGCCCCACGGCGCGCCGCTTCGAGGCAGCCTTTCGCGACTACCTCGGCGCCGACGTGCAAACGATTTCGGTCAATTCGGCCACCGCCGGCCTGCACCTGGCGCTGGAGAGTCTCGGAATCGGGCCGGGCGACGAGGTCATCGTGCCCACCCTGACCTTCACCGCCACCGCCGAAGTCGTGCGCTACCTGGGCGCACAGCCGGTGCTGGTCGACGTCGATAACCATACCCTGAACATGGACCCGGAGGCCGTCGAAGCCGCGATCACGCCGCGCACGCGCGCCATCGTCCCGGTGCACTACGCCGGCATGGCGTGCGACATGGACGCCCTGCTTGGGCTCGCGCGGCGACATGGCCTGCGCGTGGTCGAAGATGCCGCGCACGCCTTCCCTACCCGCTACCAGGGCCGGCTTGTGGGAACGCTCGAAAGCGACATCACGGTCTTCAGCTTCTATGCGAACAAGACCATGACCACCGGCGAAGGCGGAATGGTCGTGGTGCGCGACCCCGAGCTGGCACGGCGCATACGCCTGATGCGCTTGCACGGCATCAGCCAGGATGCCTTCGACCGCTACGTTTCGAAGACGCCGGCCTGGTTCTACGAAGTCGTGGCGGCCGGTTTCAAGTACAACCTCACCGATATCGCGGCAGCCATCGGCATCGAGCAACTGCGCAAGATCGACCGCTTCCTGGCGCAGCGCCAGCTGCTGGCGGCACGCTACGACGCCGCGCTGGCGGGACTGCCGCTGATCCTGCCGCCCCGTCCCGAAGGCGACAGCACCCACGCCTGGCACTTGTACGTCGTTCGCCTGCAAGAGAACGCACCGCTGCGCCGTGACGAGCTCATCGTGAGGCTGTCGCAACTGGGCATCGGCACCAGCGTGCACTTCATCCCGTTGCACCGTCAGCCTTACTGGCGCGAGAACTGTGTCTCTGATCCTGGCCGTTTCCCGGTCGCCGAAGCCGCCTTCGACGCGATGCTCACGCTGCCCCTGTACACCCGCATGCGTGATGCCGACCAGGAGCGCGTCATCCATGCCCTGCATACGCTGCTGTCATGTTAAAGCGCACCTTCGACCTGTGCGCCGCCGCCATCGGCGTGCTGCTGTTGTCGCCGCTCCTGGCTGCAATCGCACTCTGGATCCGGCTCGACTCCCCCGGCCCGGTGCTGTTTCGCCAGGTACGGGTTGGCTGGCGCGGCGCGCTGTTCGATATCCTGAAATTTCGCACGATGTCCGGCCAGACCGACCCGCAGCGCCTGCTGACCGTCGGACGCGACCCGCGCATTACGCGCGCCGGCCACTTTCTACGCAAGTACAAGCTCGACGAACTGCCGCAGCTGTTCAACGTCATCCACGGCACCATGAGCCTGGTGGGTCCGCGCCCGGAAGTGCCGCGTTATGTCGCCTGTTATCCGCCTCTCGAACGCGAGTTGGTGCTGTCGGTCAAGCCGGGCGTCACTGACTGGGCCTCAATCCTGTTCAAGGACGAGAACGCCATCCTGGGCCAGGCGCTCGATCCCGAACAGGCTTACATCGACACCATCTTGCCCACCAAGCTCGAGTATTACCTGCGCTATGTCCGCGAACGCACGTTTTGGGTCGACTTGCGCATCATCTTGCGCACCCTGTGCGCTATTGCACGCTGACGCGCTTGCGCCATGTCCTCGGCCGCTTTCCTCCACCTCGGCAACCTGCTGCTGACGCTGCCGCTAGCCATCGCCATCGCCGCTTGGCTGTTAGCGGCGCGCGACTGGCGCGCCGCTGGGCGTTGGCTGTTGCTGTTTGCCGCGGCACTGGCGATCGTCGGCACCAGCAAGGTCGCCTTTCTCGGCTGGGGCACCGGCATCCCGGCACTACGGTTCCAGGCGTTCAGTGGCCACGCCGCCGGCGCGACGACGGTGTTCCCGGTGCTGTTTTACCTGGTGCTGCAGCGCTGCCCCGCGCCCGCCGCCGCCATCGGGGCCGCGGCCGGCCTGCTGCTTGGGGCGGCGCTGGCGGCCGTGCTGGTGGCGACCGGCGAACATACGGCAGCGGAGGCTTGCGCTGGCTGGCTCATCGGGGCCGCCGCCAGTTGCAGCATGCTCAGGATCGCACGTACAACGCGGACGCCGTCCCTCCTGACCGGCCTGGCATCGGGCCTGCTCGCCTACGCTGCAACGGCCTGGGCCATGCAACAGGCACAGGTCGGCTACTGGATGATCAAGGTTGCCCTGGCATTGTCGGGCAACCGTTACCCGTTTCGCTGGGATAGCTGCGGCTGACCGGCACCACACTTTTCAATTCGACAGGAGAACGACATGCGTGCCCTTTCCTTCCATTGGCAGCGACAGAGCCAGCTCAGCGACGACTCGATGCAATCGCTGCTGATGAACCTGCTTCGGGGCGTCGCCTCGTTGCAGGTCGCCGCCGCGCACCTGCGCGCCGAAATCTATCCGGGCGTACGCGAGCTCGACGAACCGGGACTCGCCTATATGGCGTTGGCATTCTTCACCGGCTTTGCGCACCAGGCCGTGATGGTATTTTTCCTCATTAGCGGTTGGCTCGTCGGGGGCAGCCTGCTCAACAAGATCGGCCAGCCACGCGCCCTGCGCTCGTATGCGATCGACCGCGCGACACGCCTGTGGACCGTGCTCGTCCCCACGTTCTTCATCATGATCGGCATTGGGCTGTTCACCGGTGCCGCAACCCTTGAACCGGCCGGCTTCGGTGCAGCGGGCGAGTACTCGGCCGGCACGTTCATCGGCAACGTGCTGGGCCTGCAGACGATCGTCGTCGAGCGCTTCGGGGGCAATTACCCGCTGTGGAGCCTGGCGAATGAGACCTGGTATTACATCCAATTCCCCTTGCTGCTCCTGATTTTCACCGGCCGCGGCCTGCTTCAACAAGCTGCCTGTGCCGCCTTGCTGGCACTCAGCTTCGCCTATCTCCCGTATGTGATGAACCTGTATTTCGGGATCTGGCTGCTGGGCGCCGCGTTCTCCCGCATTCGCGTCGACAGCAACTTTGGTGCACGCATGTTCTTGCTGGCCGTCGCCATGGGCGTGTCCGTGTACTACCGGATCAACGGGTTGAACGACGACATCCTCCCGGAATCGTTTGGCCAGGACCTGATCTGCACCCTGCCCGTCGTCGTCCTGCTCGCAGCCATGAACACCCCGATCGGCCCCTCGGTTTTCCTGCAGCGCGTCGGCACCTTCGGAAAATGGTTATCCGAGTTTTCGTTCACGCTGTATGTCCTGCACGTACCGGTAATCGACTTGATTCAGCATATCGGGCGCACCCAATTCGGGCGCGAAGAGCTTGATCCAGCCAGCGCAACCGACTTTGCGATCTACTTCGCCATGCTGGCAATCCTGATGGGAACGGGCTACCTCTCGTACCTTCTCTTCGAACGCAATACGTACCGCGTACGCCGCCTCGCGAAGGGGCTACTTCTGCCTAACGCTGCCAAGCCGTCGACGCCGATCATTTTCTCGGCCGACTAAACCAGCCTTTGCATTAGCCCGACACAGGCCCAGCATCGGCATGTGTCGGCGACCCTGGTCCGGGGCCGCACGGTGCAAGGTGCAAGCTTGTAGCGACGCCCCGACTGCAATGCCGCACCGGCCTGGCGCCGCCCAGGCTGGCTAACAGCAGAACGTCTGTTCTTATCCATTGGTGGTCGCTTCGTGCTCACTTCCTGACACCACCGCCAGCGCGCCGCCCTGCCGTTTACAGTTCGCACAAGCCGTCGAGCGGTGACTGCGAATCCCCATCGCTCTTCCCAAGGCACAAGGACAGCCAAGCGACAACACCGGCTGCTGCCTGTTACTCCGTTCAGGATTGGAAAAACATCAGGCAGCGCGCCAGTGGATGCCTGTGGCTCAGATCACGGCGCGATGGACTCCGGGCGCCAATCATTATCGATGCCAGCGCCCCTGTCAGCATGCAGGGACAAGCCGGCCGTGTTGGCGCTGATGGCTGTCCTGCCCGGAACTGGGGCGAAAGCGGCGGGGCGGACGCGACCGTGCTGGCGTGGCCGACAGCGGTCAAACCCGGTCAGTTATCTTTTGAAGGCTGGAACACGCGGCCTGGTATTGCGCTGGGCGCCGCGCATGATGGCTTGGCGACTGGGCGCCGCCGGTACAAACACGTAGTGGCCGATGACCGGTCGATAAGTTTGTGCACGGCCAGATATTCCAGTCCCTGACCTGAATACCGGGCGCCAACTCGACGCGCTTCGATTCATGCGCGCGCCAATTCAGGGGGCGGCCAAGGGCGATTCCTCGCGGCGAAGATGAAGGACCCAGCCTTTTGCCTCGCGCTATGAAACATAGCCGATCTGCGCTGCAGTCGCGCCGTATTGCGCCGCGCTCGAGCCAAGCCGCAAGGCCATGTCATTGAAGAGTACGCCCTGCGGCGAAATGCCCGCGTGGTTCAATCGCTTGACCGATTCGTTGATCTGGCCTTCGGTCGTCACCCCGGCTCGCGCGACGATGAACACCGCGCCGACATGAGCGCCGATGATGAGCGCGTCGGCAACCGACAGCACCGGCGGTGGATCGAGCAGGACCAGGTCGTAGCGGCTACTGACCGATTCGAGCAAGGCCCCGAAGTTCAGGTGCAGCAGGAATTCGGAGCGGTTCGGCGGCAGCTCGCCGGTCGGGATGAAGTCGAGGTTATCCATGACATCGTGGTGGATGATGTCTTCCACCGGCATCGAGCCGATGATCGAGCGCGATAAACCGCGCTCGCGCCCGATGCCGAAATAGCGGTGCAGATGACCGTTGCGCAAGTCTGCGTCGATCAGCAACACGCGTTTGCCGCTCGACGCCATGACGGCGGCGAAATTGGCGGCGACAAAGGATTTGCCGAGCGAGCGCGTGGGCCCCGCGAACATGACAATGTTGTTCTTAAAATGGGGCATCGAGAACTGCAGCGCGGCGCGGAAACTGCGCAGGCTTTCCACGGCGGGATCCTCGGGCATGATCTGGGCTAGCAAGGGCAGCGGCGCCGTCTCGCCGCGCGCCTTGCGCAGCAACTTGTCCTGGTTGCCGCTGTGCGGAATGGACGCGTAGACGACGCGCGCGTTGAGCAGGCGCTCGATTTTCTGCGGATCGTCGATACCGCCCTGCAAAGCTTTGCGCGCGAACGCGAGCAGCGTGCCCAGGAACAGCCCGGTGATCACGGCCAGCGCGACGATCAGCGGGCGATTCGGCTTGAGCGGCTTTTCGGGTGCGATCGGCGCATCGACCAGGCGCACGTTGCTGACGCGGCCGACCGAAATAAGGCGCAGCTGCTGCGCCGTGTTCGACAGTGCTGTGTACAGGTCGGTATTGACCTTGATGTCGCGCGTCAGCCTGGCTTCGTCCTGTTCAAGCACCGGCAGGGTCCTGATGCGCGCGGCGATCTCTTCGATCTCGGCATCGACTTCCTTGCGCTGGCGGTTGATCGCCGCCACGATCGGATGGTCTTCGGTAAAACGGGCCAGCAGCTCGGTTTTCTTTTGCAGCAGCTCGATGCGGCGCGAGCGTGCCGCCGTGGCCTGCGCCAGGCTCACGCGCGCCTCCTCACGCAGATCGACGGTGCCGTGCGAGTTGCGGAACTGGTTGTAGCGGTCTTCGGATTGCTCCAGCTGGCGCTTCAGGATCGGCAGTTGCTTGTTCAGGAAGGCAAGCGACTTTTCCGCTTCCTCGGTCTTGCGCGCAAGGTTCTGGCGCATGTATTCGCGGCCGATTTCGCTGAGCAAGGCGTTGATGCGCTTGGCGTTCTCGCCCTGCAGCTTGACCTCGATCACGCCCGACTGCTTGCCCTGCTCGGTGATCACCATCGCCGTCTGGATCGCCTGGATGGTGCCCAGGCGCGACTTGCGCGTGAGGCGGAAACGCGCGCCGGGATTGGCGTACAGGCGGTCGACCTTGATTTCCATGATGCCGTCCGGCGTCGGCACCCGGTAGCGCTGGCCGACCGTGCCGTCGAACGCAAGTCGCTGACCGCCCCCGGAAAAATGGTAGCGGTTGATGCCGCGCGCTGTGATGACGAACTCGCGGTTGAGCCAGCTCTCCGGCACGTCGAAGACCGTGACGTCGGCCTTTTCGCCGCCCCAGATATAGCCGCCGTAGCCGAACAGGCCGGGGCTCGAGAGCGCGCCGTTATTCTGGTTCGCGAACCAGAAGCCAACCACCGGAAAATATTTGGGCTGGACCTCGATGTAGAGCTGCAGGTTGTCGACGGCCTGCGAGACGACCATGCGCGAGCGCAGCAGTTCCATCTCGGCAATGGCGGCCTTCTTTGTTTCGAACAGCGAGGACGCCTCGCTCAGGATGTTCTTCGAGGCATTCGGGCTTTCCTCCTCGACGTGGATCATCAGGTTGGCTTCGTAGACCGGTTTGGCCACGAGCGCGTACAGCACCGCAATGAGCGTGATTAGCGCCGTGATGCCGCCGATCAGCCAGCGGTTGTCGTACAGGGTATTAAAATGCCCTTTCAAATCGACCGTCGGCTCGTCGGCGGCGGTGAGCGGAGGACGCGGATCGAACGGAACGCTCAGGATTGGCGGGCTGTGGACCACATGGGTCAGCGGCAGGTGGTGGTCGGCGGGCTTGGTCATGGGTGGTCTCCGATGCTCACGGGCGATTGGTGACGCCGACCGCGGAGGTGAGCGCGCCAGGGAACAGCAAGCTGAGGTGGCGGTTCCAGTTCGCCAGCGGCGAGGCGGCGACGTAAACCACGTCCTTCGGCCGCAGTTCGAACGACTCGGCCATGGCAAGGGAACCGGCCAGCCGGGCGTCGAGCTGGAATACGCGCGTGCGATCGGGAGTCTTGCGCACGACGTAGATCTGGCGCGCGTCGCCGCTCAGCGGGCTGATACCGCCCGTCTCGCCCAGCGCTTCGTTCAGCGTGAGGCGGCCGTTGTGCATCGTCAGGGCCTTCGGCGTGACGACTTCGCCGGAGACGAACACCTTGCTTTCGTCGCGCGAGTGCACGCGTACGACGTCGCCCGGAGCGAGCATGACGTTGCCGGGATTGATGCCTTTCTGTACCAGGTCGCGCAGGTTGATGCGGTAGCGCGCCTCGCCCCGCTCGAGCGCGATGCGGCTCTGGTCGGCGGTGGGCAGCAGGCCGCCGGCGCGGTTCAGCGCTTCGACCAGGGTCATCGGAATGTCGTTGATCGCCTGCAGGCCGGGCTGCTTGACTTCGCCATCGATGTAGACGCGCTTGCTGCGGTAGGACTGGACCCGCAGCGTGATATTCGGGTTGGCGATGTAGCGCGCGAGCTTTTGTGTCAGCAGCGCGCGCGCTGCCTCTTCGGTCAGTCCCTCCACCGGCAGCAGGCCGGCAAACGGAAACTGGATGCGTCCCTGGTGATCGACGACGAAGCCTGGCTGCGGCGTGTTCGCGCTGGCACTGGCATTCGTGCCGTTGGCGTCGGCAGCGGCGGTGGCGGCTGTCATACCGCCGCCGGCCAGCTCGGGATGATCCCAGACGACGATCGACAGGACGTCGCCTCGCCCAATGGTATAGGGCGCGGGATTGGGCACCAGCAAGCGTGACAGGTCCTGGGTACCCTGCTGCGCGGTGGCCACCTTCTCAGCGGCGATCAATTTCTCGGTAATCATCTCGGTCGGTAGCGGAGGCTCGGCGCTTCCCTTGCTGTCCTCTCCACGAAACTGCAAGCCGGTTGTGCAGCCGGCCAGTAGCAACACACTTGCCGCGGCGACTAAGCGCCAACGCAAAATTTCTGTTGGAAAATTCATGACCTTGCCTATGAAATGGACTGCCGTTCTATTGCTGACTAACTCAGCGTACGGTGTCCGTCACAGACGGCTTTGCTGCATATCAAACGGCGGGCTCAGGCAAGGCCGGCGCAGGCAGATCGCTGTGGCACGTTTCTTTGCTTCATTGCCGACGGCAACATCACCGGGCGTCAACGCACTTCTTCCAACAGCTTCAGTGTCCCGGCACCTGAGTACGCCCGCTGTCGATCACGGGTGGCGGTGGTGACGCGATCGGCGCTGGCAATTGGCGCCGTGGTGGACAATACTGATGGTGCCCTGATACCGACGGAGGCAAGCTCATGCACGCAGGTTTCATTTTTGCGACCGGGATCGAGAACAGCAATCCGACCATCGATGGCGGCCGCGTCCGCATGGACGAGCTCGAGAAGTGCGGCCACTACCAGCAGTGGAGACGCGACTTCGACCTGGTACAGGAACTCGGTTTGCGGGTGCTGCGCTATGGCCCACCCCTGCACCGCACTTTTCTCGGCCCGGATCGTTTCGACTGGGAGTTTGCCGACCTCACCTTCGCCGACCTGCAGCGCCGCAACATCGCGCCAATCGTCGACCTGTGCCACTTCGGCCTGCCCGACTGGATCGGGAATTTCCAGAACCCGGATTTCCCCGCCCTGTTCGCCGATTACGCCGGCGCGTTTGCCCGGCGTTATCCCTGGGTGCAGATGTATACGCCGATCAACGAAATGTGGATCTGCGCGGTGTTCTCGTGCTTGTATGGCTGGTGGAACGAGCAGCTGCGCACGGACAGCGCCTTCGTGACCGCGATCAAGCACCTGGTCAAGGCGAATATCCTGGCCATGCACGCGATCATTAAAGTGCGGCCGGACGCGCTGTTCATCCAGAGCGAATCGACCGAATACTTCCATGCCGAATCGCCCGACGCCATCGCAGCGGCCGAGATGAACAATGCGCGCCGCTTCCTGGCGTTGGACCTGAATTACGGCCGCCGCGTCGATTCCGAGATGTACGAATACCTGTTGGACAACGGGATGCGGCGCGAGGAATACCATTTCTTCCTGCAGCACAATCTCAAGCACCAGTGCATCATGGGCAACGATTACTACCAGACCAATGAGCATTACGTCGCGGCCGACGGCATGACGCGCGCGGCCGGCGAAATCTTTGGTTACGCCGTGATCACCCACCAGTATTACAACCGCTATCGATTGCCGGTGATGCACACGGAAACGAATCTGTGCCAGGGACCAGGCGGCGACGAGGCAGTCTACTGGCTGAAAAAGGAATGGGCGAACGTCCTGCGCGTGCGTAACAATGGCGTGCCGCTGATCGGCTTCACCTGGTATTCCCTCACCGACCAGGTCGACTGGGACAGCGCGCTAAGGGTCAACAAGGGCAACGTGAACGCCCTCGGCCTGGTCGACCTGGAGCGCAAGATCCGCCCGGTCGGTGTCGCTTACCGGGAATTGGTCCGGGCCTGGGAAGCCGTGTTGCCGACCAAGAGCATCTGCCTGCAGGTGCCGGTTGTCATGCCGCACGAATTCGGAGGCGAGATCACCTCGCTCGACCCCGAGTCTCCTGCCAGCGGCGCCATTCTAGGATAGTGTTCAGGGCTTACGTGGTGTAAACGTGTACGTATCCCCGTGCGCCAGGAAAACGACGCTCTCCTCCAGCCCCGCAGCCTTGACCTCGCGTGCGAACTCGGCGAGCGGCGACTTGAAGACGTCGTAGTCGTTGTAATGGATCGGAATCGTCTTTTTTGGTTTCACGATCTGCATCATCTGGACACCATCCTTGCCATCCATCGTCACCTTGAACATGCCCAGAATGCGCGTGCCGCCCAGGTGCAGCAAGGCCAGGTCGATGCCCGGGAAACGCTGGGGAATGGTGTGGATGTCGTCGTAGACCAGGGTGTCGCCGCTGATGTACATGCGGTAGTCGGGGGTGTCGGCATTTGCGCCGAAGTCGAGCATGCTGCCCATCACGGTCGGCAGCAGCACGGATACGCCGGCCGCGCCGTGGCGTCCCGGCACCGACGTGACGCGCAGGCGCGTCTCGCCTTTGGTGACTTCAAGCCGGTCCCAGTCGGAGAGCGCAAAGCGCTGCTGGAAGCCAAGGCGCTTGAGACTCTCGCTGGCTTCGCGCGTGGAGACGATCGGCGTGTTGCGACTCAGGCGCTCCTGCACCAACTTGTCGAAATGGTCGTCATGCATGTGCGAAAGGATGACCAGGTCAATGGGCGGTAGCTTGTCGAATTCGATGGCAGGGTTGGTCTGGCGCTGGGAGGTCAGCCCATAGCCCAGGTGCACGTGGTCTCCCTTGTGCAGAAAATTCGGATCGGTCAGGATGGTCAGGCCCTGGTAACGGATCAGGACGGTCGCGGTACCGATGAATTGCACGGTGCCCGTTTGCACGCTCGCCGCAGTCGGCTCGCCGGCGGCCAGTTTGAGCGCGTAGGTATCGCCCTGCGGCACGGCTGCCTGTGGCAGGCTCTGCGATTGTGCCGGACCCGCGAACCAGATTCCGAACGCGGTCAGCAAGGCGGCACTTTCCAGCAGACGTTGAACACGCATACACACTCCGTAAATGGCCGAGCCCGCCAATGCGGGCCCATAGTCCCGAGACGTTATCATAAAGACCACCTGAACGTCGTTCGTTTCCAGACAGACAACACGAAGTAAGCATCGCCTGGCAGCCGGATCAGATGACCGCCTCAACTTGGTTCCCGAGTGCAACGCGCACAGATATATACTTGAGCGGCTTTGCTACTTCATCAACTAATCTAAACGCTTACCCGACCTCATCATGCTCCTGTCCAAACGCCTGCTTCCCCGCGTCCTCCCCGGCCTGCTCGGCCTGTCGCTGGCCCTGCCGTTCGCGGCAGGCGCCGCTCCCGTACCCGTTGATGCCGCACCTGTGCTTGAGCGTATCTCGGCCGCATCGATGCGCGGCAACCTGTCCTTCCTGGCATCGGATGCGCTCGAGGGCCGCGGCACGCCGTCGCGCGGACTGGACATCGCTGCCGAATTCATCGCCTCGCAGTTCCGCGCCGCCGGCCTCGAGCCGCTCGGCGACGACGGCTATTTCCAGACCGCCGACTGGAACCTGATCGATCCAAAACGCGCCAAGAATCCGCCGACGACCCCGGCCGCACCCGTGAAGGTGCGCAACGTCGTCGGCATCCTGCGCGGCTCGGACCCGGTCTTGAAAGACAGCTATATCCTCGTCACCGCCCACTACGACCATGTCGGCCTGAAACCGGGCCAGGGCGACGGCATTTTCAACGGGGCCAACGACGACGGCAGCGGAACGGTGTCGGTGATCGAGCTGGCCAAGGCGTTCAGCGCAAATAAAACGCGGCCGAAACGCAGCATCGTGTTCATGACCGTGTTCGGTGAAGAGCATGGCCTGGTGGGTTCGCGCTACTACGGCGCCCATCCGCTGGTGCCGATCGAGAAGACGATCGCCGGCATCAACCTGGAACAGGTCGGGCGCACCGACGACAACGAGGGCTCGCAAGTGCGTGCGTTCGGCATTACGGGCTTCGATTTCTCGGAGGTCGGGACGATCCTGAAAAGCGCGGGCGACGACACCGGCATTCGTGTCTGGAAGCATCCGGTCAACAGCGACAAGTATTTCGCGCAAAGCGACAACCAGGCCCTGGCCGACCAGGGCATCCCTTCGCACACGGTCAGCGTGGCCTATGCCTTCCCCGACTACCACGGCGCAGGCGATCACTGGGACAAGATCGACTACGAAAACATGGCTGCAGTCGATCGTACCGTTGCGTTGGCGATCTGGACGATTGCCAATGGTACCGAGGCGCCGAAATGGAACGCGAAAAATCCAAAGGCGGCCAAATACCTCGGTATCTGGCAGGGCCGTAACGCGAAATAATGACGGGGGCCCGGCCAGGGGCCTCTTTTGTTCATGTACTGCTCATCCATGTGTAGGGAGCGTGGCAACGCGGATCTGGCCAGGGCGTCTTTACGCTTTCGGCCACACCGCAATTGATTTGCAAAAACTTTGCACGAACTGCGAACTAGCTAACGGACCAAATTCACACGCGCGTCGAGAATACCTTTACGAACAGCGGAGGCCTGATGGCAATAGTGCGACACACATTCAATACGACAGTACCTGCTTCCGCCGAGGAAGTATGGGCTTGGTCAACCTCAATCAAGGGCATCAAGGCCGAGATGTGGCCAGTCCTCAAGATCACCTTCCCGAAGGGAATGACCCACATCGGCGAGGACACCACCCTGGACAAACCCCTGTGCCGGTGCAAGTTCCTGCTGCTCGGACTGTTCCCGATCGACATGTCGAAGCTGACCTTCGTCGAACTCGATCCTGGCCGCCGTTTCGTCGAGCAGTCTCCCCTGCTGTCGATGCGTTCCTGGCGTCATGAGCGCATCGTCACGCCGACGGCGGACGGCACCCTTGTCACCGACAACCTGACGTTCAGGCCGCGCGTGGCCGAGCCGGTGGTGGGCTGGTTCGTGAAGTTGTTCTTCGAGCACCGGCATGCGGTGTTGGCGAAGGAGTTTGCCCGGAAGTCGCCCCATCCGGCACCCGGACCGGCA
>NZ_JBIMES010000023.1:0-30248 GCF_051262535.1 Massilia sp. CMS3.1 | reverse complement strand
GAAAAGCCGCGCTTTTTTGTACACACCGACTCTTTATACGCCGCGCGCCCGGTCGGTGGCGAAGGTCAAGCGAAACGCGTGAAACCCATCCGCATCGATCGCATCGCGAATCTCCTGCATCAGCTTCAGGTAATAGTGCAAATTGTGAATCGTATTCAGCCGCGCCCCCAGGATCTCGTTCGAGCGGTGCAGGTGGTGCAAATACGCGCGTGAAAAATTCTTGCAGCAGTAGCAGTCGCAGGACTCGTCCAGTGGTCCCGTGTCTTCCTTGTAGCGCGCGTTCTTGATCTTCACATCGCCAAAGCGCGTGAACAGCCAGCCGTTACGGGCGTTCCGGGTCGGCATCACGCAGTCGAACATGTCGACGCCATTCGCCACACCCTCCACCAGGTCTTCCGGCGTGCCGACGCCCATCAGGTAGTGCGGCTTGTTTTCCGGCAGGCGCGGGCCGACGTGGGCCAGGATGCGCTTCATGTCTTCCTTCGGCTCACCCACCGACAGGCCGCCGATGGCCAGACCCGGGAAATCGATGTCTTCCAGACCCGCCAGCGATTCGTCGCGCAAGTGTTCGTACATGCCGCCCTGGACGATGCCGAACAGCGCGTTCGGGTTCCCGCCACCCTTGAATTCGTTCATCGAGCGCTGGGCCCAGCGCAGCGACATGCGCATCGACTTGGCCGCTTCTTCGGCGGTTGCCGCGCGGCCGTCGATTTCGTAGGGCGTACATTCGTCGAACTGCATCACGATGTCCGAGTTCAGCGCGCGCTGGATCTGCATCGATACTTCCGGCGACAGGAATCTGCGCGAGCCGTCGATCGGCGAGGCAAACGTCACGCCCTCTTCCGTGATCTTGCGCATCGCGCCCAGCGAAAACACCTGGAAGCCGCCGGAGTCGGTCAGGATCGGCTTGTCCCAGCCCATGAAGCCGTGCAGGCCGCCGAGCTTGTTCAACACTTCCACGCCCGGGCGCAGCCACAGGTGAAAAGTATTACCGAGGATGATCTGGGAGCCGACCGTCTTCAGTTCGACCGGGTCCATCGCTTTGACCGAACCATAGGTCCCGACCGGCATGAAGATCGGCGTTTCGATGGTGCCGTGGTTGACGGTGAGGCGGCCGCGGCGCGCGTGCGACAAGCCGCTGGTGTCTTTTTTAAGGAGCGTAAATTCGAGCATCGGATGTTATTGACGTGATTGTGTGGTGAGCAGCATGGCGTCGCCGTAGCTGAAGAAGCGGTATTCGTTGGCGATCGCATGGGCATAGGCTTTGCGGATCTCGGCGTAGCCGGCAAAGGCCGACACCAGCATCAGCAGCGTCGACTTCGGCAGGTGGAAATTCGTGATCAGGCGCGTGACCGTTTTGAATTGATAGCCGGGCGTGATGAACAGGGCCGTGTCGGCGCTGCCGGCAACTAGCTCGCCCGTTTGCGAGGCCGACTCCAGCGCGCGCAAGGACGTGGTGCCGACTGCGACCACATCGCGGCCGGCCGCTCGCGCGGCGCGCACGGCATCGACCGCGTCTTGCGCAATCGTGTACCACTCGGTATGCATCTGGTGCGCCGACAGGTCTTCCACGCGCACCGGCTGGAAAGTGCCGGCGCCCACGTGCAGCGTGACATAGGCGAAATTCACGCCCTTCGCGGTGAGCTTGTCGAGGAGGGGCTGATCGAAATGCAGGCCGGCGGTGGGCGCGGCGACGGCGCCCGGTTCTTTGGAGTACACCGTCTGGTAACGCTGCTCGTCGAATTCGTCGGCGGTGTGCTCGATATACGGCGGCAGCGGCAGGCGGCCATGCGCTTCGATCAGCTCGAACACGTCGCCCTCGAAGTGCAAGGTGAAAAATTCCCCGGCGCGCTCGCCCGTGGTGACATCGAAGGCATCGGCCAGGCGGATCCGGTTGCCGGGTTTCGGCGACTTCGACGCCCGCACCTGGGCCAGCACGGTGCGGTTGTCGAGGACACGCTCAACGAGCACCTCGACCTGGCCACCGGTTTCCTTCACGCCGAAAAAGCGTGCCTTTAAAACGCGCGTGTTGTTCATCACCAGCAGGTCGCCGCTTTGTAACTGGTCGAGGATGTCGGCGAAATGGCGGTCAAGGATCTGCTCGCCATCGAGCTGCAGCAGGCGTGAAGCGCTGCGGCTTGCCAGTGGCAATTGCGCGATGCGCTCGGGGGGCAAATCGAAATCGAAGTCGGAAAGCGAATACATTCTGGTCAATTCTGGGAAAATGGGTGCTGGCAGCCGTACAATATGGCCCCAAGTAGTGCGGCGAACCTTCTATTTTACGCCAGCCCAAGCCAATTTGCTGCATCCATGCCCGCTCCCAAAACCCCACCCGCCCCGAAAACGACACAAACCAAGCTCGCCAAGCTCGGCCTGCGCAGCGACATGGACCTGATCCTGCACCTGCCGCTGCGCTACGAGGACGAGACGAAAATCGTGCCGATCCGCGAAGCCTGCCTGCGCGGCGGCCATGTCGCGCAGGTCGAGGGCCTCGTCATCAAGAACGAGATCAGCCTGAAACCGCGGCGCCAGCTGTTGGTGACGATTGCCGACGACAGCGGCGAACTGCTGCTGCGCTTCATGAATTTCTACGGCAGCCAGGTCAAGCAGCTCTCCGAGGGCGTGCGCGTGCGCGCGCGTACCGAGATCAAGCACGGCTTTTTCGGCGCCGAGATGGTGCACCCGACGTATAAGGTCGTGAACGAAAACGCACCGCTGCCGACCTCGCTCACGCCGGTGTACCCGTCGGGAGAGGGCCTGTCGCAGCCGATCCTGCGCCGCGCGATTGCGGAAGCGATGCGGCGCGTGGACTGGACCGACACCGTGCCACCCTTGATTCGCCGCCAGATGGACCTGATCGACTTCGAGCCGGCCGTCAAATTGCTGCACTATCCGCCGGTCGATGCCGACGAATACGCGCTGATGGAAAAATCGCATCCGGCCTGGACGCGCATGAAATTCGACGAACTGCTGGCGCAGCAGCTCTCGCTCAAGCGTGCCCAGCGCGCACGGCGCGACAAGGGCGCGCCACACCTGCGCGCAATGGGCCGCATGTCCGAAGGTTTGCTTGGCGCCCTGCCCTTCTCGCTCACCGGCGCCCAGCAACGGGTTCTGCAGGAGATCCGCGCCGACCTGCGCGAGGGCTACCCGATGCAGCGCCTGCTGCAGGGCGACGTCGGCAGCGGCAAGACCGTGGTCGCGGCCCTGGCCGCCGCACAAGCCATCGACAGCGGCTACCAGGCCGCGCTGATGGCGCCGACCGAAATCCTGGCCGAGCAGCATTTCAGAAAGATCGCGGCGTGGATGGAGCCGCTCGGCGTGAAAGTCGCCTGGCTGACGGGCAGCCTGAAGAAGAAGGACAAGACGGCGGCGAACGAGATGGTCGAATCGGGCGAAGCACGACTTGTCATCGGCACCCACGCGCTGATCCAGGACACGGTGCAGTTCGCCAAGCTGGGTCTGGTCATCGTCGACGAGCAGCACCGCTTCGGCGTCGGCCAGCGCCTGACCTTGCGCAACAAGGGCAGCGACGGCCTGGTGCCGCACCAATTGATGATGTCGGCGACACCGATCCCGCGCACGCTGGCGATGACCTATTACGCCGATCTTGAGGTGTCGGTGATCGACGAGCTGCCGCCGGGACGCACCCCGATCGTTACCCGCGCGATCGACCAGAACCGGCGCGACGAAGTCATCGAGCGCGTGCACGCGGCGGTCCTCGAAGGCCGCCAGGCGTACTGGGTGTGTCCATTGATCGAAGAATCCGAAGCGCTGCAACTGCAAACCGCCACCGAAACCTACGAGACGCTGGCCGAAGCCCTGCCCGACCTGCAGGTGGGACTGGTGCACGGGCGCATGAAGCCGTTTGAAAAGCAGGCGGTGATGGATGCGTTCACAGCCTGCGAGGTACACGTGCTGGTGGCGACCACCGTCATCGAAGTGGGCGTCGACGTGCCGAACGCCTCGCTGATGGTGATTGAACACGCCGAGCGTTTTGGTTTGTCGCAGCTGCACCAGCTGCGCGGGCGCGTCGGGCGCGGCTCGGCGGCCAGCGTCTGTTTGCTGCTGTATCAGAGCCCGCTCGGCCAGGTGGCCAAGCAGAGATTGCTGACGATGCGCGAGACTACCGACGGTTTTGAAATTGCGCGGCGCGACCTGGAGATCCGCGGACCCGGTGAATTCCTGGGTGCGCGCCAGTCGGGACAGGCGATGCTGCGCTTTGCCGATCTGGAGACCGACCAGTGGTTAGTCGAGCACGCGCGCGATATCGCGGCGGGCTTGCTGGAGAACGAGACGCCGGCGAACATGGAGATTGTCGATGCGCATTTGGCGCGCTGGCTGGGCGGTCGCGAGGAATTCCTGAAGGTGTAGGGTCAAGCACATCCGTTCCGGATTACGCGGCTCAATCGACCCGCGTCAGCTCCACTCCATCGACCGTCATCTTCCACTTGCCGCCAACGCGGTGCGGCGGCTTGCTGACGACAAAGGTGGAGCGCACGAGCGTGACGCCGACATCGAAGTTGTCGCCGTCAAAACCCTGCAAATCGAGGCTCAGGTCCATCTTTTTATTTGGCCGGTCGCGTTTGTACTTGACCTTGCCGTCCTTGGCCAGTTGCAGGCGCATGTCCTGGCCTTGCCAGTCGCCGACATAGGCCATCTTTTCAGCGGGAACGGGAACCGGCGCTGCGTGGGCTGAGAAAGACAGGAAGCAAGCGGCGAGAATGGCGGTGCGCAGGATATGCATGGAAGGCTCGGGCAAGGTGGATTCGACAGCAGCCTGCCGAGTATTCACCTGACACGATATGTTGTCAACATGCATACCCCGCATGGCCTTGCGCTTTCACCGCTAACGGTCAGCCGCGTAGACCAGCCCGATCTGGCGCCGGATCTCGTCCATCACGCCCATCAGCGCCAGCGTTTCCGCGTGCGTCATGCCGGGGCTTTCGATCAGCCCTTCGCGCCAGCAGCGCTGCGCCTCGATCACTTCATGCACATAACCATTGCCGAGATACGGCGTGTCGATCGTGCGCGTGCTGCCGTCATCGAGCGCCACCGTGACCGAACGCGCGCGGTGGAACATGGTGTTCATGCGGATGTGGCCACGCGACCCCGACACCGTCAGTTCGCCCGGCGTGCGCGCCTGGAACGAACAGCTGCAGACCGACATGCCACCGTCCTCATGCTTCAGGGTGAAACCGGTCTGCACGTCGACGCCGGTCGGCCCCATCTCGGCCTGCGCCTTGACCTCGACGACGGGGCCGAGCAGGCTGGCGGCGATCGACAGCGGATAGATGCCAAGGTCGAGCAGCGCGCCGCCGCCCAGTTCCGGGTTGAAGACGCGGTGCTCGGGGCCGAAAGTCGCCGTAAAACCGAAGTCGGCCACGACCTGGTGCACGCTGCCGATTTCCCCAAGAGCGATGAGACGCTTGACCTCGGCCAGCGCCGGCATGAAGCGCGTCCACATCGCCTCCATCAGAAACAGCCCCTTTGCGCGCGACCGTGCGACGACCTGTTCGGCTTGAACCCGGTTCATCGTAAACGGCTTCTCGCACAGCACGCCCTTGCCGGCGCCGAGCGCCAGCAAGGCATTCCCGGCATGCTGCGGATGGGGTGTGGCGACGTAGACCAGGTCGATGCCGTCGGCAGCGACCAGTTCTTCATAGGAACCGTAGGCCGCGCCGGCATGGAACTCGGCGGCGAAGGACTCGGCTTTTTCCGGGCTGCGCGAAGCAACGCCGGCCAGCACGGCATCGGGCACATCCTGCAGCGCGGTGGCAAACGCGCGCGCGATCTTGCCCGTGCCGAGGATACCCCAGCGAATCGGTTCAGACATTGCCCCTCCTTTCAAGCCGCCCGGCTTTGTGTCCGCCTCGGGCGAAACACGCTTGTGTCCAGATAAAAGGCCTGGTCCTGGTCCGGCCACCAGCCCGGCACGCCGAGTACCGGTAGCGGCGTGAAGCTCGCCGTGTTCAAACCCTCTTCGCGCAGCAGCTGCGCTACCGTGGCGTCGATCCATGCGCGGCGGGCGGCAGGTTCACATGCGAAATAGTCATCCTGCGCGAACACGATGCGGGTGTGGGCAGTGATCGGCTTGCGCGGCGCAACCAGCTTTTCCATCAGCGCGTGGCCGAACAGCCAGAGCTGCGCGTCAGGGCCGAACATGGCCCGCTTTTCGAACAGCGCCGCGTCCCAGCAATGCGCACGCAATTCGTCGACCAGCGCGCGGCCTGCACTTGAGGCGCGCACGACCAGCAGCGCCGCGTTCTCGTCAAAAATGGTGGCGGCGTCGCGCGCCGGACCGCGCGCTTTGCTGACGCCCCCGGCCGCCGCGACCTGCGCCGCCTGCAGGGCGTTCAGCTCGCTTTTAATTAAAGGAAAAGTCTGCCACACCAGGCCATTAAAAAAATCATGCAGGTTGTCGCGCGTGGGCACCTTGCCGGTGGCGCTGATGAACTCCTCGTAGCCCGTTCCTTCAGGCAGCGACTCCTGCGGCACGAAGCTCACGGCCAGGTCCCGGTGGTTGCGCAGCGCCAGCAGCGCGGCCTGCCGGTTGAAGGCAGCCACGAAATCCTCGCCATCCAGGGCGAGGGTTTCATAAGCGGGACGCACGGCGTCATACCAGGGACGCGACCAATCGATCTGCAGAAGCTCAGCTGCCACTTACAGCATCTTCCATTCGATACGCTCTCCCGCGTTCAGCGGCACCAGGTCGTTGTCCCCCATGGGCACGGTGGCCGGCAGGTGCCACGATTCGCGGGTCAGCGTGATCGTGCCTTCGTTCCTCGGCAAGCCGTAGAAGGCCGGGCCGTTGAAGCTGGCAAACGCTTCGAGTTTGTCCAGCGCGCCGGCCTGGGCAAAGGCTTCCGTGTACAGCTCCATCGCGTGCAGTGCCGTGTAGCAGCCGGCGCAGCCGCAGCTCGACTCTTTCGCGCCGATCGCGTGCGGGGCCGAATCGGTGCCGAGGAAGAAGCGCTCGTCGCCGCTGGTGGCGGCCGTTACCAGTGCCAGGCGGTGTTCCTCGCGCTTCAGGACCGGCAGGCAGTAATAGTGCGGACGAATCCCGCCGCGGAAGATGTCGTTGCGGTTGTACAGCAGGTGGTGCGCGGTGATGGTCGCCGCGATCGGGCCTTCGGCTTCGGCCACGTACTGGGCGGCATCCTTGGTCGTGATGTGCTCGAAGACGATGGCGAGGGCCGGCAGGTCGCGCCGCAGCGGACGCATCACGCGCTCGATGAAGACGGCCTCCCTGTCGAACAGGTCGATGTCGTTGTCGGTGACTTCGCCGTGCACCAGCAGTGGCATGCCGATTTCCTGCATCACTTCCAGGGTCTTGTAGCACTTGCGCAGGTCGGTGACGCCGGCGTCCGAATTCGTGGTGGCGCCCGCCGGATAGAGTTTGACGGCGTGGATGAAGCCGGTGTCCTGGGCGCGCCGGATCTCGTCGGGGTCCGTGTTGTCGGTCAGGTAGAGCGTCATCAGGGGCTCGAAGCGCATCCCCTCAGGCAGCGCGGCCAGGATGCGGTCGCGGTAGGCCAGCGCGTCGGCGGCGGTGGTGACCGGGGGTTTGAGGTTCGGCATCACGATCGCCCGCGCGAACTGGCGCGCGGTGTGCGGCAGCACGCTGGCGAGCGCCGCGCCGTCGCGCAGGTGCAGGTGCCAGTCGTCTGGACGGATGATGGTGATGGATTGCGGGATCTCGATGGTGGACATGGCGGCTCTCGGATTGCGGGACGGCGTCATTTTACCTGTATAGGGGATGGTGCGCCGCGCTGGTACCTGTGACATTACAGTGTGTGCAGGATGGCAAGACCGGCCCGGTCCGGTCCGGTCAATGGATGATCTTGGCGAGGAACTCGCGGGCGCGTTCGGAGCGCGGGGCGGTGAAGAAGGCGTCCTTCGGGCTGTCCTCGACGATACGGCCGTGGTCCATGAACACGATCCTGTCCGCGACCTTGCGCGCGAAACCCATTTCGTGGGTCACGACCATCATCGTCATGCCGTCCTGGGCCAGGCCCACCATCACGTCCAGCACTTCGCCGATCATTTCCGGGTCGAGCGCGGAAGTCGGCTCGTCGAACAGCATCGCCACCGGGTCCATCGCCAGCGCGCGCGCGATGGCGACGCGCTGCTGCTGGCCGCCCGAGAGCTGGGCCGGGAATTTGTCCTGGTGCGCGAGCAGGCCGACGCGGTCCAGGTATGTCAGGCCGCGCTCGATGGCCTCCCCTTTCGCCCGCCCCAGCACTTTGATTTGGGCCAGCGTCAGGTTCTCGCGCACCGACAGGTGCGGGAACAACTCGAAGTTCTGGAACACCATCCCGATTTTCGCGCGCAGCTTGGGCAAGTCGGTCTTGCGGTCGGTGACCGTCACGCCGTCGACCCGGATCACACCCTCCTGCACCGGCTCGAGGCCGTTGACGGTCTTGATCAGGGTCGACTTGCCGGAGCCGGACGGCCCGCACACCACCACGACGTCGCCGCGGGCCACGTGCGTGCTGCAATCGGCGAGTACCTGGAAGTCGCCGTACCATTTGTTGACCTTGTCAATTTCAATCATGTTCCGCCATTTTTTACCACACCGTTGCCAGACCTTTGAGCGTGCTTGACAGCACTAACAGCCCCTAGGATACTGCGGAACTTGCCAAGATACTCAGAACGAATCCGTTCGCACGCAGAAGCCCACATCCAACCGCCGTCCGGCGCATGCGCAGCCGACTACAGGAAGCAGTCCATGAACAATCGAAACCGTCTCACTACCTATATCCTGATCGGCCTCGCGCTGGGGATCGTCGTTGGCTACATCGCCAACACCAACCTGGCCAATCCGAATGGCTTCGCCGAGACGATGTCGCTGGTGACGACGCTGTTCCTTCGCCTGATCAAGATGATCATTGCGCCGCTCGTGTTTGCCACCCTGGTGGTCGGCATCGCGAAGATGGGCGACGCCAAGGAAGTCGGCCGCATCGGCGTCAAGGCGCTCGGCTGGTTCGTCATCGCCTCGATCATTTCGCTGTCGCTGGGCCTGATCCTGGTGAACCTGTTCCGTCCGGGCGACGCGATGGCGGCGCTGGGCAACCTGCCGCCGGTCGGCACCGACTCGGGCATCGTCACCTCGGGCCTGACCCTGAAGGAATTCATCACCCACCTGGTGCCGTCCTCGATCGTCGACGGCATGGCCAGGAACGAGATCCTGCAGATCGTCGTGTTCTCGCTGTTCTTCGGCACGGCCGCCGCCGCTGTCGGCGCGCGCGCCACGCCGATGATCGATGCCATCGACGGCGTCGCCCACGTCATGCTGAAACTCACCGGTTACGTGATGAACTTCGCGCCGATCGCCGTGTTCGCGGCAGTGGCGGGCATCATCGCCAAGAGCGGCCTCGGTGTGCTCTCGACCTACGGCATCTTCATGGGCCAGTTCTACCTCGGCATCGTGCTGCTGTGGGTGATCCTGATCCTGATCGGCATGATCTTCCTCGGGCCGCGCGTGCTGCGCCTGATCGTCGAACTGCGCGAGCCGACCCTGCTCGCCTTCTCGACCGCGTCGTCGGAAGCGGCGTTCCCGAAAACCCTGGAAGGCCTGGAGCGCTTCGGCGTCAAGAATCGCCTGGCCGCCTTCGTGCTGCCGATCGGGTACTCGTTCAACCTCGACGGCTCGATGATGTACTGCACCTTCGCGACCGTGTTCATCGCCCAGGCCTACGGCATCGAAATGCCGCTGGCGACCCAGATGATGATGATGCTCGTGCTGATGCTGACCTCGAAGGGCATGGCCGGCGTGCCGCGTGCCTCGCTGGTCGTCATCGCTGCGACGCTCGGCCAGTTCAACATCCCGGAAGCGGGCCTGCTGCTCCTGCTGGGCATCGACCACTTCCTCGACATGGCGCGTTCGGCCACCAACGTGATCGGCAACGGCATCGCCACCGCCGTCGTCGCGAAATGGGAGGGCGACCTCGAGGAGCCGGTACCGCACAAGGACGTCGCGACGTCGCCGCTGCGCTGACCTTGACATAGAAAAACATACGGGGCCTTCCAGCGATGGGAGGCCTTTTTTTCATAACAAGTACGGAGACAACACGATGAAACAGCTTTGCGCGGCAGGTTTGCTGCTGGTCCTGAACGGCGCCCAGGGCGCTACCGAAACGGTCGATTGCGGCCGCCTGCTCGACGTCAAGAGCGGCACCTGGCGCGAACGCGTCAGCATCGTGATCGAAGACGGCACCATCAAATCGGTGGGGCCGATGACGCCTGGCGCCGGCCATATCGACCTGTCGACCAAGTCCTGCCTGCCGGGCCTGATCGACATGCACGTGCACCTGACGGGCGAGACTGCGCCGGCCATCGATGCCTACCGCGACCGTCTCACCGCCGATCCGGCCGACCTGGCCTACCGCTCCGTGAAATACGCCGAGCGCACGCTGATGGCGGGCTTTACCACCGTGCGCGACCTCGGTGCGCAGGATGGCTTGAACGTGTCGCTGAAACGCGCGATCGCAGCCGGCGCCGTGTCGGGCCCGCGTATGTTCACGGCAGGGAAATCGATTGCCACCACCGGCGGCCATGCCGACCCGACCAACAACCTGTCGCACTTTTTGAACGAGAAAATCGGCACGCCGGGGCCGGACCAGGGCGTGATCGACAGCCCTGAACAGGGCCGGCAAGCCGTGCGCGCCCGCTACAAGGAAGGCGCGGACCTGATCAAGATCACCGCCACCGGCGGCGTGCTGAGCCAGGCGCCGAATGGCCAGAACTCGCAGTACACCGAGGACGAGCTGCGCGCCATCGTCAGCACGGCGAAAGATTACGGTTTCCGCGTGGCCGCGCATGCGCATGGTGCCGAAGGCATGAAGCGCGCGCTGCGCGCCGGCGTCGACTCGATCGAGCACGGCACCTTGATGGACGACGAAACGGTCGCCCTGTTCAAGAAGACCGGCCACTGGTACGTGCCGACCATCTCGGCCGGCCGCTACGTCGCCGACAAGGCGAAGGACCCGAATTATTACTCCGCCCTGGTGCGCCCGAAGGCGATCGCGATCGGACCGCAGCTGCAGGCGACGTTCGCGCGCGCCCACAAGGCGGGAGTAAAAATCGCCTTCGGCACCGACGCGGGCGTGTTCCCGCACGGCGAGAATGCGAAGGAATTCGGCTACATGGTGGAAGCGGGCATGACGCCGATCCACGCGATCCGCGCCGCGACCGTGCACGCCGCCGCACTGCTCGACCAGCCGCAGCGGCTGGGCGCGGTCGCGCCGGGCTTCGCGGCCGACATCGTCGCGGTCGATGGCGACCCGCTGCGCGACGTCAAACTGCTCGAACAAGTGAAGTTCGTGATGAAGGACGGCGTCGTTTACAAAAAACTGTAAGACGCTTTAGTTTAAGGAGAAGTACATGCTGTTTCATAAAACCGCCCGCTCGGCCAGTGCGCTGTTCGGGTTCCTGTTCTGCGTCGCTCTTGCGGCGCAGGCCCAGACCCAGACCGCAGCCGTCAAGCTGCCGAACGTGACCATCCTTGCCACCGGCGGCACGATCGCCGGCACCGGCGCCACCAGCACCACCACGGTCGGCTACACGGCCGCCACGGTCGGTATTGAGACGCTGATCGCGGCGGTGCCGGAGATGACGAAGATCGCGAACGTCAGCGGCGAGCAGGTATTCCAGATCGCCAGCGAAAACATGGGCAACGAGCACTGGCTGGCGCTGGCCAAACGCGTCAACACCCTGCTGGCGCAGCCGAGCGTGGATGGCATCGTCATCACCCACGGCACCGACACGCTGGAAGAGACGGCATATTTTTTGAACCTGGTTGTGAAAAGCAGGAAGCCGGTGGTGGTGGTCGGCTCGATGCGCCCGTCGACTGCGCTGTCGGCCGACGGCCCGATCAACCTGTACAACGCGGTGATGCTGGCCGGCTCGTCTGAGGCGGTCGGACGCGGCGTGCTGGTCGCGATGAACGACCAGATCAACGGCGCGCGCGACGTCACCAAGTCGAACACGACGACGACCGACACGTTTAAAGCGTCGGAGCTCGGCATGCTCGGTTATATCCAGGGCGGCAAGCCGTATTTTTATCGCACGGCGATGCGTCGTCACACGCTCGAGTCGGAGTTCGACGTGATGAACCTGTCGGTATTGCCGCAGGTCGAAATCGCGTACGCGCATGCGAACGTGGGGCCGGTGGCGGTCGAGGCGCTGGTGGCCTCGGGTGCCAAGGGATTGATCCATGCGGGTGTCGGTAACGGTTCGCTGCCGGCGAAGGTGCGTCCTGCCTTGTCGAGCGCGCGCAAGAAGGGCGTGCTGATCGTGAGGTCAAGCCGCGTGGGCCAGGGCATCGTGGCGCGGAATGGCGAGGCGAATGACGACGAGCTCGATTTTGTGGCGGGGGATAATCTGTCGCCGCAGAAGGCGCGGATCTTGTTGATGCTGGCCCTGACCAGGACCAGCAATACGCGGGAAATTCAGAAGATGTTCAGTACGTATTGATTGGTTCGCACCGGTAAGTGGGGCTGTTGCCTGCCCCGGTATCGGTGCGCCGAATCCGCGTGGGCTCCTGAGCCCAAACGGATCATGCGAACCGATAACGTCCCACGCAACAGCGCCGCACACCGAATCACTCCCCCTGCAACGCCAACGGCGGTGACGCCAGCTCTTCATCCGGTCGCGCCTGCTGGCGCTCCCACATCTGCGCATATAAGCCCTGCGCCGCGAGCAAACTGCCATGCGTGCCGCGTTCGACGATCTTGCCGTGATCGAGCACGATGATCTGCTGCGCGTCGGCGATGGTCGACAGGCGGTGCGCAATCACCAGCGTGGTCCTGTTGCGCGCAATTTCCTTCAGCTGCGCCTGGATCGCCTGCTCCGACTTCGAGTCGAGCGCCGATGTCGCCTCATCAAAAATCAGGATCGCCGGATTCTTCAGCAAGGTGCGGGCAATGGCCACGCGCTGCTTTTCCCCGCCCGACAGTTTCAGTCCCCGCTCGCCGACCATCGTCCCATACCCGTCCGGCAGGCTCTCGATGAAATCGTGGATCGAGGCCGCACGCGCCGCCGCGACGATATCTTCCTTGCTCGCACCCGGCCTGCCGTAAGCGATGTTGTACTCGATGCTGTCGTTGAACAGCACCGTATCCTGCGGCACGATGCCGATCGTCGAACGCAGCGAGGCTTGCGTCACGCTGCGGATGTCCTGGCCGTCGATGCTGATCGCGCCCTTGTTCGCGTCGTAGAAGCGAAACAGCAGCCGCGACAAGGTCGACTTGCCCGAGCCGCTGTGCCCCACCACCGCCGTCGTGGTACCGGCGGGAATGGCGAAGTCGACATCGAACAGGATCTGGCGCTTGGACTCGTAACTGAACTCGACGTGCGAGAATTCGACGCGCGCGCCTTTCGTGACCAAAGGCTGCGCGCCGGGGGAATCGGCCACTTCACGGTTCTGGTCCAAGAGGCCAAACAGGCGCTCCATATCGGCCAGCGCCTGCTTGATCTCGCGGTAGATCACGCCCAGGAAATTGAGCGGGATGTACAGCTGGATCATGAACGAGTTCACCAGCACCAGGTCGCCCAGCGTCATGGTGCCGGCAATCACGCCCTCGGTGGCGCGCCACAGGATCAGGGTGACGGCCGTGGCGATGATCAGCGACTGGCCGGTGTTGAGCACCGACAGCGAGGTCTGCGAGCGCACCGCGGCGTTCTCGTAGCTCTGCAAGCCCTGGTCGTAGCGTTTGGCTTCGTAGTCTTCGTTGCCGAAGTATTTGACGGTTTCGTAGTTGATCAGCGAGTCGATCGCCTTGGTATTCGCCTTCGAGTCGAGGTCGTTCATCGTGCGCCGGAAATGGGTGCGCCATTCGGTGACAACCACGGTAAACACGATGTAGGTCGCCAGCGCCACGGCGGTGATGATCGAGAACCACTTGTCGTAATTGAAGACCAGGTAGCCCAGCACCAGCGTGATCTCGACCAGGGTCGGCAGCACGTTGAACAGCGAATACGAGATCAGGGAATTCACGCCGCGCGTGCCGCGTTCGATATCGCGCGTCATGCCGCCGGTCTGGCGGTTCAGGTGAAAGCGCAGAGATAACGCATGCAGGTGGCGGAACACCTGCAGGGCGATCGTGCGTACCGCGCGCTGCGTGACGCGCGCGAACAGGAATTCGCGCAGCTCGGTAAACACCGTCGTCGACAGACGCAGCAAGCCGTACGCGACCAGGGCGCCGAGCGGCAACACCAGCAGCGCCTGCGGGTGGGCGGGGTCGATCGCCAGCTGGTCGATCAGTTGTTTCAGCACCAGCGGCACGCCGACGTTGGCCATCTTGGCGCCGATCAGCGCGCCGAGCGCGGCGATCACGCGCCATTTATAGATCCACAGATAGGGAAACAGCGTTTTGAGCGTGGCCCAGTCGGTGCGCTGCCTGCCGATAGCGTCGGGGGGTGGAGGGGAACTGGTGGAATGGCGTCGCATGGCAGGGGTCCGGGATTTATGGTTCAATTCGGGACGATTGTAGCTTTTCATGAGAATTCAAGATGACCACGCCAGAAAACACCGCCCCCGTCCCCACCAACCGCCTGCCGGAAGGAAAAATGCCGCAGTTGCGGGTGATGCCGGGCCCGCCTGACGCGAATGTGTATGGCGACGTCTTCGGCGGCTGGATCATGGCGCAGGTCGACATCGCCGGTTCGCTGCCGGCCACGCGCCGCGCGAACGGCCGGGTCGCCACCATTGCGGTGAACTCGTTCCTGTTCAAGAACCCGGTGTTCGTCGGCGACCTGCTGTCGTTTTACGCCGATATCGTCAAGGTGGGCAACACCTCGATCACGGTGTATGTCGAGGTGTATGCCGAGCGCAATCGTCTGCAGTCGCACATCGTCAAGGTGACCGAGGCGACGCTGACCTATGTCGCCACCGGCCCGGACCGCAAGCCGCGCCAGCTGCCGCCGATCGAATCGCTGATCTCGAATCAGTAATTGCGCATCCCCAGGTGAACACGCGCCGCAGCTTCCTGTTCGAAGCGGCACGCCTGAGCGCCGCCGCCGCGACCGGTGCGACGTTCAGCGCCAGCGCGGCCGCGGTTGAAAAATCGACGCCGTTTTCGCTCGGCGTCGCCTCCGGCTCGCCGCTGCCGCATTCGGTCATCCTCTGGACCCGCATCCTGCCCGATCCGCTGAACGCGGCATCGGTGTCTCCGATCGCGCTCACTGTGCGCTGGGAAGTGGCCCAGGACGAGGCGTTTCGAAAAGTCGTCGCGCAAGGCAGCGCGGTCGCCTCCCCTGAACTCGCGCACAGCGTGCACGTCGATGCGAACGGCCTGAAGCCGGAACGATGGTACTGGTACCGCTTCATGCTGGGCGACGCCATCAGTCCGGTGGGCCGCACACGAACCGCGCCCGCAGGCGACGCCCTCCCCTCGATGCTGAAACTGGTGGTCGCCTCCTGCCAGCACTGGGAGTTCGGCCACTACGCCGCGCATCGCCACATTGCAGCCGCCGCGCCCGACCTGGTCGCCTTCCTGGGCGACTACATCTACGAGTGGGGTCCCTATCAGCTGCGCCACCCGCAACGGGCGATCCGCAGCGACGAATCGTTCACGCTGGCGCAGTACCGCGCGCGCTACGCGCAGTACAAGAGCGACCCGGACTTGCAAAGCGCGCACCACGCCGCGCCGTGGATCGTCACCTGGGACGACCACGAGGTCGCCAACGACTACGCCGGCGACATCGACGAGCGCCTGTCGAAGGATTTTGCTGCGCGCCGCGCCGCGGCGTACCAGGCCTTCTATGAACACATGCCGCTGCGCCTGCCGCCGCCACAGGCCGGGCGCTTCGGCAGCATGCGCATGTATCAGCGCCATGACTGGGGTCGCCTGGCGCGCTTCCACGTGCTCGACAACCGCCAGTACAGATCGCAGCTGCCGTGCTCGAAGCCGGGCCGCGGCGGCTCGAACGTGGTGCTGGCGCGCGCCTGCGCCGAACTGCGCGATCCGTCGCGCACGATGCTGGGGACCGGACAGGAAGCCTGGCTGGCACAGGGTTTAGTCTCGTCGCGCGCCCACTGGAACATCCTGGCCCAGCAGACGCCGATGGCGCAGTCGAGCGGCGTTCCGATCCAGTCGCCCGCCGACGGCCGCTTCTGGACCGATGGCTGGGATGGCTATCCGGTGGCGCGCAAGCGCCTGCTCGACACATTGGTGAACAGCGGCGCCAGGAACCCGCTGGTGCTGGCCGGGGACGTGCACACGTTTTATGCGAGCGAATTGCGCCGGGATTTCAGCAGGCCGGCATCAAAAAGCAATCCCGTCGTCGCCGCCGAATTGTGCGGCACCTCGATCACCTCGAGTTCGCGGCCGCAGGGACGCACCCAGGAAAACGTCGAACGCAACCCGCACATGCTGTACGGGCGCAGCGACCGGCGCGGCTACATGCTGGTGGAAGTGACGCCGCAATCGGCGCGGGCGCGTTTCATGGGACTGGACGATGTACGCGATGCACGCTCGGGGCAAACCCGGCTTGCGACATTCGCGGTCGATGGCGGCGCGTCCCGGGTGAGGCGCGCCGGATAATCAGGTAAGGCATGCGGCGCAGCGCCGCATGCCGGGCAAGGCTATCAAGCCGACTGCTTCTCGTCGCGCAGTTCGCGGCGCAGGATCTTGCCGACGTTCGTCTTCGGCAGCGTGTCGCGGAATTCGATCATGCGCGGGCGCTTGTAGCCGGTCAGCTCTTCCTTGCAGAAGTCCATCAGGGTCTCGACGGTCAGCGCCGGGTCCTTGCGCACCACGTACAGCTTCACCGCTTCGCCCGAGTGCTTGTCCGGCACGCCGACGCAGGCCACTTCGAGCACGCCCGGATGCGCCGCGACGACGTTCTCGACTTCGTTCGGGTACACGTTGAAGCCGGAAACCAGGATCATGTCCTTCTTGCGGTCGACGATGCGGGTGTAGCCCCGCTCGTCCATGATGCCGATGTCGCCGGTTTTGAGGAAGCCGTCCGCGGTCATGACTTTCGCCGTTTCGTCGTCGCGCTGCCAGTAGCCGGCCATCACCTGCGGGCCGCGGATGGCGATTTCTCCGGACTGGCCAAAGGGGACCGGCTGGTCCGCATCGTCGACGATCAGGATTTCGGTCGACGGCAGCGGCAGGCCGATGGTGCCGGTGAAATCGGTGATGTCGCAGCGGTTCGCGGTCGCGACCGGCGAGGCTTCGGACAGGCCGTAGCCTTCCACGATCGGGGTGCCGGTAATTTTCAGCCACTTGTCGGCCACCGCCTGCTGCACCGCCATGCCGCCGCCCGGGCACACCAGGTAGCTCGAATGATCGAGGTTGGCGAAGGCCGGCTGGTTCACCAGACCGTTGTACAAGGTATTGACCGCCGGGAACACGTTGATGCGGTACTTGCCCAGTTCCTTGATGAAGCCGTCCATGTCGCGCGGGTTCGGGATCAGCAGGTTCATCGCGCCCAGGCGCATGCCCAGCAGGCCGCAGACGGTCAGCGCATAGATGTGGTACAGCGGCAGCGCGCACATAAATTGCAGCTGCTCGCCGGTCTTGGCGCGGCCGAGGGATGGCGCGAACCAGGCTTCGTTTTGCAGCACGTTGGCCAGCACGTTCTTGTGCAACAGGACCGCGCCCTTCGATACCCCCGTGGTGCCGCCCGTGTACTGCAGGAAGGCGATGTCGTCATGGCCGAGTTTCACCGGCTTGAAGCTCAGGCGCGCACCTTCGGCCAGTACCTTGTTGAAACCGATCGAACCCGGCAGCGACCAGGCCGGCACCATCTTTTTCACCTTGCGCACGACGAAGTTGACGATCGTGCCCTTGATGCCGCCCAGCAAGTCGCCCATGGTGCCGACGATGACGTGTTTCACAGGTGTGTTCGCGATCACCTGCTGGACCGTATGGGCGAAATTCTCCAGCACCACCAGCGCCTCGGCGCCGGAATCCTTCAACTGGTGCTGCAGTTCGCGCGGTGTATACAGCGGGTTGACGTTGACGATGGTGTAGCCGCCGCGCAGGGCCGCCGCCATCGCGACCGGATATTGCAGCACGTTCGGCAGCATGATCGCCACGCGCGCGCCCGGCTGCAGGCCGCGGCTCTGGAACCAGGCGGCCATCTGCGCCGACATGCGGTCGAGGTCGGCGTAGGTGATGGTCTTGTCCATGCAGGCGAACGCGTTCTGGCCAGCGCACTTGCGGAAGGACTCTTCCAGCAAATGGGTCAGGGAGCGGTACTGTGTCGGGTCGATCTCCGCCGGTACGCCAGCCTGGTACGACTTGAGCCAAAACTTGTCCATCTATGCCTCGCCTTCTGAAAAACTGTGTGTTCAATAAAATGCAAAGCCGCCCTTAACCCGGGCGGCTTTGCCAACCGAACGCGCTGTGGCGTCAGGCTGCTTGCTTTTGCTTCGCTTGCTGTTCGTCGCGCAGCGCGCGCCGCAGGATCTTGCCGACGTTGGTCTTCGGCAGTTCGTCGCGGAACTCGATGAACTTCGGTTTCTTGTAGCCGGTGAACTGCTGCTTGCAGTAGTCCATCAGGGCCGCTTCGGTCAGGGCCGGGTCCTTGCGCACCACGAACACCTTCACCGCCTCGCCAGAGTGCTCGTCCGGCACGCCGACGACCGCGCATTCGAGCACGCCGGGGTGGCCGGCGATCACGCCTTCGAGTTCGTTCGGGTACACATTAAAGCCCGACACCAGGATCATGTCCTTCTTGCGGTCGACGATTGTCACGTAGCCGCGCTCGTCCATGGTGCCGATGTCGCCCGATTTGAAGAAGCCGTCGGCGGTCATGACTTTCGCGGTCTCGTCCGGACGGTTCCAGTAGCCCGCCATTACCTGCGGGCCGCGAATCGCAATCTCGCCGCGTTCGCCGAGAGCCACCGGCTTGCCGTCATCGTCCAGGATCGCGATGTCGGTCGACGGCACCGGCAAACCGATGCTGCCGGTGAAGCCCTGCTCGTCAGAACGGTTGCAGGTTGCGACCGGCGAGGTTTCCGACAAGCCGTAACCCTCGATGATACTCTTGCCGGTGATCTGCTTCCACTTGTCGTTGACCGCCTGCTGCACGGCCATGCCGCCGCCATTCGCCGTTTTCAATTGCGAGAAGTCGACGCTGCCGATGTCCGGATGATTGACCAGCGCGTTGTACAGTGTGTTCACCGCCGGCAGCATGTTGATCTTGTACTTGCCCAGCTCCTTGATGAAGCCCGGGATGTCGCGCGGGTTCGGAATCAGGATGTTCATGGCGCCGGCGCGCATGCCCCACAGGGCGCAGGCCGTCAGGGCGAAGATGTGGTACAGCGGCAGCGCGCAGACGATGGTCTGGAACTGCACGACCGGCGGCTGCGACATGGCTGGTTCGGCCCAGGCTTCGGTTTGCAGCACGTTGGCGATGATGTTGCGGTGCGTGAGCGTGGCGCCTTTCGAGACGCCCGTGGTACCGCCGGTGTACTGGAGGAACGCGACGTCGGACGAGGTGAGCGTCGCCGGCGCGAACGGCATCTTGCCGCCCTGGGCCAGCGCGTCCTTGAAGCGCACCATGTTCGGCAGCGCGAACTCGGGCACCATCTTTTTCACGCTGCGCACGACGAAGTTGACCAGCATACCCTTGGCGCCGCCGAGCAGTTCGCCCATGCTCGCCACGACCACATGGCGTACCGGCGTGTTCTTCAACACCTGTTCGACCGTGTGCGCGAAGTTCTCGAGCACGATGATCGCTTCGGCGCCCGAGTCCTTCAATTGATGCTCGAGTTCGCGCGGGGTGTAGAGCGGGTTGACGTTGACCACCGTGTAGCCGGCCCGCAGGATGGCGGCGATCGCGACCGGGTACTGGAGGATGTTCGGCATCATGACGGCCACGCGCGCGCCCTTGGACATGCCACGGCTTTGCAGCCAGCCGGCCAGGCGCTTCGAGCAGTCGTCGAGCTCCGCGTACGTCATGAACTTGTCCATGCACACGTACGCATTGTTTTGCGCGTACTTCTGGAACGATTCTTCCAGCAGGTGCACCAGCGACGTGTACTGGTCAGGATTGATCTCGGCAGGTACGCCGGGGGGATACGACTTCAGCCAAATTTTGTCCATCAGGTGCCTCTGTCTCCAATAGGATCGTTATCGTCCCTGGCGCCTCGCAGGCGCGAAAACACCATGGCGTGTGCATTATGCCTTTGCTATTGCTGCATGTGATGCTATCGGGCAGCGCCCGCATAAGCAAGCGCTTTTGGAGAGATTGGAACAGGCACTCTATCGCAAGCCTCCATTGGTGCGCTGCACCATGAACGTGGCGGGCGGTGTGGCGACCTCGAATAGCTGCAGGGCGCGCTGGCGTTCTGTCTTGTCGAGCTTGGCAAGGCCGTTCACCTTGCGGTAAAACGCGCCGAAATTTTTCTCGCCGTGCAGCATCGCGCGAAAGGCCGGTACGTAGTCGTTGTAGGTCGCGATCGATGCCAGGTGGGCGTTCGAGAGCGGTTCGGCGAAAAAGCGGTCATAGCCCGCGTAGCCGCCCCAGTTGGCCTTCAGGACCTGGTATTCCTCCTTCAGCGCGATGAACAGGCGCGCCTTGTTGATGCGCTTGGTTTCGTCGGGCACGATGGACGCATAGGTGCGTTCGAGTTCCTTGCGGTACTTCAGGAGCAGGGCCAGGAAATCCTTGCGCCGCACCGAATAGCGCGCGTAGCCTTCGCGCATCGCCGGGTTGCCGAAGCGCTCCAGCCACAGCTCGACGCCGGCTTCTTCCACCGCGCTGGCAAAGGACTCGTTGAAACGCGAGTCGCCCTGCACATAGGTCACCTGATGCGCCAGTTCGTGGAAGATCAGGCGCGCCAGTTCGGCGTCGGGATAGTTGATGAAGGTAGAAATGAGCGGGTCGCTGAACCAGCCGAGGGTCGAATAGGCGCTGACGCCGCCGACTTCGACATCGCTGCCTTGCGCGCGTAACTCTTTAGCGTAGGCATCGGCGTCTGCCTTGCTGTAGTAGCCGCGGTAATTGACACAGCCGGCCACCGGGAAGCACCACTGCAGGGGTTTCAGGGACAGTTCGGGCGTGGCGACGACATTCCACAGCACATACTTGCGCTTCAGGGCCGCGTAATTTTTATAACTGTCGTTGTCGGGCAGGCCCATTTGCTGGACGGCGAAGCGGCGGATCTGGCGCGCCGTTTCCAGGCGGTGCCGGAGGGAGGTGTTGGTGGCCGGGTCGGCCAGCCAGTCATCGATGGGCCGTGCGTCGGAGAGGAGTTCGAGTTGGCCTTGAGCGGCCTGGCTGTAGTAATTCAGAGTAGAACAACTGGCAAGTAATGAAACGGCGCCGGCGGCGGCGGCGATGAGGAGCGCGCGCCGGAAAAAACGGGGAAGGTTATGGGATGAGTTCATGTCCGGGTCGCGGTGTGGCCTTTTCGACCTGCACCAGGGTGTCGTAGAAAGTGGGCGCCCGACCCATGTCGGTCAGGCGCTGGCTGGTCACTTCATTGGCGTTCTTGCCGTCCTTGGAAAGTTTCTTCCACCAGATCGACAAGCCCACCACGAGGCCCGGTCGCGCTTTCTCGGTGACGCGCGCCTTGGCAATAAAAGAGCCGCGGTCGTTATAAATACGTGCCATGTCACCGTGAACGATGCCGCGTGGGGCGGCGTCGTTCGGGTGGATGTCGAGGTGCGGCTCGCCCTCAGTTGCACGTAGGCTCTGTACATTGACAAAGGTTGAGTTCAGGAAGTTCCGTGCCGGCGGAGAAATCATTGCGAGCGGATACTTCTTTGCCAAGACCGGATTCGAGGCCACCGACTCGTAGGGAGCGATATAGGCCGGCAGCGGGTCGAGCCCGTCGTTCGCCATCGTGCTCGAATAGAACTCGCACTTGCCCGAAGGCGTAGGAAAGCCACCCTCGGCAAAGGGCGCGTCCGGCATGTTCAGCTTTTGCCAGCCCTTTTGTTTCAGCGACTCCCAATCGAAATGGATCGCGCGGGTGTGCGTCTTGTCGAACGCTTGCGCGGCCAGTTGGTCGTCACTCTCCTGGAAACACGGATCGGTAAAACCCATGCGCCCGGCCAGCAGCCTGAAAATCTCGCTGTTCGGCTTGGCTTCACCCATCGGAGAAATCGCCGCGTTGTTCGCCATCATGTACAGGTGGCCGTAGGCCAGGTGCGCATCGACGTGCTCGAGCTGGGTCGTGGCCGGCAGCAGGATGTCGGCGTAATCGGCGCTGTCGGTCTGGAACTGTTCCAGCACCACGGTAAACAGGTCTTCGCGTTCGAAGCCTTGTTGTACCTTTGCCGAGTCGGGTGCGATGGCCAGCGGGTTGGCGTTGTAGACAATCACCGCTTCGACCTGCGGGCCGAATTCGGGCGATGCCGGTGTTAACAGATCGTCGCCGATGGTGGTCATGTTGATCGTGCGCGGCGTGCGGCCGGCCAGCAGGTCCGGGCGCTGCAGCGCCGCGCGATTCGCGGGGAACGAGCCCGAGGTCGACAATTGCATGCCGCCCGCCGCATGGCGCCAGGCGCCGACCAGCGCCGGCAAACACGCCATGTTCCGTACCGCCATGCCGCCGCCACGCGCGCGCTGCACGCCGTAGTTGCAGCGGATCGCGACCGGCTCACCGCGTTTCGCCATGCCGCCGTACAGGCGTGCGAGGTCGATGACTTCTTGCGCCGCGATGCCGCAGGTGTCGGCGGTACGCTCGGGCGTCCATTCGGCAGCGCGCTCTTTGAGCTCGTCGAAGCCGAGCGTGTAGCGGGCGATGTAGTCGTGGTCCAGCAGGTCTTGCGCAATCAGCACATGCATCAGGCCCAGCGCCAGCGCCGCGTCCGTGCCGGGCAGGAGCGCAATGTGCTGATGGCATTTTTCCGCCGTCAGCGAGCGGTAGGGATCGATCGCGATCAGCGTGGCGCCGCGGCGCTTGGCTTCCTGGGCGCGCATCCAGAAGTGCAGGTTCGAGGCGATCGGGTTGCCGCCCCAGATGATGATCAGCTTCGCGTCCTGGAACTGCTCCATGTCGGTGCCGATCGAGGCGCCCACCGTGTACTTGTAGCCAGTAAAACCGGCGGTGGCGCAGATGGTGCGGTCGAGCAGCGAGGCGCCGAGCTTGTTAAAGAAGCGCATCGACATCGCCTCCCCCTGCACCAGGCCCATCGTGCCGCAATAGCTGTACGGCAGGACTGCTTCCGGGTCGCGTGCAACAATCGACTTCAAGCGATAGGCGATCTCGTCGAGGGCGTCAGCCCAGCTGATGCGCTCGAATTTCCCCTCTCCCTTCTTGCCGACGCGGCGCATCGGGTGCAGCACGCGGTCCGGCGAATAGGTGCGTTCGACGTAGCGCGACACCTTCGTGCACAGCACGCCGGCCGTGGTCGGATGCTCCGGATCGCCGCGCACCTCAAGCGCCACGCCGTCTTCGACGGTGACGAGCAAGGCACAGGTATCGGGGCAATCGTGGGGGCAGGTGGCGCGGACTTGGGTGATCGACATCGGGTTCAATTCTCGGGAAAACTTCGATAAACCAATACTTTAGCTGATTCGGCCGGGGTCGGTGAGCGGCGCCGGTGACCGGGAATGGATTCTCATGTTGAGGCGGGCTACAATGGATTACAACATTTGCATGACTTTCCATGCAGCCAGGGAGAACAAGATGAGACTCGTGGAACCTATCCTCGCATTCCAAACCGAATTGGAACAAATCCGGCGCGACCTGCACGCCCATCCGGAACTCTGCTACGAAGAACAACGCACCGCCGACGTCATCGCGGCGTGTCTGGAAGACTGGGGCATTCCCGTGGTCCGTGGCCTGGGCGTTACCGGTGTGGTCGGCATCATCAAGAACGGCAGCTCGAATCGCGCCATCGGCCTGCGCGCCGACATGGATGCGCTGCCGATGCAGGAACTCAACACATTTGACCACGCGTCGCGTCACCCGGGCAAGATGCATGCATGCGGTCATGATGGTCATACCGCGATGTTGCTGGGCGCAGCCCACTATTTGTCGCGTCACCGCAACTTCGACGGTACGGTGGTCCTGATTTTCCAGCCGGCCGAAGAAGGCGGCGCCGGTGCGCGCCGCATGATCGACGACGGCCTGTTCGACCAGTTCCCGATGGATGCGGTCTACGGCATGCACAATTGGCCAGGCCTGCCGGCGGGCAGCTTCGGCGTGATTCCGGGGCCGATGATGGCATCGAGTAACGAGTTCCGCGTGGTCGTCAAAGGCAAAGGCGCCCACGCGGCGCAGCCGCACCGCGGCATCGATCCGGTGATGGTGGCGGTGCAGATCGCGCAAGCCTGGCAGACGATCGTCTCGCGCGAAAAGAATCCGCTGGAAACTGCGGTGCTGTCAATCACGCAAATCCACGCCGGCAGCGCGACCAACGTGATTCCCGACGAAGCGGTCATGATCGGTACCGTGCGTACCTTCTCGACCGAGGTGCTGGACCTGGTCGAGCGCCGTATGGCGGAGATGGCGAACGGGATTGCGGCCGGTTTCAATGCCGGCATCGACTTCAGCTTCAAGCGCAACTACCCGCCGCTCATCAACCATCCGGAGCAGACCGCGTTCGCGATCGAGGCGATGCGCGCGGTGGTGGGTGCGGCAAGCGTGAATACGGCCGTCGAGCCGACCATGGGGGCCGAGGATTTCGCCTTCATGCTGCAGGCGAAGCCGGGGTGCTATGTTTTTATCGGCAATGGCGACGGCGAGCATCGCGCCGGCGGCCACGGACTGGGGCCGTGCCAGCTGCATAACGGGAGTTATGATTTCAATGACCAGCTGCTGCCGATCGGGGCGAGTTATTGGGTGAGGCTGGTTGAGACGGGGTTGGCGATGACTGGGGCCGCTTGATGTTCGGAATGTGATACGGCCTGGGCTCTCGAGCCCTGCCCTGTCGTACGGATGCATGCCGCAACGCGTACTAGGGCAACACGTCCGGCCCGTCCCCTACGCGCTGCCCCGGATTGATCCGCTCCAGCGCCAGCAAGGCCGCCGCATGGTCCGCATTCCCGAGCTCCCCCTCGATCAACTCGTAACTGCGCGCCGCCGCCGCCGTCAAAGGCAGCACCAGCCCCGCCTCCCCCGCCGCAGCGAGCACGTTGCGCATATCCTTCAACTGGCTTTTGACCTGACCGCCCGGCACGAAATTGCGGTCCAGCATGCGCTGCCCGTGCACCTCGAGGATGCGGCTGCCGGCAAAGCCGCCGCGGATCGCCTCGCGCACCGCGCCTGGATCGGCGCCGGCGGCCTGGGCCAGCAACAAGGCCTCCGCCACGATGTTGATCGTCGCGCCGACGATCAATTGATTACATAGTTTCGCGACCTGGCCGCTGCCGCCCGGGCCGACCAGCTGCGCATTGCCGAGCACGGCGAACACGGGCGCGGCCTCGTTAAAATCGTGCAGGCTGCCGCCGGCCATGATCGCCAGCGTCCCTGCCTCGGCACCCCCGACGCCGCCCGACACCGGCGCGTCGAGGAAGCGCATGCCCTGCTGCGCCAGGCGCGCATGGAAACGCAGTGCCTCATCGTGGCGCGTGGAACTCATGTCGATCCACAGCGTGCCCGGCGCCATCGTCGGCAGGGCCGCCGCGATCGTCGTCTCCACGGCAGGCCCCGCTTCCAGCATCGAGATCACGACGGCCGCACCGGCAACGGCCTCGTCGACCGACGCACAGGGGACGGCGCCGAGGCTCGCCAGCGCCTGCGCCTTGGCGGCGCTGCGGTTCCATACACGCGGTGCAAAGCCGGCCGTGGCGAGACGGGCCGCCATCGGCCGCCCCATCAAGCCGATACCAAGAAATGCGACAACTGGAAGCGCCATGTGGTTCCCTTATACGATTTGATGAGCGGTCACGCATCTTTGTTGATACTAGTACAATAATCGAACGCGCCAGCATGGACTGGCCTACTTACGAAAGAAATTATGTTCTCTATTCAAAAATTTGGGGTCATTCTGGGCGTTGCCATGTCCCTGCTATCGGGCCAGGCCGGTGCTGCCGACAATGGCTGGATCGATTCGGCCTCCTTCGAATTCGGCACCGGTCCGAAAGTACGCCTGGGGCGCCTGGCCGTGCAGAAAGACTGGGATAGCCAGTGGTTTGCCTCGAACGGGCGCCACCTGTCGGGCTATTGGGACCTATCGGCCGCCTGGTGGCGCAGTACTTCCTACCGCAACGTGCCTGGCCAGCACCAGAACCTGGCCGTGGTCGGCATCACGCCGGTGCTGCGCTACCAACGCGACGACAAGCTCGGCTGGTACGCCGAGGCCGGCATCGGCGCCAACCTGTTTTCCGAGCTGTACAACAACGACGGCAACCGGCTGTCGACCGCCTTCCAGTTCGGTGACCATCTCGGCATCGGTTATGTCACACCGACGAAATGGGATCTCGGCCTGAAGTTCCAGCATTATTCGAACGCCAGCATCAAGCGCCCGAACAACGGCGCGAATTTCGTGATCTTCGGCGCCCGCTACAAGTTTTAAGACGCCCCGCGGGCGCCCGTTTGAACGGCGCCCGCTTGAAATCGGCTTCGCACGATTTATGTGACAATCCAGTGGAGCATGCGCATCCGCGCGCTGACTGGATGAGGCCCGTTTGGATAGTTCCACCGTCAAGAGGTATTTGCCCTGGCTGGTCGCCACTGCCCTGTTCATGGAGCAGCTCGACGCCACGGTCGTCAACACCGCCATTCCCAGCATTGCAGCCAGCCTCGGCGTCACGCCGCTGAGCCTGAAATCGGTCGTCACCAGCTATATCCTGGGCCTGGCCGTCGGCATTCCGGTCAGCGGCTGGATGGCCGACCGTTACGGCACCCGCCGCGTCTTCCTGACCGCCATCGGCATCTTCACGCTCGCTTCGGTCCTGTGCGGACTGGCCCCGAGCGCCGAACTGATGACGGCCGCGCGCCTGCTGCAAGGCCTGGGCGGCGCGATGATGATGCCGGTCGGGCGCCTCGCCATCGTGCGCACTTTCCCGAAGTCGGAACTGCTCGGCGCGATGAACTTCGTCATCATCCCGGCCCTGATCGGTCCACTACTGGGGCCGACCGTCGGTGGCCTGATCGTGCACTGGACCTCGTGGCGCGCCATCTTTTTTATTAACGTGCCGTTCGGATTGATCGGCATGTACCTGGTCTGGCGCCACATGCCGGACTACCATGGCGACGCGCGCCGTCCGCTCGACGTACCGGGCCTGATCCTGTTCAGTTCCGGCACCGCCATCCTGTCCTGGCTGCTGGAAGTGTTCGGCGAACATACCCTGAGCGGCACCACCACGGCCCTGCTGCTGGCGCTGTCGATCGGGCTGCTTGCCACGTATGCCTTGCACGCCAGCCGCATCCAGTTCCCGCTGCTGCGCCTGGCGCTGCTCAAGGTGCGCACCTTCCGCATTTCAGTGGTCGGCGGTTTTGTCACGCGCCTGGGCGTCGGTGGCCTGCCCTTCCTGCTGCCGCTGCTGTATCAGCTCGGCCTCGGTTTGCCGGCCTGGCAGTCGGGCCTGTTGATGATGCCCTCAGCTGCCGCCGCCATGGGCATGAAACTGATCGCACCCAAAGTCCTCGCGCGTTTCGGCTACCGCCAGGTGCTGGTATTCAACACCTTGTGCATCGGGCTGACGATTGCCCTGTACGGCTTCGTCGGACGCGACACGCCGCTGGCCGTCATCGTCGGCATCAGCCTGATGCAGGGGTTTTTCAACTCGCTGCAGTTTTCCAGCATGAACACGCTGGCGTATGCCGATATCGAATCCGGAGACACGAGCATGGCGAGCACGATTTCGAGCTCGTTCCAGCAATTGTCGATGAGTTTTGGCCTGGCTGCGGGGTCGCTGGTGACTGCCTGGTTCTTGGGCCGCGTGCCACAGACGAGCCAGGTGCTGGTGGCCGGCGCCCTGCATCACGCGTTCTGGGCGCTGTCCATCCTGACGATTCTGTCGGCAGGTATTTTCTGGAGACTGCGCCGCCAGGATGGCGACAGCATCAGCCGCGGCCGCGCCCTTGCCAAAGAGGCCGAGCCGGTGGCGCAGTAAATTCTCAAGCGCCAGTGGCCGACGCTGTTTCGGCCGTCAGGCGCGCCAGCAGCTGTTCGCGGTTGTTCATCACGAAGTTGACGAAGCTAGGTTCCTTGATCGCCATACGCATGATCCCGGGAAGCAGCGGATAGCAGAATACGGCGACTTTGCGCACTGCCTCGTCGTTGCCCAGGGTCAGTCGCGCACTTGCGGCAGTGCCGCCCAGCATGGGCATGAGTGAAGCCCGATGGCGCGAGACGATGGCGTTGAAAGGGGCGGCCAGCTTGTCGGCCAGGTCGGATTGTTCGGTCGCAGCGTGCATGGGACTCTCCAGGAAGATGAACCTGCAAAGTTTGCCGTTTGGAAAAACTTGCGGGATGCGCTAAAACAAGCCGTGCTCGTTACCAGCCGAAATGCCAGGATGCTCGGCCGGGCTGCCAGGGACAGCTCGGCCGGCAGTTGCCGGTACAACGTGGGGCCGTTCAGGCCAGGTAACCGTCACTCCGACGTTTCCAGCACCGGGGCCGGTTTGCCGGCTGATCTTGGCGGCTGCTTGCGCCGCCGCCAGGCCAGCGCTGCCAATACCCCGCAGGCGCCGATCCCTGCGATCGGCAGCGGAATCACGGACGGATCCTCCTCCGCCTTGAAGCCGTCGCCGCGCAGCGCCGCAGGAAAAGGGCGATCGCCGACCGGTACGATCTTCCAGTCGGCCTGGTCTGCCGGCACGCGCGCGCGGAACTCGTCGAACGAGTACACCGGCGCCGAGCCGGCGGCACGGCTCGACGGTATTTGCGGGATGCGTACCAGCACGATGGCTTCGACGTCGTCGCGCAGTTGCTGCTCGTAGGCGGACAGCTCACGCTGGGGCGCGCCGCCGGCGCCGACGATCTGCAGCAAGTCCAGTCCGATGGCATCGAATGCGACCGCCGGCAACAGCCGGGTCTGTTCTTCATTCAGGTAATCGTAGATCTTGCGGCCACTCGTCAGGCTGGCGTCCTTGGCCGCCACATAGACGTAGGCGCCAAGCGATGTCAAAGGGGCCGTCGGCCCGCGCTTCGGAACGTGCCAGCCGAGCGCGTCGAACACGTCGACACTAATGCCGGTGCAATTGGCAGCAGCGTGGCGGTAGCGGAAATCATGGCGGTAGAAATGGTTGAACACCCGTTGGACGCCGCCCTGGAAGGCGGCCGCCGTGCGCCCGTTGTTGAGAACGGCGACCAGCATGGTTGAGGGTCGGTAGTACTGCTGGCCGCTATTCAGGTCCATCAGGTAGTTGTCCATCGGGACCGTCGCTGCGACGATGCCCTTCTCGCTGACCGAGTCCAGGTTATAAAAATTGTTGACGGCCCAGTTGGACCAGTCGCCCTTGTCGCCGAACCGGCCGGTGGCGATGGCGAAATGGCCGCCGAGCGATTCATCGTCGTCGCCCTGGGCGCCGTTCAGGACGATGCCAAGCACCGGCTTGTCCTTCCACGCGCGCGCCTGGCCGGGATGGCGCTCCCATAACAGGCGCGTGTCGATCCCGCTTTGCTGCCTGGTCGGCTCACGCACGAACGCGGCCAACTCGGACGCGTTTTTCAAGGGTTCGCTCTTGAGTGTGGCGATGTTGAGGGCAAAATCAGCGGGCCAGATGGTGCGGGCGGTGAAGACTGCGCGTCCATCGACGTCGCTGAGGGCGCCGCGCATGCGCACCTCGCGCCCCTTGAAGACGTCAGCGGTCGCGCTATTGAAGTACGAGCGGTTGGTGGACAGCTTCGGAGCGAGCTTGAGGTCGAGTTCCTGTCCGGCCGCGGTGCGCACGCGATGCGCTCCCGGCAAGATGGTCGCGCCTTCGAGGATGCTCGGGGCGCCGATCCAGACAAGCGTAGGATGGGCGAGTCGGGCAGCCTGGGGTGTCGCGGCCCACTTGGCGACGTCGCTGTTCCTGTCGTTTGCCTGGCTAAACCCCGCTGCTGTCGCAGCGGTTGCCGGCACAGCGATCAGCTCGTTCTCGAAGTACCACAGGTTTTGCTTGGGCACGGGGCAGTCGGTACATTGTCCGGTGCGCAGGCGAAAGCTGTCGGCCGGCAGGAGGCCAATCAATTCATTGCTTAGTGCATCTTTGACGCCTGCCGGGGAGTTCGCGGCGCTGGCGCCGGTGAGCGTGGCAAGGCTGACGACTGCAATACTCAGGATGTGATGGCGCATGCTGATTCCCATTGTTCGGCAAAAGTAAAACCTAGCCTTAATGATGCCGCAGGGAATTGATTTAAGCCATTGAATAAGTTCTTGAAACAATAAAAGACAAATCAAGG
>NZ_JBIMES010000022.1:0-32314 GCF_051262535.1 Massilia sp. CMS3.1 | reverse complement strand
CGACCGGAGCCGCCGGCTCCGGTGCAGCAGGCACCTCGGGCGTGGCACTGGCCGCGTCGGCGCGGCTGGTGGCGGCAGCGCTCATGGCCGCTGCCACCAGGATGGCTTCGCGCGCCGGCTTCTCCTGCGGGGCGCCAGCGGGCGCCGCTTCAGCGCGTGGCCTTGCGGACGCCGGACTCTGATGCACCGGCGCGCGCCCTCCTCCTCCTTGCGCGGTCCCGCAATACGGACAAAAATTTACCTGGCGCGGCAGCGGGTGTCCGCACCCGGCGTGGATGCAGCGGACGGTTGAATTCTCTTGCACAAAGCGCCTCTGTTATTGCGGATCCGGGACGCCGTCGTCCGGATCGGGAATCGATGGCGCGCGGGTGGCGATGCCGGGAATCTCGGCCACCGCCCCCCACTTGCCGAACTTCGGGTCCTGCGCCATGTCCCAGGCGCGCGTCGCCAGGTCGATCTCGCCGCGCGCCAGTTGCTGCGCCACTTCCTCGACTCCGAACGGTCCACGCTGCGCGCCCGCCACGAACAGCTTGTAGCGCGCGGCGTCGAGCCCCGGTCCCGGATCGGGAATCGATAAGGCCGGCGCCGCGCCGAGCGGCACACCGAATCCACGCACCTCCAGCGCCGCCGCGGCGCGCGCCTCGCTCCCGAGAATGTCAGGCTTGATGACGCGCTTGTCGATCGGACGCTCGACTTCCCAGGTGTAGGCGTCGAGCCCGGAATCAGGCACGGTCTCGCTCCAGGCGGCGATGGCGGCCAGCGCCGCATCGACCGCCGCATTCGAGAGCGTCGGGTCGGCGGCCAGCGCGCGCCGCAGCCAGGCCTCGTACAGGCGGCGCGCCGTGATGTTGGGCAGCGAGGGCGACGGCAGCTGGGCGCCGGTTTCGTCCGTCTCCAGGCGCGGCTCGTAGACGCGCAGCTGGTAGTGGCGCATCAGGGCGGCGAGCAGCAGCAGCTGGTGGGGCCCGAGTGACGCCTGGCGGTTGCCCACGGCCGCGATCACCTGCTCGCGATAATACGGCGGCAAACCGTTCGAGCGGATCGCGAACTCATTCCCGATCTGCAGCCATTCGCCGGAACCCGGCTCGACCTCGAACAGGTATTGGCCGCGCGGCTGGAAGGCCGCTTCACGGTCGCCCATGTCCGTTTTTCTCCGGATCACGCCCAGCGCGATCGCCTGCAGGAACCATTCGTAATCATCCGCCAGACGATTCAATTCGTCCATCGAGGGCGAAATCGGATGGCGAAAACGCGTCGCATCGAAATGCAGGTGGGTCGGGATCTTCGGGTTCTCGATCTGGTACGAGGCGCGCCAGGTCGGCAGGCCGCGCAGAATCGTCATCGGGAAGCCCGACAACTCGATATAGCAGGTCGCGCGTCCCGGAATGCCGGTGTTGACGACCGAGACCACGTCGCCATGGAAGTACCCGGTCGGCACCGAGGCGCGGATCTCGGCCTCCATCCTGCGCCAGGCAGTTACGTCGCCCACTCCGATAAAACACTTGAATTGGTCCGAATTCGGAGTGAACTCGGCGGAGAAGCGCGCGTTCACCCACGGCATGGCACTGCGGATCCATTCGGCAAACACCCGCTGGCGTTCCTGCGGCGTCATCGCATTCAGGCGCTCGAGCAGCGGATCGACCGGTTCGGCCAGCAGTTCACCATTCGAGAGCTGGGTCTGGGCGCGGCGGAACAGTTTCAATAACAGGTCCGCGCGGGTGCGCTCGTCGCCCAGCTGCGGGAACAGTTTTCCCGAACCGCCGAATTCGAGCAGCACTTCTTCGCTCCATTCGCTCACGTCCCCTGTCAAACGCACCGGCGCCGGCTGCATGTCGCCGGCCAGCTTGATGTAGGTGGCGTGTTCCTGGCGCGCGTCGGCGCGCAGCTGGCTGATGCGACCGTCGACCGCGCGCAGGATTTCCTGCACGTGGCGCCGCCCTTCCTGGAATTCGCCGGCGATGCCGCTCCACTGGGCGTTGCCCTGCTCGTCGGTCGATTGCGGCTCGCCGAGCCAGGTCGACATGCCGCGCATGACGTCGATCGACTGGCCGGCGGCTACCGCCAGCAGGTGGAAGCGCAGGTAGTCGGCGATGTCGCGTTTTAAATGCGCCATGACTTCGCGCGCCTGTGCGTCTTTGCCGAACAAGCGACCCGCCGCCTGCGACAAGTTGCCCAGGGACTCTTCGACCTGGCGCGTGCGCAGCGCATCGCGGATGTCGCGGTAGCGGCGTCCGTTGCGCTCGGCGTTGGCCAGGTCGCGCTGCAGCAGGCGCGATTTCACCTGCTCCAGCAGAGACAAGACGAATTCGAGCCCGCCCTGCTTGCGGTCGTCCAGCAGCGCATACAGGCGTTCGCGCACGCGCGTTTTCAGGCGTCCGGTCAGCTCGATCGTGTGACGCTTGATGCGGTCTTCACTGGTCTCGGCACTGGCGCCGGCTTCGCGGATGGCGTCGCGCTCGAGGTTCGGCAGCAGCTCGGCCACGCGTTCGCGCCACTGCGGCACGTCGAAAGCCGCCATGATGCGGTCCATTTCGAGCTGCACTTTACTTTCGACGCGTTCCAGCAGCGAGCGCCCTTCCTTGTCGCGCAAGAGCAGGCCCGTGAGCGCATATTCCTGGAACGGCGCCACGTCCACAGTTCCCTTTTTAAAATCGGGGAATTCGTCGAAGGGCAGCTCGCGCATGTCCATGTGTTCGCGCATGAAGCCGTCGCGCTCCTGGTCCCCCGCGCGGCGCGCCAAGGCGCCATCGTGCCCGACCAGGCCGAAGAATTCCTTGACCATCAGCGCCGCCAGCTCATACGCGCGGATGTCCTCGCGCAGGCTTTGCTGGGTGTCGAGCACCGACTGGCCGAAGGCCGAATACACTTTTGAATACGACAGGCGCATGTCGCCGAAACGCCCTTCCGGCACGCGCGGGTTATACGGGCCGAGCTTGTGCTGCTGCTGGTTCACCGCGACCGAGCGCTTGCGATTGGCGAAATCGGCCGAGGCAAAATCCTCGAACAGCGTGTCGGCCACCATCTGGTACACGTCCTTCACGTCCTGGGTGGCCTTGTTGGCCAAATTCGCGGTGTCGACAAAATACACGTCATCAAAAGGCGCGCCACGGCCGGTGATGCTGTCCGGGTCCATCCATTTCACCTGCGCGTTCATGTCGCGCATGGTGGTCTCGAGCTCCATCATGGTGGCGTAGGCATTCGCTTCGGTGCGCTCCTTGTTCGCCTTGGCAAAACCTGACGGCATGAACATCACGAGATCCACCTGGCTGTCGGCCACTTCCTGGCGTGCGATGGCTTTCGCCATCCAGCCCAGGTCGATCGCACTGCCGGCGCCGGTGCCGCCCGCGTTCGAGGCGATGACGACGATGCGGAATTTCGAGGTGTCGACTTGCAGTCCCAGGCGCTGGTAATTTTCCTTGCGCTCGATGCCGGCATTGCTGCCCAGGTAATTCAGCGCGCCCTTGATGCGGCCGCGCAGCTTCGGGTATTTGTTGAACAGGTACAGCCTTGCAACGGCGCGGATCTGGCCCGCTCCTTTCGACGGATCGATGCCGAGCGAGCGCAGTTTCTTCGGTCGCAGCGGCATCCATTTTTCGATCAGGGGGAAGCGCGACAGGCTGTCGTCGGACTCGTGGTACTGCGGCAGGTCGAGTGGCTCCACGAGCCGCTCTTCGTCCGTCAGTTTCACCAGCTCGTACCAGGGATCGGTACGCTGCGACTTGCCTTCGTCGATGATGGCATTGGAATCGAGGTCGAAGTGCAGGAAGCGCGCCACCGGAAAGTCGGCGATCGATTCGACGCGCGTCGGGTGGTGCCGGTTCCACACTGCCGACAGGATGCGCCGGCGGATGCGCATCATCACTTCCATGCCGGTGCCGCCTGCGCCGATGAACAGCGTCGGCCGCAAGTCGACCTTCAGTTCGGACTTGCGGTTCATTTGGTCAAGCGTCGGGATATCTGCCATGTCGTTCTTTCGGATTCTGTGAGGTGCTCAGTCGCGTTTAACGGCGGCCGATGAACAGCGCTGCCACTGAAGCGACGAGGCCGACCGCGACCAGCGGCGCCGTGACGCCGAAGGTCAGGTATTTGCTCGCATTGATGATCGCCAGTACCACGGCCGCCGACAGGAAGGTCAGTCCCACGAACAGCAGCCAGCCGGCGCTGCCGGCAGTGGACGGCGCCACGCGGCGCACGACCAGGTGGTGCACATAGGCGTTGCGGACAAAGAAGTACACGACCAGCAGCACCAGGAACACGCCGGTGCCGATGGCGACGTCGCGCGTGGAGGTGTCGGTGGCCGGGCTTGGTGCACCCGGCATGACTTCTACCGGGCCGGTGGCCGTCTCCGGCGTCGTTTTCGGCAGCGGATCGTCGGGCGTGGCCTTGTCGGCCGGGAGCTTGAAGCCTGGGTCGGTCTGGGCGGTGGTGTTTTGGGCTTGCATGGTTTTTCCTTGAGGTCAGCGGCCGAGACGGACCTGCGCGCCTTCGCGCAGGTCAATCAGCTGGTGGCCGAACAGGGTTGTCTTCAGGCGGGCCACTTCGATGCCCGCCTTGTCGTAAATCGGTTGAATCGTGCCGGTGCGGGCGTGCATGGTACGTTGTTCGTCCTCGACCGTCACGACAGCACGGCGCGGACGCATCCAGCCGTAGGCGCCGGCCACCGCGGCCGCGAGCAGCGCCAGCAAGCCAGCGCCGGCGGCGAACAAGGGACCGCTGCCGTAATGTACGCGCACTTCGATCGGCAGCACGGCGCGCGAACTCTGCACCTGGGCCGGGGGCGTAAAAATGTCGGGCAGCGGGTCGCCCGGGAACAGCTCCGTCATGCGCTCCCTGAAGCCCGTTGACAAGGCCAGCTTCTGGTCGGCCAGGTGGACCTCGATCGTCCCGGGCAGCACATAGGCCGAGCCGGCCGATGTCAGCGCCGCCATCGACCATTTACCGGGCAGTTGCGCCACCGGCAGCTGCAGGGTCGAACCCAGCGGCTGCGGTTGACCAGGCGCCAACCCGTTTACACGCGTGCTGCCGAGGGTTACGGCACGGTTCTCGCCACCGAGCTTCGAGCGTGCGCTCAAGGTCGCGCTGACGATCGTGTACGGGTACATCGTGTTCTCGAGATGCCACCCGATCTTCGCAGTCGGCGAGCTCGCATGCGGCGCCACATCGGCGCGCAGCACGCCGTTCTGGCCCATGGAAAAGGTCACGCCCGGTGCGTTCTCGACCTTGCGCGGCACCAGGCGCACGGTATTGCGGTCGAGCGGTTTCAGGCGCGCGGGCGGCTCGGTGATGATTCTGCGCACGGCGCCAGATGCCAACAAGCCGTCGAGGGCACGCGCGCCGCCCTCGCCGATGGCGAATGCGTACACCATCAGGCCGTTGGCGAGGTAATGCTCCCCTTTGACCGGCATGCGCAGCGGGAAAGCCAGCGCCGTGCGGATCTTGCTGCCGCTGTGGATCAGTTGGTAGAACTCGCGGTTGCGCAGGTTCGTCGCCTGGTCGTTATTCGGGCTGTTGCGGTTGTTCGTGACCAGCCAGACGATGCCATCCTTGCCGCCCAGCGCCTGCGTCATCGCCGCCTTGAGCGCTTCGCCAAGGTCGGTGTCGGCCAGCGCGCCGCCTGCCTTGCGCGCGGTGTCGAGTTCAAGCAGCGCGCCCCTGACCGCGCTTCGCGTGCCTTTATCGACGGTCGTCGACACCAGCGCGCGCGGCGACGGTGCGTTCGGCTGCGACTGGTTGAACGCCGCCAGCACCAGCGCGTCGCCCGGCTGCGCCACGGCCAGCGCCAGTTCGGCCACCAAGGGCTTGAACGGAGAATCCGGATCGCTGTAGAACGGCTCCATCCAGCCCGAGTTCTGGACCAGGAACACGTGCGGCGTGGCCCGGGCCGCCCCGGCGCCGCACAGCAGCGCGCAAAGGCAGAAGGCGCGTAACAGGGGCGCCCTCACGACAGCGCTTCCAGGCGCCAGCCGCGTACCGCGTTCCAGTCCGGATGGTGCAGCCACAGCGCGCCGTCATACACGAAGGGCACGCAGTCGAGGGGACGCGACAAGCGCGCGACCTCGTCGAGGATCACGTTGCGCTTGCCGATCCATTCGATCGTGGTTTTGGCGATGGTGCGGCCGGCAAGGGCTTCCTCGGCGCGGCCGGTATAGGCGTGAAAGCGCAGCACCAGGCCGCTCGGCTGGGCGCGGTTGTTATTAAAACTGCGCAGCAGCGGCAGCACCAGCGAATCGTCCTGCACCGCGTCCTCAATGTGTTCGGCCGACCAGGGCTGGTCGAGCACCGGGTGGCCGCGCCGGAACAGGAAGTTGGCAAAGCCCAGGCGCCCACCGTCGATCGGCTCGACCTGGGGATTGTCGGCCCCGAGTTCAAGAAACGAATACGCCTGGCCGTCATGGCCGATGTGCCACAGGCGCCCGTCCCGGCTTTGGGTGGGGCCGCCGAAGTCGAGCTTCGGGGTCCAGCCGCGCGGCCATGGCGTCCAGCGCGGCGACTCCCCCGGGCGCCAGACCAGCTGGCCCTGGGCGTGCAGCCAGAACAGGCGGTTGTCGTAGCCGATCGGGCGCATCCAGCCGGCCGTGGGGGCGTCCGCGCATTCGAAGGTGGTGCCGTTGACGAAGTCGAGCTGCGCATCGAGCAACTGCAACACGCCGTCCTCCACGAACAGGCAGCCGACTTGGCGCCGCATGACGCCCGGGCTCGAGGCCAGGCGCCCGCTGAACAGGACTTCGAGGCGGTAGCTTTCGTTGACCGGATTGATCCACAGGCGCGACAGGCCAGTATCGAGCGGCACGATGCCGACTTCACCGCGCGCCGGATTGACCGCCGGCAGCCAGCTGTACGCTCCGGCGGAAAAGCGCAGTTCGCTGCCCGCTTCTTCGGCGCCCATCACATGCCACAGCTGGGCCAGCGGATCCCAGTACTGCAGCACGCCGCGCGCCGGAGCCAGCGCCAGCAGGCGCTGCTCGGGAAAACCGTAGCTGCCCGCAATGAACTCGCAATGGGCGTTCGGCGGCGCCGGCATGGCCAGCTCGGCGCGGTTGACATGGGGCGCGGCCGGCCGTCCCTCGAGACGGTCGCCCAGCGCCAGCGAGGTGACGGGTAAACCATGCGGCACATGGCGCGGCAGCGCCTGGTCATTCGGCGCGCCCCACCAGTCGGGATGGTGCCTGAAACCGCCCGGCAGGCGCTCGAGCGGCGCGCCGCAGGTCGGGCAAAAGGCGAACCCTTCCGGGTAGATCGCGGCGCAGGCGCAGCTGGTCGGCAGCGAAGCGCCCAGCAAATGGGCGACGTCAGGCAAGCGGCCGCGCGCATGCGCCTGCCAGTCGACATGCCCCAGCCCGCGGCTGGCCTGCAGCGCAAACTGCCCGCTCGTTTCGTCTTCCAGCCAGGTGCTGGTCGGCGTTTGCCATTGATATGCCATCGTGCTCCGCGTTGATTGAGATATGCATGCCACCCACGTGCTGTGGACGGCTATTGCTGTCGAAATCATAACTGCCCCGGCGCCTTTGCGGCGCGCCGTTAGGCCGGTAGCGCCCGGCGGCACTGCTGGGATCGGAATCCGCGCCTTTGCGAGCGAATTGGATGCAGATACGTATAATGTCCGGTCCATTCGTGCCTGATGCTCTTCATGACCGCTCCCGCCCTGCCCCCCACGCCCGACCTGCCGGCGCACGCCGTCGATACCGCCGCCGGCCACCTGCGCAACGTGCTCGACATCGCCATCGAACACGGCCCGTCACAACGATCGCTGGTGGTCTACGACACCCGCACCGGTCTCGCACGCGCGCTGGTCGAGGCCTACCGGCGCAACCTGCCGCACACCGACTTCCTCGACTTCGACAGCGTAGACCCTGCCGAAGTACTGGCACGCTTCCGGCAGCTCGCGCCGAAGGACCTGGTGGTACTGGTGCAGTCGACCAACTTCCGGCTCGAGGCCTTCCGCATCCGCGTCGAACTGTTCAAGCTGGGCCTGAAAGTGGTCGAGCACGTGCACCTGTCGCGCATGCCTGGCATCCAGGGCGAGCACTACATCGACGCGCTGGCCTATGACCCGCATTACTTTCGCAACATCGGCCGTGGCTTGAAAGGCTGCATCGACGCCGCGCCCGGTGCGCGTGTCTGCGGGGGCGGCGAAGAACTGGTGTTCGCATCGCGCCTCGAGCCGGCCAAGCTGAACATCGGCGACTACAGCGACATGAACAATGTCGGCGGCCAGTTCCCGATCGGCGAAGTGTTTACCGAGGCGCTCGACCTCGAAGCGGTGAACGGGCGCGCGCAGATCCACGTATTCGGCGACACGTCCTACCTGTCGAACCGGCCTTCGCTACCGGTGACGATCGTCGTCGAGCGCGGGCGCGTGGTCGCGACCGAGAATGCGACGCCGGAGTTCCAGCAAGTGCTCGACATCATCCGCGCGGACGAGGGCGAGGTGTGGGTGCGCGAACTGGGTTTCGGCATGAACCGCGCCTTCACGCGCGAGCGCCGGGTCGACGACATCGGCACCTATGAACGCATGTGCGGCATCCACCTGTCGCTGGGCGCGAAACACGGCGTCTATACGAAGCCGGGCTTCAAGCGCAAGGACGCGCGCTACCACATCGACGTGTTCGTCGTGACCGACGCGGTGTACCTGGGTGAGGAACGGGTGTACGCGGACGGTGCCTGGACCGTGTGATACTGCTTTTTCGCGAGGGCGCGGTGGTAGCATGTCCTTGTCGGACTCTGAACATATGCGACAAACAGTCAAGGAGGGATGAAAGAGGAGCTCTCGAAACGCGTCGAGGAGATCCAGGCGATCAGCGCGGTGCCGAAGATCCTGGAAACAGTCGCCGCCATGACCGGTCTGCGTTTCGTCTGCATCGCCCACGTCACCGACGATTCCTGGACCGCCTGCGCCGTGCTCGACTGCGCGCACCACACGCCGCGCATCGACGGCTTCCAGAGCTATTTTTCGATCCCGATCTTCCGCGCCGACGGCGCATATTTCGGCACCCTGTGCGGGCTCGATCCGGAGCCGGCGCGCCTGACCGACAGCGTCACCGTCTCGACCATGCACCTGTTTGCCGATCTGGTCTCGAAACAGCTCGATGCCGACAACAAGCTGGTCGAAGCGCGTGCGGATCTCTCGAGCGAACGCGAAACGGCGGAGCTGCGCGAACAATTCATCGCCGTCCTCGGCCACGACCTGCGCACCCCGCTCGGCTCGATCCTGCTCGGCACCGACCTGCTGGCACTGGAGCACCCCGATCCGGAATCGCGCCCGATCGTCGAACGCATCCGCAGTAGCGCCACCCGCATGGCCGCGCTGGTGGACGACGTGCTCGATTTCACGCGCGGGCGCATGGGCGCCGGCATCCCGATGCGCCTGCGCGACGCCGACGTCGAGGGCACGCTCGAGCAGGTGGTCGACGAGATGCGCGGCCTGTATCCGCAGCGTCCGATCGAGGCCACGATCGCGCCTGGCCTCTGGCTGCGCTGCGACCCCGAGCGCGTCGCTCAGCTGCTGTCGAATCTGCTCAAGAACGCGCTGGTGCACGGCAGCGACGACGCGCCGGTCCGGGTGGCCGCAAGCATGGTCAAGGGCGAACTCGTGCTGTCGGTGGCGAACGCGGGGGCCGAACTGCCGCAAGGCGTGATCGATGGACTCTTTAAACCCTACTGGCGCGCGGCCTCGCGTTCGGGCGACGAAGGGCTGGGGCTGGGCCTGTATATCGTCGAGCAGATCGCGCGCGCGCATGGCGGGACGATCGAGGTCAGTTCGAAGGGAGGCGCGACCGTGTTCCTGTTCCGGCTGGTGACAAGCCTGCCGGAACACGTGCACCAGGCCCCTTAAGGCAGCAGCTCCCCGTGCGCGCCTGCGGCCGCATCCATCATGCAGTTCCGTCAGCGCCAGCCAGATCCATTCTCATTGCGCGTACCGCTTTCGCTCCATCCATCCTGTCGGAATTTTTTACAGTGCATACGAGGCCGGTGAGAGAACCGCCAGCCCCCCATAGGCAGTATTTCTCTTGGCACGCTTCATGCAATGTCGCCTGAATGCGCCATTTTCGGCAAATATCGCAACAAAACTCACGCCGAAGATATCGCACACACCCAATATTTGATTGTTTTGACAACATCACTCACCGAGGAGACGCATCATGGTCGACCATGCCGTACGCCGTACGAAGTCCCGGGCAGTATTGATTGCAGCAAGTGGTCCCCTGCTGGCGCTGATCGCCATGCTGCCGGTCCAGGCCTCGAGCCATCGGGAAGCACCGTTCATTACGACCCAGCCGAAAATCGACGGCACCGACCTGTATGCATTCAACAGCTATGAGGCAGGCCGCTCCGGCTATGTCACCCTGATTGCAAATTACCAGCCCCTCCAGGACCCCTACGGTGGTCCGAATTATTTCAAGATGGACCCGAACGCCATCTACGAAATCCATGTCGACAACAACGGTGACGCCAAGGAAGACCTGACCTTCCAGTTCCGATTCCAGAACATTTTCAACCGCATCACACTGCCGATTGGTACCCAGAACGTTCCGATCCCGCTGACGCAGGCAGGCCAGGTCCAGGGACCGAACTCGCCAGTGCTCAATGTCAATGAACGGTTTACCGTGAGCCTGATCCGCGGGGACAGGCGTAGCGGGCAGGCAGCGGCGCTGTCGCGGGTAGGCAGCGGCAGCACGAGCTTCGACAAACCTGTCGACAATATCGGCACCAAAACCATTCCGCAATATGCAGCATATGCAGCCCAGCATATCCATCCGGTGGCCATTCCAGGCTGCTCGGTACCGGGCCGCGTTTTCGTGGGACAGCGGCGCGAAGGCTTCGCCGTCAACCTCGGCACGGTGTTCGATCTGATCAATGCGCCGCTGGCAGTGATCACCGACCCGAACCAGATCAACGCCGCGCCGAACCCGCTGGCCAACAAGAACATCACCTCGCTTGCGGTCGAGGTTCACAAGAGCTGCCTGCTGTCGACGACAACGGCCGATCCGGTCATCGGCACCTGGACCACCGCCAGCATCCGCCAGAGCCAGCTGGTCAATGCCAACCCGCCGTCCGGACACCAGACCACGATTACCTACGGCGGTGCGTTCGTCCAGGTATCGCGTCTCGGCATGCCACTCGTGAACGAAGTGATCATTGGCCTGCCGGACAAGGACCGTTTCAACAGCTCGCTGCCGCAAAACGATGCACAGTTCGCCACCTATGTCACCAACCCAACGCTGCCGAAACTGGTGGAAATTGGGATGGGACTGGCTCCAGGCAGTGCCGCGCCGAGTAACCTGCCGCGCCAGGACCTGGTGACGACCTTCCTGACTGGTATCGCGAATGTGAACCGGCCGTTGAATCCAGTTCCTTCCGAAATGCTGCGCTTGAACACATCGATTCCCGCCGTGGCGTTTGCCCAGCAGAACCGGCTCGGCATCGTCGGCAATGCACTGGCTGGCGGCTCCGATAACGCGGGCTACCCGAATGGCCGCCGTCCGAAGGACGATGTCGTTGACATTTCCCTGATTGCCGCGGTAGGTGGCCTGTGCATGGCAAACGGAAACAACAACAGGTTTGGTTTCGGGAGCGCCTGCAATCCGTCCGCCGTTCCCCTCGGCGCGACCGCCTTCAGGTTGCACGATGCGGTCGACCAGGCCGTCCAGCCCTTCCTGGCGGGATTCCCTTACCTGAACACGCCGCTTCCGGGCGCGCAGTAACCGACTATTACCGGAGGATAGACATGCACAAACTACTTCGTACGCTGGCGCTTGCTCTGGCACTCGGCGCAAGCCAGTATGCCGGTGCCGCCGTCATCAACTTCAACAATCCTGCCGTGATCGACATCGACAACGATACTGGCCGTGCCGTTTACCGCGAAGCGGGCTTCGTCCTGGCTGGCGATGCGGCAGGCTTCCTGACCATCGATGGGCTGGGCAGCGCCCTGACTGGCGGACTCGTCCTGCTTGACGGCAGTACGGTCAGCCTGACGGCGGACGAGGGCGGCTTGTTCTCATTTTCCGGCCTGGTCGCAGGCCGGAACGATGCGCAAACCGCGGCAACCCTGAGCATTACCGGTATCTTCGGCGACAATAGCCAGCTCAGCATGATGTTTGCACTGTCGGAGCTGGCCGGCATCTCGTCAACCATGTGGTCTGGGCTGACGGAGCTGCGCTTCGCCGCCAGCGGGGACCTGGTGATCGACGATATCCTCGTCGATGCCGCCCAGGTTCCGGAACCGGCGTCGATCGCGATGCTGCTGCTTGGGATGGGTGCGCTGGTGGGTGCACGTCGCGTTGCCGCCGCAAGGCCGGCGCCTTGATGGCTCAGCGCTGCCGCAGCTGCGGCAGCGCCTTTTTCCCATTACCTGGCAATGTCGTATACCTGCTCTTGCCGCTTACTGCGAGCTTCCCAGTGCGAGCGGCATTGGTAGAGGACGACCTTGAGCAGCATCGCCTGCATCGTCTCGCGCACGATGACCGCTGGTCCCTTGGCAGTGTGTGACAAGTCCAGCAAGCCGGGAATCGACACCGTCGCACCCTTGGCGCCAAGGATGCCCACCAGTGCGACGACTTTGTCCAGCGGCAGCAGGGTAATGCGGTTGAGGTGCTCGACAATGATGGTGTCACCTTCTTTCAAGTCGTTGAGCAAGCGCTGAAGTTGCGGACGCTCGCCCCACGCGCCCGCCCCCTCCTCGGAATACGTCGCGGTGACGGTATAACCCATCGCCTGCGCTTCAACGCGCAGCGCGTCCTGGTGGGCAAGTTCGGTGGCGTCGCTTGACGCCCATTGGTAGATTCGTGCGATCGGCTGTTTCATGAACTATTTCCTTGCAGGCAGGACAGGTTGCGTATGCCTCGACCAGCGTCGGTATGACAAGGCACTCGCAGGAACGCGATGGCTGAATTGCTGCATGTGCGAACCGCCCTCCCTTGTTCCTGCACGTAAAGACAAAACCCTTGCGCTTTTATCGATACATCATCGCGATCACCGGCCATATGTCGCCCGATTCTGTCCGGCTTGCGCTGGCGGCAGGTTTCGACCGCTACCTGGTAAAGCCGGCGCCGCTCGAGAGCATCCTGGAGACGATGCGCTACCTCGACGGCTACCGCGGCACGACCATGCTCGTGCTGCATTTGCCGCCCGCCGCCAACGAGGGCCCCGGCCCGGGATCAGCCTGAGCCAAGCAAGCTGACCCAGGGACCCTTGTAGAGGATCGGTCCACTCGGTCCGTCGGGATTCGGCGAGCCGTCCTTCGGTTCGAGACTGACCGCAAGCACCGCCACGTCGGCGCCGATGGCGTTCGCCGGCAGCGGCAGCGTCAGCTCGCGGTTCGCGCCGAGCACGCCCAATGAGCGCGGCTTGCCGTCACGCGGCACGGCCCACAATTGCAGCGCCTGCTGCGCCGTGAGCGGCACGCTCGCCACCACCTTCACCGTCATCAACTTGCGTTCGCGGTCGGCCGTCACCACCAGTGCCGGGCGGGCTTGCTCGTCGAGCAGGCTGGCGATGTCGCTCATGCGCGCGCTATCGGGGCGCTCCTGCAGGACCACGACCAGCAGCAGTGCCGCCAGCGCCGACGACGCCACACCCAAGGTGCGCCACAGCGCGAGCGAGCCGATACGCCAGAACTGCCAGCCCGGGGCTGCTGCACGCAGGCCGAGCCGGTCCTCGATCGCACGCCAGACCCGTTTATCGGGCACCACTGGCGGTGCAAATTCAGCCATCGCGCCGAGGCGCTCGTTCCATTCGCGCGTCGTGCGGCGCAAGGCCGCGTCGCCATGCATCAGGCCCTCGAAGCGGCGCCGCGCGCGTCCCCGCAGGGTGCCTAGCACATATTCGGCGGCCAGGCGTTCGCGCAGGGGTTCGTTATCGCGCAGGTTCATGCGGCACCTCGCTCACTCAGGCAGGAATGCAGGCGCGCCAGGCTGCGCCGGATCCAGGTCTTGACGGTACCGAGCGGCAGCGTCAGCTTTTCGGCGACATCGCTGTGCGACAGGTCGTGGAAGAAGGCCATGCCGACGACCTGGCGGTGCTTTTCTTCCAGCGCGCCCATGCAGTCGGCCAGCGCTTTTGCCTCGCTGCTCATCTGCAGCAGGTCGGCCGGGGTGGCCGACAGATCCGGCAGCGACTCCATCGCACGGCTGTCGAAGGCGTCATCCTCGCCCTCATGGCGGGTGCGTCGCAACACGTCAAAGGCACGGTTGCGCACGATCGTCGTCATCCAGGTCATCGGCGCCGACAGTGCGCTCTCGTACTCGCTAGCATGGTGCCAGATCGCGACAAAACTCTCCTGTAACACCTCTTCCGCCAGCTCGCGCCGGCCAAGGATGCGCAGCGCCAACCCATACAGCCTGGGCGAACTGGCTTCGTAGAGCGCGTGAAACGCGCTGCCGTCGCGGCGTGCGGCCGCCTGCAGCCAGGCCCGCAGCTGGGCTGGATCGGCTTGTGGTGCGGTACTGCTCAAGATGTACTCATCGATGCATGGTGGTGGCTGTGTTGATGTCGCCAAGAAAAATACCACAGTTACAGGATCCGCATTGTTAAAAAATATTTTGAATCCAATAAGCCTGCGGCTGCGTATATGCCATACAGCCCGGCGATGCGTAGACTGTTTCCTATGCTCACTGAATCGTGCGACGGGCTTGCCCGATAATCAATATCATCAGATTTGCAACTTTTACAAATAATTACACCACCCCTGTGAAACCGGAGAGCGAGATGAAACACATGCAGAAAAAATCCCTATGGACCGCCGCGATTGTGACCGGAACGGCCCTGATGGCGCTGTCCAGCCCAGCCAGCGCCTCGAGCCACCGCGAAGCCCCGTTTTTGACGAATGCGCCAAAAGTCGACGGCACCGACTTCTACATGTTCCGCAGCTATGCACCGGGCCGCAGCGGCTTCGTGACGATGATTGCGAACTTCACCCCGTTCCAGGATCCACAGGGCGGCCCGAACTTCTACCAGTTCGACCAGAACGCGATGTACGAAATTCACGTCGACAATAACGGCGACGCGAAGGAAGACATCACCTTCCAGATCCGCTTCAAGAACACCTCGAAGCGCACCGCGCTGAATATCGGCGGCAAGCAGGTCCTGATCCCGCTGATCAATTCGTCGACCATCAGCGGCGTCAACCCGGCCTCGCTGAACGTGCGTGAAACCTATTCCATCGACATGGTCAAAGGCGACCGCCGCAGCGGCACCCGCACGCGCCTGGCCGCGCCGAACGGCGCCACGGAATTCGACAAGCCGGTCGACAACATCGGCGAGAAGGTCTTCGGCGGCGCCGGCGGCTATGAAACCTACGCTAACCAGCACATCTTCGACATCGCCGTGCCAGGTTGCGGCACCGGCCGTGTCTTCGTCGGCCAGCGCAAGGAACCCTTCTATATCGCGGTCGGCAAGATCTTTGACCTGTTCAACCTGAACCCGCTGGGCGCTGAGTCGGGCGGCAACAAGAACGACCTGGAAAACAAGAACATCAGTTCCATCGCGATGGAACTGCCGGTCGGCTGCCTGGCCGTGGCCGGCGAACCGGTGATTGGCGGCTATGCGACGGCCAGCATGCGCCAGGCACGCCTGATCAATCCGAACCCGGCGTCGGGCATCAACAGCGCCGTCAAGGAAGGCGGCGCCTGGGCCCAGGTTTCGCGTCTGGGCATGCCGCTCGTGAACGAAGTCATCATCGGCATGGACGACAAGGACCGCTTCAATACCTCGAAGCCGAAGGACGACGCCCAGTGGGCCAACTACGTGACCAATCCGGTGCTGCCGGCGGTCGTCGAGACGCTGTTCCCATCGGCCAAGGCACCGACCAACTTCCCGCGTACCGACCTGGTGACCGCCTTCCTGAAGGGTATTCCCGGCGTGAACCAGCCGAAGAATGTCGTGGCCTCGGAAATGCTGCGCTTGAATACCAGTATCGAGCCGACCGCGCAGGCATCGCAGAATCCACTCGGCGTGGCCGCCGGCGACAATGCCGGTTTCCCGAACGGACGCCGTCCGGCCGACGATATCGTCGACGTCTCGCTGCGTGTGGCAATGGGTGCACTGTGCGTCCTGACCGGCGCGAACGACGCGCTCGGCGTTGGCTGCAAGCCGGCCGATGCACCCGCCGGCGGCCTGTCGCTGACCGATGGCGTGCGCAAGGACGCGAACAGCTTCAAGGCTGCCTTCCCGTACCTGAACACGCCGCTGCCAGGCAACCAGTAAGCGAGGAGAGCTGCCATGTCCATTCATCTCCTCCCCCATCTGTCACGCGGCACGCTGCGCGCGGCGGCGCTGTGTGCGGTGCTCGCCCTGAGCGCCTGCGGCGGCGACAGCAAGACGACGTTTTCGGAGCCGCCGCCCCCGACGGGTGGCACGCCGACGACGCCACCGGTCGCGAGCGACTCGTTCTTCGACTACGTGATGGCACGTGTGAACGCCCTGCTCGACAACGACGAGCCGCAGTCGATCGAGGGCGTCACCGAGACCAAGCCCGAGAACACCGAGCCTAATCCGGTCGGTTAATCGGCGTTTCATGCGCGGGGCGGCTTGCCGTCCCGCGTTATGTTTATCAAGGTAACCATGCTCGGCAAGACCGTATTTTTGTTTACATGCGCCTGCGCCCTCACGACAGCGAGCGCGGCGCCTTACATTCCGGCCAGCGGCGCACAGGTGCTCGAACGCCTGCCCGGCGGCCGCGATCCCGCGCGGCGCGAACTGCAAGGCCTGCGCGCGGCGCAGAACGCGAAACCGCATGATTTGAACCTGGCCACCACGCTGGCCCAGCGCTACATCGAACAAAGCCGGCGCGACGGCGATCCGCGCTATCTGGGTTACGCCCAGGCGGCGCTCGCGCCCTGGTATTCGCAACCCCAACCGCCCACGCCGGTACTGGTCCTGCGCGCCACGCTGCGCCAGAGCACCCACCAGTTCGGCGCCGCCCTGGCCGACCTCGACACCGTACTGAAACGCGACAGCGGCAACAGCCAGGCCTGGCTCACGCGCGCCACCGTGCAGACGATCACGGGCGATTTCACGGGTGCGCACGCCAGCTGCATGCGCCTGTATTCGCGCGCGCCGGAACTGGTGGTGCAAGCCTGTCTGTCGAGCGTGGGCAGCATCAGCGGCCAGGCACGCGCCAGCTACGAACGGCTACGCCAGACGTATGCGGCGCGGCTTGATGCCAGCCCTGAAATCCGCGCCTGGGTTGCGACCCTGCTCGGCGAAATGGCCGCGCGCCTTGGCCGGCTCGACGCGGCCGAGGCCCATTTTCGCGAAGCGCTGGCACTCGACCCTGCCGACAGCTACCTGCTCGGCGCATACGCAGACTTCCTGCTCGACCGCGGCCGGGCGCCTGACGTGATCAAACTCCTGAACGACAAGACCGAGGCCGATGCGCTGCTGCTGCGCCACGCCATCGCACTGAAAACGGCGGGGGCACCGGGTGCGGCCCAGGCCAGCGCCGACCTGGCGGCGCGCTTCGATGCCGCCATGCGCCGGCGCGACAACGTGCACCAGCGCGAGCAAGCCAGGTACGAGCTGGCGCTGCGCGGCGACGCGCCTGCCGCCGTGCGCCTGGCCAAGCTGAACTGGGCGGTGCAGAAGGAGCCGGCCGACCTGCGCATCCTCGCGCAAGCGGCTCTGGCCAGCAAGGATCCGGAAGCACGCGCCATCGTGCAAGCCTGGTTGAAAACCAGCGGGATCGAGGACGCCACCATTGCCGCCACCGTGGCGCGCCTGGGGGGCAAGGCATGATGGCGCGCTGCCTGATGTTACTCGCTTTATTCTTCGCCCAGGTGCTGCCGGCGCAGGCGCACAAGGCGAGCGACAGTTACCTGAGTTTGACGGTGCAGGGCGAGCGCATCGAGGGCCAGTGGGACATCGCCCTGCGCGACCTCGAGATGGCCGTTGGTCTCGACACGAACGGCGACGCCGCGATTACCTGGGACGAGGTGCGCGCGCACCATGAGGCGATCGGCGCCTATGCGCTGGCGCGTCTGCAGCTCGCCAGCGGCAACCAGCCCTGCCCCTTGCGCGTGACGCAGCACCTGATCGACACGCATACCGATGGCGCCTATGCGGTGCTGCGCCTGCAGGGCGCCTGTGCGGCGGCTGTCACCACGCTCGACGTCGACTACAACCTGCTGTTCGATATCGATCCCCAACACAAGGGCCTGCTGCGGCTGACGCATGGAACAACGACCAGCAGCGCGATCTTTGCGCCCGACGCGCGCGCGCAGGCCTTGCAAGTGGCCACACCGGCACGCTGGCGCCAGTTTACCGATTACGTGCGCCACGGCGTCTGGCATATCTGGATCGGGTTCGACCACATCCTGTTCCTGGTCTCGCTCTTGCTGCCGGCGGTGCTGGTGCGCAGGGATGGCAAGTGGCAGGGCCGCGAGACTTTACGGGCTTCGGTGATCGACGTCTTGAAAATCGTGACCGCGTTTACGCTGGCGCACTCGCTGACCTTGACGCTGGCCGCACTCGGCGTCATGACCCTGCCCTCGCGCCTGGTGGAGTCGGCCATCGCCGCTTCCGTGATCCTGGCCGCGCTGAATAACCTGTGGCCGCTGGTACACCGTTGGCGCGCCGCGGTCGCTTTCGGGTTCGGACTGATCCACGGTTTCGGTTTCGCCAGCGTGCTGGCCGACCTCGGCCTGCCGCAGGGCGCACTGGTGCTGTCGCTGGTGGGCTTTAACGTCGGCGTCGAATTGGGGCAACTGGCCATCGTGCTGGTGTTCCTGCCGCTGGCCTATGCCCTGCGGCGCGGCCTGTTCTACCGGCGCGTGGTGCTCACCGGCGGCTCGGCGCTCATCGCGCTGATCGCGGTGGTGTGGCTCGCCGAGCGCGTACTGGACCTGAAGCTGCTGGCGTAAGGCATTTCAACTGCTCAGGCTGATGCGTGTTGCATATGCACCATGTATCAGCTTTTTTACAAATCCCGCGAAGGCTTGCTTGAAAGATACCATTAGAATAGTTTCTCCAACTATCAATAAAATTTAGGGGAAACATGATTCGTTTGCCATTCGCCTTGGCTGCGCTATGCCTTAGCGTATCCGCTTTCGCAGCCGATCCGTTCGACGACAAGTTCCGCCAGCTCGACGAGCTGCTGCCGGCCGGGTCGACCATCCGCACCGCGTCCGGCGCACCGGGCCAGGCCTATTGGCAACAGCGCGCGGACTACACGATCCGCGCCACGCTCGATGAAGCGAACCGCTCGATCCGCGCTGCCGAGACGATCACGTATCACAACAATTCCCCCGATACGCTCAACTACCTGTGGGTGCAGCTCGACCAGAACATCTACAAGCCGAATTCCGACGCGCGCATGTCGACGACGGTCGCGCGCGAAGCCTGGGCCAAGCCGCGCAATCCGGAAGAAGGTCTAAAATTCGACGCCCTGCGCACGACCTTCGAAGGCTTGAGCTTCGACGGCGGTTTCAACATCACGGCCGTGAAGTCGGGCGGCCGCACGCTGCCCCACGTCATCAACCGCACGATGATGCGCATCGACCTGCCGCAGCCCCTGAAGCCGGGCCAGCGCTTCTCGTTCGAAGTCGAGTGGAACTACAAGATCAACGAGCAGAAGGTACTGGGCGGGCGTTCGGGCTTCGAGAAATTCGACGACAAGAACGACCTGTTCGAGATCGCCCAATGGTTCCCGCGCATGGCAGCCTATTACGACGCCTACGGCTGGCAGCACAAGCAGTTTTTGGGCGCCGGCGAATTCACGCTCGAATTCGGCGACTACGATGTCGAAATCACGGTGCCGTCGGACCACATCGTCGCCTCGACCGGCGTGCTGCAGAACCCGGGCTCGGTCCTCACCTCGGTCCAGCGCGAGCGCCTGGCGAAAGCGAAGAGCGCGAAGAAGCCGGTGATCATCGTCACCCAGGCGGAAGCGGAAGCCGCCGAAAAAGGCCGTGCCACCACGAATAAAACCTGGCACTTCAAGGCCAGGAACGTGCGCGACTTCGCGTTCGCCTCGAGCCGCAAATTCATCTGGGATGCCCAGGGATTGAAAAGCGGCGATACCGACGTGATGGCGATGTCCTACTACCCGAAGGAAGGCAATCCGCTGTGGGAGAAGTACTCGACCCAGGCAATCGTCCACACCATCGAGCAGTACAACAAGTACTCCTTCGATTATCCCTACCCGACCTCGATTTCCGTGAATGGCCCGGTGGGCGGCATGGAATACCCGATGATCACGTTTAACGGCCCGCGTCCGACAAAAGATAAAAAAACCGGCGAGCTGACCTATTCGAAGCGCACCAAATATGGCCTGATCGGCGTGATCATCCATGAAGTGGGCCACAACTACTTCCCGATGATCGTCAACTCCGACGAGCGCCAGTGGACCTGGATGGATGAAGGCCTGAACTCCTTCGTGCAGACGCTGGCCCAGGAAGCCTGGGAAGAAAACTGGCCGGAGATGCGCGGCGAGCCGCGCCTGATCACCGACTACATGAAGAGCCGTAACCAGGTGCCGATCATGACGAACTCGGAGTCGCTCCTCCAGTTCGGCAACAACGCCTATGCCAAGCCGGCCGCCGCACTGACCGTGCTGCGCGAGACGGTGCTGGGCCGCGAGCTGTTCGACTTCGCCTTCCGCGAATACGCCCAGCGCTGGAAGTTCAAGCGCCCGACCCCGGCCGACTTCTTCCGCACCATGGAAGACGCGTCCGGCACGGACCTCGACTGGTTCTGGCGCGGCTGGTTCTACACGACCGACGCGGTGGACGTGAGCGTGGACAGCATCAGCGAATACACGATCAGCTCGCAGAATCCGGAAACGGAAAAAGCATGGCGCCGCAAACTGAAAGCTGCCGAGCCGACCTCGCTCACCGACCAGCGCAACAAGGGCATGCCGCGCCGCGTCGATGCGCATCCTGAGTTGAAGGACTTTTATAACGAGCACGATGACTTCACCGTCACCAATGCCGACCGCAACAAGTTCAACGAGTCGCAGGAAAAGCTGGAAGACTGGGAAAAGGCGCTGCTCGCCTCCGGCAAGCACCTGTACCTGGTCGACTTCACGAATGTCGGCGGGCTGGTGACGCCGCTGGTGCTGGAGATCACGCTAGCGAGCGGCAAGAAGTATATCGATCGCATCCCGGCCGAAGTCTGGCGCTATTCGCCCTCGAAGATCACCAAGCTGGTGGTCACCGACGAGCCGATGACGAGCCTGAGCCAGGATCCGTTCTGGGAAACCGCCGACATCGACCAGAGCAACAACGCCTGGCCGCGCAAGCTGACCCCGTCGCGCCTGGAGCTGTACAAGACCGAACGCGGTGGCAATGACTTGATGAAGGACTTCAATACCAAGTTGAAGACCAAGGAAGAGAAGGCGGCCGAGGAGGCAAAGAAGGACAAGGAGACGGTGCCGACGGTGCAGTGATCGGGCCGTCGGTCGTACGTTGAACGCGTGGACGGCAAAGCCGTCCACCCTACGTTTTAGCCGGTGGTTGCGTTAGACGCGCGGCCATCGGTTTGTTTCGTTTAGAACTATCGAGTATTGATGACCATGAAGCACCTCGCCCGCCTTGCTGCGCTGACCCTGGCCTTGTCCACCGGCGCCAGCGCCGCCGACAAATTCGACGACAAGTTCCGCCAGCTCGACGAGCTGCTGCCCACGCCCTCGGCCACGCGCAGCGCCTCCGGCGCGCCGGGCCACGCTTACTGGCAGCAGCGCGCCGACTACAAGCTGCGCGCGACGCTCGACGAAGGCAAGCGCGCCATCACGGGCGCGGGCACCATCACCTACCATAACAACTCGCCCGACACCCTCTCCTACCTGTGGGTCCAGCTGGACCAGAACATGTTCCGCGGCGATTCCGACAACCGCAGCATCTCGACCATTCCCTCGCGCGACGCCTGGCAAAAGGGTGGTGCGGAAGGCGTAAAGTTCGACGCGATCCGCTTCGCTTTCGAGAGCCGCAACTTCGAGGGTGGCTTCCAGCTCAAGAGCGTGAAGGGATCGGATGGCCGTCCCCTGCAGCACGTCGTCAACAAGACGATGATGCGTGTCGACCTGCCGCAGCCCTTGAAACCCGGCCAGCGCTTCTCGTTCGCGCTCGAATGGCGCTTCAACATTCCCGAGGCGAGCGTGCTCGGTCGCCGCATGGGCTTTGAACGCTTTGACAAGGAAGACAAGAACGACCTGTTCGAGATAGCCCAGTGGTTCCCGCGCATGGCGGCCTATTACGACATCGCCGGCTGGCAGAACAAGCAGTACCTCGGCGACGGCGAATTCACGCTCGAATTCGGCGACTACGATGTCGAGATCACGGTGCCTAGCGACCACATCGTCGCTTCCACCGGCGAACTGCAAAACCCGGGCGAGGTGTTAACGAGCGCCCAGCGCGAGCGCCTGGCCAAGGCGCGCACGGCGACCAAGCCGGTCATCATCGTTACTCAGCTTGAAGCGGAAGCTGCCGAGAAGCGCCGCGCGACGGGTATGAAAACCTGGCGCTTCCGGGCGAAGAACGTGCGCGACTTCGCGTTCGCCTCGAGCCGCAAGTTCATCTGGGACGCGCAAGGCATGAAGAGTGGCGACACGACCGTGATGGCGATGTCCTACTATCCGAAGGAAGGCAACCCGCTGTGGGAGAAGTACTCCACGCAGGCGATCGTCCATACCATCGAGCAGTACAGCAAGTATTCGTTCGATTATCCGTACCCGACGGCGATTTCGGTGAACGGCCCGATCGGCGGCATGGAATACCCGATGATCTCGTTCAACGGTCCACGTCCCACGAAGGACAAGAAAACCGGCGCCGTGACCTACTCGAAGTCGACCAAATATGGCCTGATCAGCGTGATCATCCACGAGGTCGGCCACAACTACTATCCGATGATCGTCAACTCCGACGAGCGCCAGTGGACCTGGATGGACGAAGGTTTGAATTCCTTCCTCCAGTTCCTGGCGGAAGAGGCGTGGGAAGAGAACTATCCGGCGCGCCGCGGCGAGCCGCGCGACATCACCGACTACATGCGCAGCAAGAACCAGACGCCGATCATGACGAACTCGGAGTCGGTGCTGCAGCGCGGCCCGAACGCCTACGGTAAACCAGCGACCGCCCTGAACGTGCTGCGCGAAACGGTGCTGGGCCGCGAGCTGTTCGACTTCGCTTTTAAAGAGTATGGACGCCGCTGGAAGTTCAAGCGTCCGACCCCGGCCGACCTGTTCCGCACCATGGAGGACGCGTCCGGCACGGACCTCGACTGGTTCTGGCGCGGCTGGTTCTACACGACCGATGCAGTGGACGTGAGCGTGGACGGCATCAGCGAGTACACGATCAGCTCGCAAAATCCGGAAACGGAGAAGGCCTGGCGCCGCAAGCTGCGCGCTGCCGAGCCGACCTCGCTCACCGACCAGCGCAACAAGGGCATGCCGCGCCGCGTCGATGCGCACCCCGAGCTGAAGGATTTCTATAACGAGCACGACGACTTCACCGTCACCAACGCCGACCGCAACAAGTTCAACGAATCGCAGGACAAGCTGGAAGACTGGGAAAAGGCGCTGCTCGGCTCAGGCAAGCATCTGTACCTGGTCGATTTTTCCAACGTCGGCGGGCTGGTGACGCCGCTGGTGCTGGAGATCACGCTAGCGAGCGGCAAGAAGTATATCGAGCGCATCCCAGCCGAAGTCTGGCGCTATTCGCCGTTGAAGATCACGAAACTGATCGTTACCGACGAGCCGATGACCGGCTTGAGCCAGGATCCGTTCTGGGAGACCGCCGACATCAACGTCGACAACAACGCCTGGCCGCGCAAGCTGATCCCGTCGCGCCTGGAGCTGTTCAAGACCGAGCGCGGTGGCAACGACATGATGAAGGACTTCAATGCGCCCTTGAAGAAGCCTGACGCGGCGCCGAAGGCGGCGCAGTAATGCGCAGCCTGAAAAACGCCTTCGCCGCCGCGCTGCTGCTCTGCAGTGCGATGGCATCCGCGCACCGCTTCCACGCGGGGATCACCGACATCTCGTTCAATGCCCGCACCGGGAATACCGAGATCGTCCACACCTACATGGCGCACGATGTCGAAGCCTTGCTGGCAAACCTGTACGGGCGCCAGTTCGACCTGACGGATCCCGACGACCAGGACGTGCTGCGCAAGTATGTCGAGGGCCGTTTCTGGATCGGGGGCCAGGACAAGGCGCGCCTGCCGCTGCGCTGGGTCGGCATGACGGCCGACCCCGAGAAGGTGACGGTGTTCCAGGAAATCGAACAGACCCCGCTGTGGAAAGCCGGCGCCATCCACGACAATGTGTTGATCGATTTTATCCCCGACCAGGTCAATACCGTCAACCTCAACGAAGGCAATGCCGTGCGCACGCTGACCTTCGACCGAAACCAACTTGAACAGCCGACGCGCTGAATTAACCATGCCTACCCTTCGTCCCCTATCCTGCGCGCTGGCCGCGCTATTCGCCTGCGGCGCCGCCCATGCCGACGACCTCGTGCTGCAGCGTGTGCTGGTCGAGGGCTCGCGCCTCTCCCAGCTCGGCATCGCCGACTCGGCCAATGCCGGCACCGTCGGCCAGAAGGAACTGGCCGCGCGCACCACCTACCGTCCTGGCGAGATGCTCGAAGCCATGCCGGGCCTGATCGCCAGCCAGCACAGCGGCGAGGGCAAGGCCAACCAGTTCTACCTGCGTGGCTTCAATCTCGACCACGGTACCGACCTCGCCACCTGGGTCGACGGCATGCCGGTGAATCAGCGCAGCCATGCGCACGGCCAGGGCTGGACCGACGTGAACTTCCTGATCCCGGAACTGGTCGGCCGCCTCGATTACCGCAAGGGACCGTATGCGTCGCACGATGGCGACTTCGCCTCGGCCGGCAGTGTCGAGATCAGCTACGCCAACCGCCTGGCGAAGGATATCGCCAGCGTCACGCTCGGCCAGGACGGTTTTGCGCGCGCGATGCTGGCGGGGTCCCCGGATGTGCTTGGGGGCACCCTGCTCTACGCGCTTGAGGGGATGAAGAACGACGGCCCGTGGACCCGGCCCGACGACTACCGCAAGCGCAATGGCATGCTTCGCTACAGCCGCGGCTACGCCAACAATGGCTGGAGCGTGACGGCAATGGCCTACCAGGGACGCTGGAATGCGACCGACCAGATTCCGCTGCGCGCGCTTGAGAATGGCACGCTCGGACGGTTCGATGCGATCGACGGCACCGACGGCGGCAATGCGCGCCGCTACAGCCTGTCCGGCGTGTGGCGCCAGACCGGGAGCGAGTCGGCTTCAAAAGTGAGCGCGTATGTGATCCGCAACGCGCTCGACCTGTACTCGAATTTCACTTACTTCATGAACGATCCGGTCAACGGCGACCAGTTCGCCCAGCCCGACCGGCGCGTCACGAGCGGCCTGGACGCGACCCACACCTGGCACCTGCACCGCGGGGCGACAACCGCCTCCGACCTGATGGTCGGCGTACGGCTCCAGAACGACAACATCTTCAACGGCTTATATGACACCCGTGCGCGTCAACGCCTGGCCACGACACGAGAAGACCATGTTGTCGAGACCAGCGGCGCCCTGTTCGTCGAAAGCGTCACGCACTGGAGCAAGACCGTGCGCACCGTGGCCGGTGTGCGCGCCGACCGCTTCCGCTTCGATGTGGAAAGCAGCCTGGCCGCGAATTCGGGGCGCGCTTACGATACACAGGCCAGCCCGTCCGCCAGCCTGATCTTCGCGCCGGTGGCCTCGACCGAGTTCTATGTGAACTATGGACACGGCTTCCACAGCAACGACGCGCGCGGCACGGTGGCGTCGATCGACCCGAAGACGCGCGATCCGCTCGAACGCGCGCCGGGCCTGGCGCGCTCGCGCGGCATGGAACTGGGACTGCGCACGCAAGCCATTCCAAAGATGCAGACCGCCGTCTCGCTGTACCGGCTCGACTTCGACTCCGAGCTCACTTACATCGGCGACGCCGGTACGACAGAGGCGGGCGAGGCCAGCCGGCGCGTCGGCATCGAGTTGTCGAACTACTGGCGCCCCCTGAAATGGCTGTCGGTCGATGTCGATGCGGCGTTTGCGCGTGCGCGCTCGAGTAACGGGGATCGGATACCGGGCGCCGTCGAAGGCGTGGGCCAACTGGCGCTCACGGTCGACAAGGTCGGACCATGGTCGGGTGCGCTGCGCCTGCGCTACTTCGGCCCGCGTCCGCTCATCGAAGACAACAGCGTGCGCTCGCAAGCCAGCACCACGCTCAACGGGCGCATCGGCTATAAGGTCGGCAAAGACTTGCAGCTCGAGCTCGAAGCCTTCAATCTGGCCAACCGGCGCGCTTCGGCGATCGACTACTACTATGCGTCGCAACTAGCCGGGGAGTCGTCGCCGCGCGACGATATCCACTTTCATCCGATCGAGCCGCGCTCGCTGCGTTTGACACTCACCAAGACCTGGTAAGCCGCGGGGCCGCCATCCACCGGCCCCGTGAAAAATGCTACGCTACCGGGATGACGACACCTGAACCGCTCTACACCGATCCTTCCCGACTCAACGAAGCCTTGCAGGGCGATGGCTATGGCCTGCTGCGTCCCGCCGACCTGGCGCAGCTCGCCGGCTGCTCACTCGATGCACTGGCGGCACTGGCGCCGAGCTGGGACCGCCTCGAACTGGACAACTACCTGAAGGACGGCGGCCGCTATCGCCGGCGCCGCCACTCCTGCTTCATCGACGACGGCCACGCGCTGGCGCAGAGCGCGCACCGTCCGCACTGGCAGCCGGTCGAATACAACGCCCTGCACGGCGGCATGCACCGCCTGTTCGCGCCGATCGACGCTGCCACCATCGCGCAGCCGGCCTGGCAGTCCCTGCTACGGGCACTGGGCGCCGTGTGCACCAGCGTGCGCAATGGACGGCCCTGGTATGTGGAAGCGCACCAGTTCCGCATCGATACCACCGACGGCATCGGCCGCCCGACGCCGGAAGGCGCACACCGCGACGGCGTCGATTTCGTGGCGGTCATCCTGGTTGGCCGCACCGGCATCAAGGGCGGCGAGACACGCGTGTTCGAGGCTGACGGCCCGCGCGGCCTGCGCTTCACGATGACGCAGCCATGGACCCTGCTGCTGCTCGACGACGCGCGTGTGATCCATGAGTCGACGCCGATCCAACCCCTGGACGAGAACGGACACCGCGATACGCTGGTGCTGACCTGGCGCGCGGGGGCCTTCCAGGGCGAAGGGGTTGGATAAAAAAAACGCCCGCGTACCTGACGGTAGCGGGCGGTAATCCAGAATTTCGGAGAAAAACTGGAGGAGACAGTTCCAATATACTGCGCTTTATTGTGCACCGCAATACAGTAAAACTACGGTATGCATACCGTATGTCCTCTCTGTCGTTTTTCTGCCAATGGCGGACCAAGCACCGGGACCGGTCCAATTTTGACGCACCGCACCATGGCCGTGCATTCAGCCCTGGAAATGCACTGATTTGGTGCAAATCAAGGCTTGGTAGGCTCCTCCTGCTCCCTGCGTGCAGCCTCCTTTGCGCTCGCAGCCCGCATTGCACGCATCGATGGCGTGTCGGCATGCGAGGGCACCCTTGCGTTCGACGCCACAGAACCGAGCTGCGGTTCAGGTTTGGTGCTGGCGCGGGCCGGCAAGGCGCTCGATGCGCGCGGCTTTTCCTCAGGGTCGGTACAGCCTGATTGCGCGGGCGTCTTGCCAGGCGCATTGCCCGGCCCGGCCTCCAGCGCCGCGGCGCAGACCGGCATGGCGGCCACCAGGGCCGCAAAGAGTATGGGCGAATTCATGTGCGCCTCCACCGAAAAGTCTATTCTAGCCACGGCGCGAATAAAGCGGCGCCACATCGGCCTATTGAATTCAAGTACGTCTTTAATCCTTTTGATAAACTGCTCCATTGCCGCCTGAATTACGGAACCGGACCCACACCCATGCCCTCATCCACACCACGCATTTTTCTACTCGGCTCGGCCGCCCTGCTTTCCCTGTTTCTTGCCGCTTGCGGCAAGGAGCAGGACGAGAAAAAAGCCGCCCCCGCCACGCCCGCGCTGACCGTGAGCACGGCGCGCCCGACCACGGCCAGCCTGCCGCTCGCGCTCGGCGCCAACGGCAACGTCGCCGCGTGGCAGGAAGCGGTCATCGGCAGCGAGTCGGGCGGGCTGCGCCTGCTCGAGGTGCGGGTGAACGTGGGCGACGTCGTGAAAAAGGGTGAAGTGCTGGCCGTGTTCTCGGCCGACACGGTCAATGCCGACGTCGAGCAGGCGCGCGCCGCGCTGCAGGAAGCGCAGGCGAATGCCGCCGAGGCGGCGGCCAATGCAAAGCGTGGCCAGTCGCTCAAGAGTTCCGGCGCCATGAGCGAGCAGCAGGTGACCCAGTACCTGACGGCGGAGCGCACCGCCGCGGCGCGCGTCGCGGCGGCGAAAGCCACGCTCACCCAGCAGCAGCTGCGCCTGAAGTACACGCAGGTGGCAGCGCCCGACAGCGGCGTGATTTCGGCGCGCAGCGCCACCGTCGGCGCCGTGGTCGGCGTGGGCACGGAACTGTTCCGCCTGATCCGCCAGGGTCGCCTCGAATGGCGCGCCGAACTGCCGGCCTCCGATATCGGCCGCGTCAAGCCCGGTACCCGCGTGCGCGTGAAGGGCGCCAGCGGCAGCGAGGTCGTGGGCAAGGTGCGCATGGTGGCGCCGACGGTCGATGCGCAAACCCGCACCACGCTGGTGTATGTCGACCTGCCCCCAAGCCTGTCCCCGAGCGCGCCCCTGAAGGCCGGCATGTTCGCCGGCGGTGAGTTCGAACTCGGCGCCTCGAACGCGCTGACCGTGCCCCAGGGGGCGATCGCCGTGCGCGACGGCTTCAGCTATGTATTCCGCCTGAACCCGGACAACCGCGTCAGCCAATTGAAGATCAGCACCGGACGCCGCCTGGGCGAACGCATCGAAGTCATTCAGGGCCTGGCACCGGACGCGCAGATTGTCGTGACCGGCGCCGGCTTCCTGAACGATGGGGATTTGGTACGCAATGTAGCGGCGCCTGTGGCCGCTCCGGCCAAAGTCGCGGCGCGTTGAAGGTGGCATCATGAATTTTTCAGCCCTCTCCATCCGCAACCCGATCCCGGCGATCCTGCTGTTCGTCCTGCTGACCTTGGCCGGCCTGCTCGCCTTCAAATCGAACAAGATCCAGTTCTTCCCCGATATCGAGCTGCCGATCGTGACCGTCACCGCCACGCTCGACGGCGCAGCGCCCGCCCAGCTGGAAACCGAGGTCGCGCGCAAGATCGAGGATTCGGTCGCCACGCTGCAAGGCGTCAAAAACATCTATACCAAGGTGCTCGACGGCGTGGCCACGGTCACCGTCGAATTCATCCTCGAGAAGAACCTGTCGGACGCGGTGAACGACGTGCGCGACGCCGTCTCGCAGGTGCGCTCCGACCTGCCGCCCGAAATGCGCGAACCGAGCGTGACCAAGGCGGCCACCGCCGGCCGCTCGATCCTCACCTTCACGGCCTCGGCAAAACCCGGCGCCGGCGCCGCCGGGCTCGATGACCAGGAGCTGTCCTGGTTCGTCGACAATGCCGCAGCCAAGCGCCTGCTCAGCGTGCCGGGCCTGGGCGCGGTGAAACGCGTGGGCGGCGTCGAGCGCGAAGTACGGGTCGAACTCAATGATGCGCGCATGGCCGCGCTGCGGGTCTCGGCCCTGGACGTGTCGCGCCAGCTGCGCAACGTGCAGCGCGAAGCCCCGGGCGGACGGGGCGACGTCAGCGGCGCCGAGCAGTCGGTGCGCACGCTGGCCACCGTCGCCAGCGCGCAGGAGCTGGCGCGCATGGACATCCCGCTGCCGGACGGACGCCGCGTGCGCCTGGACGAGGTGGCGACCGTGATCGACACGGTGTCGGAGCCGCGCTCCGTGGCCCGGCAGGATGGGCGCAAGGTGGTCGGCTTCGAAATCTTCCGCACGCGCGGCGCCAGCGAAACCGAAGTGGCCGAAGGCGCGCGCGCGGCAGTGGCCGAGCTGCAGAAGGCGCATCCGAACGTGGTGCTGAAGGAGGTGGTCGACAATGCCGAGCCGGTGCAGGAAAACTTCGACGCCTCGATGGAGATGCTCTACGAAGGCGCGGTGCTGGCGGTGCTGGTGGTCTGGTGGTTCCTGCGCGACTGGCGCGCCACCTTTGTCGCCGCCGCCGCCCTGCCCCTGTCCGTGATCCCGGCCTTCCTCGGCCAGTACCTGTTCGGCTATACGCTGAACATGGTGACCTTGTTATCGCTGGCCCTTGTCGTCGGGGTGCTGGTCGACGACGCCATCGTCGAGATCGAGAACATCGCGCGCCACCTGCACATGGGGAAAAGCCCGATGCAGGCGGCACTCGAGGCGGCCGACGAAATCGGCATGGCGGTAATCGCCACCACCTTCTCGCTGGTCGCGGTGTTCCTGCCGACCGCCTTCATGGGTGGCATTCCGGGGCGCTTCTTCAAGCAGTTCGGCTGGACCGCGGTGCTGGCGATCCTGGCCTCGCTGGTGGTGGCGCGCCTGCTCACGCCCATGATGGCGGCCTACATCATGAAGCCCGCCAAGGTGCAGGTGGAAAAGGATGGCGCGATCATGCGCCGCTACATGGCGAGCATGCAGTGGTGCCTGCGCCACCGCGGGATCACGGCGATCGCATCGTTCCTGTTCTTTGCCGGCTCGATCGCGCTGGTGCCGCTGCTGCCGACCGGCTTCGTGCCGGCGGCCGACCGCGGCCAGACCATCATCAACGTCGAACTGCCGCCCGGCTCGACGCTCGCGCAAACCCAGGTCGTGGCCGAGCAGGCGCGCCTGTCGGCGATGCGCGTGCCCGGCGTGAAGAGCGTCTTCAGCTCGATCGGCGGAGGGTCGAGCGGCGACGCCTTCGCGCCCGGCGCCTCGGCCGAAGCGCGGCGCGCGGTGCTGACGGTATCGACTTCGCACCGCAGCGACCGTGATGAATCCTTGTCAGACCTCGAGCGCCGCATGCGCACGGAATTATCAGCCATTCCCGGCGCGCGTTTCAACGTCGGCCAGGCCGACACCGGCGGCAAGCTGCAGCTGGTGCTGCGCAGCGAAGATCCCGCCGCGCTCACCGCCGCCGCACAGCGCGCCGAGCGCGAACTGCGCACGCTGGAGGGTATCGGCAACGTCAGCTCGAGCGCGTCCCTGGTGCGTCCCGAAATCATTGTGCGTCCGGACTTCGCGCGCGCCGCCGACATGGGCGTGACGGCGGCCTCCATCGGCGAGACGGTGCGCGTGGCCACCGCCGGCGACTACGAGCAGGCACTCGCAAAGATGAACCTGTCGGAGCGCCAGGTGCCGATCCGGGTCAAGCTGCCCAACGCCGTGCGCGCCGACCTGGACGCCATCGGACGCCTGACGGTGCCCGGCACGCGGGGCCCGGTGCTGCTGGCCACCGTCGCCGACATCACGATGGAAAGCGGGCCAGCCCAGATCGACCGCCTGAACCGCAGCCGCAACGTCACGCTCGACGTCGAGCTGGGCGGACGCTCGCTCGGCGAGGTGAACAGCGAAGCGCGCGCCCTGCCCGCCTTCACGGCCCTGCCGGCCTCGGTGCAGATTGCGGAACTGGGCGACGCCCAGGAAATGCAGGCGCTGTTCGCCAGTTTCGGCGTGGCGATGGCGATCGGCGTGCTGTGCATCTACGGCGTGCTGGTGCTGCTGTTCCACGATTTCATGCAGCCGATCACCATCCTCGCGGCGCTGCCGCTGTCGATCGGCGGCGCCTTTATCGCGCTGCTGGTCACCGGCAGCGCGCTGTCGATGCCGACCATGATCGGCCTGATCATGCTGATGGGCATCGTGACCAAGAACTCGATCCTGCTGGTCGACTACGCGATCCTCGCGCGCAAGACCGGCATGAACCGTTTCGATGCCCTGGTCGACGCCTGCCACAAGCGCAGCCGGCCGATCATCATGACCACCATCGCGATGGGCGCCGGCATGCTGCCGCTGGCCCTGGGCTTCTCGGGCGACCCGAGTTTCAGGTCGCCGATGGCGATTGCGGTGATCGGGGGCTTGATCACGTCGACCTTGTTGAGCCTGCTGGTGGTGCCGGCGGTATTCACGTATGTGGACGATTTCAAGCTGCTGCTCGATCGTGGCGTGCACCGGTTGAGAAGGCATCCGAAGGGTGAGCCGGTGCGGGTGAATGAGCCGACGATGATGAAGTGAGAGTGCGGTCGCGTGGGTTGAAGAGCCTTTCGCGGTCCGGACCACCCTGCGCTGCGCCGCAATTGTAGCGTGGAGTCCTGACTCCACGCGGTACTGCGCCTTCTTGTCGCCTGCTCCCGAACGAATGCACCTGCTCTCTACGATGGAAACTAAG
>NZ_JBIMES010000021.1:0-43036 GCF_051262535.1 Massilia sp. CMS3.1 | reverse complement strand
AGTAGAAGAACGGCTCAACCATGCGGGCCTTAGACTGCTTTCTGCCCCACAAAAACGGTGCTTTTAACATCGTAAGAGCCACTATCCATGCGGGGCAATCCCGTTTTGTGGAGCAAAGTTCGGTATCATGACGCTTCGATAAAATTAGCTCAGGCTGAGGTGCAACGTGGACAGGATGCTCGACTATTACACGGCAGTTGCGGAGAAAGAAACGGGGTTTTGGGTCGGCCTGCCAGTTGCTACTGGCCAAATGGTCTCACGTGCTGAATGGCTGTGCCTCATGAACGACGACCCGGACCATTTCCAGCTCGTAACATTAACGGAGGAGGATCTGACTGGATACTCGCTTGCCGTCGAAGATGCCGTTGAGCGGGCAGTGTTCGTTACTTGGTCGGACGAGGAGCTGCATTAGTTTCGCTAATGCTCGGCGAGAACTGACAACTGACCGGCCTCCCTCGCTCATGCCCCAGGTGGTAGCCGCGGAAACTCTTTCACGCAGGGTTCGTCGCGCAACTTCTCCCGCAGTGCATCCAAGATGGCGCCCTGGGGGCCAGGCAGCGTAGTGAGCATGCGCTGCAGCTGATCGGCGTAGAGAACGAGCGATCGCAGGCGCGCCACCTCCCACAGCAGCGCGCGCACATCAGGGTCGGCAGCGCGGTCCTGTATCTCCTGCAACGCAGCCTTCGTCAGCGGATCCTTGAATCTCATGCCCAGCTTTCACTGTATGGATATCCAGTATAGCAGCGGGAAAGCTGACGCTCCGGCCGTCTTCAGTACTGAACAGGTGCAGGTCGCCGTTCGAAGTTGCAAGGTGGAAGTCCATTCTCATCACCACTCGATTGCAGGGTCTACGCCAGTACGCTCTGGAGCGTAGTGTGATGAACCGCCAACACGTACCCCTGCCCACATCAGCCAACGACGCCAGGCTGGCACACCGATTGCTGCCGAGGCCTCACGGAATACCGCGTCCGCCACGCTACGGGACGCGCGGCCCGAGGTGTACAGATAGTCGTGCACCACTGCTGCGCGACGGGCCACGCCCCCACAGAGGCCGTACACAATCGGCAGGCGGGGCACGCTGGCCAAGTCCGTCGGAAACCCGGCTGGAACCGTGATCACACGGCCGGCGACGTCCGACTCGTACATCAGCGGTGCGAGAAGAATCCATTTTTCATCGGCCACCCCCTCGTTATCGCGCATGTCCAGCGGCGTCAGGAACCTGCTCATGCCATCGCCTCTATGAAGCGATCCGTAATGCCGCAGCGCTCGGCAAGTCCAGTGTCACCACCATTCACGACGCGCGATATCGCAATGATTCTGCCCGCGTCGGCCAGCGCGTTGAGGCTGTTGCCAGTCCGGTTGCCCTCGTGCCAGAACCAGGCGGCCGCGAGACAGCCGACGTCCGGACGGGAAAGCAAATCGGGCGAGGTCACAAGGTCATAACCGATGGCCAGGCCACAGCGGCGGTAGTTGTCCTTGCCCGTCAGCTGGATCGGTCCGCGACCGCGGTACCGCCAGCCGTCGCCAGAATGGATGGGGCCATTGCCGAGGCGGCTGCCATAGGCGATGTTCGCGATCATCTCTTGGTCGGCTTTCTGCTCACCAGGGATGTATCCCAGTCTGTCTGCCTGGGCGCGGGTGAAACGCCCCTTGAACCCGGAGACCGTCATGAGCGCGTCAGGCCGATAGCTCAGGCTTTCAACCATCCGCGTGAGGCCTGCCGACTCGTGCAGCAGCTGGCTGACGAAGGCGGCTTGGCGCTTCGCTGTGCTGATGCTGAACCGCGCCATTGCGTTATTCAGCGGGTCGATGAAGAGAGTTGCCGTGCCTGGGCGGACGTGGCCGATGGCGATCAGTTGTTCGAGCTTCATCAGCCCCTCCAGTGCGAAATGATCCAGCTCGCTACACTCCCCAATGAGCCAGCAGCACCGCCGACCAGCATCAACGTCCGCCAACCGCCTTTGGCCTCAGCCAACTGTGCCAGGACTCGGTCGAGCTTTTCGTTTTGGTGAGCACTCGTTGCACGCAGGTCTGCCAATGCGGCCTTTAGGTGCTCAACTTCAACCTGGACGGTTGCTACCGCGATCGCGGTTTGGTGGTCGTTTAAATGCATTGGCGCCATATCTCGAAGGGATCGGAAAGGCGGCCATAAGTAGAAAAACGACGCCTCGGATTAGAGACGAGTTTACGAAATTGCCCTGTCTCAAGTCTCGGAAAATTGAGACAATCGTTCGAGCTGCGTCCTACATGCGCTCCCATTCACGCGTGGTATTCGGTCGAGATGGTGTGTGCGCCGGGTTGCACCGGCGGCTTGGTATTTTGATCAGGGATTGATGGCAAGGAGCGCAGTTTCCCCGACGTGCGAGAGCTCATCGAACAACTGCCGGCCGCACGCCCGCATAAACCCGCCAGCGAACTCATAGCAGAACCAGTCCTCCTCGTCTGCCCAGTTGCGTCCAGGCGCGAGGCCGAGGCCGAGGGCGCCGCCCCAGTCATAGTTGTTGTGCATGAGCAGCTGGGCGGCGCAGTACACACCGCATGCCCACGCCGGCACCCAGGACGCCGGCTGAGCCGTGTATGTGCACAGTTGCAATCGTGCCCATGCAATGCCGGCGTCCAGATCAGGAACCGAATGCTCGCGCCGCCGGACAATGATTTGGCCTTTGAGAGCGACGGCTTCCTCGACCTCGCGCACTCCGGCGCCCATCGTCGCCTCGAAATATCTGCCGCGCGCGAGGACGATGACATGGGACGAGAGCCCGAGGGCAAATCGGCTGCGCGGCATGGCCCAGCGGATCAGGAATGAGACCGGGTGGCTTCGGTTTCGCGTGTACAGCAGGGTGACCTGTTCTTGCATCAGACTTCCTTGAATGTGACTTTCGTTTGATAGGCCGCTGCATGCCGGATGCCTAATTCGCTCCACTTGGATGGCGTGACGTATGCCATGTAGTCGAGCTCCTTCGCAGGGTCCGCATCCGAAGGGAAGATGCTGATGAGCATCGGGTACACCGAGCTGCTGCGAGCCATTCGCATGACTGTCGCTCTCTCCTCAGCAGTCAAGCTGGTCAAGTCGATCCCGATCTCCTTCGAGATGAAGCCAGCCTCGCCCACCGTATCCCCTCCCCCCGACATGTTGTTCTGGGAGCTGTCGAGCGGTACCAGCGGTGCTGCAGACGCGTTGTACTTCGGGGACCAGTAGGGACCGGCGACCATGCACGCCGCTTCGAGGTAGCCCTGCACGTTGTCCGCCGGGTCTGCGATGTCGACTGCGAGCCCGCGCGCCTCGATCTCGGCTGGCAGCCAGTGCCGCGCGTAGGTGCCGCCACCGTAGGCGTAGGCGCTCGCCGCCTGCACCGCCGTGTAGCCGCGCAGCTTGGCCGCTGGCCACGGGCAGGCTGGCACCCAGCCGCTGTCGTAGTCGTAGCTCTGCCAGGCGTCGATGTAGCCGGCCGGGCGAGTGGCAGCAGCCGCACCGGTCGGGTAATAGCTGGTGCACACGGCGCTCGTCTCTAGCTGCGCACCCCAGACCTGAATGTCGCGCGCGGTGGCGCCGCCGTTGGTCGTGATCGCGAACACGTTGCTCGTCGAGGTTTTGCCCTGTGCCTTCAGGCGCTGCCAGGCGGTGCTGATGCCGATGACCTGGTCGACGCCGCCGGACGTCACGGTAATGGTCTGGTTTGCGACTCCCTTCACCCAGACCGAGCCGGAACAGAGCACGCCGGTGCCCAGGCCAGTGGCCTGCGATACCGATTGCCCAGTCGCCGTGAACAGGATCCGGCACGCCGCGTTCGAACCATCCGGCGCCGGGCCGTAATTGGCCGTCACCGTGGCGCCCGTCTTGGTCCATGCCGCGTTGTCGAACGCCGGGCTGTATCGCACCAGGTTCGTGGCTGCGGCCTCTTCGCTGGCGCGCACGCGGATGGTGGCCGTTGGCGACCAGTTGCAGAACGGGAAGCCGGCGAACTGGATCGGCTCGGGCGTCGCGAACAGCGCGGTGATGCGTGCAGTGGTCCCGGTGGCGCGCCAGAGGCTCGACTTCTTCCAATTCAGCAGGTTGGCCTCGACCAGGGCGCCGGCCCGGCTGGAGGCGGTGAACGATGTGGCGCGCTCGAGCGCGTTGTCAGATACGATTCTCAGGTTTGGCATGCGCCCTCTTACCAGGTGATTGCTGCGACTTGTTCAGGCGTTGTCGCGACCGCCAGCTGGTTCTTCAGAGCCTGCGAGCGCTGGAAATTATTGATGCCGGCGTCGTACATCGCACAGAAGAACGTGTCCCATTCAGCAACAGTCGAGATCGGAACATCGCTGTCGTCCATCGTTTTCCAGCCGCCTGGCCAGTTGATTGGCTTGCCCTTACGCCAGCGCGCGTCCGCGATCAGCAAGTCCACGATGTCCTTGTCGGCGGTGCGGATGGCCCTCTCGCCAAACTTGAAATGATCCGAGTCGGCCGAGAGTCGCGCGCGCGTAATCTCTGCCCGCTTGCGGGTCTTTGCCTCGGCTAGAGTCAGGGTACGGTCAATCACCACGGTACCGCCGGACAGCGGTGATGCCGGATCGCTGGTCAGCGCATGCTCAATTTCAGCAGCGATAGTTGGCTGATCCCCTGCGAGCAGGCTAGTCGGGACAGCCACGCGCCACTGCTGGGCGATGGGCAGACTGTCGAGCGCGGCTTGCTCGGAAGCGTACGAGTTGATCGTCACCGTGGCGACGTTCTCCGCGAGATTAACCACCAGCTGAAACGGCTTGTGGTATTCGATGCTGGCGCCGTTATCGGCTGTAATTTTGCGGCTGATTGCCATGTTCTTTCCCTTCGGATTTATGGGTACATCGCATTGTCGATAACGGACAGCTGCGTGTACACGGCGCGCGCGCTGCCGGAAACGTTTAGCGTGCTGTACTCGGTGGTTGAGTAGAAGCCAACGCCTATGCGGCGCGCCTGCAATTGCGACCCAGTCGAGTAATACAATGTGTTGAACTGCACAACGTCGTAGTTGTATATCCATGAACCGTCGAAGTACGTCGATGCGGTCTCGTATGGGTAGTTGAACGTACCGCGCGAATTTGCGCAGATCGATTTATTCGTCATGTCGAACGGAAGGTTGTACTGACGGTCGTACAGGTTATTTGGCTGGTTGCCCGGCGCTGGCACCTCGGCGGGTAGCTCCATTTCCAGATTGTAGGTATTGCCCGCCAGTTTTAGCATGCGCAAACCGGAGTCCCAGACCACCCGATTCATTCCGGCGCTACGGATGCGCAGTGCAGGATTCACGCCTGATCCATTCGGGTAGTTCTGGTGGACGTACCCGAACACACGCAGGTACAGCCCCTGTGCGGCGTTGCCCGGATTGGTCACGGCGATGTCGGCGTACCACTGGTTCGCCGCGTGCTGCACCACTTTAAGAATGGCGGCGCCGAATCGATTGCGCTCGCTCCCCCAGACGTTCGATCCGGTCGTATCTCCAAAGTTATGCGGAACGTTAAAGAACAACAGCGGTTGCGCCACGCAGTTGAAATAGACGCGGCCCCCGTTGGCCGGGATGGCGACCTTACCCAGATAGCAGTAGTACATGCTGTCGGAATCAATGGTGATCCCTCCAGTAGCGGTGTTGGTGGTGCGTAGGCCGATCACAGGTTTCCCCCGGTCTTGATGACGCTCAGCATCCCGTCGCACACCGGAATGCCCGGCCGTGACTCGTCGCCGAACACGGCAACGGTTGGGATACCATTTGGATAACTGACCCGACAGCTCAGGACCGACCACCCGTCCACTTCGCCGTTGTTGTAGGGGGAGTACATGAAGGCTTGGACGCGCTTCCCCGCCAGCTCCGGGAAGCTGTAGGTAACCCCGGCCCCGGTGCCGACGTTGCCGCCGTAGATAATGCCGTCCCAATGCACGGCGAGGACGTGTTCGACCGTGCTGTCGAAGGTGACAGCACCGGTCGCGACATCGCGGATGATCACTCGGCTCATAGGTTGGTGTCTCCGATTTCAACGACCGCGACACCATTGCTGGCAAACAATCGAATGATGTTGTCCTTGATCTCGGTGCGGGCGCCTGAGGAAGCCGTGCGCAGCATCCCGATCCTTGCCGTCATGGCGTCTAGCTGCACGACCGACATTTTGCTGGCCGTGACCGCGCCGTCTTTAATCAAGACCGAGTCAGATACGCGGGTGAGAGTAAAGCTTCCAAGTTCGAGATACCCCGCTGTCACATAGCTGGTGATGCGCAGCTGTACTTCATATGGGACGGTTTTACCGTCACCGCCGACAACTGGTATCGTGAACGTCTGGCCAACATCGCGCGTTCCTTTGGCACTGATGGAAGCGAATTGCGGCAGCATTCCAGTCTCGGCAAATGCCCACCCGGGGATATCTGCCGCGCCCATGTTGTACCAATTCACTTGCGGGATGTGAAGGTAAATGCCTACTTGTCCTTGGAAATCGCCTGACATAAAAGACTGATATTCCACCCGGTATGTGGCCCCAGGCGTCACTGTGAACATGGGCGTAAACGAATCCTTGAAGGCACCCTGTGACGCATTGAGCGTCGTGTCCAGTACCATCGTGCATCCGAGTCGCCAGTAATTGGCTACCCCGCCGTACTGCTGAACCGGATGGCCCGGACGGCCCCACCACGCCAAGTCCTTGAAGCGCGGGTCAGGAATGAGGTTATCGCCGTTACCAGAAACCACAAGACTGCTCGTCTTTACTGCGCCCGCCGCGATGTGCTTGGCCTGAACGGCATTGGCCGCTATGGACGAAGTCAGAATCGAGTCTGGGACGATCAACTTGCCGTTGATGACGACACCGTTGTCCACCCAGGCAGAGCCGGTCCAGCGCTTCTCCATTACGAAGGTGCCGCTCGAAATGGTGACGACGTCGCCCACGACGTTGCCGTCTGGGGTGGCCGCGTCGGCGACACCGTCCGACCAGGCGCCGCCTGCTGCGTAGTAGTGGCCAGCGCCGCGCGCGCCTGGTGTGCCGCTGCCCGTCGCGCCAGCCTTGCTCTTGGTGACGTTGAAGCGCTTCACGACGTTCGCGTGTCCGGACTTTGTCGCAGTGATGTCGACAAAGGCGGCGTCCACGCCGGCGGCCATGCCGGTGATGGTGACCGTGCCGCCGGCGGTCGTGTACGCCAAGGACGCCGCGTTGGTCACTGGAGCGAAGCTGAACGCCCAGCCGGTGTCCTCGGTGATGCCCTTGTAGATCTTCAGCGTACAGTCGGCGCCGGTGTAGCTCGAGACGGCGCCCGCGTTGTTGGCCGGCAGTGCCACAAGCTCGTTAGTCAGCACGCCGGTGATGGCGTCTATTCCATCCGCCCCCTCTCGCAATTTGGTGATCGTGACCCGGTCGGTTTGGCCGTCCTGTGCGACCTGAATGGTGACGCTGTCGGACGCCATGTTGGCGAACGTTAGGATCTTCTGCGAGCCGTTGGCCCCCGCCGTCAATGTGGCGGTACCGACCGGGATCGTGAAGTTGGGCGAGCTGCCTAAGTTCTGGCCCGACGCGGTGAGCGTGATGGACGCCGGCGAATTTGCGCCGGCCTTGGTGATCTTGAAAACCTCTTCCGACGCTTCCAGCCTGACGATCTTCGCCGTAGCGCCTGAGCTGCCGTCGCGCAGCACGGGGATGACGCACGAGCGCGTGAACTCCTCGCCCCCGCTCACCACCGTGGCGGTGACGATAGCCGTCGACCCGGTATAGGTGACGTCGACGCTCTTGCCGTTTGCGTTCGAAAGCGTGCCGCCAACGACGGAAAACGAAACTGCATCGTCCAGCCCGACCAGGTCGGCGGTAACCGTCACCACCGCCAGGTCGGCCACGCCGGTGCTCGTCAGGTGGAACCCAGGCGCGCTCGTGTCCAAGTTGATCCACGCGTTCGCTGGGTTCAAGACGCGCACGGAGGCGGCCTGCAGCAGCGCATCGCAGTCGTTCAGTACACCGCTCATACGAGAAATCCTACTTTGACGCGCCCGGTGTTCCAGTCAGGCGCGAGTGAAATGACGATGCCCGGCACGCCGGCGGCCATGCCGAAGCGCGGGTTGTAGACAGTGACGGCCTGGCCCAGCTCGAGCTGCAGCAGTTCCGGCACGCCGTCGAACTCGTACGTGGTGCGCGGCACCTTCCACAGGTCCAGGCGGCGCTGCGCTTCTACTTCAGCTTCGGCGCGCGTGAGCAGCAGCGTGTCCTGCTGGACCGGCTCGGCGTTGAGCTTGAACTTCGCCAGGGTGGCCGCGTCCGTTTTGGTCGTGGTGCGCCACTCGTTCGCGAACAGATCCTTGTGTCGATCGGGGATGCCCGCCAGCGTGCCGGCCTCCTGCACGGTCCAGTTCTTGCAGAAACCGAGCTTCACCGCGCCTACCGCGGCCGTGCGCCCGGTCGGCGCCAGGGTGCTCTCGCCCTCCTTCGTGTGCACGACGTGCTCGGACCGGATGACGAACGGCGTGCCGGTACCGGGCAGCGCAACCTTGATGATGCGGAGTAGACCCAGGCGCGACATGACGAGCTGAGCGCCCAGGCTGCCGGCCAGCATCTGGCACCCGTTCAGCACATTGAGCCGATCGGTCGCATACAGCCCTACGCCCTGCTGGTTTGCCGAGTCGAAAGTAGCCAAGCCGGACAGATCGAGGTCGGCGTCAGTGAAGCGATCGGACACCTTCCCGTACGCCGTGACGATGCGCTTGACGATCGAGGCGACCGTCTCGCGATAGCCGCCTGCGCTGTCGCCACGAAAGGACAAGGTGACAGCGCCGGCCGGGGAATCGGTCAGGGTGATAACGCCGGTTGCGGCATTGGTCGTGTATTCAACCGGTGCCGCGTTGTCGCGCGCCTCGATTGCGCCATCAATCTGGCCATGGTGGCCCTGATACTCCAGCGTCCCGGTGCTGATCCGGACTGGGGTCACGTTGAACAGCTGGCCGAACCCCACTGGGCGGAGAACGTCCTGGTTCTCAGCGGTGCCGCCCAGCTTTGCCTCGCTGATTGCCGTGTTCAGGCGCTGCAGCTTGTCGCGCAGCTTCAGGGCCAGCGTGCTGCGGCCGCGCGGTGCGATGTCGGCCACGATCCCATTGAAGATCATGCGGAAGTCGGCGCGCGGCCACCGCAGGTCGCCGATGTACGCCTTGATCGAGCGGTTCGTCCAGACATAGCCGACGCCCGCCCAGTCGTCACGCTCGCCACCGACGTTGTCCAGCTCCAGGTCGCCAGTCGACAGCGCGCCGTCACCCTCGAGCGACAGCCGCTCGGTAAACAGCGTGCCGACGGTGGCGATCGGAAGGTACGTCGTGTTCGCCGGCGCCTCGCCGGGCTTGGTGGTGAATGGTTTCGTGGCCAAGTAGACGACGGACTCCACGCCACCAATCTGCACCGCGGCCTCGATCAGGACGCAACGATACGCGGCCTGGCTTTTCAGCCAGTCCGTAAATTGAGCATCAGTCATTCTGGAAGAACCCTTGTATCTGACATGGATTTGCGGGCGGCGGACGCAAAGGCTTTGCCGATCAGGACTGCGGACTCTCCTACGGCCCCGGCAATGCCATTGATCTGGTCGCCGGTTTGCTGATGCTGATCGCTGCGCAGCAGCTTCAGCTCGGCCAGGACGGCAGCGTTGATCTTGCGCTGCTCCGAGTTCTCCTCTCGCAGCGCTTTCACTTCAGCCGCGAGCACGCCGGCGGCCTCGCTTGAGCTGGCGGCATACCGCTGCACGTCGAACAGTGGAGCAACCATCGGCATGTCAGCGGCTTGTCTGAGGATCGTTTCATGTATAGCTGCCGCAGTGTCGTTCAGCTGGGCAGTACCGACGACCTGCTTGTCGAGCGCCGCCAGCTGCCGCTGTGCGTCCGTCAGCTGCTGGCCCGCGATCGACGCCAGTTTGTCCATATCGCTTAACACCATGGACTGGTCACCGGCGAATCCGACGCTCGATGCATTAATGACCCGGCTCGCGGTCAGGAAGGCCGTAGCGGCTGCCTGGGCAGCCGACGATGCTGCGGAGTCGGATGGGTCTGCTTTCGCCTTGTTGAGCGCCTCGTTGTACTGCCGCTGGGTCTCCACGTACTTTTGCAGCGGGGTCAGCGTCGACAGCGTGCCCAGCAGCAGCGAGTCGCGGTATGCCAAGGTGCTGGCCTTAGTGGCGCCCAAGCGCTCCACGGTGCTCTTGAGCGCATCGGAGGCGGCTTCGGTAGTGGCCTTCAGGTCGCGCTGTAGCGTAATCTGGTCGAACAGTGCACGGTTGCTCGGATCGATTGCCAGGCGCGCCTTGGCGTGCAGCTGCGCCGATGTCAAGGTCAGCTCGTCCCACTGCGTTTGCAGATCGGCGCGCTCGTCGGCAATGTCCTGCGTCGATCGGGACAGGTCTGTGGCCTGCGCAGTTACTTTCGCGAAGGCGCTCTCGAGGTCCATCAGCGCGGCGAATTGCTGCCGCTCGGCCTCGTTCACCAGCTTCAGGGCCAGGACATGGTTCTTGAACTCTTCCCGGGTGTCGATATAGGCCAGGCCCAGCTTCGCCATTTGGTCCGTCACATACTTCTGGAGCGGCGCCAAGCGCTCCTGCTCGGTCAGGAAATTCTGCCCGAACGAAGAGACCTTGCTCGACAGTTCATCCATGCCGCCCATCAGGCTGATGAGTCCTTCCCTGGCAGCGATGCTGGCCAGTCCCGTCGCGCCGAAGGTCATGTTGATCGACTGCAGGCTTGCGTCCAGATTGGCGTAATTCGCCGAGATGCGCACCAGCGTCTCGAGGTGGCCTTCGCCAACCTTCTGGAACTGGGTCAACCCCTGCACGCTCCACTGCGCCATGTCGTCGGCGATCTTCGAGAACACTGACTCCAGCGCCGCCTGGATATCGTCGCCGCTCATGCCCTTGAAGCTGATCTTGCCGAAGTCAACAACGAAGCTGCTCAGACGTTGGTTGAATGCGTCACCCTCGATCCCCAGCAGGGAACCCGCTTTCTGCACGGAGTCGACCATACTGGCGATGGCGGCTGAGAATTGCTGGTTGGTGCCAGCGCCGAGGCTTTGCGTGTCGGTCCAGCGCTTGTCGGAACTAAACCAACCGCCGTCCTTCTTCATGTCGGTGTATTTCTGGGTGTTGAGGCCGCCCGATATCACGCCCGAAACCGTGGTCCGGTTGGCGGTAACCCCTGTGTCCAGGGCTTCGGTCTTACCGCCGAAGATGGAATTCCCGATCTTGCCAAGCCACCCGCCACCGATTCCCGCAGTGTCGGGGACCACGCCGTTCACGCCAGCACGGATCAGCACGCCACCGAGACCCGACAACGACGACTCGATGCTGCGCAGTGACCGCAGCATGTCGGCCGTATAGTTGAGCTCGATGTTGGAATTAGCCGCTGACAGCTCCAGCGAGCGCGCGATCGATTCCGATTTTGCGCCAGAGGCGCCGAGCACCGAGCCGGTGCCTTGGGCGGTCTGCCGTTGTTCCGACAAGCTTGGCGCGCTGCCGCCTCCGATGCCGCCCATCATCTTGGCGCCAATGGCGACGACGGCCGCCAGCGTGGCCGCGCCAGCAGCAATGTTGAGCGGGAACGGCATCGACGCGATCGCCTTGACCACAGCCGTGACGCCCCAGGCGCTGGCCTGCGTGCCGGCCATAACGGTTGACGCGGCAGTCGACGCTCCCTCAGCAGCCGTCTGGGTGGCCTTGGAGGCGACGAACAGACCGGTGAAGGCCGTCAGCAGGCCGCTCTTCTCGACCATGCTCTTGATGGACATCGCCATTTCGTATGCGCGGAACGCTTTCTCCGCGCCTTCCATGACCTTGTAGCCCGCGGTGTTTTCTTTGAAGAACCCTTTGGCGGCTTTGGCCATGTCACCGTACTGGCGTACCTGCGCGGTGGCAGCGGCCTGGGAGGCTCGGGTCTCGGCGGCCTTAATCTTGACCGGGTCGTTCTGGGCGTCCTTCTTTTCCGTCGCCAGCTGAGCGGCGATCGCAGCCTGTGCGCGCCCGTAACCACTCAAGGCGGTCGTCATATCGCCGATCGCGGAGCCGACCCGGCCGAACGACTCCGCCATGCCGGCAGCGGCCTGCCTGGTGACCTCGTCGATCGACGTCATGATGTCGAGCAGCTCCTTCGCCTTGGTGACGTCGGACCCGCTTTCCAGTTTGTCGAGCTTGCCGACGGCCGTCATGTTCCTGCGCTTTGCCGCGATCATGCGCTCCAGCTGGGCCACCTCCTGCGCGTCGAGCTCGAGCGCAACGCGCTGCGCGAGACGGTCCTCGAGACGGGCCAGTGTTAGCTGCTCGATCTGGAGCTTGGTCATGCCGTAGGTGGCGACCAGCTCCTCGTTGGCCGTCACTTCAGCCATCACCGAGGCGTAGGCGCTGTTGCGGTCGTCGTTCAGTTCCTGCACGGCTTTCTTGACGCCAGCAGCCGACACTAGGGCGGCGTCCTGGGCTTCGACCACGGCGATCTGCGCGCGCGCGGCATCGATGTGGGTTTTCGACAGTTTGTTCTTGCCGGTCCCGATCGCCGCGTCGAGCTGGATCGTCATCTTCTGGGCGTCGGACATATTCGCGTAGCCCGCCGCCTCGAGCTCGTTGGCCGCGATCTTTTCGCGGATCGACGTCATCAGCGTCGCGTACGCGCTGGCCTCTTGCTTAGTCTGTGTGGCGGCGCCCTTGTCGACATACTTGGCACGCACGAACTTTTCCATTTCCGGCGTCACTCGGCCGTACTCTTTGCGCAGCTCGGCGAGTTCGTAGGTGATTTTCTGGGCAGCGGTACCGTTCTTGCCGAGCCACTCCGCTTCCTTCGAAGCGAACGCCAGGTCCTTGCTTTTCTGCTGTGCGACAGAAAGCTGCTCCATCTCCTGGGTGACTGTGTTCAGGCGCGCGCCCCATACCCGCATCATCTCGGTCTTGGTGACTACGTCGATGTCGGTCTGCTTGCCGATGCGATTGATCTCGGCAAGGATCTGCTCCCGCTTTTTCTCGCCGTCCGTCGCCGGCGCAGCGCCTATGGTCATGCCCTTCGAAGCGAGTTCGTTGCGTTCCTTCAGCTTGTCGATTTGCCTCTGAAGGTTGCCGATGTAATCGTCGATCTCATCGGCCAGCGTACTGGTGACCTTCTTCTCCGCCTCTGCGCCTCTGTCGCCCCATATCTGCCACGCAAGCGCGCCGGCACCCAGCAAGGTGACGATCAGGCCGATAGGCCCGCCAAGGAAAGCAACGGCGCCACGCAGGATCCCCATCGCGCGCGCACCGATAGTTGCGGCTGCAGTCTGTGCGCCGATAGCCACGGTATGGGCGCCTGCTGCCACGGTCGCAGCATTGCCGGCAACAGCTTGTGCGGCCAGGGCGACGGCATTGGCTTCGGCGAGCGCGATGGCGCGGGCCTGTGCCGGAATCAGGCCGTTGGTGGCGATCGCGAGCGCGACCGTGCCCTCAGCGGCCAGCACGGACGCGCGCAGTTCAGCAACCCGGGCGTTAGCCAGCGTCATTTCCGATGCGGTCGCGCGCACGTTCGCCTGTGCTTCGGCCAGCTTCGCAGCTGCCGAAACAGATGCGGCCTCGGTCGTTGCGACTGCCGAGGCCAGCGTCGACGCGGCCAGGGCGCGGTTTGCCGTCACGGCGCCGTAGGTGCTGGTCACCATGTTGGCCAGCCAGGTAGCGAGCTTGGCGGTGGTGACTGTGGCAACGGCGCCCGCAATTAGTGAGAGGTTGTCGGCCAGCAGCCCGATCGCCCCGGTCAGGGCCGAAACGGCGCCGCTGTTTTGCGCCTGCACGCCAAAGAATTCCATGGCGTTGTTCTTCAGGACGGTGAAGGCGCCGCCGATGGTCTCGACCTGCTTTGCTTCCTCCCGCAGGCCGGCGAGTGCCTTCGGCAGCACTTCCGCCATGATTTGGGAGGTGATCAGGCCGTTCTCGGCCATTTTTTTGAGCGCACCGACAGGAACGCCGATGCCGTCGGCCAGGGCGAGCATGAGGCGCGGTGCCGCTTCATTGACCGCATTGAATTCCTCGCCGCGCAGTGTGCCCGAGGCGAACGCCTGGGAAAGCTGCAGCTGGGCTGACGCCGATTCCGATGCTGTCGCGCCGGACACCTTGAGCGCCATGTTGACGGTCTCAGTAATGTCGGCTACTTGTTTTTGGGTTGTGCCGAGCTCGCGAGTGCCATTCGCGATACGGGCGTACAGGATGCCCGTCGAAGCAAGGCCTTGCTGCGCATCGTTGGCGATGCGCTTCACATCGGCATACGCGGCCCCATACTCCCGTTGCGATTGTGTTGCGAGGCGCAGCTGGGCCGTGAACTTGGCATACTCATCCGACATCTGGACGACACCAGCGACGCCGGCGCCGATCCCGACCGAGGCGGCCAGGTTGCGCATCGCATTCTGGACCGTGTTCGACAGGTTGCTCATCGTGCGCGCGACGGTGTCGATCTCACGACGCGATTGGGCGGCGCCGTCGACGCCGATGCGGATGATTGCTCCAGGGGTCCCGCTGTATGCCATGTTTTGCCGTTACCTATCGTCGTTTGGCCCACTCATCGAGTGCGGCAAATTCCATCGCCTGGAGTGCCTCGAAATATCTCGGTCTGTCTTTTTTCTTGATGGACCGGCTGTCGATGCAGACCTGGATGCCCTGGTAGTCCAGGCGCGTGCGGATGCCGTTGTCCGTGAACCACTGCGTCTGCACCGAGAGCCACAGGCTCCAAATCCCGCAGTTTTCCGGCCAGAGGTAAAACTCGTCCTCGACCGGCGTATCGCTTTCAACCACGTAGAAGCCGAATCCTGCCGCGTCGGCATCAAGGCGCGCTGCGGCGGGCGGGTCATCGGCTGACGGGAACCGCAGCTCCCCACCGGCCAACAGCCGCGCGGCCTCTACAAGTTTTTTGCTTTAGCGGCGCTTTCCTTCATGTAGGAGGCCACGGCGATGTCCAGGACGTTGGCCGCCTTGAACATGATTTCCTTCGCTTCCTCATCGCACGGCGCCGGCTGCTTGGCCTCGTCGAGAACGAAGGTCTGGTTCGTCCAGCCTTCGGTGATCCGGATCATCGTTTCGCGGATTTTTTCGTTCGTAGTGACGCCGTCGCTGTTCTTGTTGCTTTCCTGAAATTCGTCCACATCCAGGCGTACGCAGGTTAGCGAGAAATTGAAACGCTTGATCTTTTCGCCGTCCTGGATTTCGAAGATCATCGGGACGCGAACCTTGTCGCTGACTGCCAGTTTGTATTTGCTCATGTGTTCTCGTTCGGATTGTGTGAGTGAAAAGGATGCCGACCAGGTGGCGCAGTTACCCGCGCCACCCTGCTGTTACAGGCAGATCAGGCGGATCTCGTCGTTGCCGACCACCGGGGTGAACTTCAGGTCGAAGCCGACATAGCGAATGCCCTGGACGTCGACCTTCTTCGGACTGGAAAGCTGGACGGCCGGTCCGTAGATCAGGATGCTGTTGCCTGTGATGAGGCCGACCTTGAGCGCGACGCTGATCAGTTCGCCCGAACGCACCTTGTCGAGCATGGCGACTTCCTGCGCGGCTGAAAGCTGCAGCTCGGTCGAGCCAGTGGTCTCGCGGTCGGTGATGTCGGCCTCGCTCAGGCTCAGGTTCGAATGGAACTCGACCTTGTTGCCCAGATTGCAGTCGAGACCCGTGCTCGGGTAAACGTCACCAGCCGTGATGACCCCGGCCGAGTAGGTGCCGCCGAAGGTCATGTCGACCACGTTTTCCTTGATCATGGCAACCGGCTTTTTCCATGCCGTCAGCGTCGCGGCCACGTTCGGCGTCGCACTGATCGCACCAGCCACACCGGTAAATTCATACTTCAGCGATGGCGTGCCGCCCTTCTTTGCGGACAGGGACACGTTGCCCATCGAACCAATCGCCTTGTGCAGAACGCCGTCGTCGTAATAATAGATCGTGAGGTCCTTCAGCCCGGTGGAGATCGGGGTGTATTCGACGCGCGCCGGCGTGGTCAGGATGCCTTCGGCCATTGCGCAGCCCAGGTTCAGCTTGCCCCAGGCGGGCGGCGTCGCCGCGGTGCCTGAGCCAGCCAGTGCAACCGTGATATCGATCTTCACGCTGGCCGCGCCCATCAGGTCAGCGCTCGCGCCGAAGAAGCCCCGCATGGCAGGGTTCGCGATCTTCTCGAGCTCGAGCGGGGTGATCGACATTTCCGAGACCAGCACCGCATCGGCAGCGCCGGTGGGGGCGGCATCGGTGCCGGCCGTGGTCGCTACCTTGACGAGGATGACGGTGTTACGGATGCGCCGGGTATTTGCGGCCATGGCTTATTCCTTGACAGGTTCTGCTGGTTGATCGGCGGGTTCATTCGAGACCCAGTCCCACTTCGAGCGGTCGAAGGTCCAGCTGCCACCGCTGGGAGGCGGCGGGATGTCGCGCTCGGCGACCCTTGCTTCAGTTTTGTTGGTCATGCTTGTTCCAAAGTGAAATTGTCTGTTCGGTGTTCCGCGACGTACGTGAGGCGGACCCACCCGGTTTTCTTTCCCTCGGCCGTGTTCTCAGCCTCGACGCCTACAATCGCCAGGTCACCCACGGCGCCGCCAAGAGTGGCATCAGCAGCCAAGCGCGCGAAGACGGCTTCCAGCAGTGAATCGACGGCCAGGTCGCCTGTTTCCACTACGCTGCGTGCGAAGCAATCGACGGTGATCCGCGTGCTCCAATCGATCGGCGAGCCGTGCATGACGCCCCGGTTGGGCAGTGACTGATCGAACTGCACGCTAATGGCCCGCACATCCTGCTCGGGAATAGCGTTCGACCTGGCGCGATAGATCGCGTCGCATACCGGCGGCGCCTCGGCCAGCTTGCTGATCACTGCGGCGACAATGGCCGAGAAGGCTGTCGTCATTGCGTGCACTCCAAGGTCAGCACCGTCAGTCCGGTGCCATCGGGCGCCGCAGCGACGATGATGTACGTCACGCCAGCGATCTCGATCAGCTTGTCGACCGGATCGGCCATCACTGCAGTCGATGCCACCGTCACGGTCGGGCTGGTATCGGCCGCGCCCGGGCCGAGCGCTGCAACACTCGAAGGCTTCCGGAAGATTCCCGGCACTACCACGGCCGCGAGCTTCACCTGGACATTCGCCAGGTGATTCAGCACAGCCGCGTTAGCGGTAGCTTCGAGGTTGGCGAAGAACATGGCGGATTAGCGGATGACGCCGTCGAGGCAGACACGTGCTGTGGTGTCGGTACCCGACTTCGCGGCAGCGAGGCAGCCGACGAGCAGGTTGGCGCCGACAGTGGTCGTGACACGGCGGTTGCCGTTGTCCCAATAGATTTTCGCGCCCTGAACGCCGACGTCGGCGGTGACCGCAGCGATGTCGAAAACGCCCTCGCGGTCGATCTCGACGGCGGCACCAATGGTGGCATCGCCAGCGGCAATGCCGAACAACGCGCCGACCAGAACGCCCTGGCCACCAGCAGTGGCGGCCGGAGCAATGACGGTAACGACGTTACCCTTTTGAACTTTGTTTCGCATGATCTTTTCCTAATCGTTCGTGGAAGTTGCCCGGGCTTACGCGCCGGCGCCCTTGTACAGGCCGCGGTGGTCGACCGCTTTGGCGGCGAAGTCCAGGCGGCACTTGAAGGTGACGCCATCGATCTCGAAACCCTGCTGGGTTTCGATGACCGGACCTTCGGCGCCGTCCAGGTAGCAGTACTCGACGGTGTCGATCTGGCTGTTGTTGCTGGCCATATACCAGGCGGTCGCGCTTGCGCCGTCCAGGATCGGCTCGACGATCGGCTCGACCGACGTGCGGCCGCCGCTGCGGAACTCGTTCACGTCGCTCTGCTTGGCAGGCACGTAGTTCGAGCTGGTCAACTGGTAGGCATCCTGCTCGAGCGAGGCCGGCACGATGAGGAAGTTCGGGGCGAGGTTCAGCTCTTCGCCCTGCAGGCCCTTTTGCAGGCGCATCGCAGTGCGTGCCGACTTCATCGAGCTCAGTTGCAGGGCCGAAGGTGCACCGGTGCCGAGGTTGCCGTGCGCAGCGTCGAACAGTGGGACGCCGTCGCCCATGACCGGGTTCGCGGTCAGCTGGCTGTACACCAGGCGGTTTTCCAGGCGGCTCGAGCTGGCACCGAAGGCGGAAACGAGGCGCTCGAAAGCGCGCAGGTCGTCGTTGACGATTGCCTGGCGGGTTAGGGCGACCATGCGGCCGTAGGTCACTAACGCGTAGGTGACGCCCGCGTCCTTCATGGTGCCGTACTTGAATTCGCCGTGCTCGTTGGTCTGCAACAGATCCGGCGCGCCCGACAGCTGAACGATGCTGATGTTCTTGAAGTCAGGTGCGTTTGGTGCGCGGCGGGCCCACTGCGTGTAGGTGCCGGCGCTTTCTTCGTAGCCGGCGCGCATGCGCTTGTTCGCCACGTTGGAGAACAGGTTAGCGAAGTCGCTGGTGCCGTGCATGCCCGAGCGGTAATGCAGGATCTCGGTCGCCAAGCGCAGCTTGTCCATGCCGCGGGTTTGGATGCCGCGCGATTCCAGGAAATCGCGGCCGACCTCGATCAGGCTCATGCCACGGTACTGGCGGCCGTTGTCGGTCAGCTTGGTGCCAGCTTGGATACGATGCATCATCGCTTCTTCGATACCGGCCATGCGAACTTGCATCTCGTCGCCGACGACCTGAATGCGCACGTTCTGTTGGCCGCCGGCGGCGGTGTCGCCGCGGGCCAGTTCGTTCAGCACTGCCTGGCGTGCCTGGTCGACAGAGTTGCCACCGCGGATAAGGCCGGCGGCCAAAGTACCGACATTGTGGCGCACGCACATTTCGGTGATCTCGGCGGCGCGGGTGGCGGCGTCGTCGGCCGGTGGCTGCGTCGCCGGCGGCGTGCCTGATGGTGCCGGTGCTGGAGCAGTTGGAGCGGCGGAACGGCTTGCTTCGGTAGGCACCGGGTTCGGTGCGCCCGCTGGGGTCGTGGACATAGGGTCTTCCTGTGATGGTGGGACGGACAATTGGGCGGGCGCCCGGGTAGTGAATTCGCAGTGCACGCCGCTTGCCGGCTGGCTGCGCGTGCTCGCGTCGGCGTCGGCCGGCACGGTGACAAAACTGATTTCGAACGGCTGCCAGCCGACGGCCCGGTAGAGCGCCAAGTTGACGCCGTCGGTGCGGTCGATCGCGCGGGTGATCTCGTATTTGGTGACGTTGTAGCCGAAGCTGATCGAACGGATGATGCCGGCCCGGATGTCGGCAACGATGCCCGCCATCTCGGGACGGGTGGACAGGCGCAGCGTGGCGCGCCCTTCGCCGTTCTCGATGCTGCCCCGAATCGCGATGCCGAGGATGGAGGCAACGCCGCCATGCACGCGATGCGAGTCGATCACCTGGACGGTACCCGCGTCGAAGCGCGACATGTCGACAGCTTCGCGTGTGACCGCCAGCTCTTCCTCGTAGGGGGTCTCGGTCCAATAGTCGTAGCGGCGCACGCGTGAGCCGGTCGTCCACACGACATCGACCGTGTTATCAGCTTCGTTGAAGGTGGTAGGAACCAGCGTTGCCTCGCGCGTTACCGAGGGCATCGTGCGCGGGTCAGTAGCGGACCGGCTGGCGGTGAGCGGATGGGTTGGCGTCGTCATGCACCCATTGTCTAGATTGCTCTGTCTCAATTCTCGGAAAACTGAGACAGTTTTTCCACATCTACATTTTTTGTCCCACCGCCTGATAGCGACCGTTCACCAGGATCAGATTCTTCGACGGATAGCCCAGGGCCTGCTCGGGCTGCGTCTCGTCTGATTCCTCCTGCAGGGTGGCGGCCGGCGCACCGGCCGCCGATTGCTTCGCAGCTGTAGCATCCTGTGCGAGCTGGGCCTGTACCGCGGGGAGGTCTGCAATGTTGAACATCAGGTGTCCTTCCGATTGAACCAGGTTGTCTTGTCGAACTCTTCGCCATTGGCGCATGTCACGCGTGCCTCCCAACGCCAGTCCGTCGGTGGCGCGGTGCCGGTGCCGCCCAGGAAGGCAACGACATAGGTTCGTGCGACGCCGCCGACGGTCGCAGTCTGGATCTCGGGCAGTTCAATCTGCACGACGCCGACCAGATTCAATGAGACCGATACCGCTGTGGTGGCCCGGTCAATCAGCTCCTGCGTAATATCGGCCCCGTAGTGGCTTTTCTCGTCCGGATCCCGATTGACGGTCCACTTGTCACCGATTTGGGTCGGTCCATTTTCGCTCATTAAAACCTCACTGTTTTGCTGCCGCTTCCCTGGAATGGGGTGACACGGCCGCCGCTACTATTAAAGGGGGTGACGCGACTGCCGCTACTGCCAAACGGGACGACACGGCCGCCAGATCCCCCAAAGGGAACGATGCGATTGCCACTGCCTCCGAAGATGACGATGCGCGCAGGAGAAATTGTTGATATATCGATCGGGGCGCGCGCTGCACTCAGTGCTCCCGCCGTCGACATGCGCCCGACAGCAGCACCGGCCAACGCGATCGCGGTCGAAAGCGCACCACCGGCCGAGACCTGCAGCGCCGCGGCGCCGGCCAGGACAGCGCCAGCACCAGCGAGCGACCCGGCAGCGGATACCCGGACCGAAACGGTACCGACCAAGGCGATGGAGGTATACAACGCGCCGGCAGCAGATGCGTGCAGCACGAGAGCGCCGGTGATCGGGATGGCGGTTAATAGCGAACCTGCGCTGGCGACCACGCAGGCGGCGCCACCATTCAGGCGAACTGCGGTCGACAGCGTTCCGGTCCCGACCAAGTTCAACGCGGCGCTACCAGTCAAGCGAACAGCAGTGGTCAGCGCGCCGGCGGCGGACACCTGCGCGACGGCCGCACCGTTTAGCGCGGCAGGGACAGCACCGGTCGGAGGAATATCAACATAGCCGAACCCGGGAATCAGGCGTTGCCCCGTGGAGCCCGAATCGTCCAGATAACCTACACCGGGAATCAGGCGCTGAGCCATCAGGTCACCTGAACTTTCGGATCAATAAATACGGTCGTATTCGGCCTGCCGAGAACGACACGCAGTTGCAGCGCGCCCAATTCGCGGGGGGTTACCGTGACGGAAAGGCGTTGCTTATACATCGTCAAGGCATCAGGGTTGGTCCAACCCTCAGTGCTGCCGAGATGGTACGCACTGGTCGCCAACGGCTTCACGCGATTATTTACAAACGAGCTTTTAGGAACGCCCGACGTGCCGAGATGCTGCACCTCGAGCCAGATATCGGAATTCCCCAGGATCGTAACGCCGCAGACAATCTCAAGCGACAACGTGATAGGCGCGTCGACGACATTGCTCCATGCAGTAATTTCGGGCGATTCCAGACCGACCAGGCCGGGCGTCGCGTTGCCGTTGGTTGCCATTTTCAGAGAGAAAGGCGTGACACCGTCCGACGCCCCGCCCTGCCTGTAGGTTCCCGTTTCCGAACGAATCGACCCGTTGGCGGCAACGATCCACAGCCTGTAATTCGTATCCGCCGAGTCGCAGTTATGAAGTTCCACGCGCAGGCCCGGGTCGGCAATGTCAGCCGATACAGGCTGTCCGGTCCAATTCGTCGGCAGAACGCAATTGCGGAAGATCACCTGCCCGGTGGACGAATTGAACACCAGGTGCGACGTCGACTGCAACGCAGAAAAATCCACGCCCTCGACCAGCACGGATGATCCTCGGCCCTGGTACCCAACCCGCATAACGCCGACGGGCGCGGTAGGCGGCACAATGGCGCCGCCCCGCCAAATGAAGTCCTGGCCGATTTCAAGGTACTGCTGCGTAGAGCCCAGCTTGAGCGTGCAGTTATTCCAGACAATCAGCGAACGCGCGAGGTTCGATGGTGACTGCGACCCGATGTTGACTCGCGCCGAGGCATTCGTGCCACCGTGATACAGCCCGAGAGCGCAATCGGTGTAGGTTTGCAACACGCTTGGGCTGGTCTGATTACCCATGTTGAGCGTTGCCGCGTTACCGGCGTTACCAGGCGCGATCGTAAGACCGTGCACGTTGACCGATCCCGAGAAAGAAATATGGATTGCACCCGTCGTGAGCAGTTGCCCGCCTTTGGACACCTCGCCGGGAACGGTTGTACCGTTGTCGACGCTGCAAATGGTCAGCGGGTTGTACAAGGTTCCACCCGCATAGCTACGCGTGACCGTCTGGTTATCGACGAGAGCTTTATCCACAAGGACGCGATCGCCTGCCGCGGTGGCGAGGGCCATAACCCCGTTGAACGTCTGCTTTGCGGTGGCCCAGGACAGACCATCGTTGGTATCCAAGCCAGAAGGGCTGACATAGAAGTCGGTCACATCGCCCTCGCAATCTCATCCGCACGGCCAGGCTTCAGGTCGCCCAGCGCCTGCAGGTACTGCAGGCCCGGGTAGGCCAGCGTTTTATACACGCCGCCCGAAGCACTTAGCATTTCCATGAAGTCGAGCACCATCTCGTTCACCTTCGCGCGCTGGCGGATAGCGATCCGCTCGGTCGATGTGAACAGGGACAGAAACTCGTGCTTCGTGCGGGGCACTTCGGCACCGACGACGAATTCCCGCGCGGCGGCACGCTGGGCAAGTGCGGCCCGCACCACGATCGCACGTTCCTCCATGATCATCTGCGGATCGATGGAACCGTCGGTCAGGTATTCGTAGGGGAACACGCGGCCGTCATCGGCCACATGCTGCTCTTTGACATAGAAGCGCCCGTCGGTCTGCGTTGCACCGACGCTGAATGTGGAGATTAGGTCCATGAAGCGTACGATCAGTTATCGAGCTGGACGGTCAGCGCACCGGCCGCGAATGATGGCGCGGGGTCGCCATTGTTGATTGTCTTGGGCGCGCCGAGCGGCGCGTAAAACATTTCGATCCCACCGACCGCCGAATCGTGCACGCCGAAGCCGACGACCTGCCCCCATGCGGCAGACGGCACCGGGAAGGTGACGGCCGCATTGTTCGAAGTGGTGCCGCTGGAGCCGCTCGATGCGGTCGTGGTGCCGGCGCCCTGCGTTCCAGCCCAGGCGGCCAGCGAGCACGGCACGGCTACGCGCGCATAGCTGCCGCCCGAGACCTCGGCGCCCTGCGCGTTGTCCGAGTCGGCCGCCGCCTTCAGGCTGACGAACACCTGCGTCGGGCCGGTGCCGGCGGCAGCGGATGCGCCGGCCAGGCCAATCGCCTGACCACGGAGCAGCCAGTCGACCATCTTGTTTTCGAAATTGTCGCTCGCGGCGCTCATATTTTCCTCTAAGGTGTTGGTTGTTTACTTTTCAGGCTTAGCCGCCTGGGCCTGCTCGGTTGGCATATTCCCGCGCTGCATGAACAGCATCGTGTCCAGGATGCCAAGCTCGGTCAGCTTGTCGAAATCGGATTTCCACTCAGCGAACACGACGTCAGGGTCGTAGCCGCGCTGGCGAAGCTTTTCGCTGATCGTCGACAGGCCGGCGCCGATCTCGGCCTGGTCGGCCTTCACATCCTGCTCGGGGTTCACGTAGTCCCACTTCGGCGGGCTGAAGTCGACCGACTTGTCGCGGCTTCGGACCTTACCCGACAGGTAGGCCGCTTCGACGAAAGCGGCCCACAGCGGCTCGAGCAGCTTCGGGATCAGGACCAGCCACTGCAGCTGCTGTACGGCGCGCCGGAAGTCCAGCAGGCGCACGCGCGCACTGCTGAAGTTCACGCCGGTCATGTCGCCAGTCAGCATCTCGTAGGGCACGCCGATGCCGGCTGCGATCAGGTGTAGCTGATACTTGACGTAATCGACATAGCCCGGCGCGGCCTTTGGCTCGACGACGGTGAAATTCATCCCACCTGGCATGCCGATGACGGTACCGCCGCCCAGGTCACCCAGGTCGCGGGCACCCTGCCCCGGCTCGCCGGCGCCGCCGAGTCCGGCTGGGTTTTCCATCCCGCTCATGTCGCCGCTGGCCAGCACCGACAAGCGCGTCTCCAGATTCTTACGCGCCAGTTCGGCGTCCTCGTACAGCTGCAGGTCGCGCACGCGCGGGATGACCGAGGCAAAGCGGGTGAAGCCACGTCCCTGCCCAGGGCGCGCAGGCGCAAATAGGTGCACGATAAATTCGGCCGAGACGCGTTGGCTTTTCATGGATCGCGCCGCAACGCCCTCGCCCGGGTGCTGGTCGAACAGCCAGTACGCAGCAACGGCGCCGAGCATGTCGTACTCGATGCCGTTGACGATGGTGTTGCCGTTGTAGGCGCCGCACTTGGCGTCGTCCAGCCAATCGATCTCGAGCAGCTGGAGCTGGAGCGGCACCGGCAGGTTGTCGGACGCACGCCGCCAGCGCAGGCGCACCAGCACTTCGCCGTCCTGCTCCATCGCCGTGTATGCCGCCTTAGTCATGCCGTAGAAATCGTAGCGACCATCGGCATCGCATTTCTTCGTCCATTCGGCGAACAGCTTGTTTAGGACTTCCTTGTCAAGGCCGGTGGCGCGCGGCACGATGCCGGTACCGACGGTGGCAGCGGCCAGCCCTTCCAGGCCAGCCTGGATGTACGGAACGTTCTGCACCAGGGCCCGGGCCTTGGTGCGCAGCGTGCGCGCGTCGGCGCGGTGGTCGGCATTCGCACTCGCGCCTGCGCGCCGCGGGCGCCAGGTGTCGCGCGGGCTGGCCGCCTCGTACGCACGGGCCAGCTGCTGGCGGGCGAAGTGCCGCGCGATACCGGCGTGCGGACTGACCCAGCCGACGATTCGGTCAAGAACGTTCGGCATCAGTCGCCCCTGGACGTGGTGAAGTTGAAGCGGAAGGCGCGGGGGCCGCGGTTGAGCGAGGCACCGTTGAGAACCGTCGAGACATGGTGGCGAGCGGCGATCAACTGGGCAGTGTTCTGGTAGGTGATCTTGCGCCCGTCGAATTCCACCGTCAGGGCGCCGGAGGCGATTGCGGAGTCGAGCGCTTCGAGGTCAGTTTGAGAGAGGGCCATGCCGCCAAGGGTAGCGGCATGGGTGTCTCACTTCTCGGAAAACTGAGACTGAATCAAGGCCTCGTTACGCGCAGCACCTTGTCGCAAAGCGGAGATTGTCAGTCGCATTGAGTGTTTTTCCTGACATAATAGAAGAGTCTTTTGTAATTCCTCTACTACATCCGGCTCCGCCCAACCGTAGGTCGTTCTCTTGGTTCCCGCGGTTCTCGGCTCGCTCTTTCTGCCCTTCCAGCGGGCTCCCGCCCTCCGCCATCCCTCGCTGCAGGAGCCTCCCGAGCAGGAGCCTCCCGAGCAGGAGCTTCCCTTCGCCCTGGAGTCGACCGAGGCGCTGGGGTGTCTTTATACTCCTTTGTCATCAGTTCCCTGTACTCAACTTCCTTCTTGCTTGCTTGGCCTAAGCGACCGGCGCGAGCATCTCGCTCGATCTCAATCTCCAGCTGTGCTGCTCTTGCATCACCGGCGCGTTTCTGCTCTGCAGCAGTTTGCGCCAGTGCGAGATTGGGGGATAAGACCAGGCTCGCCCCGACGATCATGAAAAACGCTTGGTAAAATTTCATAATTTCACCTTTCAGTTATTAACACCGAGTGGTGTCAGAGAACTAATCTACTCGTGGTATCTACAAATTGGAATCTCGACTGGTTACTTGGAGTGCCCTCCCTGTTGTTTAATAATCCGATATACCGTTGCCCGCCCGATGCCTAGGCGACGCGCGACTTCGGAAGCGTTACGTCCATCGAACATGGCCAGCACTTCCTTCGTGATCTGCTCGCGCTGCGCCATCGAGCGCTGCGGGATATAGATTTCGATGCCGCTGAACTCGCGCCGCACCTCTTCCTTCAGCACGGCCGCGCGCGAGGCGAAGTCGGGAAACTCGGCGGCAATGAACGAAAAGATGGCGTCGACCAGGTCGGGATTGCTGAAGACCTCGTTCGCTACCATTGCCTCCCTGCTGGCCGGCGCGGTGTGCTGGGTGTGGACGTGGGTTTCGGAGTTGGCGGCCATGGTTCGCTTTTCGTTTTTTCTGCTGGAATAGATGCTCGTGGTGTGACTGGTATTGGTGCCGGCGCGCCTTCATCGGTCGCCGGCGGTGCCGGCGCCTGCTCGAACAGGTCGGGCGTGTCCGGATCCACGAAGTCGCGCAGCACCTTCCATTGCGCCGGCGTTTTCTTGTGCAGGCCCAGGTACTGCGCGCATGCGACGCCGTACACCATCAGGTCGCCCGCCTCGTTGCGGTCGGCCTTCTTTTTTTCCCAAACGCGCACCTTGCGCCCACGTTTGAAGACGGTGACACAGTACTCGGCCGTAAGCTGCTCGTAGTATTCCTTCGGCAGGTCGCTCGGAAAGTGGATCGCGCCCGGGCCGCTGGTGAGGTGATAGCGCGCGGCCAGGTAGTCCTTCGCGGTGTCGGTACCGATGAACCAGAGCTTCGCGCCGTGCGGCATGACCTTGCCCTGCCAGTTCACGTCGACCAGCGACGGCTTCGCGCTCAAGATCGGCTTGTTCGGCGTCGACGATCCCTTGATCGCATAGATGTGCCGGTGCTGGCGCGTGCGACAGAAGTTGTAGACGTCCTGCGTATTGGCGCCGCCCGAGTCGATGAAAGCGGCGGCGATCGACAGCATGCGCCCGCCGGCGTGGCGGTACCGGCCCAGCAGCGCCTTGTCGAGCTTGTCCTGCGTTTCCTGCTCGGAAGGCGAGCCCATGATCACCTGGTAGTCGACGATCCAGCCTTCCATGCCCTCGCCCCAGGCCTTGACCTTCAGCTCGAAGCGGTCGGGCTGGGTATCGACGGTGCCGGTCAGAATCAGGCCGCCCTTCGGCACGGTGCCCATCTTGTATGCCTCGGCCCGGGCCTGCAGCGCGCCGGCCTTGGTCTGCTCTTTCTTGCGTTCCCAGCAGCGCGCCAGGCGGGTGTTGTAGAACGTGATCATCAACTCTTCGCTGCCCTCGTCCAGCTTAGCCCGGGCGGCGCGGTACTCGAGCAGCAGCGCGCTCCAAGGGATCCAGCCGTAGGGCGCAAACATGGCGTTGATCGTGAAGCTGACGGTCTCGCCATCACCAGGCACGCCATCGGACCACAGGCCGCGCGCGAACATGCGGCCCTTGTCCGTCTCGACCATGAAGGCGCCGCAGTCGATGCATGGGTAAATAGCCTGGCCGCTGTCGTCCTGCTGAAGGCGCTCGAAGACCAGCGGCTGCGCATGCCCGCAGTGCACGCATTCGGCCAGCGCCTCTTGCTGCGTACCCTGCAAGAACAGCGATTCGATGATCGACGAGCCGGTGACCGTTGGCGAGCTGGGGAAGTAGCTCTTGCGGTTGCGCTCGAACGTGGTTTGGCGCGCCTTGGCCAGCGCAACCGGGTCGCCCTCGCCATTGACGTTTGCCTCGGCGCGGTCGACCTCGTCGAACAGCACACGGCGTGCCGGGATCTCGGAGAGGTTGGCCGCGGCGCCGGCGGTGACGATATGCAGCGAACCGCCGATGTATTCCTTCGTATCGAGCGTGTTGACCGAATCGCGCGAGCGGGGCCCGGCAACGCGCTCACGCACTTCCGGTACAGCGGCAATGGTCTTGCTGACGCGCGCGCTGGTCCGCTTGGCCAGCTTCCCGGTTGGCAGGATCCACAGGAAGTTCGCTGGCGACTGGTGCACCGTCGAGCAAAACCAGTTCAGGCCGACCTGGGTTTTGAGCATCTGAGACGCGCCCATCAGCGCGACTACCTTGCACCAGTGCGAATCGGAAAGCGCCTCCATGACGGCGCGCGCATGCGGCGTGCGGCTTGTGCGGTACTTGCCGGACTCGTTCGCGCCCGACTCCTTCGGAATGATCATGTACTGATCTGCCCAGGCGTCAACGGTCATATTCGGGTCGGGCGTCATGCCGCGCGCGAACGCGGACTGGACAACCCCAGCGGCTGGCGCCAGTCCGATCATTGAAGCGCGTCCTCGAGCTGGACGGCCAACCTTTCGCCGAAGGTGTGCGCCATGCTGTCCAGCAGAGCTCGGTGCTCGCGATCGATGATGGCCTCGCACTCGTCGGCGGTGGCCAGCGGCGCGACGTCGGCGGCGATGCGCCGTGCACAGTTCATCATCCCGTCGCGCAGCGCGCGCGCAACTTCGAACACGACCGAGTCGACGTCGCTTTTGACCAAGTACAGGCCGGCCATTTCGGCCAGCTTGATCTCGGCGACCGTCGCCTCCGCCGCCTCCCTGCGCGCGCGGCTCGAATCGTAGCCTGGAATCTTTGCCGGCGCCTCCGGACCTCCGGCACCTCCCGTACCCGCCGCGCTCGAAGGCTGCGCCCCATTTGCCAGCAGGGCAGGCTTGTTGCCGCTCACACGCTTGCGGGTGTTTTTCTCGTACAGGTGCCTCGCATAGTCGGCGTCGACCTTGCCGTCGGTGACCGGGATCTCGCAGCGGGTGACGGCTTCATACCCGGACTGGCGGGAGATCCCCACCAGCTTGGCCCACTCGGCAATGGTTGTCAGGTTCGGCATGTGTTTCGGTCGGTTGTCAGGATGTTTGTCAGGAAATAGTTTTGGTTTCTGCTAGTGCGCCGTCGGGGCCTGAATTACCCTTGCTGAGGTGTTGCCAGGAAGAACCTAACCCGGGGGGGTGCCCCCGAGCAACACTGGCAAGGGGCAGGCCTACCGCGGGCGCGCCGTCGCCAGCGCCTTCGTCAGCTCAGCGTTGAAGTGCCCAGAGAAGCGAGCACGCGCTGTCGCCTCGCCCACTTCGAAGAACTTCAGGATCGGTCGGTACATCGCACGCGATGCGAAGATGAACACAGGCTTGACGGTCGTGCCCATGCCCGCCTTGCGCTTCGCGTAGATCCCGGGCTGCAGCCCACGGCGCGCCGTAGCCAGCGCGAAGTAGGTGACACCCTGGCGCGCAATCGTGCGGTTTGACGCCGCGCTGCCCGACGCCCGGGATTCGAAGCCGGCGCCCCGCTGCAGGCGCAACTGCGACAGGATCTGGACGATCTGGCTGCGCTTGACGTTGCCGTTCGCATCCAGCTGGGCGCCCACGGCTGGCACGGCCACGTAGCCAGCGGGCATGAGGCGGGCTGACTGGAGCAATCGCTCCATACCTTTCTGGCGGCGCTCGCCACCGAAGATCTGCGGCGCCAGGTAGCGGTCAGCCGGCGTGCCCTTGCCCGACGGGTTGTCCTTGAGCCAGACCCGGGCCTCCAGGTTGTCGCGCGTGGCGCGCTTGAGGAAGGTGCTGTTGAGCGTGTAGTTCGTCGGACGGTCGAATGCCCGACGCATTTCTTGCTTGATCGCCGGCTGGACATCCTGGGCCGTGCGGGTGAGCGCCACGGCGGCGGCGTACTCGCCTTGCCGGCCGAACTCGCGGATGCTGGCCGCGACCTGGGGGAAGTTGTGCTCGATGCTGATTCTCATTGGTGACCTTTACAGGGGTTATCAGGCTGAGACTGAAACCTTGTTACGTTGAAACCCGCATGGATACTGGCTCTTAACAGAGTTAACTGGGTTAACAGGGTATTGATCACACACATGAGGTTTGTTTAGGGCTTGTCCCTCTTGGTGCGAATTCGCTACGTGCGCGCGCTCGATCCCTGATAACCCTGTTAACCCTGTTAAACCCGCATGGATAGTGGCTTTCAGCGTTACAGCCGAGGCCGCTTGCCTGTTAACCCCTGTTATCGAATGGGCGAGTTTCATGCGGTGCCCTTGATGTCGGCGAGCTTGAAGAAGCGTTCACACTGCTGGCTCAGGGTTTCCGTGGGCTCGTCCTCAGGCTGGGGCACATGCAACACGGTCAGCAGTTTCTTGGCAGCGCCGCCGATGGAGACCCACTGCCGGTCTTTCTTCACCCGCTGGGCGATCAGTTCGGAGAACTTCGTCAGGGACAGTGCCTTGAACCCGAACCGGCTGCAGTAACGGCCATACATGACATACAGGTGCTCGGACAGGCAGGAGCAGTACGGCACGCTCAGGTCGCCGTCTTTCCAGGCCAGGTAGAAGGCCTCCCAGTCCGGCCGGCCGAAGTTAATCATGCGTTCCTTCGAGGCGGTCATGATCGGCTTGGTGTGCGGCGTGAAGCCGGCCAGCGGATACTCGAGCAGGAAGGCATAGAAAGCCTCGCTCAGCCCATCGGCAAGCGCAGTCTGGATCTTCGCCAGCAGCAAGGGGTCGAGGGGATTGCGCGCTTCGGCCACCTGGAAGCGACGGTCCTCTGGCTCGATCGGCACCGCCTGGAACTCGTTCGACAGCATCACCACGTTCATGTGGTTCGCTTCGGTGCGGTCGTCCTTGAACTTCTGGCTGATCGGCATGTCGCGGCCGGTGATCATGTGCTTGATCAGGCCGAAGTGGGAGTACTTGTCCTGCCTAGACAGGATCTCCTCGAACAGGACGAAGAGCTTCTGCGACCGCCAATGCGTGTACTGGGCCTCGAGCTGATGCTGGCCGCCGGTGGCGCCGTGCGCGCCGTAGATCGGTTTGACGATGCCTTCGAAGAACAGGCTCTTGCCGGTGCCCTGCTTCTCGCCGAACATCAGGATCGCCGTTTGCATCTTCGCGCCCGGGTGCTGGAGCGGATAGGCCAGCCAGCACAGAATCCAGTGGAAGATCTCGTCGCAGTTCGGCTCGCTGCTGCACAGGCTGTGCAGCAGGCCCAAAGCCAGCTGGGCCTTGGCCTCATCCTTCTTCGGCTTGAGCGGGAAGCCTTCGAACATGTTGATGTGCGTGTCCAGGTCAACGCGCTGGGTCGGGTCGAATACCAGCTTGTCGAGGTCGACCTCGCGGTGCATCGGGTGGCTGATCCAGCGCGACGCCAAGTCCGAGCTGCGCGCCAAGGCCATCGCATCGTAGGCGATCACGGTGCGCTTCTCCGCGTCCCATACGGTTTTGGTCCCGTACAACAGGGTGTACCGGTCCAGCATCATGACGATGTGGTTGTCGGCCCCCGCCCCCCCATCGTCGACGGCGACGCCGCGGATTGTCTTCGGCAGGTTGCGCGGGCTGATGTTGCGCCGCTCGTCATGCGACGACCAGGTGGCAGCCGCCGCCTTTCCCACCATGTCGACAAACGCCCCGCGCTTCATGCGCAGCTTGTTGAGCGAATCCCAGACGTCGGTCGAACCTTGCACCAGGGCGCAGTGCGCGAGCGCCCACTCCAGCGTGAAGATGCCCGACATCACTGCAGGCTCGGCCGTCTGAGGAGGGTGCGGGAGTTCGCCCTGACCCGCGGTCTCATCGGCAAAGGGGATCGGGGAATCAGCCGAGGCGTCCAGAACGCGCGGCGGCATAGGAGGAGAAGCGGAACGCGGCGGGCGCCACCCTGCGTCAACAGCCAGTTTGTAGACCGTCGCCGCAGTCACGCGCGTGCCCTCGAACGATTTCCAGTGCTTCTCGAGCTCGTGGGTTCCCGGATATTTGGCTGACTTCGAGGACCACCAGTCCCAGACGCTCAGTCCGCTCTCACCCAGGGCCGAATAGATCCCCATCCCGATGCGGAACCAGTCGTCATAGCCGCAATCCGGGCTGATCTGCGTGAGGGCAGATTCGAGCCGCGACCGCTCGTCCTGGGCGGTTGGCGCAAGCTGGGGCCGCTGTTTGACCTGTACAGCGCGCGCCTGTTCAACTGTGGCACGCAGGCGGTTCAAGACACCGGGGTCAATATCGGCGATGCCGGCCGGCGCGCCAGGGAACGGCTCTGCTGTGAAGGTGAAGAACTGGGCAGCGCAAAACACTTCCAGGCCGATTTCATTCGACTTGAACGTTTTTGTTTCGCCAGCGACGATGATGTGCACACCCTTGCGAGAAGGCGAATATTCTGTGTAGGAATTGCACGCGGTGATAATGGCGGCGGCCCGAGGCGCGACAACACCGTCCTCGTCGATGCAGCCGTCGATGTCTACGCCGATCAGCCCATCTCCTGGCAGGAAAGCGAAACCGACACCGGAATACCCTTGCCCAACGCGTTGCATGGCGACTTCGAGCGTGACCAGCTCGGCACGATCCTCGTCGCTGCCTTGCTTGCCCGTGCGGCGCTGGCCCGAGACGTAATACGGCATCTTCTTCGGCTTTTTCTCGCCTGGCTCGAACTTCCAGACCAGCCACTGCGGGCGGACTGCGAGTTCACCAGGGATAGCGCTCACATCAAGCGTTGCCATTGGCGGCCTTTTCTTGCAGCACTTCGATCAACAGGCCTTGGTAGTGGCACAGGGTACGCAGGCTTTCCTCTGGCGTACGAGGGCCTGAGCGGATATGCCGGCGGTCAAGTGATTTCTTGGTCGTATCGTGTGGACGATGGGTTTGAGGTGACGTATTTTGAAGCAGGGCGTTGTTTGTCATGGTGCTTTTGGTAGCGTGGAACGGGGCAGATTGCATCGCGCTGATTCAGCGCTGCGCCATCCCTTCGAGTCGAGAGACGACGCTCTCCAGGGCGCATTCGGCGCGGCGCACTTTTTCACGGATGCGATCGACTTCGGCCCGCGTGATGCGGCCATCGGCCAGCGCCTGATTGATCTCGGTACCGACTTCGCCGTTCGTCTGCCACACCTGGGTGATCATCTCGAGCACCGCCATGTCGCCCGCCGTTGCGCCCTCTTCCACACGCACGCACACATAGCCGTGGTTCGCCGCCAGGGCGTGCAGGATGTCGTGCACGCCAGTGACACCCATCAGGCGATCAGCCTCGTCCAACGTCGGCTTGTTCGTCGCGCTGTTCGGATTGGCCTTGTTGCGCAGGATCGCCGCCGACATGTTCATGCGCGGCGCGATCGCCTCACAGCCACCTGGGGCGCCATGGACAGTTTTGTGGAATGCGTCGAGATGGTTCATGCGGCATGCCCTTCAAAAAATGATTCAAAAAATAACTGCTAGAAATAAACTTCTGGCAACACATCAGGGTGAGGTCTCCAGTGCGATACAGTGTCAGTTCCACAACATCCACCTTTTCGCAAAGGAAACCTCATGGGCGATTCATTCAGTCTGGACAACGAAAAAATTCAGGTCCCGTGCCCGAACTGCAGCAAGGGCATCGAAGTAACGATCGGTCAGGCGAAGCGCAACCCGAGCGTGCAGTGTCGGTCGTGCAGGCAAACGGTCAAGCTCGACGCAACGCAGATGAAGAAGCAGATCGACGCGGTCGAAAAATCGGTACGCGACCTCCAGCGACAGCTGGGCAATATGTTCAAAAAGTGACCGAAGGCAGCGGATCACGCGCCGGGTCTGGCGACGATCCGCCCCGAGTCGGACCACGTGCGCGGGGGTGGGCTTACTCATTGCTGAACTCCTCGCTATCAGTCGCGCGACGCTTTGGCATGGCCGGGGCAGTCTCGGCATCGTCAACCCTCGCGGCACTCTCACAAACCTGCACGCCGCTGCTACCCGCATCGGGGCCAGGAACGAGCTCAGGCCAGATGCGGTGCCAGTCATCAGGACGGAGTTCTGGACGAGTTACTGCTCCTTCTGTCGCCCGCTCAATGTCCACACAGCGATCAGGAGGAACCGGACGTTTTCTGTTTGCCCACTGGTTGACCAGGACTGGCGTGATAGCGAGTTTCGTCGCCAGTTCGCTCTGCGTGGCGCGGGTCTTGACGTAGTCGAGTAGTTTCATAGCCCTTACTATAGCAATTTGCTTTTGATCTAGCAATAGCAATTTGCACATTCCAGACCCTAGCGTTTTGCTATTAAATAGATAGATGGCAACTTCTAAAGAACTACGACTCGAAAACTTGCGCGCGCTCGTCGCGGAGTTCAAAACGGCCGAGGCCGTGGCCAAGCAGGCGGACACCAATGCTATGTACTTGAGCCAGATCCTTAACGGAGCAAAATCGTCCACCGGGAAGGCGCGCGGTGTAGGTGATGCATTGGCACGCAAGCTGGAAGCAGGCTGCGGGAAGGATGAGGGCTGGATGGACAGGCCGCATGGTCCGGCAGCGCTGATGAACCTCGTCCCTGGTGCGATGCCAGTGCGCGCCGTCGCGCCGGACGACCCGAGCCTGACGCAGATCATGAAGGTGAAACTCACAGTGCAGGCCGGGATTACCGGCTTTCAGGTCGAGCCCGAGTACTACGATGGTGAAACGCAGGGTGTGCCGACCAGGTGGCTATTGAAGGAAGGGCTGAGCCGCGACACGCTGCTGGCAATTACGGTCAAGGGCGAGAGCATGGAACCTGCTCTTTACGACGGCGACGTCATCGTTGTAAATACTCGCGACACTTCTCTGGCCGACGGCTCGGTGTACGTCGTCAACTATGAGGGAGAAGCTATTGTAAAGCGCCTGCAGCGGGACGCCGGCCAGTGGTGGCTGACATCAGATAATGCCGACCAGCGGAAATACCACAGGAAGCTGTGCAAGGGTGCCGAATGCATTCTGATCGGCAAGGTAATTCGAAAAGAAAGCACGCATATATAAAGACGGCGTATCGGCACCATGATGAAGAATGGATATCACGTGACGAAAATTATTCTACTTGCGGCGCTATTGACTGGCAGCGCGCATGCAACATCGGCTGTTGCAACTGACCCTATTACCGTCTTTGGCCTCACTCTCGGCGCCAAGCTGAAGACGCCATTTCGCCAGTGCTCGATGAAAGAGATTGGTACAGATGTCCGTTCGCTTTGTTGGATCAGTCCTCCGTCCATGCACAAAGGGTGGAGAACAGGATCAATTCAGGTTCCTGGGGCCGACAGCCGCCCTGCCTGGGCTGTAAACGGCAGCTTCAACGCGTCTGTCGCCAAGGATGGCACCTTGGGAGAACTTGAAATTAGGACGTACCCAGCCGATAAGTTCCAAGAGATTATGAGGTCGATCGGCTTGCGGTTTGGGCCTGCAACTAAATTCACTCCACTACCTGCGTCTAAGGTTTTGAGTGCATCGTGGAGTCGGCCAGACATCAAGATCGAACTAATGTGTGGTCCCAAAATCGACTGCTATACGACGATCACATCGCCTAAAAGAGTAATCGAGTTGGCGCGTGAGCGAGATGCGCAGCGAGAGAAGGAAGCTTCGCGGCCGCTTTCAATGTAGGGTCAACTAAGGTGGTACTGGGGGGCGTTCGCTTCGGCTTACTCAGTTAATATCTGTCCGTCGACTTGCTTGCCCTGACGTGCTTTGCTACGCGATCTACACCCTCTAAGCCCCCACCTGACGGGGCTTTTTTTCACCCAGAGATCAGAGCGATTATTTTTGGATGCATCCGATAAAAGCAAATTGCTGTTGACCGCTTAAAAGCAAATTGCTATAGTCTCTCCAACGAACCGAGCTCGGCGCCTGCTGAGCCTTCCTTGGAGAGCAAATGCGTACCTTTCTCGTCACAGTCCGTACCGCCGGGCACCCTACCGAATACATCGACAACGAGTCGCAATCCGCCGCTGAGGCCGGCGAGGCTGCTGCTGACCGTTTCGCCGACGTCCCTTGCGGCATCACCGTGATGAGCGGAGGCCGCTGATGGATGCCTCGATCCGCTCACGCAATCCAGTTGCCATGCCTTCGCCGGGCCGCCGCACGACCACGCTGCGCAGTACGCCAATATTCACCGTCATCGCCCTGCGAAAAGCCATCCTAAACTGCGCGCACCAGGCCACGGCCGCGGAGCCGACCGACACCGACCGCCGCTTGCACAGCTTCATCGCGAAGCTGTCCGGCACGATGGAGGGCCTGGGCGAGCGTGAGCTGGACGCCGTCCTGTGGAACCTTATGTCGACGGAACCAGCCGCGCAGCAGGTGGGTCCATGACTACCGCCGACAAAATCCTGCGCGCCATCGAGCATGCAGTTGATCTGGCGAACCGGCCAGCCGTCTCCCCTGAATGCCGTGGACGCACCTTTACCGCCTGTCTTGCGGGAACGCTTGACGACTGCGGTCCGGACGCGGAAGCGGTCGCCGAGAAAGTATTCGCTCTCGGCCGACCCTCTGCTGTAGAACCCACGGTCGACGAGCAGCTCGGCATGGACTGGTGGAACAGCCTTACTGAGAAGCGCCGCGCGCACTGGCTGGCGAAGGCTGGATCCGCCGCGCCCTTCGCAGCCTGGCAAGCTTTTCGCGCTGCCGAAGACGACCTTGCGCAGGGAGGCTGACATGCGCTTCCTCCCTCTGTACCGCTACTACCGATTCATCGGCATGAACGTCTGGGATGCCGTTCGCACGGCGCACCGAGTGCGGAGCCGCTGACATGCCCCGCATCTCGCCCGATCGCCCTTCCCTGCAGTTCGCCCACGTGCTGCTGCACACCCCGCAGCCGCTGGACGAGATGCTCAAGAACCCCAGCCTCAAGATCATCCTCGAGGCAGTCGCCCGCCGGCACATGCAGCGCCGAGCGCGGGTCGACGTGAAGAAGCTGCAAGCCAATGACTACGACTAGAACGAAAGACACCTGACATGCGAGCTGTTGAATTCCAGCGTGGGGCGAACATCCCCATGACCACCGAGACCTATCAGCGCTTGGCCCTCCAGCTGCGCATGGCAGGCGAAGCACTAATCACCCATCCGACGCCTGACACCTACAACCAGGTGTCGAAGATGTTCTCGACCCTGGTCCGCGCTGGCATGGCCGGCGAGGCCATCGATCTTGCGAACGACACCCTGTCCGACATCTGCGATCGCTACGAAGAAATCGGCGCGATTCAAGTGCTCGACTACGAGGCCGAGCACCTCCGCCTGGCGATCGCCAGTGTCGACGACCGCCTGCCGCTCGTGCCAGTCAACCGCATCAACCTGGCAGTGCGTGAAATCGAAGTGTTTTGCGCCAGCGTCGGCGCCTGAACGGGAGCTGCACATGAACACGACCAGCACAACGAAGATCGCAGTCGAGTGGAAGCCCGCGGCCTGTGGCCTGCCGGACGATGGCCTTCTCGTCTTGATCGCACTGAATGACGATGACGTGTGGACCGGGTACCGCGATGGCGACATCTGGCGCTACGCCGACGCGATGCCGATCGCGGTTGAACGTGTCACACATTGGGCGCATATGCCCGCCCCACCTACCGAAGAGTCCGAGGCTGCGCCGGTGACCCTCCTGCCGCTTGATGAGCAGACGCGGATCATCCTGGGCCGGCCGAACTTTACGTGCATTCGCACCGCGCAGCGTATGCGCGAGCTGGGGCACAAGATCCCGAAGAAGGCGGAGGAGGAACAGGCCGCCGTCATCCACCTGCACCTGACCATGTACCAGCAGCACGGCGCGGCCTGGCTTGAGCATGCGCTCAAGTATCTCGAGCACGGACAGCTGACAGCTGCAGCGATGGACCAACAGGTGGCAGCATGAAGCGCCTGTTCGCTCCATTCGCCGCGCTGTTCGAGCTGCTACGCACCGCGCCCAGCTGCGGCGGCGATTGCCACGGCGGCCGCCGACCATGCAACTGCCGTCATGCGCTGGACAGGCCATGACCCCTGTAACTAACCAAGTCGCCGGCATCAAGTTCGACAGCGGGAAGGTGCGTTACTCCCTGCTCCCGACTGGCACCGTCAAACAGGTGGCCGAGGTTCTGGAGTTCGGCGCGCGCAAGTACGCACCCGACAACTGGAAGCATGTGCCAGATGCCCGGGCACGGTACTACGACGCCGCGTACCGCCATATCGAGGCTTGGTGGAGCGGCCAGATCCGCGACCAGGAGACCAGCAAACATCACTTGGCTCACGCGGTCTGCTGCCTTTTGTTTTTGATATGGCTGGATGACGGTGAGCCTGCACAGGGAGCCAAAGCATGAGCGCGCTCATATCGGTCGACGACATTAAGAAGCTGCGCCACATGCTCGGCGCAACCGACCAGTATAAGGCCCGCGACTACGGTTTCCGCAACTACTACGCCACGAGCGGCGGCACGGCAAGGGAAACGATGGAGAGGCTTGTCGCTGCCGGGCTCGCGACCAAAGGCCAGTCGAGCGCGAGCATGACCTACTACCACGCGACCGTTGCCGGCTGCGAACTGATCGGATTTACCAAGGCGCAGATCAAGCGTGCATTTGAGGACTGACCCATGACCACCTACAACAACGGCCCAGGCACCGTGCCCTGCCTCCCAGAATTCGTTGTCGACCAACTGGTCAACGACGCCGGCGTCAGTCGCCTTGCCCACGACGACAAGGATCAGAGCGCGCAGGTCAATCGCCTGGTGCACGACACTTGCGAGGAGTTACTCGCACGGCTGCCGGATCATCCCGCCTGGACAAAGCACAAGCCGAGGGACGAGAGCTGGCAGGTTTGGCGGGATGCAAACCCGGCCGCGGTAGCGAAGCTGCGCTCATCGCTTGTGCTCACGCCGGAGGCCGAGGCCAGCACGCGCCACCTGTTCGAGGAGGAGATGCGTGCCGACGGTGTCACGAATTTCGAGCGAACCGCGCTGGGCCGCTACAGCAACATGGTGCTCGAATGGACGTGGCTGGGCTGGCGTGGCGCCGTACGCACGGGAGCAACATCGTGACCTATATCGCCCGCCGTCCAGCCAGATGCATCGCCTGCGGGCGTCTTCAGGGAGAGCCGCACGCCGGCGGCTGCAAGTTCGCACCATTCACCATTCGGAGGGCTCACTGATGAGCAGTAACAACCAGACCCGCATCGCCAAGCAGGACTCGTTTTCGTTTGCCGCTGGCGTGCACCTTTACAAGAATGGCCCGATGCATGAGCGCGACCTGCTTGCCGATCTCGCCAGCGCGCTGCGCGCCCAGGACCAGCTTGACGCGCTGCAATGCGCGATTCAGGCTGGATGGCTCAAGATCACCAGCGACGACAAAGTCGAATGCAGCCCATTCGCGCGCGCTCACTATGACCAGCTCGAGGGCAGAATCACCGCTAAGCAAATGGGCGACATCGCACTGCCTCGCGTAGGGTTCAATGCCTACGACCGGCCGCCCCTGAGCAAGAAAAACATCCCGAATTCGCGAGGAATGCGCCTGGACATGCCGGACTGGTCGATGCGGCCGGCCGGCTTCGGTTTCAAGAGCGCCGGCGCGCGGGAATCGTCGGGGAAGGATGGTACATAATGGATACGTTTCTCACGACTGATGCGGTCGTTCGGCTCACCGGCCGGCGCCGAAAGTCGAAACAAGTTGAGCAACTGCGGCAGATGGGACTTCCATTCTGGGTGAATGCGATTGGCGAGCCGGTCGTCACAGTTGCAGCGGTCGAGGGGCGCAAGGAAGCACCGCGCGAAAAAGTATGGGTTATGCCAAGGCGGAATGATGGGCAGAAAAAACACGCGTAATTTGAACATGCCGCCGCACATGCACCCTCGAGTGCAGCGCAGTGGCAAGGTCTACTATTACCTGTACAAAAAGACCCCTGACGGAAAACGTCAGGAGATCGCCCTGGGCGACGATTTCATTCTCGCGCTGAAGAAGTACGCGGAGCTGAACGTCGTGGTGGCCCCGCACGCGGGCGCCACATTCGCCGACCTGCAACAGCGCTACCTGGTCGACGCGGTACCGAAGCTGGCCGCCAATTCGGCCAGGATGTACCGCTCGGACATCAAGCACCTGATGGAATCCTTCAGCCAGGCACCGCTCAGCCAGATCAAGCCGATGCACATCAAGCAGTTCCTGGACGACCATGCCGACAAGCCGACGACGGCAAACCGGTGCAAGCGCGTGTTCTCGACGATGTGGAACCATGCCCGCGGCTGGGGCTATACCGACCTGCCGAACCCATGTGAAGGAATTCAGGGACATTCACTGAAAAAACGGACCGTCTATATAAACGACGCGGTGTTCAAGGCTGTCTGGGATAGCGCCAACGCACCGCTACGTGATGCTATGGACATGGCCTACCTGACGGGCCAGCGGCCGTCGGACGCGCTCAGGATGACTGAACACGACATCGTTGACGGGCACCTGATCGTTACCCAGGAGAAGACAAAGCAGCCGCTGCGCATCAAGATCGTCGGCGAGCTGGCTGCGCTGATCGAGCGCATAAATGCGCGCAAGGCTGGTCACAGGATCGTGACGGCCGCGCTCCTGGTCAACCAGCACGGCAAACGCCTGACCGGACCGACGCTACGCTCGCAGTTCGACAAGGCCCGGATCGACGCGGCTAAGGCTGTGCCCGCCTTGAAGGACGAGATCAAGAATATGTGGTTTTACGACCTACGCGCTAAGGCGGCAGATGACACGGCGGATGGGCTGGGAGATGAGGCAGCAAGTAATTTACTCGGCCACGAGGACGTGAGGACGACGAGGCGCCACTACCTTCGCCGCGGAAAGATTGTAGCGCCTACGAAATAAAATCACCGCGGGTTTTCGACTCGAGCACTTCACCGGCTTTCCTATCTATCGCTGCGCATATTGTGACCTGACGAGTCGGTCTGCGACACTCATGTTCATCAATGTGGCATGAAAGTATTGTCGCAACGATGGCAGTAGAACGTTTTCTCCCACCGTTGAATCTCGCCTGGATAAACCTCTTTATTGTATTTCGCGTTAGCTTTGTATGCTGAGACTTGGGCGCTCGTCAGGCCAATGAACACTGCGAACGCACAGAGCGCGGCCAGCGCTTCACTAAAGTAGCCCAGGATTATGTACGCGCCTCCTCCTATACAAAGTCCGAGGAATAATGCCCCAGCATATGTCCCCTCACGACGGAGCGAAGGCGCCATAAATCTTTGCGCTAGCTCCGTCCTTGAGGTCGACGTAGTAGAGCCCCGCGTTGTAGCGAACGTCGATTGCTCTCCAACTACGCCAGCGGTATTTGCTCTGGTTGTGAAATATTCTTGAGTCGTCCCGCTGCTAACGATCGCAGTTATTTTTTGAGTATGAGTGCTGCCGCACTGGGTGCAGTTGTAGTCCATCGGACCCGCTTGTAAAGTTGTCGATGTTGCATTGAAACACTTTATTGCTGAGATGTCTACTTCGAAGCGCTGTAAACAGGCGTGCGCACACGGCCGCCTACCCGATTGGTGGGTGGGATCAAAGATATGTGGTTCTACGACCTGCGCGCGAAGGCGGCTGATGATACGGCGGATGGTCGGGGCGAGGAAGCAGCACGGGATCTGCTAGGACATGAGAGCGTCAAAACGACACAGCGTCACTATCTCCGAAGAAGAAAGATAGTGACGCCGACAAAATAATACTGCTAATCCTCGGCTTTTGCTTTCATTTGCTCTATGCTGATGAGCTTTCGTTTCGCCATCAAATAAAGACGAGTACGCAAGTCTACCCACTGGGCTTTACTACTCGAATTGAGACCACCCTGGCATATTTCCGCATGCGGAATATTATCCTCATCAGCAGTATCAAAAACGTATAAAGGGCGAGTCTCTGTATCCAAACAGAGCACCTCCCTTATTTCGCTTACTGTGTAAGGAATAAATCCCCACAATTTCTTTTGCTTTTTATCTGGATTTTTCAGATTAAAGTTATTTGCGCGATCCTCACCACTCGCAATAAGCTCATCTATGTTTGTATGGGCCACTCTCTGAGTGGAAAGCCCATGCGAACGACAAACATCAAAAGCCATTGGGTCAAGACCTTGCCCATTTGGAGCAATATGCGTGGGATCCACAACTTGCTGATACAGTAATTCTTCGTCTAATACTACGCCCGGCGAAAATTCAGATACTTTCTGATCTTCCCAAGACTCAAGTGCCTCCTCCTCCATTTTTTGGAGAAGCTTGCACTTTTTGGCATTTTCCTTATGCTCGTCGAAAAATTCCCGGCCTGTCATGATCACCCTACGCTATTACTGCACCTGGCTCCAACATTTTACCAATATTGGCTTCAAACCAAGCCGCATTCACTTCACTAATCTGAACTTCATCGTTGAAAGAATGCTGGCCAGTAGTTTGATCACGGAAGTACACTGAAACAGTCGAGCTCGAATCTACATCAATACTGATGTACATATGGTCATTGTCCCAATACATCCCGATCTCACCCTCATCATTACGCATAACGGTTGGAAGAGAGACGCTTCCAGGCAGTTTTTGCAAAAGCTCGTTTGTCGCAATGACGTCTTCAATTTTTGACACAGGCTCGATCGCTGGATCCTCATCACCTTTCGGAAAAAAACTCATCAGTTTTTGATACAGTTTTTCTTTAGGCGAGTTAATTCCTGCATTTGATGCAAGATTATTTGCTCGGCGATCAACCAAGGGGATAGCAGTTATTTCTCTCTTAGGAACAATTACTACATTTGAGCTTTTTTCCTCGCGAAAATTGTCTTCCCATTTCGGCCGATGCGTAGCCGCCACCAATGAAAAGGCGGTAGTTACTAAAGCGATAGTGACGGGTTCCATACAATCTCCTAGGGAACTAATTTAATTCGCTGGCAAACCTTATTAGTCAGCAACGATCTGAGCATTTTTTTATTCAAATCATGCAAATGCGTTATCATTGAGAAAAAGAGCGGCTGATTTTTTTTATGCGACTGCCACAACGGTTGCTCAAGATTTGCTTTGTGCGAACCAAGAATTTGCAAAACACGGCCACCTTGCGTATCCAGCATGTCTACATTTATGTTTTGCAACACTGTATGCAAGACAGGCTCCTGAATTTTTTCAAAATAGCCATGGTGCAAATGCCATAAGCCAGTTTGATCAAAAACGTGAGGCGGAATAACAAAGTCATTATTGAAGACTTCACGGAGGTCTAATTCCGCAGGATCATCATTCCACAAGAAACCATCGTTATATTGAAGTCCAATAGTACGGATCGCACGATGCGTTCCAACCTCCTCCAATACGACTTTCAATATTTCTTGTATGCTGGCGAAAACGCTGTCCCAACGGGTATAGTCGGGAAACATAATTGTACAGTTTTCCGCGTTCACAGACACTTGTCTGCCAGTATCTGGCTGTGGCCGCTCCGTGAACATGTAACCTATGAGACCTTGGCTTCCTTGGCTACTGCCCCCAGCTTCAAACTTAAACTCTAGCCTATTCTGCGGCAACATGTGCCCGTAGCCTAGGTTGCGAAACTTGGTTTGCAGCTTCCCAAGCGCTACGACAGAGTCCGCATTGAGGGCGCCATTCCACTCGATGACGAAGTGCACTGACTGCACTGCATGGTCAACAGCGACTGGTTGTAAGTTTTCGAAATTCATTGGCGAATTCTACATGAAGCAGAGCTCAATAGTTGACCATCGGAAAATATTAGAAGCTGTTGGGCACAGTTTGTGGAGCGCAGCTTAGATTGTGGAGCGCAACTTAGCCGCAAACCTTCTATCTTACCCTATGGAGCGGGTGAAGGGAATCGAACCCTCGTCGTAAGCTTGGGAAGCT
>NZ_JBIMES010000020.1:0-50614 GCF_051262535.1 Massilia sp. CMS3.1 | reverse complement strand
CGTATCCCCGGTGTTTTATCGAACGCCTACGAACAACGATTACAAATGCGGCGTAATCGATGGCATCAGATCGTCGAAGGTGCGGCCGCTGGCGTTTTCGCCGATGGCGTGCATCTTCCACTCGCTGTTGTGACGGTACAGCTTGGCCATCACCTGGGCCGTGTGCGCGCCTTGCACCGACAGGTCGTAGCGCGCCACTTCCTTGTTGCCGGTAGCGTCCAACAGGCGGCAATAGGCGTTTTGCACTTGCGAGAAGTTCTGGCCGGTGAAGCTGTTCACGGTGAACACGAGCGACTTCACGTTCGGCGGCACGCTCGAGAGGTCGACGTTGATCTGCTCGTCGTCGCCATCGCCGGCGCCGGTGCGGTTGTCGCCCGTGTGCACGACGCTGCCGTCCTTGCTTTTCAGCTGGCGGAACCAGACCGTGTCGACCGGGCGGTTCGATTCGTCGAACATGACGACCGAGGCGTCGAGGTCGACGCTTTCGGTCTTCGCGCCGAAGCCGAGGAAGCCCTTCGATTTGATGGCGTCCCAACCGAGACCCATCGTCACGCGGGTCAGGGCACCGCCGCCCTCTTTCGAGAGCGAAATTTTCTGGCCTTTTTGCAGACTGACTGACATTGCGTTACTCCTTAATAAGCGGGCTTACTTGGCGGGCGCCTGCATCCAGGCTTTGAAAGCGGCACGGTTACGTGAACACACGTAGACCTTGCCCTTGCCGGAAAAACGCAGGACCATGCCCTCGCCGCTGGTTTGGCTGTTGATCAGGTTACCCAGGAAGCCGCCGCTGGTACCGGTCGTGATCGAGATCTCGTAGCGCAGCGTGCTGTCCCAGCACACGACGTGCGAGTTGTCGATGATCGCGTCCTTGCCCGGCTCGACGTCGAGCACCGACATCGACCCGAACCCCGACACCGCCACCTGGCCCTGGCCACCGGTTTCGGTGACGAAGAAGCCGCCGCTGTTGGCGAAGAGCGCATTGCCGATGTTCTGGGTGCGTACCTTCAGCTCGACGCTGGACGACGCCGCGACGAACGCGCCATCGCTGAGGATGTACTGGTTCGGGCCGACGTCGACGATCTGCATCGCACCCGGCAGCGTCGGCGAGAGCAGGCAGTCGCCCGCACCGCGCGTCGCTTCGATGTGCTGCTGGAAGAAGGACTCGCCGTTGGCGAAGGTGCGCATCAGCGCGCTGCCGAGGCCACCGCGCATCTTGCCCTTCAGGTCAAGGGTCGACTCCATCATCACCATCGCATCGGATTCGCAATAGATGGTCTCGCCCTGCAGCATCGACACATGCAAGAAGGGATCGACATCCCCGGTCACGGTAAAAGTTGGCATTTTAAAATGGCTTCCTTTTGGCAGGCGGCCTCCATGCATGGACGCCGCCTGCGGGTTTTATGTAACTATTTTTTAATTAAACGTTGACGCCGTAGTTCTTGGCGAGTGGCCCCAGGCCGCCTGCGAAGCCCTGGCCGATGGCGCGGAACTTCCAGTCGGCGCCGTTGCGATACACCTCGCCGAAGATCATCGCCGCTTCCGTCGAGCCGTCTTCCGACAGGTCGTAACGGGCGATTTCCGCGTCGCCGCTGGCGTTGACGCAGCGGATGAAGGCCTTGCCGACCATGCCGAAGTTCTGGCGGCGGGTTTCGCCGTCGTGGATGGTCACGGCCAGCACGATCTTGTCGACGTCGGCAGGCACCTTGGCCAGGTCGACCGAGACGCTTTCGTCATCGCCTTCGCCGGCGCCGGTCAGGTTGTCGCCCGAGTGCACGACCGAGCCGTCGGTCGACTTCAGGTTGTTGTAGAAGATGAAGTCGGCGTCGGAGCGGACCTTGCCCGACGAGTTCAGCAGGAACACTGCGCCGTCGAGGTCGAAGGCGGCGCCGTCGGTGGCGCGTGTATCCCAACCGAGGCCGACTTTCAGGTTGGTCAGGCCAGGGGCTTCTTTCGACAGGTTGACGTTACCGCCTTTTTGCAGACTGATTGCCATGATGTGTATCTCCTTGTAAGTACTACTTTTTGAACACCGGGGTAATACGCTCAGCGAACTGGTGTTCTGCCATTCGCCGTGCGGTTTTTTGTGCGCGGCCTTTGGGGCGCTGCGCGAATTCTGTGCTGCTGTTCTTGCGTTGTACGGCGCGTCCCCATCGAGACGGTGGCAAACATCGCCACCGCCCGGAACTACTCCTTACGCCAGCTCTTTGGCACCATGTGACTCAAGCGCAGCATGCTTCTTCTTGTGCTGAATCGACGACCACAACGAAGCCGCAATGAAGGCCACACCCGTCAGGCCGGTCACCAGCTCAGGCACGTGGAACTTCATACTGGCCAGCATGATCACGGCCAGGATACCGATCGCGTAGTGCGCGCCGTGTTCCAGGTACACGAACTCATCCAGCGTGCCCTTCTTGACCAGGTAGACCGTCATCGAACGCACGAACATCGCGCCGATTGCCAGGCCCAGCATGATGATCACGACGTCGCTGGTAATCGCGAATGCGCCGATCACGCCATCGAAAGAGAACGAGGCATCGAGCACTTCGAGGTACAGGAAGCCACCGATACCGCCGGTTTTGACCATGTCGCCGACGTTGCTGTTTTCATCCGACTCGCTCTTCTCCAACAGGCTGCTGATCATGTCGACACCGACGTACACCAGGATGCCGTAGATACCTGCGACCAGCACGATCATGCGCTGGGCACCATCGACAAAGGTCGATGCGAACAGCAGGGCTGCGAGTGAAATCATGACCGAAATCGACGACACTCTACCGAACGAAGCGAGCTTCTTCTCGAAGTTGCCCAGCCAGTGGGTTTCCTTTTCGTCGTCGAGCAGGAAATTCAGGAATACCAGCATCAGGAACATGCCGCCGAATGCCGCCACTTCAGCATGGTGCGCCGTCAGGTGACCGGAGAATGCCTTCGGATCGTTCAGCGCCAGGTTCCAGACTTCGGTCATGCCGAGGTCGGCCGCGACTGCGACGATGACGATCGGGAACACCAGACGCATACCGAACACGGCGATGATCATGCCCAGGCCGAGGAACAGATTGAGCCAGAATTCGTTCCAGCCCTTCAGTACCGAGGCATTCACCACAGCATTATCGAACGACAGCGACACTTCCATCACCGACAGGATGGTGGCGATACCAAGCGCCGTCAGCATACCCGACACGCCGCCGTGCTCGTAACCCCACCAGCCAGCCAAACTCAGACAGATGATCGTGACGAGGAAAGATCCTCTAAAGTGCTTCATGTTGATTTCCTTTCAATTAAAAAGTTCTTCATATTAATTTACCTTCAATGTTGAATTGATGGAACGCATTGTAAAGCTGTACAGCTTATTGAAAAAGCGAAGATAATCGAATGATTACTTCGAAAAAACAGAACAGATGAAAAACGCAGGCACCAATTTCCGCCATTTGTACTACTTCTGGGTCGTCGCCAAGGAGGGTAGCATTACCCGCGCCGCGGAACGATTGAACCTTGCCGTGCAAACCGTCAGCAGCCAGATCACCTTGCTCGAGCAGTCGCTCGGCAAGTCGCTGTTCACCCAGCAGGGGCGGCGCCTCGTGCTCAGCGAAGCGGGCCGCCTGGCCCTCACCTACGCCGACCAGATCTTTTTGCTGGGCGAGCAGATGCAGGATGCGCTCGACCAGACCTCGACCCTGCGCACGCGCCTGTCGGTCGGGATTTCCGATTCGCTGCCGAAACTGACCGCCTACCGCCTGCTGGAAGCGACCACGCGCCTGGCCACGCCGGTGCGCCTGGTCTGCTCGGAAGACCAGTACGAGTCGCTCTTGGCCGATCTTGCCCTGCACAAGCTCGACGTGGTGCTGACCGACCGCGCACTGCCGCAAGGCGGCACGCTGCGCGTGTTCAGCCATATGCTGTTCGAGAGCGAAATGACGGTGGTCGGCACGGCGGCTCTTGCAGCTACCTACGCACAAGATTTCCCGAAAAAACTGAATGGCGCGCCTTTCCTGCTGCCGACGAGGAATAATGCATTGCGCGGCAAGATCGACGAGTGGTTCGAGTTGCAGGGGGTGCATCCGGACGTGGTCGGCGAGTTCGAGGACAACGCTTTATTGAACACGTTTGGCCGGCGCGGCCTGGGTCTGTTCTTCGCGCCGGCCGCACTCGCCGGCGACCTGCTCGAGCAGTTGCAGGCGGTGCTGGTGGGCCGGGTTCCCGAGGTGCGCGAGCAGTTTTATGCGATCTCGAACGAGCGCAAAATCCAGCATCCTGCGGTCGAGGCGATCCTGTCGGCCGCGCAGCATGGAGGGCTGGGCGGCGGCTGAGTTCGGGGGACCTTGTACAATGCTCATCAGCTGTGCCCTTTATCAACTCATTTTTTATATGGAAAATCTCATATTTGTCGTTCTGGCGCTCTTCCTGGTCGCCCTGAACGGCTTCTTCGTGGCGGCGGAATTCAGTATCGTCACGTTGCGCAAAACCCGTGTACGCGCCATTGCCAAGACCACCGGCCTGCGCGGGCGCATCCTGTCCAAGGTCCACGGCCAGCTCAACGAATACCTGTCGGCATGCCAGCTCGGCATCACCCTCGCCTCGCTCGGTCTCGGCTGGGTCGGCGAACCGGCTTTTGCCAGCCTGCTCGAACCGCTGTTCGCCCTGGTCGGCGTGACGTCCCCGGAAGTCATCCACGGCGTCTCGTTTGTCGTCGCCTTCAGCGTCATCTCTTTCCTGCACATCGTGGTCGGCGAACTGGCGCCGAAGACGCTCGCCATCCGCCTGCCCGAGGCGGTCGCGCTGTGGTGCGCCCTGCCCCTCTATGGTTTCTACTGGGCCATGTACCCCGCGATCTGGTTGCTGAACAAGAGTGCGAACGGGGTGCTGCGCGTGGCGGGCCTGGCCGGCAGCGGCAGCCACGACACACATTATTCGATCGAGGAACTGAAACTGATCCTGCGCACCAACACCAGCACCAATACGGGCACCGGCGCCGGTTCCGGCAAGGACAAGTTCACCCACGACGAGCGCCACATCCTGGCCCAGTCGCTCGAGTTTTCCGAAATGGCCGTGTCCGACCTGATGCGTCCGATCAACGAAGTGATCGCGCTGCACGAAGACCTGTCGATCGCGGAAAACCTCGACACGGTACGCCGCAACCGCTTCTCGCGCTACCCGTTTTTCGACGAGGAAGGCGAGGAAGTGCTGGGCGTGATTCATCTGAAAGACCTGTTCTTCGCCCAGCAGTCGGGGAAAGACATCAGCGACCTGACGCAATTCCTGCGCCCGGTCGAGACAATCTCGGCAAGGACGCCCGCGCAGGACATCTTCCGGCGCTTCCGCACCGGCGCGCCGCATTTCGCGCTGATCGGTGAAAAAGGCAAGCGCCCGGTCGGCTTCATCACGCTCGATAATTTGCTGGGCGCGATGGTCGGCGAGATCCGCGACGAATTCCGGATGAACGAAAACGACTGGCTGCCACAGTCGGACGGCACCTATATCGGCAAGGCCAGCCTGCCGATTTATTCGCTCGAACGCCTGCTCGGGATCGATATCGACAATGAAGAGATGGGCCTGGACGACGTCGAATCGGTCGGCGGCCTGTTGATGGAAAAACTCGGTGACATCCCGAAACAGGGTCAGCGCATCGAGTTCCCGAAGTTCGACGTGGTGGTGAAAAAGACGAATGGCCCGCGCATCCTGCTGGTGAAAGTGATTCCGCGCCTGGGACGCGGCGAGGACGAGGGCGACCACGGCTGAGGCGACATTGGCCTTACAACCAAGCGGTCAGGGCTGCCGTTCGCATGCTGCCGCGATCAACATGCCCGTTGTCGCACCTCACGCGGTGCGGCATTCGCGCAGTCGAAACGCATCCACCGCGGTGACCGTCACGACACCTCGCCTTTTTGCACCACAATCGGATCACGCGTCCCGGCCCACTCGCTCATCAATGAGTAGCCCACCGCCAGCAGCACCGGCCCGATGAACATCCCGACTACCCCGAACGCGATCAGGCCGCCCAGCACGCCGAGGAGTGTCAGCAGGAACGGCAAACTGGTGCCGCGGCTGATCAGCATCGGCCGCACCACGTTGTCGACGCCGCTGATCAATACCGCGCCCCAGATCACCATGAAGATGCCCCAGCCGGTACTGCCCTGCGAGAACAGCCAGATCGCCGCCCCGCCCCAGATCAGCGGCGGACCGAACGGCACCAGGGAGGTGGCGAACACCATCACCGACAGCAGCGGCACCGCCGGCACCCCGGCCATGGCAAAGCCGATCGCCGCCACCAGCGCCTGGGCCAGGGCCGTGCCCAGCAGGCCGTACATGACGCCGCGGGTGGTCTGGCTGATGATGTCAGTGACCGCTTCGGCGCTTTTTCCCATCACCTTGGTCATCATGCTCGAGGTGACGGCGATCAGCGAATGGCCGTCGCGGTAGACGAAGAAACTGACGAAAGCGGCCAGGCTCATCTGGACGACGCCGGTACCGAGCATCAGCCCGCCCGCCATCAGGTAACGCCGCGCCGGTTCGACATTGCGCCGCGCCAGCGCCAGCATCTGTTCGCGGCTGGCCACTAACTGGCGCAGGTAATTATCGAGCGTCTCGCCGACGAAGGGCAGCTCGCGGATCCAGTGCGGGGGCAGCAGTTCGCCATGCTCGAGCGCGTAACGCATCTGGCCGAAGGTGGTGGCGACGTCGTCGGCCAGGTTGTAGGCGACGGTGGCGAGCGGGATGATGACGAGCAGGGTGAGCGACAGCGTCATCGTCAGCGCCGCCAGCGTGCGGCGCCCGCGCATCGCGCCCAGCAGCCGCAAGTACAGGGGCCAGGAAGAAATGACGATGGCGACCGCGAACAGGATCGCCGGAAGAAAAGGCTTGAGGACGAACAGGCAGCCCAGCGTCAGCAGGACGACCGTGGCGATGCGGGTGTAGTTTCTGCCTGAGCGTGGTTCCATTCGAACTGTGATGAGTTGTCTTTACAAGACAATCATAACAGCTGGCGCAGGTCGTGAACAATCGGCGCCGGACCCTGGCCGTGGCGCAGGAACAGGCGCACGCGCCCTTCCTTGTCGAACACATAGCTGCCGGCCGTGTGGTCGACCGTGTAGCTGCCCGGTTCCTTGCCCGGTACTTTCGAGACGAACACCTTGAATTCCTTGGCCGTCTGCGCCGTCTGTTCAGGCGTGCCGCGCAGGCCGAGGAAACGCTTGTCGAAAGCCGGCACGTAGGAGGCCAGCAATTCCTGCGTATCGCGTTCCGGGTCAAGGGTGACGAACAGCACCTGCACGTCATCGGCCGCCGGTCCCAGTTCCTTGAGCACGCCGGCCATTTCGGCCATCGTGGTCGGGCACACGTCCGGACACTGGGTGTAGCCGAAGAACAGCACGACGAGCTTGCCCTTGAAGTCGGCCAGGGTGCGCGCTTTACCGGTGTGATCGGTCAGCGAAAAGCCCTTGGCATAGTCGAGGCCAGTGAGGTCGGTATTCTGGAACGCGGCCGGTTTTGAAGCGAGCTTGTCGCAGCCGGTGGCGAGCAGGGCCAGCGCGAGCATGCCCGCAGTGATCAATCGTTTCATGTCAGAACCTGAAGTAATGGTCGACCAGCAGCGCCGCGAACAGCAGCGACAGGTAGAGGATCGAATAGGCAAAGGCCTTGCGCGCGTTGCCGTCGCTATAGTGCTTGTGCACGCGCCAGCTGTGGCGCAGGAACAGGATATTCAGGATGATCGCCGCCACCAGGTAGATCAGGCCGCTCATGCGCACCGCGAACGGCAGCATGGTGGTGGCGAACAAGGCCAGCGAATACAGCCACACTTGCTGGCCGGTGTAGTCCATGCCGTGGGTGATCGGCAGCATCGGCAGGCCGGAGCGCGCGTAGTCGTCGCGCCGGTACATGGCCAGCGCCCAGAAATGCGGCGGGGTCCAGACGAAAATGATCAATACCAGCAGCCAGGCCTGCATCGGCACTTCGTTGGCCACTGCCGCCCAGCCGAGGGCCGGCGGCATCGCGCCCGACAGGCCGCCGATGACGATGTTCTGCGGCGTGGCCGGCTTCAGGTAAATCGTATACACGACGGCGTAGCCGACAAAGGTCACAAACGTCAGCCACATGGTCAGTGGGTTGACGAAGGCATACAGCACGAACATGCCAAGGCCGCCGATGATGGCCGAGAAGATCAATGTCTGGTTGCGCGTCAGTTCGCCATTCGCGGTGGCGCGGCGCGCGGTGCGGGCCATGCGCGAATCGATCTCGGCTTCGATCAGGCAGTTGACGGCAAAGGCGGCACCGGCCAGCAGCCAGATGCCGGCCGTGCCGGCTACCAGCACGCGCCAGCCGGGAAAGCCGTCGGTCGCCAGGAACATGCCGATGATGGCGCAAAACACGGCGAGCTGGGTCACCCGGGGCTTGGTCAGCGTCCAGTATTGGGAGATGCGGCTGGTCGGTTGGAGGGCGGTCTGGGTGGTCATCGGTACGAGTTCGCGGGAACGTGGGCATGCGCGGGGGTGCGCTGCGACACGTCGAGCAGGTGCTTGACCTTGTAGTTTAACATGGTCACTAGCAGGACGAGGAGCGCCGCCCCCGCGTTATGCAATACGGCAATGGCGAGCGGGAAGTCGAAGAACACCGTCGCCATCCCCGTGAAGAGCTGCGCGAGCAGGACTGCCGCGATCAGGCCCCCCGTGCCGCGCAGGGCCGGCTGGCGGCTGGCGCGCCAGGCAGCCAGCCCCAGCACAAGCGTGACGACAATCGCAAAATTGCGGTGCACCCAATGGATCGCAACCAGGGCCGAGAATTGCAGGTAGTTGCCGGCCGCCGTCTTGCCCAGTTCGCGCCACAAGGTAAAACCGTGTTCGAAGTCCATCTCCGGCACCAGCTGGCCGTCGCACAGGGGGAATTCATCGCAGGCCAGGGTCGCGTAGTTCGTGCTGACCCACCCGCCGAGCGCGATCTGCACCACCAGCACCACGGCCGCGACCAGCGCCAGCGTACGCAGCGCGCGCAGGCCGGCCAGGTCCCGGTTTGGGCCCGGCGGTTTCAACAGGTAATCCTCGCGCCCGCCGAGCCAGGCAAGCATGGCCAACAATCCCATGCCCAGCAGCAGATGGATGGTAACGATCGCCGGCTGCAGTTTCAGGGTCACGGTCCAGGCGCCGAACGCGCCCTGTATGCAGACGAATACAAACAGCGCCACCGGCAGCGCCGGGGCAAAGGCTTGGCTGTGCGTTTTGCGCCACTGGCGGATCGACTGGAACATCAGGGCCATGATCAGCACCCCAATGCCCATCGCCAAGTAGCGGTGGATCATCTCGATCCAGGCTTTGACTTGGGTCACCGGTCCGGTCGGCATGGCTGCCTCGGCCGCGGCGATCTGCTCGTGCGCGATGAACGGGTTGGCCGCGCCATAGCAGCCCGGCCAGTCCGGGCAACCGAGGCCCGAATCGGTGAGCCGGGTAAAACCGCCGAACACGATCAAATCGAAGGTGAGGAAAGCCATCACCCAGACCAGCTTGCGGTATTTGTTCGCATCCGACGACAGCCAGACCATCGTCAGCGGAATGCTGGCGATGAAGATGCCCATCAGCGCGAGCTGGAACAGGGTCGACGCATTCATGCTCATCCGATCGCCGAGGCCTTGAGCAGCTTGGACAGGTCCTTGTGCACGCGGCGCGGGTCCGGGTCCTTCGGGAAGCGCATCATCAAGTTGCTGCGCGGGTCGATCAGGAAAATGTGGTCGTCGAGCTTCGTGCCGATTTCGACCGGCAGCCAGCGCGACAATTGCTCGCGCGGTACGCGCAGCATGTGCACGTCGTCGTGCTGGCGGATCACCATGGTGTCGAGCGGCTCCTTATCGGTAATCAGCCAGACCCGTTCGATGCGTTCCATGTTCTTGCCCTGCATGGTGCGCAGCTGGCGCATCGCGAACAGCTGTTTCAGGCAAGCCTCGGCACAGGCGCCGCCGCCCACCTTCACCATGATCCACTTGCCGGCGTATTTTTCCAGCGTCTCCGGCTGGCCATCGAGCGTCGTGCTCGTCATTGTCGGCATCGGATGCGCGCGCTGGTCGATGAAGGCGCCGTAGTTCGTGCGCCCTTCCGGCTTGATGATGTAATACGTCACATACGAAGCAATGATCGGCGCCGCGCATACCAGCAGCAACACCATCAGTTTCAGGCGCCCGTGCCAGCGGGCCTTGTTCGACGTTCCTTCAACCACCTTGTTTTCTTCCACTTCGAAATCCCGTTATGACAAAAAATAGGGCAGCCATTGCTGCCAATGCATACCACTGGAACGCGTAACCGCGGTGCTTGTCGACGCCCGTCGCCGGCGCGGGCCAGTCGCGTACCATCCCTTCGCCCTGCCCCGACCCCGTCTGCTGCACGAAGAAAGGCTGCAGCGCCAGGCCGCTGGCCCTGGCCACCTCGCTGGTCGTCAGGTTTTGCACGCGCGAACCCGGTGTCAACGCGCCCGGCGTACCCAACTGCATCACGTTTCCCGCGCTGAGCGTGGCGACGCCCTCGATGGTGACAGTGCCGCCTGGGGTGGCAAAGCCGGGCAGCTTCCCGTACTCGCGCGCATCGCGCGGCAACCACCCGCGCAGCACCAGCACGTGTCCGCTGGCACCCGCTATTTTAAACGGCATCGCGAGGATGAGACCGGCCCTTCCATTGAACGGCCGGTTATCCAGGAACAGCGGCCAGGCACTTACCCATTCACCCGTAAGCCGTACCCTTCGATATTCGATATTCGTAGGGTGGGCCGGGCCGCGCAAGGCACTTGTGCCCACGCGGCCGTGCTCTAACACACCACCACCGCCCCCCAACACCACCGCCGGCGCCGCCGACCGTTCGGCAAGACGCGCCGCAATACCGAGCTTCTCCTCCGCCCGCCTCGTCTGCCAGTTCCCCAACACAATCCCCAGCAGCACCAACGCGACCGTCGCCACAAACGGGATCACTCTAAACCGGAATGCCAAACGCATTACAATAAACCCTTCCGACATTGCCAGGCACACCATGAAAACCTTCGTTGCCATCGCCTTCATCCTGATCATCGCCAGCCTCGGCTCGGCGCTGTTCTTCCTGATGAAGGACAAGGGCCGCAGCAACCGGACGGTGCAGGCCCTGGCGATGCGCGTCGGCCTGTCGATCACGCTGTTCCTGATCCTGCTCGCATCCTACAAGATGGGCTGGATCCAGCCGACCGGCATCCGCTGATCACGTACTTCCAGATACGACAAGGGACAGCCGCTCCGGCTGTCCCCCGCCATACCAGCTTGACGTCAAATTACAGCCAGTACACAACTACGTACAGGCCAAGCCAGACCACGTCGACAAAGTGCCAGTACCAGGCCGCGCCTTCGAAACCGAAGTGGTTGTCGGCAGTGAAATGCCCGCGCAGCACACGGTAGAGAATTACCGACAGCATGATCGCACCCAGCGTCACGTGGAAGCCGTGGAACCCGGTCAGCATGAAGAAGGTCGAACCGTAGATGCCCGAGGTCATCTTCAGGTTCAGTTCCTGGTAGGCGTGCATGTATTCATAGACCTGGAAGCCCATGAAGACTGCGCCGAGCAGGATCGTCGCGAACAGCCAAACCGCGGTGTTGCGGCGGTGACCGGCGCGCAGCGCGTGGTGCGAGATCGTCAGCGTCACACCCGACAGCAGCAGCAAGGCCGTGTTGATGGTCGGGATCGGGAACGGCCCCATGGTGTTGAACGCGTCGACCACGCCGGCAGGGCCCGTGTTGCCCCATTGGCCGGCGAAGTCCGGCCACAAGACCTTGTGGTCGAGATCGGCCAGCCACGGCATCGAGATCGCTCTAGCGTAGAACAGCGCGCCGAAGAAGGCGGCGAAGAACATGACTTCGGAGAAGATGAACCAGCTCATCGACCAGCGGAAGGACGAATCGATGTTGTGGCCGTACTGCCCCGATTCCGACTCCTTGATGGCGTCGCCGAACCAGAAGTAGAGCACCACCAGCATCGCCACGATGCCGGCCAGGCAGACGGCCGGCGCCCAGGAGGCGCTGTTGACCCAGCCGGATGCACCGAGCATCGTCACCAGCATCGAGATGCCGCCGGCCATCGGCCACATGGAAGGGCCCGGCACGAAATAATGCGGCGCGGTCTTTGACACACTCATCTTCATCTCCTAGATCGTTCTTCTAATGCGTTGAATTGACATGCTTTAACTTCTACTGCGCGACCGCCATTTTTACCAAGAACAACAACACGCCGATAAATATTGCCAACCCGAGCAGCGCCGCGATGATCACGTGGAACGGGTTCAGGTTCACCGCGTCGTCTTCGTAATCGCGCCGCTTGCGCACCCCGAAAAAGGACCAGAACACGGCCTTCATCGAGGACCAGAACGAGGCCTTCCGACGCGGCGCCGGCTCGTTCGGTTCCATCAGTTCGCGGCCACCGCGCCGGCTATCTCGAAGAAGGTGTACGACAGCGTGATCGTTTTGACTTCCTTCGGCAGCTTCGGATCGATGAAGAATACCACCGGCATCTGGCGCGCTTCGTTCGGTTTCATCATCTGCTCGCGGAAGCAGAAGCACTCCACTTTCTTGAAGTGCGGCGTCGCCGACTGCGGCGCATAACTCGGAATCGCCTGCGCCTTGACCGCCCGCGCCTGGGTGTTGACGACCTCATAGACGACGGTCGCCAGTTCGCCAGGATGCACGTCGATACTGCGCGTGGTCGGACGGAAGCGCCATGGTCCCTGTGAATTGCCGTCGAGTTCAACCGTGATGGTGCGCGTCTTGTCGACCTGCGTATTCTCGGGCCGCTCCACGGTGCCGTCCTGCTGGGTCAGCACGTTAATGCCGAGCACCTCGCACATCTGGCGGTACACCGGCACCAGCGCATAGCCGAAGCCGAACATCGCCACCGCCACCACCACGAGCTTGCCGAAGGTGGAGCGGTTCAGGCGCAAGCGCTCTGTCGGTGTATAGCTCACGACATGAACCAGGCACGTTTGATGATGACCGCCGCGAAAAAGAACGCGGCCACCACGCACAGCACCAGGGCGATCTTGCCGTTGCCCGGTTTCTTTTGTCCGTTCATTACTTCACCAGTGGCGGGGTCTCGAAGGTGTGGAACGGCGCCGGGCTCGGCACGGTCCACTCCAGGCCTTCCGCGCCTTCCCATGGCTTGGCGTCGGCTTTCGGTCCGCCCTTGATCGTCGGCAGCACGACTGCGAACAGGAAGTACACCTGCGACAGGCCGAAACCGAAGGCGCCAACCGAGACCAGCATGTTGAAGTCGGTGAACTGCACGGCGTAGTCGGCGTAGCGGCGCGGCATGCCGGCCAGCCCCAGGAAGTGCATCGGGAAGAAGGTGACGTTGAAGGTGATCAGCGAGAGCCAGAAGTGGATCTTGCCGCGGCCTTCAGGATACATGTGGCCGGTCCACTTCGGCGCCCAGTAATAGAAGCCGGCGAACAACGCGAACAGGGAACCGGCGACGAGCACGTAGTGGAAGTGCGCCACCACGTAATAGGTGTCGTGGACCTGGATGTCGATCGGGGTCACGGCCAGGATCAGGCCGGTGAAGCCGCCCATCGTGAACACGAAAATGAAGCCGACCGCGAACAGCATCGGCGTCTCGAAGGTCATCGAGCCCTTCCACATCGTGGCGACCCAGTTGAACACTTTCACGCCGGTCGGCACCGCGATCAGCATGGTGGCGTACATGAAGAACAGTTGCGAAGTCACCGGCATGCCGGTGGTAAACATGTGGTGCGCCCAGACGATGAAAGACAGCACGGCGATCGAGGCGGTCGCGTAGACCATCGAGGCGTAGCCGAACAGCGGTTTGCGGGCAAAGGCCGGCAGGATCTGCGAGACGATGCCGAAGGCCGGCAGAATCATGATGTAGACCTCGGGGTGACCGAAGAACCAGAAGATGTGCTGGTACATGACCGGATCGCCGCCGCCGGCGGCGTTGAAGAACGAGGTGCCGAAGTGGCGGTCGGTCAGGGTCATGGTGATGGCGCCGGCGAGGACCGGCATCACGGCGATCAAGAGGAAGGCGGTGATCAGCCAGGTCCAGCAGAACATCGGCATCTTCATCAGGGTCATGCCAGGGGCGCGCATGTTCAGGATGGTGACGATGATGTTAATCGAACCCATGATCGACGAGGCGCCCATGATGTGCATCGCGAAAATCGCCATGTCCATGCCCGGCCCCATCTGGGTCGACAGCGGCGCGTACAGCGTCCAGCCGGCGGCGGTGGCACCGCCCGGCGCGAAGAAGGACCCGGCCAGCAGCAGGGCCGCCGGCGGCAGCAGCCAGAACGAGAAGTTGTTCATGCGTGCAAACGCCATGTCGGACGCGCCCACCTGCAGCGGGATCATCCAGTTGGCGAAGCCGACGAAGGCCGGCATGATCGCGCCGAACACCATCACCAGACCGTGCATGGTGGTCAGTTGATTGAAGAACTCGGGGCGGAAGAACTGCAGGCCGGGCTGGAACAGCTCGGTGCGGATCATCAGCGCCAGCACGCCGCCCGAGAGCAGCATGATGAACGAGAACCACAGGTACAGGGTGCCGATGTCCTTGTGGTTGGTGGCGAAGAGCCAGCGGCGGGCGCCGGTCGGCATGTCGTGCGCATGATCGTGGCCGTGATGGTCGTCGTGCGCGTGGTCGAGTGTGCTGGTAGTCATGTCAGTGTCCTGGAAACTCATTAACTTGCTACGTTACTTGCTACGTGCAGCCAGCACTTCGGCCGGTTGGACGATGTTTTCGGCGGCCTTGTTCGACCAGGTATTGCGGGTGTAGGTGATCACCGCCGCGATGTCCGAGTCCGACAACTGCTTCCAGGCCGGCATTGCGCCTGGATAGACCGGCGTATCCTGGCCGTTGAGCAGGACGTCGATCTGCGGATGCTTCGGACCATTCACCACTTGCGAGCCGTCGAGCGGCGCGAACGCGTTCGGCACGCCCTTGCCGTTGGCCTGGTGGCAGGCCACGCAGTTGGCGGCATACACGGCTTCGCCCTTGGTTTTCAGTTCGTCGATGGTCCAGACCTTGGCCGGATCGTCGGCCAGCGCGGCCATTTCCTTCTTCTTGGTATTGACCCAGGCAGTGTAGTCCTCGGCCGAGACGACGCGCACCACGATCGGCATGAAGGCGTGGTCCTTGCCGCACAGCTCGACGCAGTTGCCGCGGTAGACGCCGATCTTTTCGGCCTTGAACCAGCCGTCGCGCACGAAGCCGGGAATCGCATCCTGCTTGATCGCAAACGCGGGAATCGTCCAGGCGTGGATCACGTCGTTGGCGGTCAGGACCATGCGGACCTTCTTGCCGACCGGGACGACCACTTCGTTGTCGACTTCGAGCAGGTAGTTTTCGCTGCGCGCTTCGGTATTGGCCACGCCCGGCTCGCCGATCTGGCTGCGCGGGGTCGACAGGGTCGACAGGAAGCTGATGCCCTCGCCTTCGCCCTTCAGGTAGTCGTAGCCCCATTTCCACTGCATGCCGGTGGCCTTGATGGTCAGGTCGGCATTCGAGGTGTCTTTCAGCGCGATGACGGTCTTCGTGGCAGGCAGCGCCATGCCGATGACGATCAGGAAGGGAACGATGGTCCAGGCGATTTCGACAGCGGTCGATTCGTGGAAGGTGGCGGGCTTGTGGCCGAGGGATTTGCGGTGCTTGAACACCGAATAGAACATGACGCCGAAGACGGCGACGAAGATGATGAGGCAGACCAGCATCAGCCAGTTATGCATGCTGTAGATGTCAGCGCCGATCCCAGTCACCGGAGTTTGCATGTTCAACTGGTGTTCCACCGGCCGCCCCGTGATTTCCGGCGCTGCCAGTGCCGGGATACTGGTCCATACTGCGAGACCGAGCACCATGGCGTGAAGTCGCTTTGCATATGTCATTGAATTGTCCCCAACCACCCAAAATAAGAATATTTTTAAACGGTCAGCAATTCCATGAACGAACCGCCGCCGCTCCGAAACCAAGTGCAAGCTGGTTCCCGGCGGCGCGGCTTGTAGACGCGCAACGGGTTAAAACCTGCTGCTCGTCCACCAGCAACTGCAACAACACACTGACGGGCGCGAAACTTGCGGATGCTTTTCTATTTTCTAATTCTTCCACCTTTATGCCCCGTTGTTAGACGTTTATAGGGCACAGGACGAAAAAATAGTTATTGATTATACTCAAATCGCTAATTTTTATTCAAGGAAAATCCTTGTCACGGCTGTGTTATTTCGTGCGTTATGGCATCGAGCGTTGCCGCATGGGCCTTGCCGCCAGCCCCAGCCCGTGCTAGCCGTATGCATCCGTGGGCTTACGGCTTGCGCGGCTGAAACCGTACAATTGACTCCCCTGCGGCCGTGGTCTTCGGCACCGGCCGGAATGCATGCCCGTAAATCACTTCGAAGGTCAGCCCGATCTTGCCGTCCGTCCCGCGCATGGCCTCGAGCGCGTCGATCATGCGCCCCCATGCCGCGCGCCCGATCAGCCCGCGCCGGCGCGTGGCCAGCGGATTGCCGCCGATTGCGCGCACGTCAAGCAGCAGCGCGGCGACCGTGCCATAGGTAACCGTGATGCGCTCGGCATCCATCACCGGCGTCGAAAAGCCGGCCTCGACGAGCTGGTCGCCGAAGTCGTGCATGTCGACGAACGGTAAGGTGTGCGGCGTTTCGTCGAGCGCGGCAAAGGCCGTGCGCAGCTCCTTGAAGGTGTCGGGACCGAAATTCGAAAACATCAACAAGCCGTCGACGCGCAGCACGCGGCGCCACTCGGCGAACACGCGGTCCGGCTGCGGATGCCAGTGCAGCGCCAGGTTCGACCACACCAGGTCGATCGAGTTCGGGCCGAACGGCAAGGTACCGAAGTCGCCGCAAAGAAGATCGACGCCGGCCTTGGCCGGCATCAGGCGGCTGAGCATCTGGTTGAGCGCACCCGTCGCCGGCGCCGCCGCCCTGGCGCCGGCCAGCATCGCGCCAGAGGCATCCATGCCGACGACCTGGGCCGCCGGGTAGGTCTTTTGCAGCGTGCCGAGGTCCGGCCCCGCGCCGCAGCCGGCATCGAGCACGCGCTGCGGCACGATCTTTACCAGGCTCAGCCGCTCATGCATGCGCTCGGCAACTTCGCGGCGCAGGAAGTCGGCGTCCGCCACGCGCTGGGGCTGCGCGAACAACGCACGTACGCGCAACGCATCAATCGGTGCGCTCATTTTCGATGGGGACGAGGGAGAAGCCATGGTTCTGTTGCGTTCGAATGAGATAATGGCGGAAGTGTACATGTTTGCAGGGGAGTCAAGCAGATGAGCGAGCCGATGGGACCCTTCGCGCTGCGCTGGCCGCGCACCCTGGCCCGCGCGCTCCTGCCCTGCTCCTGCGCGCTGTGCGGCGAGCTGGCGTCCGACGCTGTATGCGCGCCCTGCACGCTGCGCTACACCGGTCCTGACGGGCCGCGTTGTCCGCGCTGCGCCAACCCGCTGGACCCGTCCGAGATGGAGGGACAAACCTGCGCCGGCTGCATGAGCGAGGCACCGGCCTTCGACGCCACGGTCGTGGCAAGCGACTATGCGGCGCCGCTCGACGGCCTCGTGCTCGGCTTGAAATTCGGCGCGCGCCTGCCGCTGGCACCCTGGTTCGCGGGCCGCATCCGCGATGTGGTGCTGGCGCAACCCGGCTGGCGCCTGCCCGACCTGCTGTGCCCGGTCCCGCTGGGGCCGCGCAGGCTCGCCGAACGCGGCTTCAACCAGGCGCTCGAGATCGCCCGACCCTTGTCCGCCATGCTCGGCGTCCACCTGCAGCCGCGCCTGGCAATGCGGGCCATCGAGACGGCGGCGCAGTCGGGCGTGGCGCCGCGCGAGCGTGCCGGCAACATACGCGGCGCGTTCGCGCTGGCACCCGGGATGGCGGCGCTGATAGAGGGCCGGCACGTCGGCGTCGTCGACGACGTCATGACGAGCGGGCACACATTGAACGAACTGGCCGCCACCCTGAAGGCGGCCGGCGCCGCGCGCGTGTCGAACCTGGTGTTCGCGCGCACGCCACCACACCAAGGAGCATGAATTGTTTCACGTCGTTTTAGTCGAACCCGAAATCCCGCCGAACACCGGCAACGTCATCCGCCTGTGCGCCAACACCGGCGTGCAGCTGCACCTGATCGAGCCGCTCGGCTTTCCGCTCGACGACGCCAAGATGCGCCGCGCCGGCCTCGATTACCACGACTACGCAACGATGAAGGTGCACAAGAACTGGGATGCTTTTATCGCTGACACCCAGCCCGACCCGGCGCGCATGTTCGCGCTCACCACGCACGGCTCGGCGCCCTTCGCGAACGCCGCCTTCGAGCCGGGCGACGTCTTCATCTTCGGCCCCGAATCGCGCGGCCTGGCGCCGGCTTTCCGCGACGCTTTCCCGCCCGCCCAGCGCATCCGCCTGCCGATGATGCCGGACAACCGCAGCCTGAACCTGTCGAACACGGTGGCGGTAGTGGTATATGAGGCGTGGAGGCAGAACGGGTATGCCGGCGGACAGTGAGCGCATAAACTCACTCAGTCCGCCGGCAATGCCCCCGCATTGCACGGGGGCATTACAACGACGACTTACACCATCGGCGGATCGGTCTCGCGCGCGAACGTGCGGTGGCTGGCCAAAGCTGCCTTGAAGGCCTCCAGGCTGCCGTCGATCAGCAGCGCCGGGTCGGCAGAACCGTCCGGCAGCGTTGGCGGAATCATCGCCTTGACCAGCAGATTCGCGCCGCCACCCAAGGCCATGATCGGCTTGCAGTGACGATATTGCTCACGCAAGAAGTCGATCGCATGGGCATTGCGTGCCAACAGGTCGGACGATTTGTCGCCATCCGGAACGATCACCGCGTCATACATGACCGATGGCCCTGCTTCAAGCGAGATCTCGACATCCAGCGGGTCGCCCGCGCTCGTCTTGACCTTGCCCAGCATGCTGCCCACCAGGCGCGGCACGGCGCCGTCATTCAACAGGCTGGCATACATCGCGCGCACTGCATTGCCGTCGACACCGGCGGCCACCAGGATCGCCACGCGCCGGGTGCGGATGCCGGTCTGGCCCGGGCGGCTCAGCAACGACAGGGCCGGCGACGGTTCGTAGGATGGGATCGGGTTCGGGCTCGCCAATGGCAGCGGCGCCGGCACCTCCATGCCCAGGCCTTCGGCGACTTTCGCCACCAGGCCTGCGTCGACATTGGCCAGCAGCGCCAGCACGCGCTCGCGCACGGCCGGGGTCTGCACCCTGGTCAGTTCGAAGCGGAAGGCGTTGGCGATGTGCGCCTGTTCGGCCGCGCTCTGGCTCTGGTAGAACAGGCGCGCCTGGCCATAATGCTCGGAGAACAGTTCCGGATTGCCGCGCACTTTGTCTTCGCTCGCAAAAGTTTGCGGGAAGCTGGTGAAGCCCATCTTTCCAGCCTGGAAAGGACAGCCGCCGCCCAGCGAATTCGGTTCGTAGTTCACGCGACCGCGGTTGATGGCCTGGCGGTGCATGCCGTCGCGCTGGTTGTTCTGGATCTGGACAATCGGCGAATTAATTGGAATTTCGTGGAAATTCGCGCCGCCCAGCCGGCTGATCTGGGTATCGAGGTAGGAGTGGATACGGCCCTGCAGCAATGGGTCGTTCGAGAAATCGATGCCCGGGACGATGTGGGCGGTACAGAAGGCTACTTGCTCGGTTTCGGCGAAGAAGTTGTCTGGATTGCGATCGAGCACCATGCGGCCAATCGGGGTGAGCGGCACCAATTCTTCCGGGATCAGTTTGGTCGCATCGAGGATATCGAAGGGGAAGGACGCAGCCTGCTCTTCGGTAAAGACCTGGAAGCCCAGTTCCCATTCCGGGAAATTGCCCGATTCGATTGCTTCCCACAGGTCGCGCCGATGGAAATCGGAGTCGGCGCCCGAGATGCGCACCGCTTCGTCCCAGACCAGCGAGTGCGTACCCTGCTTCGGCGTCCAGTGGAATTTCACGAAGCGCGATTCGCCGGCGGCATTGATCAGGCGGAAGGTGTGCACGCCGAAGCCCTGCATGGTTCGGTAGCTGCGCGGGATGGCGCGATCCGACATCGCCCACATCAGCATGTGCGCGATTTCCGGCGAGAGCGACGCGAAGTCCCAGAAGGTGTCGTGGGCAGTGCCCGCCTGCGGCATGCCATGGTGCGGCTCCGGCTTGGCGGCGTGCACCAGGTCCGGGAATTTCATCGCATCCTGGATGAAGAACACCGGAATGTTATTACCCACCAGGTCCCAGTTACCCTGTTCGGTATAGAACTTGACCGCGAAGCCGCGCACGTCGCGCGCCGTGTCGGTCGAACCGCGTTCGCCGGCGACGGTCGAGAAGCGCACGAAGACCGGCGTGCGCTTCTCCTTGGCGGCGAAGGGGACGGCGCGGGTCAGTTCGCTGAAGTCGCCATACGATTCGAAGAAGCCGTGGGCGGCCGAACCGCGCGCATGTACCACACGCTCGGGAATCCGCTCGTGGTCGAAATGGGTGATCTTTTCGCGCAGGATGAAGTCTTCCATCGCGGTCGGCCCGCGCAGGCCGATCTTCAGCGAATGCTGGTTGTCGGCGACCGGTACGCCCTGATTGGTGGTGAGCACCTGATTGCTGGGGTCGACGCGCACGCGGTCGAGCGGTGCGACGGTGGGGTTCTGGCCAACCGGCGGCTGGCCGCTGCCGACCTTGCCTGAGGCAATGATTTCGGTGCTGGTGCTGCCGGTCGCGGCAGGCGTAGTCGGCTGGTGATGATCGCCCTCTGCCGGCATGCGCGATGCATCGCCATATTCGCCAGGCTTGTTCGGGTTGAATGGCATGGCGGCCGCAAGCTGCTTTTCGGCGCTGGTTTTTTCCAGCAAGCGCGCGGGAACCGGCTCCTTGCTGCCCAAGTTCGATGGCGGCGTACTGACGGATGGTCCTGCCACGGTGCTCAGTACGGAGCCTGCACCATCAGTGGCGCCAGGTTTGTTATTGCGTGCAGTCATTTTGTCCTCGATGGTTGATCAGCTGTCGTCACTTAAACAAACAACATAACCGAGGAGACTTGAACACTACGTTAAGTAGTTAACAGAAAACCATTAGATACTTTAATTATTTGCTATCAGACCGATAGGCATTCACTAACAAATGATTCAGTCAACGCCGCGGTGATCGGGCACCGTTCGCCACATCACCCGATTCCGCCCACCCTGCTTCGCCCGGTACAGCTGCACATCGGCCGCCTCGAACAGCTCCGCAGAGCTTTCCGACAAGGACGGGTCGAGCGTGGCGCCGCCGATGCTCACGGTAATGACAGGCGCGGCCGCCGAACCGGCGTGCGCGATGCGCAAACCGGCCACCGCTTCGCGCAGCGCCTCCATCATGGGGAGCGCCTGCGCGGCATCGGTTGCGGGCATCAGGAGCACCAGCTCTTCGCCGCCGTAGCGCGCCGCCAGGTCGGCGGGGCGCCGCATGTGGGCGCCGGCGACGCGCGCGACGGCGCGCAGGGCGCGGTCGCCGGCCGGATGGCCGTACAGGTCGTTGAACTGCTTGAACGAGTCGATATCGAGCAGAGCCAGCGACAAGGGCAGCCCGCTACGGCGCGCGCGTTGCCATTCGAGGTCGTAGACGTCGTCGAAGCGGCGCCGGTTGGCCAGTTCCGTCAGGCCGTCGACGTGCGCCAGGTGTTCGAGCAGGCGGCGCTGGCGCACCAGTTGCAGGTGCAGCGCCACGCGCGCCAGCACCACCGTCGCATTGAAGGGCTTGGCGATGTAGTCGGAGGCGCCCATTTTGAGGCCGGCCGCTTCGTCTTCCGGGCGGTTCAGGCCCGAGATGAAAATCACCGAGATGTGCTCGGTCTGGGGCGCCGCACGCAGGCGCCGCAGCACGTCGAAACCGCTCACGTCGGGCATCATCACGTCGAGCAGGATCAGGTCCGGCACGTGGCGCGTGGCGCGTTCCAGGGCCTGGGTGCCGTTTTTCGCCAGCAGCACCGTGTACTCCGGCTGCAGCAGCTCGCACAGGACGTCGCGGTTGATCGCGTCGTCGTCGGCGATCAGGACTTTCTGCAGCTCGGGGGGCGTCATGCGGTTTCCTCAAGGTTCAGGCCAGGCAGGCGCGCCAACCGCGCCAACGGCACCAGGGCGGCCGCGTATTCCAGTTCGTCGACGGCGTGCGCGATTTGCGCCAGCGGCGCTGCGTATTCGGGACCGGGCAGCAGCGTCTGCAATTGCGCCAGCACGTCGCGTGCACGCGCATCGTCCGCCGCCAGGTGCGCGGCCAGCCGCTCGAACAGCGCCGGCAGCGCGTCGGCTGGGGGTGCAGCCGGGTCGCGCGCACCGGCCAGCGGCGCGATGCCAGCCAATACCGCGTCGAGGGCCGCGATCAGGCCGGACGCCAGGGCGGCCGCGCGCGCGCGCTGGCCGGCACGCAGCGCGTCCTCGACCTGGCGCGCGCTTGCCGCCAGCGCGTGGGCGCCGATATAGGCCGCGCTCGAGCTCAGGTTGTGCGCCAGTGCGCGCAGCGGCGCGTCGTCGCCTGCCGCCAGTGCCTCGGCCAGCTGGCGCGGCGCCGCCCGGTATTCTCCCACGAAGCCGCGCACGCGCCTGATCAGGCGCGCATGCTGGTAGTCGACCCCAAGCAGCGCGGCGTCCCAGTCGATGCCCGCGACCGGCGGCAGCACGACCGTGTCGCCCCCAGGGGGCGTCGCCCGATGCGGCGCCGGCGCCACGCGACCGGCCAGGCGCGCCGGATCGATCCAGGCCAGCAGGGTGCGGAACAACAGGTCCGGATCGATCGGCTTGGGGATATGATCGTTCATGCCTGCGGCGAGGCTGCGTTCGCGGTCGCCCGCCATCGCGTTCGCCGTCATGGCGACGATCGGCAGCTTTTCCAGGCCCGCGATGGCGCGGATGCGGCGTGTCGCGGTCAAGCCGTCGACCTCGTGCATCTGGATGTCCATCAGCACCAGGTCGTAGTGCGCCTGCCGCACCATGTCGGCGGCCTCGGCGCCATGCACGGCGACGTCGACCAGGACCGGGGCGGCGGCCAGGAAGTCGAGCGCCACCTCGCGGTTGTTGGCGTTGTCCTCGACCAGCAGGATGCGCGCGCCACGCAGGCGCGCCAGGTCGCGCGCATCGAGCGCCGGGCGCCTGGGCGTGGCGCCGGGCGCGGCCAGCACGCCGCCGGCAAGGTCGCCCTGCCCCAGCGCGACGGTGAAGCTGAAGCTGCTGCCCACGCCCGGCGTGCTGGTGACCAGGATCGCGCCGCCCATCAGTTCGACCAGCTGCTTCGAGATGGACAGGCCCAGTCCCGTGCCGCCGTACTTGCGCGTGATCGAGTCGTCGCCCTGGCTGAACGACTGGAACAGGCGCGCCAGCTGGTCCTTGTCCATGCCGATGCCGGTGTCGCTAACGCCGAAGCGCAAGCTGACGCAGGTCGTGCTGCGCGCTGCGACGTCGACCGTGACGACGATTTCGCCTTCTTCGGTGAACTTGACGGCGTTGCCGGCCAGGTTGATCAGGACCTGGCCCAGGCGCCGCGGATCGCCGACCAGGCGCGCCGGCACACCGTGCCCGATCCGGAACACGATGTCGACGTTCTCGGCGTCAAGCTTGGGCGCGGTCAGGTTCGACAAACCCTCGAGCAGGTCCTTCAGGTCGAACTCGACCTGTTCGAGCGTCATCTGGCCGGCCTCGATCTTCGAGAGGTCGAGAATGTCGTTGACGATGCCGAGCAGGTGTTCGCCCGCGCCCAGGATCTTGCCCAGGTAATTGCGCAGGCGCGGCGCCGGTTCGGCCATCAGGGCCAGTCGGCTCATGCCGATGATCGCGTTCATCGGGGTGCGGATCTCGTGGCTCATATTCGCCAGGAAGTCAGATTTCAGGCGCGTGGCTGCTTGCGCGCGCAGCATGGCGTGGCGGATCTCGGCCGTGCGCAGGCCCAGCACGCGCATGAAAACCACCATGTCGATCGAGGTCGCGAACTGCAGCGCGTGCATGGTCCAGAAATTGGCAGGGAGCGCGCCGCCGACCATCCGGCTCAGCGCGAGCGCGCCGGCGAAGCTGAGCGCCCAGCCGCCCAGGAAATAGAAGCCGACTGCGTCGCCGCCGCGCGCGCGCCGCCAGGCGCCCGGCAGGCCAAGCAGCATCGGCATGATGCCGAGCGTGCTGGCAACGGCCAACAGTTGGCCGGGGCCGATCAGGTCCAGGCCGAACGCCAGCGCGGCCGCGGCGGTGAGCGCGGCGCCGCTTTTCATCAGGCGGCGGAAGACGCGGTCCCTGCCGGGACGCGCCAGCGCCTGTTCGACGAACAGGTAGGCGCCGAACGAGGAGGTCAAGGCGAACAGGCCGAACGCATGGATCGTCATCCAGGCATTGCCGCCCCAGGCGTACTGGGTGCCGATACCGAATGTCTCGGCCGAGAACAGGGCGGTCCCCAGCAGCATCAGCGCGTACTTGGCAAACAGCGGCTCGCGCAAGTTGATGGCCTGGCCCAGGCTGTAGAGCAGCAGGCACAAGGACAGGCCCAGCAGCAGGCCCTGCAGCATCTGCTCGCTGAGGGCATCGGCGTGGAATACCGAGGGTTGCGAGAAGCGGATCGGCAGTACCAGCGGGCCGATGTTATCGATGCGCAGGTAGATGTCATGGCGCGCTCCCGGCGCCAGGTCGAGCAGCATGGCGGGCGTACGGAGCCGGCGCGTGCCCTGCTGCTCCGGCTGCAGGTTGCCCGCCAGCGCATGCTGACGCACCCGGCCGTCAGCTGTGACGAACAGCTCGACCTTGTTCAGGACCGCGTAATCGATGTTGACGATCCAGTTGGCGCGGCTGCCCGCCGGCACGATAACGGGGACGCGCAGCCAGACCGGGGCGTTCAGCACGCCCAGCGTCCCCTGGCTCGACAGCGGCGCGGCAAAGCGCTGCGGCGCCTGCATGACGGCTTCGATACCGAGCCTGCCGTCCGGTTCCGTCAGCATCGTCAGCGCAGGCCAGGCTTCGACGCTGCCGCTGCGCTCGTCGAGCACCAGCGGCGTCGATGCCACCGACGCGCGCGGCAAGAGCACCAGTACGAGCGCCAGCAGGACCAGGACAGCGCTTGCCCGCAGCCCCGGACGCACCCATGTCAGCATGCGGCTGCCTCGTGCGCGCTGCGCCCGCCGCGCTGCGGCCTGCAACGGCGTTCGATGGCATTCACCCAGCCGGGCGCCGCCGGGTCGGCATCCGACTCGCGCAGGGCAGCTTCGACCTGGCGCAGGAGCGCGTCCGGCAAGTCCAGCGGCCGGACCGGATCGGTCAGGAAGCGTTGCGCCAGGCGGTAGCCGAGGATGCGTGCGGCCAGGCGCCTGGTCGACAGTCCCGGGCACAGGAGACGCGCCGCGGTATCGACACAGCGGGCCGTCCCCATTCCCAGCGCGAACAGCGCGCGCGAGAAACTTGTCACCTGGCCGTCCAGGCCCAGGATGCGGCCGGTCGCAGGCCCGCACAAACGGCGCGCCAGCAGCACCGGGAACAGTGTCAGGGAACGCGGCGCGATCTCGTCCCCCACGACACGCATCAGGGCGGCGGCCAGCGCCGGACGCGGATCGGTCATTTTTCCGTAGCCGGGCACACTGCGCTTGCCGCCGGGCGCCAGGTAGCGCGCGCGGGCCACGGCACGCGCGGCGCGTTGCAGGCGGGCGAACAGTGCCGCGGCGTCCTGCATCGTCGCGGCCAGCAGCGCCTCCTCGATGCCGAGCAGGTGGCCCACCACGTTCCAGGCGTGCAGCCAGGCGCCCTCTTCCTGCTCCTTCAGACCCAGGCCCAGGCGGCGCAGGCTGCGCAGGAACACGTAATGGAGGGTGAGCAGCGTGCAGGCCAGTTCTTCCTGGTTGCGCGGCAAGCCATTCGCGCGCACGTCCCAGCCGCGCGCAAAGAACGCGCGGTAGTCGTCCGCGCCTTCGGGCAGCAGCGCCGGAATGGCGGCGCCATGCGCCAGCGCCTCGGCCGGGTTCCCGCGCACGATCAGGTGGCGGATCAGCGCATTCGTCAGGCGCAGCTTGAGTACCTGCGCCACGCCGGCGCCGCTCGCGTCAAGCAGGCCGCCGCGCACCAGCGCCGCCAACAGCAAGGACGCCGCCGCACGCAGCCGGTCCTCAGGCTGCTGTCCGAGCGGGTCGACCATCACCGCCGATTCCGGCAGGCTGGCGCACGCCAGCAAGGTGGGCGCGAGCATGCCGATGTCGGCGAACACCGCTTCGGCACAGCCGATTTTCCCGGCGTCACACCAGGCCGGCAAGCGGCACGCTTGCAGGACATAGTCTTCGAGGGCGGCGACGATCGGTGCCGGCGTGCTGCCGTCTGCCGTCCAGCCATCGAGGGCGCCGTTGGTGTCCCAGCCCGCCAGCGCGCGTTCGACGTGCGCAATCGCCTCCCAGCGCGACAGGCGGGCCGCGCCGTCATTCCAGTCGCCGAAGATGCGCGCGACCGTGTCGTCGGCCAGCGGGTCGGCGCGCAGGCGCGGGTCGGCGGCGGTCGGTTCGGTCATGGCGTCAGCCCTTGTATGTTTAATGTAATTCAACACATCTGTGAAGGACGTGAGCTGGCGGAGTCTACCAGTTCGTGCCACTGGGAAATAGTCTGTTGAAGCGATAACGTGGGCGCGGAACAACTTTCCGAGCCGATTATTGTTATTGTGATAATAAAATGAGCCGATCGGCATGCTCGTGGTGGATGCCGGCCGCCGTTCATTTCCTCGCCCATTGCAGCGTTTTCACATAGCCGGCGCGCTCGGAAATCGTATTGTGTCCGGCTCCGTCGATCACCTGTTGCGTTGCCACGCCATCGGCAAAGCGCGCGAGCAGCCGGGCCGTGCTCTGCGCCGGGATCACTTCGTCCTGCCCGGCGGCGATCACGAGGGTCGGGGCTGTCACCTGCGGTGCGTAGCGCACCGAGTCGTAACGGTCGCGCAGCAGCCAGCGCACCGGAAAATACGGGAACTGGCGCCCCGCCAGCGCCGCCAGGCTGTCATAAGGCGTCACCAGCACCAGCCTGTGCACCGCACGCCTGCTGGCCACCTGCAGTGCGATGCCGCTGCCCAGGCTGCGCCCAATCAGTACCACTTCGGCGTGCGCGGCGGCGACCCGGTCGAACAGCAGCAGGGCGTCGGCCACCAGCGCCGCTTCCGCCGGCTTGCCGCTGCTGCCGGTGTAGCCGCGGTAATGCAGCAGGTAGAGGGCGTGGTCGGGAAAGGCCTCGTCCAGCAGGGGCAGGCTCATCGTGACGTCTTCGCCGTTGCCGCCGAAATAGATGATGGCCCGCTTTCCTGCGCGCGGGCGTTCGGAAATTTTTAGAATGGCGCCCGGGACGGTCAGAGTCGAGACCGTTGGGGCCTGGATGGCGGCCTTGGCGGGTGGGAAATAGATGAGGGAACGCTGCAGGAGAAACAGGGCGAGGCAGGCGGCTGCATAGACAGCAATGCCGAGCAGCAGGAGGATGCCCAGTGTTTTTTGCATTCGGCCGCTCCTTTCTAGCCGGCGCGCACTTTCGTCAGCAGCTTGGTGGTCGAGCGGTCGTGTTCGAAATCGATGGCAACCGCCTGGCCGCCGTAGGCCAGCACGGCCTGCCCTTCCGGAATCGCGCTCATGTCGTAGTCGCCGCCCTTGGCGTAGATCCCGGGACGCGCCTCCAGCACCGTCTCCAGGGCCGTATCTTCGTCGAATTCGACGACCAGGCTGACCGATTCGAGTGCCGCCAGCACCGCCATCCGGTCGGCCAGGGTGTTGAGCGGGCGGTCGTCGCCCTTGCCGAGGCGTTTCACGGAAGCGTCGGTGTTCGCGGCGACAACCAGCGAAGCGCCCAGTTCACGTGCCTGCGCCAGGTAGGTGACGTGGCCGCGGTGCAGGATGTCGAACACGCCGTTGGTCAGCACGACCGGTTTCGGGAGGGCGGCGACGCGCGCCTTGAGCTCGGCGCGCGAGCAGAGTTTGGTTTCAAAATTCGGCATAAGGTTCAGCTTGGACTAAGTCAACTCGGATTGGCAGGGTCTTGCGGTTCTTCTTCGAGCATCATCGACAGCGACGATGTGTTGCCGGCGCGGCCTTCATCGAGCTCGCGCCGTTCGCCCGACAGCTTGATTTGCAGGCGCAGGCCATTGGCCGAGTCGGCGTTCCTGATCGCCTCGTCATAGCCGATATGGCCGTTGTTGTAGAGCTCGTACAGCGCCTGGTCGAAGGTGCACATGCCCAGCTCGCGCGACTTGTGCATGATCTCCTTGATGCTGTGGAAATTCCCCTTCAGGATCATTTCGCCGATGGTCGGGGTATTCAGCAAAATCTCGATCGCGGCTTTGCGGCCCTTGCCATCCTCGGTACGCACCAGCCGCTGGGAGACGATCGCACGCAGGTTGGCCGATAAATCCATGAGTAACTGGTTGCGGCGCTCTTCCGGGAAGAAGTTGATGATCCGGTCCATCGTCTGGTTGGCGTTGTTCGCGTGCAGCGTGCCCAGGCACAGGTGGCCGGTCTCGGCAAACGCGATCGCGTGCTCCATCGTTTCCGTATCGCGGATCTCGCCGATCAGGATCACGTCCGGCGCCTGGCGCAGCGTGTTCTTCAGCGCGTTGTGCCAGGAATGGGTGTCGACGCCGACTTCGCGGTGCGTCACCAGGCAATTCTTGTTCTTGTGGACGTATTCGACCGGGTCCTCGACCGTGATGATGTGGCCGGCCGAATTGCTGTTGCGGTAATCGATCATCGCCGCCAGCGTGGTCGACTTGCCGGAACCGGTGCCGCCGACGACCAGCACCAGGCCGCGCTTGGTCATGACGACCTCTTTCAGGACCTCGGGCAGTTCGAGTTTTTCGAAATTCGGGATTTCCGAAGCGATGGTCCGTACCACCATGCTGACGCTTTGCTGCTGCACGAACACATTCACACGGAAGCGGCAGACATTCGGCAGGGATATCGCGAAATTGCACTCCATTTGCGCTTCGAATTCGGCGCGCTGGCGCTCGTTCATCAGCGACAGGGCCAGCGCACGCGTGACTTCGCCGGTCAGGCGCTGCTGGCTCATCGGTTTCATCGCGCCCTGGTACTTCATGCTGGGCGGGAAATCGGCGGAAATGAAGAGATCCGAGCCGCCTTGCTGGTGCATGACGGACAGCAATTTCTGGATATAGGCCAGGGCTTCGGACGGGCCAAACGTAGAGGTCATGCGGCTGCCTTTCTGAACGTGCAGGCGATTATTCGTTATCGATATCACCCGCGGGGCAATTATATCGACTAAGATTCTCGTTAAAATACTATTTCTCGGCAGACCACGCCGGGCCATGGCAGGTTTATTATTGCAACATTGCAATTTGACTGACCATCTTCTATGACACTCACCGAGCTGAAATACATCGTCGCCGTCGCGCGTGCCAAACATTTCGGGCATGCCGCCGAATCGTGTTTCGTCGCCCAACCCACCCTGTCGGTCGCCATCAAGAAACTCGAAGACGAGCTCGGCGTCACGCTGTTCGAACGCGGTGGCTCGGAAGTGTCGGTCACGCCGGTCGGCGCCCAGATCGTGGCCCAGGCCGAGCGCGTGCTCGAGCAGACCGCCGCGATCAAGGAACTGGCCAAGCAGAACAAGGACCCGCTGGCCGGTCCCTTGCGTTTGGGCGTGATCTACACAATCGGGCCCTACCTGCTGCCGCCTTTGGTGCGTAACCTGATCGACAACGTGCCGCAGATGCCGCTCGTGTTGCAGGAAAACTTCACCGTCAAACTCCTGGAACTGCTGCGCCAGGGCGAGCTCGACGCCGCCATCATGGCGCTGCCGCTGCCGGACCACGGCATGCTGATGCAGACGCTGTACGACGAACCCTTCGTCGTCGCCACCCCGCGTGCCCATCCCTGGTCCAAGCGCCGCGAAATCCCGGCCGACGATTTGAAAGCGGAAACCATGCTGCTGCTGGGCAGCGGCCACTGCTTCCGGGACCAGGTACTGGAAGTGTGCCCGGAAATGGCGCGCTTCTCGTCGCCGGGCAACGGCATGCAGCGCACCTTCGAGGGCTCGTCGCTGGAAACGATCCGCCACATGGTGGCCAGCGGCATCGGCCTGACCGTGTTGCCGCGCGCTTCGGTGCGCGACATGGACGATCCACACGGCTTGCTGTCGTTTGTGCCCTTCGCGGCCCCGGCGCCCTCGCGCCGCGTGGTGATTGTGTGGCGCAAGAGTTTTACCCGGCGCGCAGCGATCGAGGCGGTGTGCAATGCGGTGGCGCATTGCGATTTGCCGGGCGTGGATATGCTGGCGCTGGACAAGGCGGCGTAATGTCGTCTGGTCGCGTGCGTTCGCGATCCGGTAAAATCGCTGTCTTGTACACAATAATTCTTGCGCGACAAGAAGCGAATCATGAACAAGCTGGCGCTCTACTTCCGGCTGGTCCGCGCTGACAAGCCGATCGGCATTCTTCTCCTGCTCTGGCCGACCCTGTGGGCGCTGTGGATGGCGTCCGGCGGCAAGCCCGATCCGATGATCGTCGTCATTTTCGTCCTCGGTACCGCCCTGATGCGTTCGGCCGGCTGTGCGATCAACGACTACGCCGACCGCGATTTCGACAAACACGTCAAGCGCACAGCCGACCGGCCATTGACCAGCGGGCGCATCAAGAGCTGGGAAGCGGTCATGGTCGCGCTCGTATTGGCGCTCATTTCCTTCCTGCTGATCCTGCCGCTCAACACGCTCACCAAGCAATTGTCGGTGCTGGCCGTGATCGTCGCCGGCACCTACCCCTATTTCAAGCGGTTCTTCGCCATCCCGCAAGCCTATCTCGGCATTGCCTTCGGCTTCGGCATCCCGATGGCGTTTGCGGCCGTCCAGAACACGGTGCCCGCCGTGGCCTGGTGGCTGCTGGCGGCGAACGTGTTCTGGGCCGTGGCCTACGATACCGAATACGCGATGGTCGACCGCGACGACGACCTCAAAATCGGCATGCGCACCTCGGCCATTACCTTCGGGCGCTTCGACGTGGCCGCCGTGATGCTGTGCTATGGCCTGGCCCTCGCCATCGACCTGGTGTGCGGCTGGATGCTGGGCCTGCGCTGGTGGTTCGTCGGTGGCGTGGTGGTCGCGGCGGGCATCGCCTTGTATCACTACAGCCTGATCCGCGAGCGCGACCGGATGCGCTGCTTTGCAGCCTTCCGGCACAACAATTGGTTGGGTGCGGCCCTTTTCGTGGGTGTCGCGTTAGACTATGCATTAGGATAATATTGTCCGAATTGCACGACCCGTTGCGGCTTACGAGGCCGCATCTCACATTGACATGAAGAGGACTCCCCATGATGGAAAAAATCCCGACCCAGACCGGTGCCCGCGATCAACTGATGGCCGACCTGAAAACGGTCATCCAGGACGCCGAAGCCTGGCTGCGCCACGGCAGCACGCTGACCGGCGATGAGCTCAAGAACGCGAAAGCCAAGTTCGAAGGCGCCATCGCCGGCGCCAAAGAAGGCCTGGCAAACCTGGAAGTCATCGAGAAGTCGAAAGCCGCCGCCAAGGCCACGGACACCTACGTCAAGGACAATCCATGGAAGGCAGTCGGCATCGGCGCCGCTGCCGGCGTCATCCTGGGCATGCTGATCAATCGACGTTGATGGCATAAGGGGCCGCCGGGCCCACCTGCCTTTGCGCCGTTTCGTCGGGTGGGCTCTTGAGCCCACGCGGTACGGCGCGAGCTTGGACGCGACCGTTAATCCTTTCCCAACTCATCCCCCAACGCGCGCCCTCTTGCCGCTGCCGCCTTCATCGCCGCAACGATTGCCGCCTTCACGCCTGACGACTCCATGCTGGTAATGGCCGCGTGCGTCGTGCCGCCTTTCGAGGTCACGCGCTGGCGCAAGACCTCGAGCGACTCGTCCGACTGCGCCGCCAGCTGCGTGGCCCCGGCAAAGGTCGCCAGCGCCAGCTGCTTGCCCTGCTCCGGGCGCAAGCCCATCTCCACGGCCGCGGCCTGCATCGCTTCCAGAAAATAGAACACATACGCCGGCCCGCTGCCCGACACCGCCGTCACCGGATCGATCAGCTCTTCATCGTCCAGCCACACGGTCTGCCCGACCGCGCGCAGCACGCTGTCGGCGGCCGCGCGCTGCGGGGCGCTCACGCCGGCGGCGGCCACCAGGCCGGTCACGCCCATCCCGATCAAGGCCGGCGTGTTCGGCATCGCGCGCACGATGGCGCCATAGCCGCCCAGCCAGCGCGACAAATCCGCGCCGCGAATGCCCGCCGCGATCGACAGCACCAGCGGCCCGGCTGTCAAATGCGGCGCCAGTGCCTGTGCGACGTCGCGCATCTGCTGCGGTTTTACCGCGAGCACGATCACGTCGACAGCGCCCACCGCGGCATCGATGGCGCCGGAAGTAGAAGCGCCATACTGCGCCGCCAGCCGCGTCAAGGCCTCCGGATTCGGATCGACCACATGCACCTGCGTGCCCGCGCCGCCCTCCTCCACCAGCCCGGCGATCAGCGCCGTTGCCATATTCCCGCCACCGATAAACGCGATCTTCATGCTTGTCCCTTAATCGTAGTGTCGCGAACCGAAGATCGCGCTGCCGACGCGCACGATGGTCGCGCCTTCGGCAATGGCGGCTGCCATGTCGCCCGACATGCCCATCGACAGCGTATCGATCGCCAGCCCGCCGGCGCGCAGCGCGTCGGCCAGCGCGCGCAATTTGGCGAAGGCCGCGCGCTGGAGCGCAGCATCGGCCTGGGCTTCGGGAATGGCCATCAAGCCGCGCAGTGTCAGATTCGGCAGCGCGGCGACCTGGCGTGCCAGTTCAGGCAATTCGGCCGGGGTCGCACCGCTCTTGGTGGCCTCGCCGCTGATGTTCACTTGCAGGCAGATGTTCAGGGGTCCCATCTCCGGGGGCCGCTGTTCGGACAGGCGCTGGGCGATCTTGAGGCGTTCGACCGTGTGCACCCAGGCGAAGCTGGTGGCAATCGGGCGCGTCTTGTTGCTCTGGATCGGACCGATGAAATGCCACTCCACGAGCCCATCCGGTTGCGCGCGCGCCACGGCGGCGATTTTTTCGACGCCTTCCTGCAGATAGTTTTCACCGAAGGCGCGCTGTCCGGCGGCGATGGCCTCGACCACGGCCTCCATCGGGAAGGTCTTCGATACGGCGAGCAACTGGACGCTCGAACGGGGCCTGGCGGCAGCCTCCGCGGCGGCGGCGATTGTCGCTTCGACAGCTTGCAAGTTGGCAGCGATTGTGGACATAATCGTTTTCTATGGGCAATATTTGCAATATTACGTTAGCGCGTCTAACAACGCCGCCATGGCGGTGTTGTTAGAAGCTCTACGGCATAAGGATTATAAATGGACATCTCAGAACTACTCGCCTTCTCGGTAAAGAACAAGGCCTCCGACCTGCACCTGTCGGCCGGCTTGCCGCCGATGATACGCGTGCATGGCGACGTACGCCGCATCAACCTGCCGCCGCTCGAGCACAAGGACGTGCACGCCATGATCTATGACATCATGAACGACGGCCAGCGCAAGCAGTACGAGGAGATGCTCGAATGCGATTTTTCGTTCGCGATTCCCGGCCTGGCGCGTTTTCGCGTCAACGCTTTTAATCAGGAACGCGGCGCGGCCGCCGTGCTGCGTACCATCCCGTCGAAAATCCTGTCGCTCGAAGAATTGAACGCCCCGAAGATCTTCGCCGAACTGGCGCTGCGCCCGCGCGGCCTGGTGCTCGTGACCGGCCCGACCGGCTCGGGTAAATCGACCACGCTGGCGGCGATGGTCAACCACCTGAACGAGACGGAATATGGGCACATCCTGACGATCGAGGACCCGATCGAATTCGTCCACGAGTCAAAAAAATGCTTGATCAACCAGCGCGAAGTCGGCCCGCACACCCTCTCCTTCAGTAACTCGCTGCGTTCGGCGCTGCGTGAAGACCCGGATGCCATCCTGGTCGGCGAACTGCGCGACCTCGAGACCATCCGTCTCGCTTTGTCGGCCGCCGAAACCGGCCACCTGGTGTTCGGCACCCTGCATACCTCGTCGGCGGCGAAGACCATCGACCGTATCGTCGACGTGTTCCCGGCCGAGGAAAAAGAGATGGTGCGCGCGATGCTGTCCGAGTCGCTGCAGGCCGTCATCTCGCAGACCCTGCTGAAAACCAAGGATGGTTCCGGGCGCGTGGCAGCCCACGAAATCATGCTCGGCACGCCGGCGATCCGCAACCTGATCCGCGAAGCGAAGATCGCCCAGATGTACTCGAGCATCCAGACCGGCAGCAATATCGGCATGCAGACGCTGGACCAGAACCTGACGGACCTCGTGCGCCGCAATGTGATCTCCAGCGCCGCCGCCCGCTCGGCCGCCAAGATCCCCGAAAACTTCCCGGGTTAAGCCATGGAACGCGACCAGGCCTCAAAATTCATGTTCGACCTGCTGCGCCTGATGGTCAGCAAGGGCGGTTCGGACCTCTTCATTACCTCCGGCTTCCCGCCGGCGATCAAGATCGACGGCAGGATGACGCCGGTCTCAAACCAGCCGCTGACGGCCACGCACACGGCCGATCTCGCGCGTTCGATCATGAACGACAAGCAGACCGCCGGCTTCGAGACCACCCGCGAAGCGAACTTCGCAATCAGCCCGGGCGATCTGGGACGCTTCCGCGTCTCGGCGTTTGTGCAGATGAGCAGCGTCGGCATGGTGCTGCGTACGATCACGACGCAGATTCCGAAGTTCGAAGACCTGGCCTTGCCGAATGTACTGAAGGATGTCGTCATGTCCAAGCGCGGCCTCGTGATCATGGTCGGCGCCACCGGCTCGGGCAAATCGACGACGCTCGCCGCCATGGTCGGCTACCGTAACGAGAACAGCTACGGCCACATCATCACCATCGAAGACCCGGTCGAATTCGTGCATCCGCACCGCAACTGCGTGATTACGCAGCGCGAAGTGGGCGTCGACACCGACAGTTTTGAAGCAGCCCTGAAAAACTCGCTGCGCCAGGCGCCGGACGTGATCCAGATCGGAGAAATTCGCGACCGGGAAACGATGGAGCACGCGATCGCGTTCGCCGAGACCGGCCACCTGTGCCTGGCCACGCTGCACGCCAACAGCGCGAATCAGGCGCTCGACCGCATCATCAACTTCTTCCCCGAAGAGCGGCGCCAGCAATTGCTGATGGACCTGTCGCTGAACCTGCGCGGCCTGGTCTCGCAGCGCCTGATCCCGAAGAAGGAAGACAAAGGCCGTGTGGTGGCCATGGAAATCCTGCTCAACTCGCCGCTGATCTCGGACCTGATCTTCAAAGGCGAAGTGCATGAAATCAAGGAGATCATGAAGAAGTCGCGCGAACTCGGCATGCAGACGTTCGACCAGGCGCTGTTCGACCTGTACGAGGGCGATCGCATCTCGTACGAAGACGCGCTGCGCAATGCCGACTCGGTGAACGACCTGCGCCTGAACATCAAGCTCAACAGCAAGAACGCGAAGGACCGCGATTTCTCGAGCGGGACGGAGCATCTCGGCCTGGTGTAAGCCCGCCCAAGTCCCTTACGCCATGCCCGGCGCCATGCCGGCCGGCGCACTTGGCAGGTGCCGGTTGATCCATTCCGTGGTATCGGCCATGACGTCGTCCTTGCCGTAATCGTTGAACAGATCGTGGTAATGCCCCTCGTAGAGCTTGAGCGTCTTGTCGCTCGAGCCGACGGTATCGTAGAAAAACTGGCTGCCTTGCGGCACCGTCGCCCGGTCCACCGTCCCGTGCATGATGAAGACCGGCACGGTAATGAGCGGGAACTGCTTCTCGAGCCGCTCGTCGGCGCGCACCAGGGCGGCGACCGTTTTCGCCGGCTGCACTTCGCGCGCGATCAGCGGGTCGCTGTTCAGGCTCGCCACCGCCAGCGGGTCGCGCGAAAAATCCTCGTTCTTGAGCCTCAGGACACGCAGGTGCGGCGCGACGTGGCTGAGCCCCTTGATGAGCGCGAGCGCGATGTCGGGTGCCGGCACCTTGAAGGCGAAGCTTTCGCAGATCAGGCCATCGATTTCCGCCTGGTGTTCGAGGGTGTAGACGCAGGAAACGACCCCGCCGGCGCTGTGGCCGAGCAAGAATACCGGCAGTGCCGGCTCGCGCGACTTGGCCAGGGTGACCAGGCTGTGCAGGTCGCTGACATAGTCGCCGATATGGTCGACATAAAAACGCTCTCCGCTCGACTTGCCGCGCCCGCGCAAGTCGAGCGCATACACGGCGCAGCCGTTGGCGGTCAATTGCCCCGCCGTCCAGCCATACTGGCCGCTGTGCGAATTGACGCCGTGGCAGATGACGACCAGCGCGCGGGGCGGCTCGGCCGGATGCCAGCTGCGGATGAAGATCTCGTTGCCGTCCTCGCCGATCATGATTTCTTCGTTTGGTGCGGTCGCCATGACAACCTCCACTGGGAAGGGCGCAGCCATCCGGACGGACGACCGTCAGGAACCAGCTTAGATGGTTTTCGTCGTACCTCGCCTGCGTCAACGATACCGTTTGATTTGGAACAAAGTTTGTTCACCCAAGTGATACTTGCTTTTTTGGTATCATTGCAGCATGAACGTATTCGACTTCCACGCCACCGCGCTCGACGGCGCTCCCATCGACCTGGCGCGCTACCGCGGCAAGGTACTTTTGATCGTCAACACGGCGAGCGCCTGCGGCTTCACGCCCCAGTACAAGGGACTGGAAGAGGTGTATCGCCAGTTCCGCGAGCGCGGGATCGAAGTGTTGGGTTTTCCCTGCAACCAGTTCGGCCAGCAGGAATCCGGCAGCGAAGCGGAGATCGGCGCCTTCTGCGAAAAGAATTACGGCGTCAGTTTCCCGCTGTTCGCCAAGATCGACGTCAACGGCGCCCATGCGCATCCGCTGTTCCGGCACCTCGAAAGCGAAGCGCCGGGCCTGCTCGGCACAGAGCGCATCAAGTGGAACTTCACCAAGTTCCTGGTCGGGCGCGACGGCCGCGTGGTCAAACGTTATGCGCCGCGCACGCCCCCGCACGCGTTGGTCGCAGATATCGAGCAGTTGCTGGCGCGCTGAGCCGCACAATGGCAAAAAAGCCCGCGCGAACGCGGGCTTGCATGCGACTGCCGGGACCTTATTTGGTCGTGGCCGTCGTCGAGGTCGTGGCGGTCGTCGAACCGTGCGCTGCGTGGGCATCGGCCTGCGCGTCGGCCGGCACCTTGATGTCTGCCTTGACTGCCGCCTTGGTGTCTTTGCTGTCGGCCTTGGCTTTGGCATCCTTGTCCGCTTTCGCTGCCGCCTTGGCATCGGCCTTGCTGATCTTCTTGACCAGCTTGCCATCGGTTTGCGCGCCGGCCTTCAGATCCTTGTTGTCGACGAACGCAGCTTTCGGCGTCGTGGCGTCCACGTTCGCCTGCGCATCTGGCGTAGCCGGGGTGGCTGGCGTTTGAGCGAAGGCAGCGGTAGCGAACAGGCCGGCGATCAGGGTAGCGGTAATTTTTTTCATGGTGCAGCTCCTCGGTTAGTTGATGGTCAGTGCACGATTCACATGCCACTGATCCATCAACGGGCCGCATCAACAAACAGTTGACGAGCTTAACAATCCCTTACATTCGTGGCATTTGCTTACAAGTCGGGCCAGCTCCGATGAGCAGGCTGCTCGACTCATGCCTTGCGGCGACGCGCGGCAATCCCAGCCAGGCCCAGGGCCAGCAGAGCAATGCTCGTCGGCTCGGGCACATCATTCGTCTGCGCGTTCGTGAAATCGACATTGTCCATCAGGGCGAGGCCGTCGCCACCCACGTTGAAGCGGACACTGTCGATCATCGTATTGGTAAAGCCCTGGAAGCTGTTGACGCCCAGGTAGCGACCGACGTTAAACGATTCGACTGCGGTACCTTTCAGATAGGAAGTAATCGTCGTACCCGCGCCATTCGTGACAAGGAAGAAGGACACGTCGGTAACGGCATTATCGAAATTGAAGCCGAAAGAATTGTTGATACCCGCGTAAAAATTCACGACTGCCGGTGCCTTGGTTGGCGCGAAGGTCTCGCCATACAAGCTGACTGCATTCAGTCCAAAGAAGGTAAGGCCATCGGCGGCATACGCATTGCTCACGTCCGCCCCAACGGATTGACCGGAGAAATCGATGGTGTATGAAGGCGCGGCGATGCCGTTACCTTGATTCGTCAAGACGGTGGCACTCGCGGCCGGAGTAACACATGCAGCTGCAAGAGCGACACACAATGCCAGGGTACGGGAAGCGTTCATTTTCAGGTCCTTAGTTATGGTTAATTATTATTTATAATAAGCAATAACTGTTCCACCTGAAACATATTGATAATAATCAAAGAGTTAGTGATATAAGGCAATTCAACAGCGCCGTCACTGTAAGATTTTTCGACATTCCTAGGCCACGTTCAAGCCCATCGCCTGCACGATCTCGGCCGCCTGGCGCGGTGAAATGGTTGCACCCGCGAACAGCTTGGCATTGAGAAGTTTCAATCCACCCAGGTTGGCTTCGCGCAGGTCGGCGCCATCAAAGCGCGTGTCCTTGATATGGGCTTCGCGCAGGCTGCCACCCTCGAACACGGTGTCGCGGAAATCGCAGCCCGACAAATCGGCGTCGGCGAAATCGAGGCCGACCAGCGTCATCTTGCGAAACGACATGCGGCGCAGGTCGGCGCCGATCAAGAGGGAGTCTTCGAACGACAGGCCGAGGTAGCTCACGTCTTCAAAAGCGGCGCCGGTGAGTTTGCAGCGCTTGAAAGCACAGGAGGCGAGCTTGGCGCGGCGCCAGACCGTGTTGTTCAGGTCCGAGGCGTCGAAGCGGGCGTCGACCAGGTCGGCGGATTCGAAGTCGGCGTGGCCGGCGCGGCAGCGCTGCCAGCGCGTGCGCGAAAGATTGGCCGCATAGAACGAGGTTTCAAGCAGCACGCAATTGCGAAAGCTGCTCTCCTGCAGATCCAGGCGCGAGAGGTCGGCGCCGGACAGGTCGCAGTCCTCGAAGACGAGCATGGCGTCGTCGTGCAGCAGTTGTTCGATGCGGCTACGGTCCAGCGTTTCGCCGGAAATCGTGATGGTTTGACGTGGCAAGTAAGGTCTTCTCAGCGCGTCTGGATTTCCGCCGAGCCGTGGATGACACAGCCACGGTTGACGTTTTCCAGGAAGCGGATCGCTTCCGCCATCAATGCCGACGACGGGACCAGGCGGTTCAGCCCGGGTTCGCTCGACACCCTGTCCAGCCCGTAGGCCAGCGCACGCGATACGTCCCGCCCGTGCCTGCCGTCGCTGTTATACAGGGCGTCGTAGACACCGACCTCTTCCCACAAGGGAACGAAACCGGGCGTGGTGGAGTCTTCGAACAGGACGACGGGGGCAGCGCCTCCCTCGTCGCGCACGAGGCGAAAGACTGAACTCATGGCGTACTCTTGTCGGTCATGGATGGGACGGCATGCTAGCACGGCGGCAAAAGACGTGTTGTGACGGGCAAAAAAAGACCAGGCCGAAGCCTGGTCTTTCGTACTACGTTCGTACTACTTCAGCCGATCAAAACATTAGAACTTGTAGGTTGCGGCAACGCCGAACGCGCGGAACTGCGGCGAGGTCGTGTTCCAGCCGTCACGGTACTGGATCGGACGGTCTTCGCCGAGCACGTTGTAGACGTACGCATTCAGTGTCACGTGCGGGATGCCCGTGTAAGCCAGGTTGTAGTCCAGGGTCGTGTGGTGGTCGACACGCGAGCAGTCAGCCATGTTCGCCGCGGCGACGTTTTGCGTCGCGCAGTAGGTCGGCGAACTGATGCTGTCGTTGGTATAGCCGCTGGCGTAGTTCCAGGTCAGGCCATTGTCGAAGTCACCCTTTTTCACGTTGGCGCGGGCTTTGACCGTCATGCGCGAACCGAAGTCCCAGGTACCAACCATGTTGCGGTCATAGACACCCTTGCCAACGTTGAAGGTCTGGTACTTCAGCACATACGTGCCGTCCAGCTTCAGGCGAACGTCCGTACCCAGCAACTTGATGCGGCCCGATGTATCGAAGTCAAGGCCCGAGACGCGCGTCTTGCCGCTGTTGACGTACGGGTTGTACACCAGGCCCAGCTGGTTAACGCCACCGTAGTTGAGGGTGGTGTTCGGCGCGTACTTGCGTGCTAGTGCCAGGAACTCGTTGTCGGCCGCGGTGCTGTCGATACGGACCAGCTGACCGGCCGGCAGGTTGGCTTCATCGGCCAGGATGTCGGCCGTCGTGCGGGTACCGATCTCGTTGCGGCGCTCGATGTGATAGTAGTCCATCGCCATCGACCAGTTCTTGATCGGTTGGAAGACGAAACCGGCGGTCAGCGAACGCGAGGTTTCCGGTTCCAGTTCCGGATTCGACGACACGAAGCTCGGCAGGCTGCCGACGCATTCCTGGACGCGGAAGCTGTTCGCCTGCACCTTGTCGCTAGCCGTCGCGCCGGCCCCGTTTTGCACCAGTGCGTTCAGTGCGTTGGCGGTCGGGCAGCGGCGTGGATCGACGACGCTGGTGGCGACCGAGCTGCGGCCGCGGCCGTCACCCGATTCGACGATGTTCGGTGCGCGGAAACCGCCCGATGCCGTTGCGCGCAGCAGCAGCTTGTCGTTGACCGTATAGCGCAGGCCCAGTTTCGGCGACACATGCGCATCGAAACCGGCGGTCTTGTCGGCACGCACGGCAGCGCTCAGTTCCAGGTTCTTGAAAACAGGAACCGTGGCTTCGGTGAACACGGCGTACTGGTTGACGCGGTCGGCAACTTGCAGGCCGAAGATGCCGACCAGCTCGCCATTCAGGACGTTATCCGAGCTCTTCATCCAGTAACCATTGCTGCGGATGTCGGTGCCGACAGCGATGCTCAACGGACCGGCCGGCAGTTGCATGACCGCGCCCGAGATGGTGGCGTCGAAGAACTTGATATCGGATTCGCCTTCGGTGGTACGAATCGGGAACATCGAGTTCAGCAGCGCTGGATCGTTTTGCTGGCCGAATTTGTAGGTAGCATTGTTGATCGCAGCGGTGTAGTTGACGGCGCTGACGGCGCGGGTGGCCTTCGTCGCCGACGATTTCATCCAGCCGGCAGCCGAACGCCAGTCGAAGCTGCCGATTGTGCCATCCAGCGACAGCATGGCGCGCCACTGGTCGGACTCAGTACGGTTGAAGTTGAAACCGTTGCCGGTGTCCATCATGCGCGCACGGTATTCGGTCGCGACGTTGTACGGGTTGTTTGGGTGGCCGACCGGCAGCTTCGGATACGAGTACGGTCCCACCATCTTGCCGGCGTTGACGTTGTACCAGACGCTCTGCGCGGCGGTCGTGCTCCCGTTGCTGACGCTGAACGGCGCCACGATGTAGTCGCTGGTCGCGCCGGCGGAGGTGAGCTCGAAGTTGGCGTTGATCGCGCTGCCAATCTTGAAGTGGGTGTTGCTGGCGATGGCGTGACGCTTGTTGTTGGTGGTCAGGCCGCTGTACGGCAGGACGTCCCATTTACAAAGCTTGTCGGCCGGGTCGATCGCGTCGGCAGGACAGCCCGGTGCGGCGACGATGTTGGTGCTGCTGCGGAAGTAGTTACCGGTTGGCGACAGGGTGCTCTTTGCATCCCAGGTCGAACGGCCCGGGGTCTTGCGGTGCCATGCCGGGTAGTAGTCCTTCAGGTCGCCGACGCTGTAGCCATCACGCTTGTAGAACTCGGCGCTGATGTAGGTGTTGAAGCCCTGCTTGTCGATGTCGCCGAAGCCGACGATGGCCGACACGCTACGGCTGCGGTCGTCGTGGAAATGCTGCGATTCGCGATGGTTCACGCGGATCTGGGCGCCCTGGTAGTCCTTGCGCAGGATGATGTTGATCACGCCGGCAATGGCGTCGGAGCCATAAATTGCCGAGGCGCCGTCCTTCAGGATTTCGATGCGTTCGATCGCGTCGCTGGCGATGGCGTCGAGGTTGGTGAAATTTTCCTGGGCGTTGTCCGCCAGGCCGTAATTGGCGATGCGGCGACCGTTGACCAGGATCAGGGTCGAGACCTTTTGCAGGCCGCGCATGCTCACACCCGAAGCGCCGGTGGCGAAACCGCCGCTGCTGGAGGTGGCCGAGTTCAGGCTGGTGTCGACCGAAGCAGTCGAGGTCAGGATGCCGAGTGCCGTCGTTTGGCCGGTACGTTCGATGTCATCGCGGGTCAAGACCTGGACAGAACCTGCGGCTTCGGCTTCGGTACGCTTGATGTTACTGCCGGTGACTTCCACACGCTGCATTGTGACAGCCGGATCGATCGGCTGCTGTGCCAGGGCGAAGGCCGGGTAGGCCAGGGTGACTGCCAGCGCGATGGCGCTTTTGCTCAAAGTACTCTTATGCTTCACAACGACTCCCGAATGGTAGATTTATTTTAACAACTCGCTGTCATGGTCCAGTCACATACATCTGACTAATAGCGTTGACGCGCATAAATACTGTTACACAACATTGATGCGTAGCAAAGTTGAGATCAAAAATTGCCTGCAGAGTCGTTAAATCCTGTAACTTCCGTCGCTTATTTGATACATTTTGTTACTTTACCGCAACTTAGCTGGTCAAGTCGTGTCAAGCGACTGTTTCGGTACGCCAATAGGGGACCGTCACGCGCCTCGCAAGGCGCGTGATCGAAGGAGAGAAATGACCAGATTGTTGGTCAACAGAGAATGCGCTGCCGTGTGCGCCAAGCCGGCCGGGCCGGTCAGCGCTGTGCGCCGGCAGTGGCCAGGGCCCGGTCCACCAGCTCGATCCAGTGCGTGACCGGCGTGTCGGTTCCCGATTGCAGGTGCGTCATGCAGCCGATGTTCGCCGACACGATTTCCTTCGCGCCGGTCGCTGCCAGGTTGGCCAGCTTGCGGTCGCGCAGTTCGTGGGCGATTCCGGGATGCAGCACCGAATAGGTGCCGGCCGAGCCGCAGCACAGGTGGCTGTCGGCGCACAGCACGACGTCGACGCCGGCCGCGCGCAATACCCCTTCGACCTTGCCGCGAATTTGCTGGCCGTGCTGCAGCGTGCATGGCGGGTGAAACGCGACGCGCCCGGTGATCTTGCCGCGCAGGCTGGCGGCCAGCTGCTCCTCGAACTCGGGCAGGATTTCCGACAGGTCGCGCGTGAGCATCGAGATGCGCCCTGCTTTCGCCGCGTAGGCGGGATCGTGGGCCAACAGGTGCCCGTATTCCTTGACCGTGACGCCGCAACCGGACGCCGTCATCACGATCGCCTCCACCTCCCCCGCCCCTTCCACATACGGCCACCAGGCGTCGATGTTGCGGCGCATGTCGTCCAGGCCGCCGGCCTGGTCGTTCAGGTGATAGCGCACGGCGCCGCAGCAGCCGGCCTTCGGCGCGACCACCAACTGCACGCCGAGCGCGTCGAATACACGCGCGGTGGCCGCATTGATGTTCGGCGCCATCGCCGGCTGCACGCAGCCATCGAGCACCAGCATCTTGCGTGCATGCGTGCGCGTCGGCCAGTGGCCGGCGTGGCGCGGGCGTTGCAGTTTATCCTGCAGCTCCTTCGACAGGAGGGGCCGCAGCGCGCTGCCCGCTTTGAAAGCCGGCTTGAACAGGCTCGTGCGCGGCAGGAACTCTTTCAACATCGTCCGCCTGATGCGGTCCGCTGGGGGACGCGGCACGCGTTCGTCCACCACGCGGCGTCCGATATCGACCAGGCGCCCGTACTTTACGCCCGACGGGCAGGTCGACTCGCAGTTGCGGCAGGTCAGGCAGCGGTCCAGGTGCAATTGCGTCTTGCGGGTGGGCTCGGCGCCTTCGAGCACCTGCTTGATCAGGTAGATGCGCCCGCGCGGGCCATCGAGCTCGTCGCCCAGCAGTTGATAGGTCGGGCAGGTTGCGGTGCAGAAGCCGCAGTGCACGCAGGCACGCAGGATCGCTTCGGCCTCGTCGCCATCCGCGGTGCCCTTGATGAAATCGGCCAGGTTGGTTTGCATGCTAGAACATTCGTCCGGGATTGAAAATGGTCGCAGGGTCGAAGGCCGTTTTGAGGCGCTCGTGGATGCGCGCCACGGCGGGCGCCAGCGGCTGGAACACGCCGACAGTCTTGTCGCCGCCGCGGAACAGGCTCGCATGGCCGCCGGCGGCGGCGACAAGGCGGCGGATCATGGCCGCGTCGCTTGACGATGCGCGCAGCCAGCGTTGCGCCCCGCCCCACTCGATCAGCTGTTCGCCGCCCGTCACGATCGCGCCCGTGGTCGACGGCACCGACAAGCGCCACAGCGGCGTGTCGCCCTCGAAGAAAGCATGGCGCTGTTCGCGCAAGTGCGCCCAGAAGCTCGCACAGTCGGGCATTACCTGCCCGCCCAGCGAGCGCACCGCCGCGTCGACCGCGGCGCGGGCGCCGGACAGGCGCAGCGCCAGCACACCCTGGTGCCAGCAGCTGCCGGAAATGGGCAGCGGCTGGCCGCCCCAGGTATTGAGCATGCGGATCGCCTCGATCTCGCTGGTCTCGAAGCGCAGCGTGGCTTCACGCACCGCGCGCGGCAGCACCTTGACGGACAGTTCCAGCATCAGCCCGAGCGTACCCATCGACCCGGCCAGCAAGCGCGAGACGTCGTAGCCGGCCACGTTCTTCATGACCTGGCCGCCAAATTTCAATACTTCGCCCTTGCCGTCCATGAGTGTCGCGCCCAATACAAAATCGCGCACGGCGCCGCTGGTGGCGCGGCGCGGGCCGGACAATCCCGCAGCGACGGCGCCGCCAAAGGTGGCGCCGTCGCCAAAATGCGGCGGCTCGAAGGCCAGCATCTGGTTTTGCGCGGCCAGCACGGCCTCGATCTCGGCAAGCGGCGTGCCGCAGCGCGCCGTGATCACCAGTTCGGTCGGCTCGTAGTCCACCACGCCGGTGTGAATGCGCGTATCGAGGATCTCGCCGCTTGAAGGTAAAGGGCCGCCGTACCAGTCCTTGGTGCCGCCGCCGCGGATGCGCAGTGGCGTCTTGCCGGCAGCGGCTTGACGTACCTGCTCCCTGAATTGTTGAATCGCTTGCATTGTCTCTTTCTAGAAGCGCGGAAGATCGGGGAAGGGCACGGCCCCGTGATGCACATGCAGCTTGCCGAACTCGGCGCAGCGGTGCGGGGTCGGGATCGCCTTGTCCGGGTTGAGCAGCATCGGCACGTCGAAGGCGCGCTTCACCGCGAAGAACATGTCGAGCTCCGGCCGTCCGAACTGCACGCACATCGAATTGATCTTTTCCATGCCCACGCCATGCTCGCCCGTGATCGTGCCCCCGACTTCGACGCACAGCGCCAGGATCGCCGCGCCAAAGGCTTCGGCGCGGTCGAATTCGCCCGGCTGGTTCGCATCGAACAGGATCAGCGGATGCAAATTGCCGTCGCCCGCGTGGAACACATTGGCGCAGCGCAGGCCGTAGGTCGTTTCCATCGCCTCGATCCCGGTCAGCACCTGCGCCAGGTGCTTGCGCGGAATGGTGCCGTCCATGCAGTAGTAATCCGGCGAGATGCGCCCCGCTGCCGGGAAGGCGTTCTTGCGCCCGGACCAGAAGCGCATCCGCTCGGCCTCGGTTTGCGAGACCGCGATCGCGCTGGCGCCGGCCGCTTCCAGTACTTGCGTCATGCGCTCGATCTCTTCAGCCACTTCCAAAGGCGTGCCGTCGGCCTCGCACAGCAGGATGGCGGCGGCATCGGTGTCGTAGCCGGCGTGCACGAACGGCTCGACCATGCGCGCCGAGGTGCGGTCCATCATCTCCAGGCCGGCCGGGATGATGCCGGCCGCGATCACGCTGGCCACCGCATTGCCGCCGGTTACGACATCATTGAACGAGGCCATGATGACCTGCGCCGCGGCCGGTTTCGGCACCAGTTTTACCGTCACCTCGGTCACGATGCCGAGCATGCCTTCCGAGCCGATGAAGACGGCCAGCAAATCGAGGCCCGGCGCGTCGAGCGCTTCGCTGCCCAGTTCAATGATCTCGCCGTCGATGGTGGCCACGCGCACGCGCAGCACGTTGTGCACGGTGAGGCCGTATTTCAGGCAGTGCACGCCGCCCGAGTTCTCGGCCACGTTGCCGCCGATGGTGCAGGCGATCTGCGAGGACGGGTCCGGCGCGTAATACAGGCCGTACTGGGCCGCGGCTTCCGAGATGGCGAGATTGCGCACGCCGGGCTGGACGACGGCCGTGCGCGCGTAGTCATCCACGCGCACGATGCGGTTCAGGCGCGCGGTCGACAGCACCACGCCGTCGTGAATCGGCAGCGCCCCGCCCGACAGGCCGGTGCCGGCGCCGCGCGGCACGATCGGCACTTTCAGCGCGCGGCAGACGTTCAGGACCGCCAGCACCTGCTCTTCGTTTACCGGGAGCGTGACGATCATCGGCAACTGGCGGTAAGCGGCCAGGCCGTCGCATTCGTAAGGACGCGTATCTTCCGGATCGGACAGGACGGCGCCGTCCGGCAATACTGCACGCAGGGCGGCGGCCACTTGCTGGCGGCGCTCGATGGGGGCACTGAGGGGGACTTGGAGGGATGCGGACATCCTTCGATTGTAAGCACAATCGCATCGTTTTGTCGTATCCTCGGGCTATCTTTTTTTCAAGGCAGGCCATCATCATGGGTAATCGACTTTCCAAAATCGCCACGCGCACCGGAGACGACGGCAGCACGGGCCTCGGCGACGGCAGCCGTACCGGCAAGGACAGCGCCCGCGTCCACGCCCTGGGCGAAGTGGACGAACTCAATTCCTTCGTCGGCCTCTTGCTGTGCGAGGACATGCCGCCAGACCTGCGCGAGGAGCTGGTTTCGATCCAGCACGACCTGTTCGACCTGGGCGGCGAGCTGTGCATCCCCGGCTACCAGATGATCAAGGACGAGCATGTCGCGCGCCTGGACGATCTGCTGGAAAAGTACAATGCCGACCTGCCGACCCTGAAGGAATTCATCCTGCCGGCCGGCTCGCGCGCGGCCTCGACGGCGCATGTGTGCCGCACGGTCTGCCGCCGCGCCGAGCGCGCCATCGTCGCGCTGTCGAAACAGGACACCATCCACCCGCAGCCGCGCCAGTACGTGAACCGCCTGTCGGACCTGATGTTCGTGCTGGCGCGCGTGCTGAACCGCTTCGCTGGCGGGAGCGATGTGCTCTGGAACCACGAGCGCAAGCGCGGCCAGGGCGTTGCCGATGGCAAGTAGTACCAGCAGCACCAGTACCGTTTTCGAGGTTCGTTTCTATACGGCCGGGGCCAAGTGGCCGACCAACCCTTTCCGCTTGCGCGGCCAGGGCGAGCTCGCCATCGAGACCGATTTCGTGTTCGTGCGCGGCACGCCGCAGCGCCTGTTCCTGTCGCGCCGCGAAGAGCACAAGCTGCGCCGTGTCGACATCATCAACGCCTATGCCAGCGGCCAGGATGTCTGGTTCGACGTGGTCGGCGTGAAGGGCGACATGACGATCGGCTTTACCGCGCCTGATCGCGAGACGGCTGCGCGCATTGTCAGCCTGCTGCCCACGCGCCAGAGCGAGACCTTCGTGCGCGAGCACGAGGAAAACGAAGTCTTCCACGACCGGATCGACTACTGGAGCCCGTCGACGCCGGTGATCTGGGGCCTGCTGGCGGCAAATATCGGCATCTTTGCGCTGATGTGGCTCGCCCTCAAGCATTTCCAGTCGGAGCTGGTCGGTCCCCTGCGCCAGCTGTTCGCGCTGCAGCCGAACGCTTCGGCGATCCTGCATGCGCAGCAACTGGTCGAATGGGGCTCGAACGTCGGCCGGCTCACGCGCGGCGGGCAATGGTGGCGTTTGGTGAGTTCGATGTTCCTGCACGGGAGCCTGCTGCACCTGGTGTTCAACATGCTGGCGCTGTGGCAGGTCGGGCGCCTCACCGAACGCATCTTCGGCAGCACGCGCTTCGTCGCCCTGTATTTCCTCGCCGGCGTCTCGGGCAGCATCGCCAGCGTGCTGTGGAATCCGCATGTGAACAGCGTCGGCGCCTCGGGTGCGATCTTCGGCATCATCGGCGGCCTGCTGGCCTTCCTCGGCCGCGCCAACAGCGGCGTGCCGCCGACCGTCGTCTCCGAGCTGCGCTCCTCGCTCGTGCCGTTTTTACTGTTCAGCCTATGGATGGGCTTCGTGTATCCGCACACCGACAACGCGGCCCATATCGGCGGCCTGGTCGGCGGCTGGCTGGCGGGACATTTGCTGGCGCGCTCGATTCATTTGCCGCCCCAGGCAAGTGCGAAAGGGACATCACCGTGAACGACTTCATCGGCATCTACGACGGCGCCCTCACGGCGCAACAATGCGACGCCATCGTGGCGCGCTTCGAGGCCAGCGACAAGGTGGCGCGCGGGCGCACCGGCAATGGCGTCGACACCAGCAAGAAGGACAGCTGGGACCTCACCATCGGACCGCACCCCGAGTGGCATGACGTCGGCAACCTGATGATGGCGGCTGTGGCGCAGCATCTCACCAACTACATCGACCAGTACCGCGCACTGGTGCTGGGCGCGCTGGCGCCGATGGTGGCGCACCCGCAGAGCGGGCAGCCGGTGGCATTGTCGCTGGCGAACTTCGACGAATGCGGCCGGCCGCACCTGGCTGCGCTGCTGCAGTCCATGTACCGCTGCGGCCCGATCAACCTGCAAAAATACCTGCAGGGGCTTGGCGGCTATCACCACTGGCATTCCGAGATCTATCCGCAGAACGCCAGCTGCGACACCCTGCACCGGGTACTGCTGTTCCAGTTCTACCTGAACGACGTGAAGGAAGGCGGCGAGACCGAATTCCTGTACCAGCAGCGCAAGGTCGACGCCAGAAAGGGCCGCCTGATCATCGCGCCGGCCGGGTTTACGCATACGCACAAGGGTCATGTGCCGGTCAGCGGCGACAAGCTCATTGCGACTTCCTGGATCCTGTTCCGCCGCGCCGAAGAGCTGTTTGGAAAGCCGGCGACCCAGGCGGCCCGCTAGCCGCGCATCCCGAATAAAAAATGCCAGTCAGCTGGGCTGACTGGCATTCCGGCTGGCCCCTTGTCATCAAGGGCCAAGCTGTATGTAACAGGTGATTACGCCTTCTTGGCGCGCTTGCGGCTCACGAAGCCGGCGCCCAGCAGGGCGATACCGAACAGGGCCAGCGAACCTGGCTCTGGCACTTCAGCCAGCTTGAACTGACCGTTGTTGCCAAGGAAGATGTTACCTGGGCCGTTGGCGTAGCCGGTGCCGTTGCAACCAGCACCTTTGAAACCGGCGAATTCGCAGGCAATTTCACTCACCTGCACGCCGTCTGGGCGGCCGACGGTGTTGGCGTTGGTGAAGGCGAAGGCCAGGATCGATTCCAGCGACAGGTCGTCGCCGTTTTCGCGGAAGAAGTAGCCAGCGTCCAGGGTACCAGTGTCGGCCTTGGCGAACACGGTGACTTGACCGTTGTTGGTTGGCGAGCCGCTCGCATCGACCAGGCCGCCGCCGCCAGCCATCACGGTAAAGGTAGCGATTTCGTTGCCCAGGTTGGCGCCGTAGAAGCCGTCGGTGCTGCCGTACTGGTTGTTCGTCGGGTTCTGGTACATGCGGATGGTGCCGCCGGTGAACGAGAAGGCGCCGTTGAAGGTACCGTTACCGGCACCGACGAAAGTTGCGGTGATGTTGCCGCCTGGGTAGTTCACTGGGAACAGCTTGCCGTTGGCGTCAGCCTGGACGATGTTGAACACAGCGTGCTCGGTGAACGAGAAGCTGTTGGCGCCGGTTGGGGTGATCTGGATGAAGGCATTGCCGTTCACGTCCAGCGATTCCTTGACCGTCTGACCAGCGGCGAAGCCGGTGCCGATTGGGTTGAAGACCCAGTCGTTCATCACGGTAGCGGCGTTGGCGCTACCAGCAAAGCTCATTGCAACAGCGGCGGCACAAGCGAGTTTTTTCAGAAATTTCATGATTGGTAGTCTTTTCGTATTCAGTAGTTCGATGAGGTGAAGCTATCTCCTCATCAGCAATTTGTGTGCCAGATTTTAATAACCGTTTAAAATCAGATAGTTAGAGATAAATGTTAACTCGCTGAAAACTGATATGTAAAGAATTCCGACTCAATTCCCATTGCTCGCCATCTCTGCGACCCTTTTTTTGTGGGCACAAAGTTAACGATCGTTGCGAGTTCCAAATGAAAAATGCCAGTCAGCTGGGCTGACTGGCATTTTGGCTGGCCCCTAATCATCAAGGAGCCAAGCTGTATTCGAACGTATTACGCCTTCGTGGCGCGCTTGCGGCTCACGAAGCCGGCGCCCAGCATGGCGATACCGAACAGGGCCAGCGAACCTGGCTCTGGCACTTCGGCCAGCTTGAACTGACCGTTGTTACCCAGGAAGATGTGGCCTGGGTCGTTAGCGTAAGGGCGACCGTTGCAACCAGCACCTTTGTAACCAGCAAACTGGCAGGCGATTTCGCTCACTTGCAGGGCGTCTGGACGACCAACGGTGTTGGCGTTGGTGAAGGCGAAGGCCATCACCGATTCCAGCGACAGGTCGTCGCCGTTTTCACGGAAGAAGTAGCCAGCGTCCAAGCTACCAGTGTCGGCCTTGGCGAACACGGTGACTTGACCGTTGTTGGTTGGCGAGCCGCTCGAATCGACCAGGCCGCCGCCGCCAGCCATCACGGTGAAGGTAGCGATTTCGTTGCCCAGGTTGGCGCCGTAGAAGCCCTCGGCGCTGGCGTACTGGCCGTTCGCCTT